>LT599018.1:694895-1389791 GCA_900079685.1 uncultured delta proteobacterium
GGGCCGTCTGCACCGTCTGCGCGGCCTGGGGCATTTCCGGCGCGGGCGCTCCGGCCTCCTTCAAGCGATCCGTGATGTTGTCGCGGATCCATTTGGGGTCCAGCCACTCGATGGGGGAAACTTCCAGGCCGGAAATCAGGATGCCGAAATGCAGGTGGTCGCCGACGGCCATGCCGGTCGCGCCCGTGCGGCCCAAGATTTGCCCGCGCGTTACCCGCTGCCCGGTCTCCACGGAAATTTCAGATAAGTGCGAGTAAAGGCTTTGCAGGCCAAGGCCGTGGTCCAGCACCACCACGTTACCGTATATGCCGAGATAGTCGGCGAACACGACAACGCCGTCGTTGCCCGCGGGCACCGGGCTCCGCGCGAGGGAGGCGAGATCGAGCCCGAGGTGCGTTGCCTCCACGTCCTGCTTCACGTCGTTGTACAGATAGGTCCTGTGCTCGGCAAACCCGGCCCGGACCGCGGCGTTGGGCAGCGGCAGGAAGGCGTCGTTCCAGAGAGCCTTTGGCGCGGACTTCTGCCCGACTTCCAGGAGCTTCGCGGCATTGGCCTGCCGCAGCTCGCCGTTGACCTTGTTAAACAGGGTCAACGGGTCGGTGATGTCGGGATAAAACGCTCTGAACTCCGGCAGTTTCAGTTCAAAAAAACGGTCGTTGATCTTGACGGTATCGGTTTTGAAACGGTGTTTGATGCGATAGAGAGGAACGCGGGTTTCACTTTTATTGCCCGCAAAGTCGGTTACCACGAGATACGGCTGGTAATCCTTGTCCTCCATATAGTACGGGAAAGGGAAAAAGCAGATGTAATCGCCGTTTTCCTGCTGATACCCCGGAAAATACTTGTCATTGACCCTGATTCCCGAAGCTTCCACATCACGGGAGATCTTGTAGGAAACGCAGCTGCTCCCGCCGCGCCGCACATAAGGGTAGGACGTATTGATCGTCACCTTGGGCGGGGTGGTATCCATGGTCATGGCATATTCTTTGGTGGTCGAATTGCCCTGGCCGAACCCTGCGAAAGACGCGTCAGCCGCGTTGATTACCAAGGTGAAGGCCCCGTCGCGCAGGAAGGTGTCCTTGAACGCGAACTCGGCGGTCTGCATGCCGGCTTTATCGGAATACACATTTTTCGCCAGCACTTGCGTCTGCGAATTTTTGCGGACCGTCACCGTGATGGAGCGGATGCCCGACTCCTTGTCCGTGGCCACCACGGACAGTTTCTGGCCGGGGGTGACGACCTTGGCCTCCGGCACAAGGCTGAGCTCCGGGGGAGTGGTGTCTTTGAAGAGAAAATAGCCCGTACCGGCGACAAGACCTATAACGACGGCACCGATGCAGAAGATCGGCGAAAAGGGAAGACGCATGGTTGTGATCCTTGGATAAAAAGCTGTTCAGGTCTTTTTGCATACTTTGCGAGCCAACACAAGGGCGCAGGGGGATTTTTCCCCCAATTCAAGCATCTGATTGACTTGCGGGAGAAAATCTGGTCTTCATCCTCATGGCCGAATCCAAAACACACAAAAACCATGCAGCATAACGCGCAAAAAATCAGCCGCGACAGAATGGTCCGGGAGCAAATCGCAGGCAGAGGCATCCGCGATGCCGCCGTGCTGCGCGCCATGGGATCCGTCCCCCGGCATCTTTTTGTTGATGAAGCGCTCGTTTCCCAGGCCTACGGCGACCATCCCCTGCCCATCGGGTATGGGCAGACCATCTCCCAGCCCTATGTCGTCGCTCTTATGTCGGAACTGCTGGAAGCGGAAAAAGGCATGCGCGTTCTGGAGATCGGCACGGGGTCGGGCTATCAGGCCGCCGTCCTGGACGCCATGGGGCTTGATGTGTATACGGTGGAGCGGTTGCGCGGGTTATATTTTAAAACAAGCAGCCTTCTCATGCGGCTGCGGTTGCTCTCCATCCGCATGAAGCTCGATGACGGCACCCTCGGCTGGCCCGAGGCTGGCCCGTATGACCGGATAATCGTCACCGCCGGCGGCCCGGAAGTGCCGGAACCGCTTATTGCCCAACTGGCCGACCCCGGCATCATGGTCATCCCGGTCGGGCCGGAAAGAGCCTCGCAAAAGCTGGTTCAGGTCCGCAAGCAGGGGGGCAGGGTGAACATGGATACCAAAAACGCCGTAACCTTCGTTGACCTTGTGGGCAAGCACGGCTGGCTGTAATTTACTGTAACGGTTCAAGGAAGATATATGGCTGACTGTTCCCCTTCATCCAAATGCGGCACATCCGCCGCCTGTTCCGGGTGCGCGTCCGCTCCCGCCCCCATTGAAACCGCCAAAACCCGGGCCATCAAAAAAACGCTGAGCGGCATCCGCAACACGCTGTTTGTCATGAGCGGCAAGGGGGGCGTCGGTAAAAGCGCGGTCACGGTCAACCTTGCCGTTGCTCTCGCGAACAGCGGCCTGAACGTCGGCATTCTCGATGTCGACATGCACGGCCCCAGCGTTCCTTCCCTCCTGGGCCTTCAGGATCATCTCACACCCAAGGATGAAGAAACGCTCATTCCCGCCCGTTACCAGGACAAAATAGCCGTGGTATCCATGGATTCGCTCCTGCAGGACCGGGATACCGCCATCATCTGGCGCGGTCCCAAAAAAACGGCGGCCATCCACCAGTTTATATCCTCCGTCGCCTGGGGTGACCTTGACGTGCTCCTGATAGATTCCCCCCCGGGAACCGGTGACGAGCATCTCGCGGTTCTGCAGGCCATCCCCGGGGCGCGGTGCGTCATGGTCACGACGCCGCAGGAGATCTCGCTCGCGGACGTGCGCAAGGCGCTGCACTTTCTTGAGCGGATCCATGCGGACCTTCTCGGCATTGTCGAAAACATGAGCGGTTTGTCCTGTCCCCACTGCGGCGGCAATATTGATCTGTTTTCTTCCGGCGGGGGGGAGGCGCTCGCGAGAAACAAAAATATCCCGTTTCTCGGGCGCGTTCCCATTGACCCTGCCATGCTCGTTGCCGCGGACAGCAAGCGGCCGATAGTGGATTTGCCCGGTGATTTTCCCGCCAAGAAAGCGTTCATGGATATCGCTCACGTAATAAAAGGCAAGCTTTTACTATAAAAAACATACATGGCCGGCTCAAAAGGCGAACGTTCTTTGTGTGATCGGTTATTTCCGGATTGCGCTCTTCACGCGCATATCGTAATGTCGTATGGATTCATGCATGTAACCGCATCATTGATTTCCAAGCCAGGCAGGATAGGGTACCATGAGGATTTTGAACCTTCCGAACAAAATAACGCTCAGCCGTATTTTGATGGTTCCCATCATCGTCGTCCTTCTGTATTTCGAAAATAAGTACACCTGCCTTCTTGCGTGCGCCGGGTTCATCCTTGCCTCGGCGACCGACCTGGTGGACGGGCATATCGCCCGGCGTTCCAACATGGTTACCAGCTTTGGGAAATTTCTCGATCCCCTTGCCGACAAGGTTCTCATTTCATCCGTTCTGGTCATGCTGGTCGCCCTGAACCGGGTCGCGGCATGGATAACGATAGTCATCATCTGCCGTGAGCTTATTATCACCGGGCTGCGGGCAATCGCTTCCGACGAGGGGGTTGTTATCGCGGCGGATACCTTCGGCAAATGGAAAACCATCTTGCAGATGCTCGCGCTGGTTCCGCTCGTCCTGCATTACCCGTGGTTCGGGATTAACCCCGTGCCGCTAGGCCAGTTTTTGCTTTACATAGCGGTTGCACTCACGGTATTTTCAGGAGTGAATTATTTACATACCTTCCATCGGCATTGGCTGGGACAGCAAAAAACTTTCGGCTCATCCGACTGAAACAACAGGGAGGGCGCCATGACTTCAGTCCCTCGGTTGCATTTACGGCTTCGCAGCTGCCTCCAGGCCATACTTGACCTTGAGCCGGAGCTGAAAAATATCCAGGCCGCTGAACCGTTATTGACGGAACTTACCGTTCTCAAGGAAATTTATAACAAGCTTGAAACGCTTTTCATCCAAGAAGAAGATGTAAAGCGGATAGAAGCAGCCACAGCCAGCTTTTTTGAGGAACTTAAAGGAAGCATCAAGCAGGACGGCGTGACGCGATCCGAGCAAAGGTTTTTGCAATAACTATGTCGTGGCAAAGAGTTTTTGTCGGTTTTTCTTTGGCTATCAATGGCATTTTGATATACAGCCTTATCTGGGGAGGCCAGGGGTTACAGGCGTACCGCAACCTTAAAGAACAGCATCAGGTTTTGGAGGAGCGGATAAAAGATCTTGATGCGAAGAACGTTGCTTTGAGCCGTGAGATCCGCCTGCTGCAATCCGACGAAAAATACCAGGAAAAGATTATCCGCAACCGGTTTAATTTTGTAAAAGACAACGAAATACTCTATATTTTCCCCGAGTCCCAGGATACGGCCAAAACAGGAGCCGGGTCGCATGAAACAAAAGATTGAGTGGTACAGAGAAGTCCTTGAAATTGAGCCCAATTCCAAGATTTTCTTTCCCCTTGCCCGCATGTTGGCCAAAGACGGCCGGCCCGATGAAGCCATTGCCGTTTTGCGCCAGGGGGTAGGGCGCCATCCCGATCATGTGGAAGCGCGGCTTTTTCTTGCGGAACTTTTGTATTCGTCCGGCAAAGCCATCGAATTGCAACAGGAAGTTGCGGTTTTGAGCGTTTTGTTCAAAAATTATCCCGGATTCTGGCGAGCCTGGGGGGAACGTCTCTTTGATGAAGAGAGCACCCGCGATGCCGGCCTTGCCGCTATTTTTCTGGCGGCTTTCTTGCAAAATCTGCCCGTTTCCTGGGCCGGCGTCATTGAGCACGGCCTGAAAAACCTTGTGGGCGGCAGCCCCGCCCGTCCTTCCGCCACGGTCGCGGAAACGTATCCCCTTGCAGCGTCCGCGGCAAGCCTGGAGCCGGATCTGGAAGCCATTGCGGAAATGCTCCCCGCGGCGGCCGCGCCCGCGACACGGCAGGAAGGTTCAATTCCCGCCACTCTTCGGGAACCTTCCCCGGAACCTTCCTATGACGAAAACGAGGACGAAACGGATGAACCCATAACGTTGCGCACCCGCAGCATGGCCGATGTTTTGGCCGAGCAGGGCGACGTTGCGGGAGCGCTGGATATTTACGCCGAATTGCTGGCCGCGGCGAGTTCCGAGGCCGTCAAAAAAGACCTCAAAGCCAGAATGGACGCCTTGGCAGGCGCGCCTCAGGGCGGAGAAAGCGACGCGCAAGCGTCCAAAGAGGAAAAAAAGGATTGGTTGGCTGTGCTTGCCCAGCGTTTGGAGGCGAGGTCACTACAATAACAACCCCTAGACCGGTGCAAAGACATGGACGCGCCTTTGGGGCAGCGTCTGTTCACGTGCCGGTTTGTTTTGCTCAGGAGTCACCGTGCATCGCTATTTTTTCCTGTTGACCGCGGCATGCATTTTAGCGCTTACCGGCTGCCGCACCCCCCAGACCGTCAAAGACGCCTGGAAGGGTACCCGCTCGTATTATTATGAGTACCTGAACACCCCCGCCCGGCTGAACCTGGACGACAAGGGCAACGTCCAAGACTATGAGGCCGCGCTCGGCATGGCCATTTCCGACTTTGACGTGCAATTGCAGGAACTTGAACGCGCGCTGCAAAACAGTGACCTAAGCCCGGATGCTGAATGGGTCGCCACCATGACCTCCCGTTTCCCCTGGCTGTCCGGGGTGGCGTTGGCCGACAATGAGGGCATTCCCCGCGCGAAGATTCCGCCGAACTTCCCCAAGCCGTTCGAGATCGGCAGCCTCCTCGAGGTTGACCCCAAGCAGCAGCTTAAAGATCTGCGCTCCTTCGTGCAGAATGATCCTCTCGGCCCGGAAATTTATATCGGGAACCCGGTCTATGCCGGAGCGGATTTCAGGGGCGTCATTACCGTCCACTTTGACCCCAGGACGCTTCTCGCCCGTACGGGAGACGCCGCCCAGGTGGTGATCGCGGGGCCGGACGGCATCCTGTGGCCCGGCATTTACGATCCCGCCGCGATACCCATCGCCGGTGTGGACTGGGCGGAGCGGGTAAAGAGCGATATCTCCGGGATTGAACGCAACGATTTGGGGGCGTTTTACTGGATCTGCCGCTATATCGGCAACCTGCCGCTGATTTATGCGATACGGATACAAGGCGAATTTCCGCTGCAAGAAGAAAACCTGCGCGGCCTCGCGGAGGCCAACGCCCTGGCCATCGGCCCCGTTGACCTCTCCAGGCTGGTGCCGCCCCCGGACGCGGAAATGCCCGGGCGGACGCAGGAAGCGGCGCAAACGCCGGAGACCCTTGACCCCGGAACACCCCCTGCGGAAATTTCGCCGGACGGCCACAATTCTCCCCTGGCGGACCCTGTTCCGTCCGGAGAGGACAGCCGGCAGGGCGGGACACCATTGTTGGAATAATACAGGAGGTTCGCATGCGCCAGATTACAGTAACAGAACACCTTCTTCTGCATCAGAAAAAGTCTCCCGCGGCAACGGGCACGTTTACGCATATGCTCAACGACCTCATCCTTGCCGCGAAGCTGATAAACCGCAGCGTCAACAAGGCGGGCCTGCTTGATATCCTTGGCGGCACCGGCGAGATGAACGTGCAGGGCGAGGCGGTTCAGAAACTGGACGATTATGCCAACAGGGCGCTCATCCACCGCATGGAACGCAGCGGAACGCTGTGCGCGCTGGCCTCCGAGGAGAACGCCGACTTTATCCCCGTGTCGCAAAAGTACACCAAAGGGGACTATATCCTGATTTTTGACCCGCTTGACGGGTCGAGCAACATTGACGTCAACATCAACGTCGGCACCATTTTTTCAATTCTGCGGCGGAAAAGCCCGTCGGACCACGACGTTTCCTATGAGCAGGATATCCTGCAACCCGGGATACAGCAGGTCGCGGCGGGGTATTTTCTCTACGGCCCGTCCACCATGCTCGTTTACACCACGGGGCTTGGCGTGCACGGCTTCACGCTTGATCCCACCGTCGGCGAATTCCTTCTCTCCCACCCCAATATGCAGATGAAGCCGCGCGGGAAGTACTACTCGATCAACGAGGGCAACCACTTGTATTGGGACGAGCCGACCCAGAAGGGCGTCGCGTATTTCAAAGGCAAGGAGAACGCCCACGGCGCTCCGTATACCCAGCGGTATGTCGGCTCCCTGGTGGCGGACTTTCACCGCACGCTGCTGTATGGCGGTATTTTCATGTACCCCATGGACTACAAGCAGCCCGAGAAGCCCCGCGGCAAGCTGCGCCTGTTGTGCGAGGCTTCCCCTCTGGCGTTTGTGGCGGAACAGGCCGGCGGCGCCGCAAGCGACGGACGCCAGCGCATCCTCGACATAGTGCCGCAGACCCTGCATGAAAGGGTGCCCCTGTTCATTGGTTCCAAGCAGGACGTGGAATCCGCGACCGCGTATTATCGATAACGTTCAACCATCCGCGCCCGTCCCGCTAGAGGCAGTTCAAGAGTAAAATGCTCCAGCGGACGGGCGCTTTTTTGTGCCTATGTTGTGTCTCGGAATAGAAACATCGTGTGATGAAACCGCGTTGGCCCTGGTCGATGACGGCCGCGTGGCCGCATCCGTCATGTCCAGCCAGGCGGACCTGCACGCGCTTTTCGGCGGCGTTGTGCCGGAACTTGCCTCACGCGAGCACGGAAGGCTCATCGGGCCTCTGTTTGATCTGCTTCTTCAGAAAGCGGCTATTCCCTCCCAGGCGATAGATACCGTCGCGTTTGCCCGGGGCCCCGGCCTTCTGGGAAGCCTCCTGGTCGGCGCGGCGTTTGCCAAGGGGCTGGCGGTGGGGCTGGCGAGGCCCGTTATCGGCGTCAACCATTTGCATGCGCATCTCCTGGCGGCCGGAATTGATAACGAGTTGCGGTTTCCCGCTCTGGGGCTATTGGTTTCCGGCGGGCACACCCATATTTACCGCATCCGTTCCCCCAGAGATTTCGTTCCTTTGGGCCGGACGATTGATGACGCCGCGGGGGAGGCTTTTGACAAGGTCGGAAAACTTCTGGGCCTGCCGTATCCGGCGGGACGCCTGATAGACGATATGGCCCGCCGGGGAACCCCTGTTCCCGGCCTTTTGCGCTGCCCGTATATGGATAACGACAACCTTGATTTCAGTTTCAGCGGTTTGAAGACGGCCGCGGCGACCATTATAAAAAATACTCCCGGATTGGTTTGCAAACCGGGAGAAGAGCCGGGCGGCGACACGCTCGATTTCTGCGCATCTTTGCAGGAGGCCATCGCCCTGACATTACAACGGAAATTTGCCCGCGCCCTGGACCGGGAGCCGGGCATCCGCTCCCTGGTCGTTGCCGGCGGCGTTGCCGCGAACAGCGCGGTGCGGCAGGCAATGACCCGGCTGGCTGAAGAGCATGGCCTGCCCGTGGCCATACCGTCTCCGCTTCTGTGCACGGATAACGGCAGCATGGTGGCCTATGCGGGCTGGCTTCTGGCGAGAGAAGGAGGGCGGCACGACCTTCGGGTTTCCTGCATCCCCCGGGGCATCCCCATCCCCGATGACGTGATGTATCCGGAATGACGGCAAGCGGCCCGGTTTGCTCCGGCACCGCGTCAGGTCCATCCCGCAAACGCATAATCCGATCTTGACAGTAGGGTGTTGCGTGCCTAGTATCCGCTGTACACCCCCGGCAAATCGATACCGCGTATCGTGCCGGAGGGCACTGCAAAAAAAGTTCCCGTAATGTCATTACGGCACAAGGAGTTCATCATTATGGCGACCAACGTTTCCGATAACGATTTTGATGCTGTTGTTCTCAAATCTTCCATTCCGGTTCTTGTTGATTTTTGGGCTCCCTGGTGCGGCCCGTGCCGTGCGGTTGGCCCTATCGTTGAGGAGCTTGCCGCCGAATATGCCGGCAAGGTGCTTGTCGCGAAAATGAACGTGGACGAAAACCCGGCAACCCCCGGGAAATACGGAATCCGCGCAATTCCTTGCTTTATCCTGTTCAAGAACGGCCAGGTCGTTGACCAGATTACGGGCGCGGGAACCAAAAACGGCTTCAAAGACTTGATCGCTAAAGCCCTGTAAAACACACGTACCGGCGGGCGCGCAATACGTCCGCCGGTTTTTTGCACCGGAAATTTGCGGATGCGGAGCAGTACCTGACCCGTGTCGAATCCAGCAAGCCTGTAACCTCAAGAAGAGTAGCTACATGCGAACGCTCATCCGCTTCATGTTGGCGGCCGTCCTGGTCACAAGCCTTTCGGGCTGTGGCATTATTGACTATTTCTATTTGCCTGTCCCTGAAGAAACAGCTCAGGAGCTTTTTGAAGCCGGCAATGATTCCATGCGCGAGAAGGACTACTCGTCGGCCATTTATTTCTATACCAAACTCAAGGATACATACCAGTTCAGCCCGTATACCATAGAGGCGGAACTGAGCCTTGCGGACGCCTACTTTCTGGACGGAGAGTGGGCCGCGGCCATAGATTCCTATAAGGAATTTGAAAGCCTGCACCCCCGCCACGAAGCGATTCCCTATGTTTTGTACAATATCGGCATGGCCAGCAGGCATATGTACCGGTCCATAGACCGGCCCATAACGCCCATCGAAGACGCTTACTCGTACTTCAAGCGGATCAGCGAGGCGTATCCCGATTCGGAGTACGCCGAAGAGGCGCGCGTAAAGATGGTGGAATGCCGCAAGCTTATGGCGGAACATGAATTGTATATCGCGGATTTCTATTACCGCGCGGGTAAATACGGTTCCGCCTGGGCCCGTTACAAAAACCTCGTGGAACAATTCAAGGACGTGCCGGATATTTACACGCACGCCGAAGAAAAAGGCCAGGCCGCGTTCATCCGGCACAGAGAAAGCCAGGCCGAGGAAACCAGGGAAAACCGAGAAGGCTCCTGGAAACAGTGGTTTAACTGGCTGTAGGCAATTTCCATAAAAACACGAAGTCCCCGCGGATGGCCTCCGCGGGGACTTCGTGTTTTTGCCGCCGGTTATTTTCTTTTTACCACGGGCTGGGCAAAAAAGTATTGGGCCAAAATAATGCACGATACGCCATACACGGCGGCAAGGCCGAAAAGGACCAGGTGGGCGGGAAAGAAGACATTCATCATTATGGGCATGCAGGCCAGGACGAGGGCCAGCAAAGAACAGAAAAAAATCCCGGGCACAAACAGCACGCGAACCGTTGTTGCCAGCCAGAACGCAAACGATCCTACCAGCATGGGGGCTGCAACCGCCACGGCGAAAAACCGTTCGGGCGTCATGCCGGAAGTGGCGGATGCATGTAAAAAAAACGTGATGCCGAGAATGGCTGCCGCATAAAGAAACAAAAGTCCATGGACCATCCGGAAGATGGAAACGGCGGCGGGAATCCGGTTGCAGTCGGTTTTGGTGTTGAACATGACCAGACAAAAGTACCGGGCATTGGAAAAAAAGCAAGTCCCGGACGTACTCAAAATTACGTTAGGGCAGAAGGCCGGGCGTCGGCGTTTTCCGGCAACTTTCTTATTCCAATTTGTCCCATAATGTAAATTATGTTAACTTTCATTTAGAAACGCGAAAAAAAACGCATGGCGTTTGCTATGCGCCCCAATGTCTTTTTACATTATTCCGGATTTTCTTTATCCAGTTCAATGGCGGCTGTTTTCTTTTCCGGTATATTTCGCCCTGTGGCGCGCAATTTTTCCAAAAATGCATCCCGGCATTCGTAACTGCAAAAACGGTGAACCTCGGCCCCGTCACGCACACTGACGCTTGAAGCCACGTCCACGTAAGCGCCGCAGACCGGGTCCTTCACCATGTCACTGCTTGGTTCCTGCCGCCGTTTTTCTTCCGTGGTTTTCCTGTCCGCCGCCCGCTTGTGTATTTCATTGGTCACCAATTTATATAAAATGAAGGCGACCACGCCGATAATTAGCCAACGCATAGTTTCTCCTTAAATCACCCTTTCACCGTTGGTACGCACTCCCGTAAATCGCCCGCAAGCAGGCGTCGGACAAGGCGCCGAGGCTGGACACGGAACGTTCGGCAGGCAACCCGGACGCGTCATACGCAAGGGGCAGTTCGGTGCAGGCCGTCGCGATATCTATATTTTCCCGTTGCCACAGCTCTTCGACAATTTTCCGCATGCAAACGCCGGATTCCGGCATGTTACCGGCTTTTACCAACGTCAGGGCCTCGGTGACCCTTTTTTGCATCTCCGGCGTGACCTCACGAAAATCGTACCCTATCTTCCGGGCATATTGCTGGTAGATGCCGGTATTGCACGTGGCTTCCGTCGCCAGGAGCCAGGCCCCTTTCGGGCTCTGCCGCCGGCAGGCGGCAACGGTCTCTTCCACAATATGCAAAAGCGGTACAGGCAGGTCATCCCGGAAGCTGTCGATAAAAATATGGGCGGTATTGCATGGTACAGCGAGGTAGTCGACGCCCCATCCGGCAATGGTGAACAGGTCTTTCCGCAACCGTTCCGTGGGGTCCGGCCCCGTGCCGGCGACAGCCGCCGTCCGGTCCGGGATATGCGGGTCGGACAGCATGTAGATAATAGGGTGCTCCTGGTCGCGCTGCGCCGGAGCCTTTACCGCGAGCAGACGCATGAATTCCGCGCCCGCCGCCGGTCCCATGCCGCCGAGAATACCTAAAGTTTTACTTGGACTTTCCATGTTTCCCGTCTTCCTGAAAAATGGTGTGTTCCACCACGCTATAGTGGAGTTTTGCAAGGCAAGCCGCGAGCGGCTCACCACCGGGCAAGCAAAGGGAGGGGGCTATTTCCAGAAGCGGCACCAGCACAAACGCCCTTTCGGCCATGCGCGGATGCGGCACGGATACCCGTTCTTCCGTGCACACAATATCGCCGAATAACAAAAGGTCAAGGTCGATGGCGCGCGGCCCGAAGCGCCGGGACGCGTCGCGGACCCTCCCGAGTTCATGCTCCAGCCGCAACATGCCGTCCAGAAACGTTGCCGCCGTTATGCCGGACTCGCACGCCAGGGATGCCGCCTGGTTCATAAACCACGGCTGGTCCGCGTCCCCCTGAGGTTCCGTCCGGTACATGCCGGAGACCGCGAGAACGCTGACGCCGGGCCATTCCCCCATGCGCGCGAGGGCTTGGGAGAACCGTCCGGCCTCCCCTCCCGTGTTGCCGCCAAGGCTGATGTACGCAATCGTCGCGTTTTTCATTTTCTCCCTACCCCTTGCCCTCATGCGGGATAATGCGTACCACGAAGCATGGCCGAACAACAGAACGATATGATGCCGGACGCGGACCATGCGGCGGACATGCCGGTTCATCCGGTTGCGGAGGGGTACCTGCAACACCTGCTGGTGGAAAAAGGACTCTCGGAAAATACGTTGACCGCGTATGCAAACGACCTTTCGGATTTTCTTTCCTTTCTCGCCAACCGTTCTTTCCCGCTTGAAGACGTCACGGACCAGACGCTGTTTTTGTATATCGTCGATGTCCGCCGCCTGGGGCTGTCCGGCAGAAGCCTTGCCCGCAGGCTTTCCGCTCTGCGCGGGCTTTTTTCCTTTGCCTGCCGGGAAAAGGTGTTTACAGCCAACCCGGCGGAGTTTCTGGAAAACCCCAAATTCACCCGGTCCCTGCCCGAAGTGTTGACCAGGGAGGAAATGGCGGCCGTCCTGAACAGCCCGGATATCGGAGATCGCCTGGGCTTTCGCGACCGCACCATGCTTGAAATGTTATACGCATGCGGGCTCAGGGCCTCGGAACTTGTGGGGCTGCACGCCCTGCATTTTGACCCCGGCACCAATGTGCTGCGCGTGTTCGGCAAGGGGGCCAAGGAACGGCTGGTGCCGGTCCATGCGGAAGCCGTTGGGTTTCTCTCCGATTATATTGCCCACTGGCGTCCCCTGTTTTCTCCCAAGGAACCCGCCCTCTTCCTGAACCGTTCCGGCAAGGGGCTTTCCCGGGTTGCGCTGTGGAAAATCGTGCAGCGGCATGTGCAAAAAGCCGGAATTCTCAGGCCGATTTCACCGCATACCTTCCGCCATTCCTTTGCCACGCACCTTCTGGAGGGCGGCGCGGATCTGCGCTCCGTGCAGCTTCTCCTGGGCCATGCCGACATCAGCGCGACGGAAATATATACCCATGTGCAGGCTGAGCGTCTGGCCCAGACGCATAAAAAATACCACCCGCGTTCCGGGGGGTAAGTCATAATCCGATTTTCCCGTTACTTTTGCGGGAACCATTCCTGTAGTTTCGCGGCAAACGCTTGTTCCAGCACCGGTTCGCCGTCACGCCTGAAGCGTTGCCGGATTTCCTGTACCGCGTTCAGGGCAAGAGCCCGGTCGGTTGTATACTGCATCATGATGTTCAGATGCTTTTCCGCCGTTCCCAGCCATGGCGTTTCCCCGGCAAAGGGCGCAAGCCGCAGCAAATCCCGGTACCGGGAAACCAGGGGTTCTATTTCCGTCAGTTCCGCCCGGAAGCGGACCGCCTCCGCGTACAGCTTCTCCCGCTCAAGGCTTTGGGCCAGCACCTCGCGGCCGTGAATCCAAAACGGATGCTCCTGCGTCAGGCGCAGCCATGCCGGGGCATCCCCCCCCTGGGCTTTTTCCGTGACAGCAACTTCATCTTTTTCTTTAAGGTTGATGCCGATTGTCAGCAAATCGCTGATAAAGATTGAAAAACCATCACGTAAGGCATGGTGGTGGATATCCGTGTACACATCCGCGCCGCACCGCCCGGTGAAAATCGCCCCGTTGTGGTCGTCGCCGTCCTTTCTGCCCGGTGTCTGGCTTTCCAGGTGGTAAATGCGCGAAGCCGCAACACAGCGCAACGTGCCGCCGCGCCGCCTCACCTGCACGCACAGGTCAAGGTCTTCAAAGCCGTTGCGGTACTCCTCAAAAAATTCGCCGCATTCTCTGAAAAAATCCGCCCGGATCATCAGGGCCGCGCCGGTAATGGCCTGGAGTTCCCGTTTTTTGAAAATCACCGGATGATCGGCGGGAAAATGCTGGTACAGATGGAACGGCCCGCGGGTTCCGTAGCCCACGCCCAAATGTTGTACGCTGCCGTCTTCATATAAAAGCAGCGGCCCCACGGCCGAGGAATCGCCGTCCTCGCGCAGGGCTTCCAGGAGCGGCGGCAACCAGCCGGGCGTCAGTATGGTGTCGTTATTGAGAAAAAACAGCACGGGCGATATGGCCGCGCGCGCTCCCGCGTTACAGGCCGGGCCGAAATTTTTGTTTTCCGGAAAGACGACGGCGGAAAATCGTTTCCCAAACAGGCTGGAGCCGTAGGGAGCAAGCTCGGTTGCCGTCGCGTCGGAAGAGCCGTTATCCACTACGATGACTTCCAGGTCGTGCCCGGCGGTATGCTCGCGCAGACTTGCCAGACAAGCCCTGGTGAGTTCCCATTTATTAAAAACAGGGATAACGACGCTGCATTCCGGAACGCGTGGCTGCATGGACGGTCTCCGGCCTTGCCCGATTGGGCCGGGCAAGGCCATGTGGATTATGCCGCAGGGTACTGTTTTCTTTACGGTGCCGTCAACAGTCGCGGCTCAGTTTGCTCTGATACTGCGTCAGGCTCACCCCGTGCGAAGCTCATGTATGTCTTGATACACTTCGCTCCGCCCGGAGTTCGCCTTCCTTGTCTGAGGCCAAACTGAGCCACGACTGACTATAGGTTCAGGCGGTTTTGGGTTCCTCGCGGCGCAGCATTTTGACGGCGCAGAACTCGCCGCACATGGCGCAGACTTCCTCGTTGGCGTGTTCCGCGCGTTTTGTGCAGACCACAGCCGCGTCAATGGCGGCCTCCTGCATGGCTTTCCAGTCAAGGTTTTTGCGGGCGAGGGACATGGCGTTTTCCCGCGCAAGGGCCTGCGGGCGGCCCAGGGCGACCTCCCCGGCCTGCGCGGCGATGCGGGACGCCATGACCCCGGCGCGCACGTCTTCCTTGTCCGGCAGAGTCAAATGTTCCGCCGGCGTGAGGTAGCACAAGAAGTCCACCCCGGCCCGGACAGCCGTGGCCCCGCCGATGGCACCGGCGATATGATCGTACCCGGGGCAGGAATCGATGACCAGGGGGCCGAGCACATACAACGGCGCACCCTTGCTGGCGGCCTTGATGCCGCGGATCTGGGCTTCCACCTCATGCAGGCGGACATGGCCGGGGCCCTCGATCATGCACTGCACGCCGGCTTTAAGGCCCTGCTGGGCCAGGCGGCCGAGCATGATGACCTCTTCCCACTGGGCCGGGTCGCCCGCGTCGGAGCCCGCGCCGGGCCGCAATCCGTCGCCGAGGGAGAGCGTCACGTTGTGTTTGCGGGAAATGGCGAGAATCCTTTCATAGTCCGTCAGGAGCGGGTTTTCCTTTTTATGGGTGCGCATCCAGCGCGCAAGGATGGACCCGCCACGCGAGACGATCCCCATGGTCCGGCCACCCTCTTCCGAGGCCCAGGCCGCCGCCCGTTCGGTAATGCCGCAATGCACGGTCATGAAGTCAACGCCCTGTTCGGCCTGCATTTCGATTTCCTCGAAAAGCTCCTCCGGGGCAATGCCCGCCGGGTCTTTACCCGCGTTGATGTACCGCTGGGCGACGGCGTACAGGGGAACGGTTCCGATCGGGCGCGGGCAGGCGGCGAGCATGGCTTTACGGATAACGGCCAGATCCCCGGCGATGGAAAGGTCCATGATCGTGTCCGCCCCGGCGGCCAGGGCCACGGCCAATTTGTCGATTTCCTCCTCGTGCGTGCTGCGCATGGGGGACGTGCCGATATTGGCGTTTACCTTGACCCTCGCGGGCTGGCCCACGAGGATGGGCGCAAGATCGGGGTGGTTCGGGTTGCCGAGCAGCACCATGGTGCCGCCTTCAACGGCCTGCCGGATCGCGTCGGGGCTGAGCCCTTCATCACGGGTCAGGGTTTGGGCGTGTTCGGCGAAAACGCGGGACAAAGCGTCATTTTGGGAAAAAACAGACATGCTGCATCCTTTTGGGGACGCGCGCACACAAGCAGGAATGCCCGGCTGTGGGGGAATCTTTCTGGGAGTGTTTCAATGATTCCGGCAATCAGCGGCAACTATCCCTACGGCAGTATGAGCTGCGTCAGGTTCAAAGGGTCTGGGAGAAATTCCCACTCTCAGCCCGCTCCAGACAGTGTCTGGCGGACCCCCCTTAGTTGGTACCGGATGGCTATACGCCAGGTTGCGATTTTATGCAAACGCTTGTTTTCCAGAGGGTAAGCTCCTTCTTGCGTCCGGGTGCGCGGCAGGCTATAGTCGCCCAATGCACGTCACTCCCCCTGAAAAGCCCTGCCCCAGTATCGTTATTACGTCCCACAGCAACGCCGACTACGACGCGCTCGCTTCCATGGTCGCCGCCGGAAAGCTTTACCCGGGCGCAGTTCTCATAGCTCCCTCCGTGCAGGAGCGGCAGGAGTCGCATTATTTCGCGGACAGCATCGCCTATCTTTTCAACTTGCAGCAGGCCAAGGACGTGGATTTTTCCAACGTGACCACGCTCGTTGTGGTCGATACGCGCCAGCCGTCCCGCATTCCCCAGGTTGCGGCCGTTCTGGGCAAGCCCGGCCTCGCCGTGCATGTGTACGACCATCATCCGGACACGCCGGAAGACCTGAAAGGGGAAGTCACTGTCGTCAAACAGTGGGGTTCCACCACGACCATAATAACGGAACTCCTGCGGGAAAAAAACATCTCCGTTTCCCCGGACGAGGCGACCATGCTGGGCCTGGGCATATACGAGGATACGGGCTCCTTCACCTTTTCCTCGACCACGCCGCACGACTTCACGGCTGCCGCCTGGCTGCGCGAACGGCATATGGACGTGGACATCATCGGCGAATTGGTCAGCCACGACCTTACCCGCGAACAGCTGGACGTGCTGAACATCCTGCTCGAATCCGCGACGTCCCATGACATCAAGGGCATTACAATCGTCATCGCCCAGGCCTCGCTGGATGTGTTCCTCGGCGATTTTGCCCTTCTCGCCCATAAAATGATGGATATGGAAAACATCAAGGTGCTGTTCGCCACCGCCAGAATGGGCGACCGCGTGCAGGTGGTGGCCCGGAGCCGCCACCCGGACGTGGACGTGAGCCGCATTTGCTCCGCCTTCGGCGGCGGCGGGCATTCCTACGCGGCGTCCGCTTCGGTAAAGGATAAAACCCTGGCCGAGGTCAAGGCGGAAATACTCGCCCTTTTGATGGGCTCGGTCAACCCGCACATGACCGTGGGCGACCACATGACGAGCCCCGCCAAAACCGTCGCGGCGGACCAGACCCTGACGGAAGCCGAGGACATCATGAACCGCTATGGATTAAAGGCGGTTCCGGTCGTCAAACCGCAAACGCTCTCCTGCGTGGGGTACCTTGAACAGCAGACGGCGGCGCGGGCCGTGGCCCACGGCCTGGGAAAACTGCCGGTTTCCGAGTATATGCACCGCAACGTTCTGACGGTGTCGCCGGACTCCACCCTGTTCCCGGCCATGAACATCATTCTGACGCAACGCCAGCGCCTGGTCCCGGTCATCAGCAACGACCAGGTGATCGGCGTCCTCACCCGGACGGACGTCGTGCGGCTGCTGCTTGAGGATCATTCCCTGCGTATTCCGGAGGGAGATCCCCTCTCCGCTCCGGCGCGTGAAAAAAATATCCGCCAGCAGCTCGAGGAAAGGCTCCCGGAAGAATACGTCGATCTGCTGCGCCTGGCGGGCAGACTCGGTGACGAGCTCGGCTGTTCCGTGTACGCTGTCGGCGGGTTCGTCCGCGATCTTTTGATGAACCGCCCCAACCTTGATGTGGACCTCAGCGTCGAAGGCGACGGCATCAGCTTTGCCGGGGCCCTTGCAAAAAAACTCGGGGGCAGGGTCAGGCCGCACCAGAAGTTCAAAACCGCCGTGGTCGCCTTTACCAACGGCCAGGGACGGCAGATGCGCGTGGATGTGGCAACGGCCCGGCTTGAGTATTACGAGCACCCCGGCGCGTTGCCCACGGTTGAACTTTCCTCCATCAAAATGGACCTTTTCCGGCGCGATTTTACCATCAACGCCCTGGCCGTGCAGGTCAACGAAGACCGGTTCGGCGTTCTGGTGGACCCCTTCGGCGCGCAACGCGACATGAAGGAAAAGAGCCTGAACATCCTGCACTCGCTCAGCTTTATCGAGGACCCGACCCGCATCCTCCGGGCTATCCGGTTCGAGACGCGGTTCCAGTTCCGCCTCGGCGCGCAGACGGAACGGTTGATAAAAAACGCCCTGCAGCTGAAGATGCTGGAAAAAATATCCCCGAGCCGCCTTTTCAACGAACTCAACCACATCTTTGACGAGAAGGACGCCGCCGCCTGCCTTGAGCGCATGGAAGAATTCGGCATTTTGAAAATCATCCACCCGCTGATGGAGCTTTCCCCTTCCAAAACGGCGTTGCTGCATGAAAACCAGTCCGTTCTGGCGTGGTATTCGCGGCTGTACGCCGGCAAGGAACCGGAGCGCTGGGTGCTGTTTCTATACGGCCTGACCCGGAACGGCAAATATCCCGTGGTCAACGAGGTTTTGGAACGCCTGGGCGTGACTCAGCGCATGAAGCGCGAATTTCTGCGCCTGCGCGAATCGATCCGCCAGGCCCAGATACAGCTCCCCCGCTGGAAAAAGGACGACGCCAGCATGAGCGGGCTGTACGCCACCCTTTCCCGCATACCGGTCGAAGGGATACTCTTGCTCATGGCCCTGTATCATGATGACGACCTGACCAAAAACCTGTCGTACTACCTCACGCGGATGCATATGGAAAAACCGGATATAACCGGTGAAGATCTCAAAACGATCGGCGTCCCGCCGAGCCCGCTCTATACGGCCATTCTGGAAGAGGTGCTGGCGGCGAAGCTGGACGGCAAGGCCCCCTCGCGCGACGACCAGTTGCGCCTGGCGGAAACCATCTATATGAAGACATGCGAGGAAACGGTCCGCCAACATGCCGTGGACGACCTGCTTGACGGAAGAACGTAGTTGCGGTCCCCGGCTCCGGCGTGTAAAAACCGGAGCGCTGGAGCAACGTCATTGCAGACGCTCGCGTCCGCGTTTAACGGCGGGCGGCGGTCCCGCCGCCGGAGCATGCAACCTTTAAGGGACCGTGTTCTATGATTTTCGCAAGTGTGAATAATTGAGGATGCATATGGATATCTTGTGGTCCCCCTGGCGCATGCAGTATATTCTCGGCCCCAAACCGGACGAATGCGTTTTCTGCCTTCCGGCGGAGGCGGATGCGAGTGAGGACGCGGAGCGCCTTGTGCTGCACCGTGGAAAAACGGCCTTTGTTATCATGAACAAATATCCGTATAATGCCGGACATCTCCTGGTGGTACCGTTCCGCCATACCATGGACTATTGCGGCTTGACGGAAGAAGAGCGCGCTGAAATTTTCGCCCTCAGCCAACTGTGCGTGACGGTTCTGGAAACTGCCTCGCGCCCGCAGGGCTTCAACCTGGGGTTCAACCTGGGGGAAGCCGCCGGAGCCGGGGTGAAGGGGCATATCCACATGCACGTCGTTCCGCGCTGGAACGGCGATTCCTCCTTTATCGCGGTGCTGGGCGATGTCCGCTCGCTCCCCGAGCATCTGGAGAGAACGTACGCCAGGCTGAAACCTGTTTTTGAGGAATTGACGCATCCTTAGTACAAAGGATACAAGGATACATAGCATTGAAAACCGGCGGCCAACCGGGGGTTGCCGCTCCATGAAAGTATAACTACAGCCCACCTACAGGAGGCAGGCATGCGTTTTTTGAAGGCACTTTGGCTGACGGTTTTCTTCTTCTGTTCCCTCATCTTTTTTATTCAGAACAACGACGTATTGTCGCAAAAGATGACCCTCAAATTTGACTTCTACTATTTCGACTACGTCTGGACGAACACGGCCGTGCCCTTCTTCTTTGTCATCCTGGTGGCGTTCGTCGCCGGGGCCCTGGTGACGCTGGGGTACCTCGTCATGGACAGAATGCGCCTGAAAATGGAACTTAGCCGCTGCCGCCGGGTTGTCCGCAAGCAGGAAAAAGAGCTGAAAAAACTGCGGTCCATTCCGCTGGAACCCACGCCGATTCCCGAACTTCCCGAAGCGGAAAAGACCAACGCCGCGTAAAAGTTTTCATGTTTTATTCCCGCGTCCGGCACTCCGCTGGACGCGGGACTGTTCCCCCCACTGTCCCTCGGGGTAAAAACTGTCTTTGGAGAGGAGAATGCCGTGGCTTTTCTGAGAGCCTTACAGTCCCTTTTCAGAAAACAGGCCCCTCCCGTCCGGCCGGGCGAAGGTGAACGGCCAGCCTACAGAGACACCCTTTCCGTCATCAACGACCTTTCCCGCCTTGTCCGGAACGACCCCGAAGCCGTCGATATTTACCTCGCGCTCGGCAACCTCTTCCGGGCGCAGGGCGATATCGAACGCGCGGTGTTAATCCGGGAAGGCCTCATCGCGCGGCCCAGCCTGAACACCCAGTTCAAGGCCCGGGCCTATTTCGAACTCGGGCAGGATTATTACCGCGCGGGCGTCGTGGACCGCGCGCTGGCGGCGTTCCGCGAAGCCGCCAGGCTTGGCTATTCGCAGAGCGCCGTCACGGCCGAGCTCGCGGATCTGTTCGCCTATGCCGGAGATTTTGAAAAAGCCGCCGATGAATACGGCCGCTTGAAGCATTATTTGGCTCAGGCTCATTACCTTGTGCGGCAGGCCAGGGAATTTTTCGACACCGGGGACACGGCCAAAACCGAGAAGCTGCTGAAGCGGGCGTTAAAACTCTATCCCAGCTCCGTTGAGGCTTGGAACGAAAGCATCCGCATGGCGATCCTGGCCAAATCCGCGCGCAAGGCCGGCGCGCTTCTGGAGCGGGCCCTCGACCGCGTGGCCCCGCACCTGCGCTTTCTCCTTCTGGATGCGTTGCTCGAAACTCTGGCGGAACCTGCCGCTCCCTCCCTCACAACCAGCGAGGCGGACGGCGGTACCGCCAGGCCGGACCCGGCGCCGTTCGTCCGGGAGGTTTGCGAGGCCGTCATCCCGATACTGGAAAAGCAGGACCCGCATATTCTTATCCACTACTACGGCGCGTTGCTGTTGCAGCGCGCGGGCGATGCCGACAACGTGGACGTGTGGCTGGCGAAAGCCCTGGTCGTGCAGCCCCACTTCTGGGCGGCCCGCTTGCAGTCCCTTGCTCTGTCGGTGCAAAAACACGAGCTTCCCCCGGTCGTCGGCATGCAGGTCACCTACCTTGCCGACGAGCTCAAGCATATCTCGCGCTTTGTCTGCACGGTCTGCGGCTTCCGTGAAAAACGGGTCTTTTACCGCTGCCGGCGTTGCGGCAGCTGGCATTCCCTTGCGTTCCGCCTCTCCCTCCAGCAATAAGAAACTCCCTGTGATGCTCCATGATTGACACACCTTCTCCCGATATGCCCCGGCAGGAATCCGGCCCGGACGATTCTTCGCAACAGCCGCAAAAATTGACGCCCATGTTCGCGCAATACATGAACATCAAGGCGGAATACCCGGATGCCCTGCTCTTTTACCGCATGGGCGACTTCTACGAACTCTTCTTTGAAGATGCGCACACCGCAGCCCGCGAATTGCAGATAACCCTGACCTCCCGCAACCCCGGCAACGAAAATGCCGTGCCCATGTGCGGCGTGCCGCACCATGCGGCGGAAAACTACCTCGCCGTTCTTCTGGACAAGGGCTACAAGGTCGCGGTCTGTGAACAGATAGAAGACCCCAAAACCGCCAAGGGTTTGGTCAAACGCGCCGTCACCCGGGTGCTCACGCCGGGCACCGTGGTTGAGGATTCCGGCCTTGAGGCCAAGGGGCACAACTATCTCGGCGCCATATACTGGGACGAAGCCAAGGGCAGCGGCGGGTTTGCCTGGGTGGATTATTCCACCGGTGAGTGGTCCGGGCTGTTCAGTAAGCGGGTCGCCGACCTTTGGCAATGGGTGCTGAAACTTTCACCCCGCGAATTGCTCATCCCCGATTTCGCCGAGGAGGATTTCCGCCTCCCGGAAGGCGTTCGCCTGGGCGGCATAACGCCTGTCAGGGTCCCTGCCCGGAGCTTTTTCGACGCCAAACGCGGGGCGGAAAAAATCCTCCAGGTGCAGAACGTGGCGGAACTCGGCGCGCTCGGCCTTGAAGATAAGGACGCGCTCGTCAGGGCGTGCGGCGCCCTCGTCTCCTACCTTATCCAGACCCAGAAGCACGACCTCTCCCACCTCAAACCGTTTGTGCCCCTCTCTTTGGGCAAACATCTCGTCATTGACGAAATTTCCGAGCGCAACCTGGAAATATTCCGCCGCCTTGACGGTAAAAAGGGCCAGGGGACGCTCAGCCACGTCCTGGATTTCACCCTGACGCCCATGGGCGGCAGAATGCTTGAGGAGCGCCTCCGTCATCCGTGGCGCGAAATTGCCCCGATTGAGGAAACCCAGGACGCCGTATCGTACCTCCTGTCCGGTGAGGGCTTACGTGAACGGCTCCGGACCGCGCTGTCCTCTGTCTACGACCTGGAACGCCTCTCCACGCGCATCTGCCTGAACCGCACGTCCCCCAAGGATTTTGTGGCGCTGCGCCAAAGCCTTGCCTCGCTCCCTCTTGTCAGGGACGCGCTCTGCTCGTCGGCGTCCTCCGGGGTATACGCCACGGCGGACGAGGCTTCCGGCCATGCCCTGCCGTCCGCGATCGCCAGGATTCTCGACCAGTGGGACGACCTTGCAGATTACGCGGCTCTCCTGCACAAGGCCGTTGCGGACAACCCGCCGCACGTCATTACCGAGGGCGGGCTGTTCAAGCCGGGATTTCACCGGGACCTCGACGAACTGCTTGACCTTGCGGAGCACGGGGAGCAGAAGCTCCAGGAACTGCTGGCAAAAGAGCAGGAAGAGACGGGCGTTGCCAAGCTCCGCCTCGGTTTTAACCGTGTTTTCGGCTACTATTTTGAAACGAGCCGCTCCCAGAGTGAAAATTTGCCCGAACGGTTCCTGCGCCGCCAAAGCCTGGCCAATGCCGAGCGTATGATTACCCCGGAGTTGAAAGAGTTGGAGGAGCGAATCCTGTCCGCTTCCGAGCGGCGGAAAAGCCTGGAATATGCCCTTTTTCAGGAGCTGCGCGACACGCTTGCCAAAGCCCGCCCGCGCATTCTCTTCATGGGCGGCCTTCTGGCGGTGCTGGATTACTGGCAATCCCTCGCGGAAGCCGCCCGGCGCTGGAACTGGACAAAACCCCGCGTGCACGACGGGACGGATATCGTCATCCGCGAAGGCAGGCACCCCGTGGTGGAAGCGGTCCAGGGCAAGGCCAATTTTATCCCTAATGATTTGCGGATGGACGAAGCGCGCCGCCTCATCCTGATAACCGGCCCCAACATGGCGGGCAAATCCACGGTTCTGCGCCAGACGGCGCTCATGGTCATCCTGGCGCAGATGGGGTCTTTCGTGCCGGCGGCGGAAGCGGCCATCGGGCTAGCGGACCGCATTTTTTCACGCGTGGGGGCATCGGACAATCTTTCCCAGGGCCAGAGCACCTTTATGGTGGAGATGATGGAAACGGCCCGCATCCTCCGCCAGGCCGGTAAAAAAAGCCTTGTCATTCTGGATGAAATCGGTCGGGGAACCAGCACCTTTGACGGCATGGCCCTTGCCTGGGCCGTTGTGGAAGAACTGGTCAGACGCGGCAAGGGGGCGGTCCGCACCCTGTTCGCGACGCACTACCACGAGCTGACGGCTCTTGAAGGGCGGCTGCCCGGCGTGCACAACATGAATATCGCCATCCGCGAATGGGGCGGGGAAATCGTCTTTTTGCGCCGCCTCGTGCCGGGCCCGGCGGACAAAAGCTATGGGATCGAAGTCGCCCGCCTTGCCGGGGTGCCGCAGAGCGTTGTGCAGCGGGCGCGGCAAATTCTGGAAGCGCTGGAAAAAAACCGCGCCGCGGCAAGCGGCAGGGAGACGGCGAGGGCCATGGAACAACTCCTGCCGGGTTTTACCGCCCCGGAAATAAAAGAGCCGGAAACGCTGCTTCCCGAATCTTTCACTTCCCTTCCGCACCCCTTGCTTGTTACACTGCGCGATCTTGATCCCGCCCACATCACGCCGATGCGGGCCCTGGAACTCATCAACGAATGGAAACTGTTATGGGGATCCTCAGACCAATGAAACAACGCGCTCTTCACCGTTACAGCCTTTTCGCCGGTCTTCTCTGCGTCAGCGTGTTCGCCGCCTTTCTGCTCGGCGGGTGCGGCAAGTCCGGCATGCCCTCGCCGAAAAAAACGCAGGACACGTTCACCATCACCGGGCACGCGCTGACTCCCATGGGCGACTGCGTCGTCGCGCGGGGTACGGTCAGCGGCGCCATCCAGAACGTGGAATTCCTCACCCTTGAAGTCGCGCCCATCGAATCCTACGACGATTGCCCGGGCTGCCCCTTTGTGCCGCGCGAGTATGGCGAATTTACGGCCTACGACGCCCAGCTTGATGAAAAAACCGGGCAGTTCATGTTCTCTTTCTGCCCCGCATCCGGCGCCCCCATGTACCGCTGGCGCCTTGTCGGGAAGAACGCCTTCCGCGGGCTCCCGTTCGCGACGACCACACCGCGGGTCATGGTTATGCCGCAACAATAGCGGTTCCAGAACAACACGGCAGACAAGCCGCGGCAGCCATCCGGCGCCGCGGCTCTTTATTCTTAAAATTCTGTTATTTCAGAAAGATGTAGCCGTTTTGCATATCTTTTTCCTGTTTTCTAAAAAAAGTCTTGCAAAGGATCCCACTCTTTGTTTATATAAAGCAACAAGGATGGTGAACGGCATGGTAATCCCTTTTGACGCCTTTTTCCGCAGGGTTGCGGAAAGTACGGACATCGCGACGCAGATGGACCTGGCGCGCGCGCTCGGGGTTAACCGTTCGGCCATAACCCAGGCCAAACTCAGGGATGCCGTCCCGTCCAAATGGATACTGGCGCTTTCCCGCCGCTACGGCATTTCCCCGGACTGGCTCGAATTCGGCACAAAAGCGCCGGAGCATCAACGGACGCCCCAGCGTGAACAGCGCCCTCCCCTTGCCCTGCCGGACGTTTCCCTCGAAACCGTTTTGGTTCCCAAGGTGCGGGCCACGCTGTGCGCGGGCGGCGGGTCTCTGGAGCTAGAGGCCGTGCCGGTTTCCGAACACCCTCTTCCGCGCGCCTGGCTCTCCCGGATGGGACAGCCAAACGCCATGGTGTTCATGGACGTTATCGGCAACAGTATGGAACCGGGCATACGCGACGGGGATATGGTGCTTGTGGATCAATCGCGCACGGAAATGGCGGCCAAGACGGTCCTCGCGGTCGGCTATGAGGATGCCATTTTTATAAAACGGCTGGAAAAACGATCAAACGGCCTTGCCATGCTTTCCGACAACCCGGAATACGGGCCGGTGGAAATCGCCGGGGATGAACTGGCTTCGTTCAGAGTCATCGGCAAGGTCGTATGGCTCTGCCGCGACTGCCGGTACGCCTGACCGGCGTCATACGGTTTCGGGCTTTTGGGAACCTACATGCCGCATTATGCGGCCGGGCATGATGCGCCTTTATTTTTTTGCCAAACATGTTAACTTTTATATACAAGGAGTCTGTCATGCAACAACGTTTTTGCTCATGCGGTGCCGGGGTCTGGGTACGCTACTTTTTCGCCAACGCGTTCTGGCTGGCCTTTTTCTATCGCGGCGACGGCGGCGATATCAGCACGACTGTCTGCCCCAAATGCGGCCGCGCGCTGGATATTGAGCACCTTCGCTAGAAAACACGTAACCTATCCAGGAGAGCTTATGGTTTCAGTCAGCATCGTCACGCGCCCGTCCCTTTCTCTCATCGGTATGCGGGTAAGAACATCCATGGCCGACGCGCAACGGGATTGCGGGGCGTTATGGCATACCACCTTCTGTCCGCGCATGGACGAGCTTGCGGCTCTGGGGAACGGGGACAGTTACGGCGTTTCGTGGGGAGTTGATTACGAGGCCGGAATTTTCGACTATTGGGCCGCGATGCCCGCCCCTCCGGACGTTTCCGCGCCTGCCGGAATGGCCCGGACAGAGCTGCCGGAAGGGTTGTACGCCGAGCTCGCGGTTCCGTCCCTGGCCGATCTGCCCGCGTCATATGCGGCCATATACGAGGAGTGGCTTCCCCGCCAAAAGGAATATGCTCCAAATTTTCAGGCGCCTGCGTATGAATTATATAAAAATGATTATAATATAACTGGTTCACTTATGCTCTATTGCCCGCTTAAATGCAATGATCTCTCCAGGATAAATAAACTCTAGAGAAAAATCGTTGCGGTATGTACGGATTCCGCATTGGTTGTACTGTGCTTGTGTACTATAGGCTTTGTCTGGAAATAGAATGTTACGGCTGAAAAAGGACGTTCCGCTATAGCGGAACGTCCTTGAATATTTATGTTTTGCAAAGCCCTTCCTGAGAAAACAAAAAAGCGATACCGCGTCATCTTTTTCATGGTTGGCATGCACATAAAAACGTCCGCAAAACAGTGTTTTGCGGACGTTCTATCATGGTGCGCTAGGTGGGACTCGAACCCACACAGCCTTGCGGCCACAAGGCCCTCAACCTTGCGTGTCTACCAATTCCACCACCAGCGCGTTACAAGCTATTGCCCGGCGGGTTTCCCTGCGGGCGCGGTGGGAGCAGGAACGGCATCTTCAAGCTGCACGCTCGGCACGACCGATTCCATGGGTTTGCGTTCCGTGGTGGCGATATTGTAGCCAAGAGAGGTGACCACGAAGCCGATGGCCACACACATGGTCAGTTTGGCCAGAATGCCCCCGGCTCCGGAACCGCCGAACAGCGACGAACTTCCGCCGCCGAAAATAACGCCCATGCCTTCCTTCCCGGACTGCAACAGCACCAGGATGACAAGAAAGACACAGATTACTATGTGCGCGGTCAAAATAATAGTTTCCAAAATAGTTCTCCTGAACGGGCGTCGTAACGATCAAGCCAACACGATCCGCCGCATGCTCGCGGCATCCAAAGAAGCACCGCCTACCAGGACTCCGTCCACATTGTCAAGCGTTATGATTTCCGGGGTGTTGTCCGGCTTCACGCTTCCGCCGTACAAAATGCGGATGGATGTGCCCTGTTTGGGGAAACGCTCAACCAGCAGTTTGCGGACAAGGGCATGCGTTTCAAGAATTTCCGCTGGCCCGGCAACCTTGCCCGTGCCGATGGCCCAGACAGGCTCGTAGGCGATGGCGAGGTCGTTTTCGGAAACGGCGTTGTCAACTTCCGCGAGTCCCTTGGTGAGTTGCTCGCGCAAAACGCTTTCAAGTTTGCCCGCTTCCCTTTGTTCCAGGGTCTCGCCGATGCAGAGGGTAACCTTGAGCCCCTGCTTCAGGGCAAACGCCGTTTTTTTGCCGATGAACTCGCTGCTTTCATGAAAAAGCGCGCGGCGTTCCGAGTGGCCGGTCAATACATGGGTGCAGCCGGCGTCGCGGAGCATGGCCGGGGAGATTTCCCCCGTGAAGGCGCCGTGGTCTTCCGAATAAACATTCTGCCCGCCCAGGGAAAACCCGGTTTTGCCCTCGAACTCTTTCGCGCAATCGGCAAGAACCGTATACGGCGCGAAAATAACCACTTCCCTGTCGGCGGGTATGGCCGCAAGAGAGGCGATAAGCGTTGCGGCGCTTTCACGGGCTTCCGCGCGGGTTTTATGCATTTTCCAGTTGGCGGCCATCATTTTTTTCACGGCGTTTCTCCTCCGTGTCATCGACACGCGAAATTCTTCATTACGTCACAGCAGCAAGGGCATATACAGGTATTTTGAACCAAAATCAATTAAATAAGAAAATCGGCGGAGGCCGGCGGCGAACACAGCCGGGAACCTTATTCCGCCGGAGCAAGGGAACGGGCAAGGACCAGCGCATCTTCTCCGGTATCGTGGTAATACCCGCTCCGCACGCCCACCTGCGAAAAACCCAGCGCGTGATACAGCGCAAGAGCCGGGGCGTTGGAAACGCGCACCTCAAGGATCGCCTGCGTCACGCCGAGCCGCGCCGCCGCTTCCAGCGCAAGGCGCAGCAGCTTCTTTCCTATCCCCAGGCAGCGGAACGGCGCGGCAACGGCAATATTGTACACTTCCATCTCGCCGATGGAATGCTGCACCGAGACGGCGATGTACCCGGCAAGCGCGTCGCCGCGAAAAGCGCCGAAAAGCGTGCAACCGCCCTGCCGCAGGATGGCCCGGTATTGATCGGCGGTCCAGGGCGTTGGAAAGCAGGCCGTCTCCAGCGCGGCGACCGCGTCGAGATCGTCTTCCGTCAATTGCCTATAAAGGAGACCGCTTGTTTTCATCATCCGGAACAGCTACACTTTGCCGCCATCAAACGACGTCTTGAAGGATAAGCCTTATCTGCCATGCCGAGAACGCCTCACAAAAAGAACCTCCCTCCTGTCGTTGACGGGGTCATCGAAGTCCTGGACGACGAGGGAAAACCGCTGCTTATCATGCCGCAGGGCCAGGCCCTCCGGCAGAAGCTGCGGCACCATACGGTTCTGGTATGCCTGCGCAACGCACGGGGGCATATCTTTCTGCATAAAAAAACGGCCGCGGGTTCCGGCGACGCGCAAGGGGAAGCCTGGCTTCCCGCGGCGCACGGCCGGGTGGTTGCCGGAGAATCACGCTACGGGGCCGGAATACGCCTGCTGGACCACGTGTTCGGCATTTCCGGCGTGGAACTGTTTGAGGCGGCCACCTTCAAACAGCCGGCAGGGGGCCTTGCCGGCAATGCCGTGACAACGTTGCTCCTCACAGCAAAAACATCGATCATCCCCCGGCTGCGCGACCAGGAGGCCTCGGACGGCATCTTCGTGGACCGGGAAGAATTCCGGGCCATCATGCGCGACTACCCGCACATGGTCACCCCTCTCTGGAGCCTTGCCCTGCCCTACTTTTTCGCCCGGTAATCAGCCGTTTTCGCCGTCCATGAGGTCTTGCAGGGCGGCGTGTATTTTTCCGTTGGTGGCAAGGATATCCTGGTGCGCCAAGGAAAAGGCCGAGCCGTCCATCCTGGTCACGCTGCCGCCCGCTTCCCGGACGAGCAGCCAGCCCGCGGCGACATCCCAGGGGCGCAAACAGCGTTCGTAATACCCTTCATAGTGTCCGGCAGCTACGTATGCCAGGTCCAGAGAAGCCGCGCCGCAGCGCCGCACCCCCTGCGACCGGGCAAGCACCTTGCCCATCCGGCATAAAATGCCGGGCAGCTCCCCTTCCATGGAATAGGGAAAGCCCGTGGCGATCAGGGAATCAACCATGTCCCGCGTTGTGGAAACGGAAAGGGGAACGCCGTCCTGGTGGGCGCCCCCGCCTTTCACGGCGGTAAAACAGGCGCCGAGCAACGGGGCGTTGATGACGCCGAGCGCGATATCATTGTCCCGCCAGAGGCCGATGGAGGTCGCCACGAACGGATGGCCGTGGGCAAAATTGGTAGTGCCGTCAACCGGATCAATGACCCAGGTGTTTTCCTGCAGAACGGCGTCCGGAGAGCTTTCCTCGGCAAGGAAGTGCGATCCCGGCAGCACGTCCGCCAGTTTTTCCCGGAGAAAACGCTCCACCGCGACGTCCGTGGCCGTGACCAGATCGATACGTCCTTTATGGTGAATGTCCCTGGGTTTGCGCGCGTGGTCGCATAGTATTGCGCCGGCTTCGCGGGCGACGGCGACGACGTCGGCCAGAAGGGCCTGCAAATCAAGCATGGGGTATCCAGGATTAATGGTCTTTTTGCCCCCTGGCCGCGTCAGGCTCGCTCCGTGCGAAGCTCATGTATGTCCTGATACACTTCGCTTCGCCCGGACTCGCCTTCCTTGCCAGAAGACAAAAATCCTCATTAATCATTTTTTAGTTGATGTACACGCTGCCGTAGCGTTTCTTGTCGTCCAGGGTCCGCCCCGTCCCCCGCACCACGGTCGTCAGCGGGTCGTCATCGAGGGTGACTTTGAGGCCGGTATCCGCGGTAATCAGCGCATCAAGCCCCTTGAGCAACCCGCCGCCCCCGGCAAGCAGCATGCCGTTGCTGCCGATATCGGCGGCCAGTTCCGGCGGTGTTTTTTCCAACGCTTTGCGGATGGCCGTGACAATGGCGCGAACCGGCTCGGCCAGCGCTTCGCGGATATGCCCGTCGGTGATGCGGACGCTTTGCGGGGTGCCGGTTACGAGGTTTTTGCCCGCAACCTCCGCCACGAGCTGTTCCTGCAAGGGATAGGCGGACCCGACGGCCATTTTGATGCGTTCGGCCATGTTCTCGCCAATGAGCAACTGGAATTCGTCCTGAAAAAACCGCTGCACGGCCGTGTTCATGGCGTCTCCCGCCATGCGGACGGATTCAGCATACGCGATGGCGGAAAGGGAAATGACAGCCACCTCCGTCGTGCCGCCGCCGATATCCACGACCATATTGCCGAGCGGCTCATGGATGGGAAGCCCCGCGCCGATGGCCGCGGCCATGGGCTCCTCTATAAGATGGACGTTGTTGGAGCCCGCCTGCTGCGCGGATTCGATGACAGCGCGTTTTTCAACCTGCGTGATGCCGGTGGGAACACAGATGACAATATTGGGCCGGGCAATATTAAACCCGGAAATGACCTTTTTGATGAAGTACGCAATCATTTGCCGGGTTACTTCAAAGTCCGCGATAACCCCGTCGCGCATGGGCCTGACGGCCTGTATGCGTTTGGGGGTACGGCCGAGAAATTCCTTGGCCTCGCGCCCGACGGCAAGAACATGCCCCCGTTCCGCATCAAGCGCGACAACGGAAGGCTCGTTCAGCACAATGCCGTTATTTTTCGTGTAGAGCAAAGTGTTGGCGGTCCCCAAATCCATTGCCAGATCTTTGCCGAGAAAACTGAACAGGTTACGAAACATGGTATCCCCGTTTAGACTCAGATGTTGAACGACTCCCCCGAAGATATACCCTTGAGCCGCAAGAGCGCAAACAAAAAGTACACAGGCGGCGCTTCTCCGTAATGGAAAAACGCCCCTATTCTTCCGGCTCCAGTTCCTGCCGGTTGTGTTCGTATTGGCTCCGCAATTCCGTGGCGGCGGCGGAAACGTCGCGCAGCCTGCATTTGATGTACAGGTTTTCCAGAAACAGCGCCAAATGTTCCGAGGCCATCCGGACAAAATCCTGGGTGTCCTCGGTGATGGGCAGAGGCGATTCTTTCGCAAGGCACAGCACGCCGCGTGTTTTGCGCTGCATCTGGAGCGGCAGCGCCATGACCGTTTGAAACTGCGGCGTCGTCACGCCTTTGCCGAACAGGGACGACTCCGGCATGCCGCCCGGGGCGTTGCTGAAAAGAGCCTCGCCGTTCCGGCAGACCCAGCCGATGGCCCCGCTGTTTACGGAAAAAGCCGGCGCCTGCATGCGCGGTTTCCAGACCAGCGGCGCGGTTTCCCCTTCGACCACATATTGGTTCGCGGCCGTATCGTTGTAGCAGAATACGCCATAGTCACAGCCCGTGGCGGACACCATCAGGCCGAGGAACTCGCGCAGGAAGTCGGCCCAGCGGGAATGGCGGCGGCGGAGCGTGTACACCTCTTTCAGCGCGCTGTAATACTCCCCTATGGTATGCAGCGTCTTGCCCTTGCCGAAATTGGCCGACTGCTCCGCGATAAGCTGGGCGAAAAGGTGCAGGAGTTTTTGATCCTTGTCGGAAAAGGAATACTGGCGCTTGCTGTCGACGCACAGAACCCCCTGGCCGTCCGGAAGCGAACACCCCATGAAGGCTTTGATGCGCAGCTCCTCATTCTCCTTATAATAGCCGAGATGGTTCTTGCGCTGGTCGAAATTGGGCACCAGAAGCGGCGCGTTGTTTTTTGCAATCCAGCCGACAAGCCCCTTGCCCGGCTCTATGACGGCAGCGGGGTCAATAAAGTCGCCCAGGCTGAATTTTCCGGCAAGCCGGAAGACGGTCCCCCCTCTGAACGGAGGATCCGCCAGGAAAAGGACCGTGGAATATGCGTCCAGCACGCTGCAAAGAGTGCCGAGCGTGTGGGTGTAAACGTTGCGGTGCATAATGATCCACGATTCAAAAGGTATTTGCCCGGAAGGAACCGCCCCCCGTTCATCGAATACTTTAGGATTACAGCAGACCGGGGTATCTTTCAACAGTTTCCGCCATCTTTGAAATCTTCCGGAAAATCATGGGGCAACGGGTTGCGGGACAATGCTTTTGCGCCGTGAACCGGGTTCTGGTCACAACGCGAAAAAACACGTATGGTCCTGCTTGTGCAACCACATACGCCCGAGGCTTCCCATGAGAATTCTCCCCGTATCCGTCTTGTTTTTTTGCATCTGCGTCCTATCTTTGACGGGCGCGGGCTGCCAGGTGAAGACCGGAGGAAGCGTGGAAACGGGCGTCGGCACCCATCATCGTCTATAGAGCAGACAACAGAAGAAGGAAAATTTCGTGGAGCTTAAAGGAACAACCATTCTTGCCATCCGCGATGCGAACGGCGTCGCTATTGCCGGTGACGGCCAGGTGACCATGGGCCAGGCCATCGTCATGAAACATACCGCCCGGAAGGTGCGCAGGCTCCACTCCGGCAAGGTTATCGGCGGTTTTGCCGGTTCCACCGCGGATGCGTTCACGCTGTTCGAGCGGTTTGAAGCAAAGCTTGAAGAACACGGCGGCAGCCTGGTGCGCGCCGCCGTGGAAATGGCCAAGGACTGGAGAAAGGACAAGTACCTCCGTCATCTGGAAGCCATGCTCATCGTTGCGGACAGCGCGACGACCCTTATTTTGTCCGGCAACGGCGACGTCATCGAGCCCGATGACGGCATCGCGTCCATCGGCAGCGGCGGGCCCTACGCCCTTGCCGCGGCTCGCGCCCTGGTGGGCAATACGGACCTTGACGCGGAAAGCATCGCGCGCAAAGCCATGGCCATTGCCGCCGGCATCTGCGTGTACACCAACACGGCGCTCACCGTGGAAACCCTTGGCGGCACTGCCGGCGCCCCCAGTGACGGCTGAGGCGAAAAGAGCCGCCGCGTCGCTGGTTGCCGGATGCAAGGTCAATCTTTCGCTCCGGATCACCGGCAGGCGGGAGGACGGCTACCACACGCTGGAGAGTGTTTTCTGGCCTCTGCCGGGTCCGTGCGACACCCTGACGGTGACGCGCGCGGCCAAGGAAGGGCTGCGGTTTTCCTGCAGCGACGAAACGCTGGAATCGCCGGGCAACCTGGTCGTCAAGGCGTATAACGCGTTTGCCGCGGCAACGTCCTTCGCGCCCGGCCTTGCCGTTTTTCTGGACAAGCACATTCCCTACGGGGCGGGGCTCGGCGGCGGCAGTTCCAACGCGGCCGCCCTTCTGCTGTATTTGAACGCGCTGGCCCGCGAAGAAGGCGCGCCAAGCCTGGATGGTGCCGCTTTGGGAAAACTGGGCGCCCGCCTGGGCGCGGACGTGCCCTTTTTTTTTCAGAACACCCCTTGCCTCGTCCGCGGCATCGGGGACGTTCTTGAACCGCTGCCTCCTGATGCGGCGCACCGCTTTGCCGGGCTGCACCTGGTGCTTGTCTGCCCGAAGGTTCATGTTGCGACGGCGTGGGCCTTCGCGGCCTGGGATGAAAAACATCCCGCGTATACCTTGACAAACAGGGTCGAGAAAGATAGTAGTCCACTCGTTCGCGGGATACGGATTCAAAACGACCTTTCCCACGTTGTGTTCGAACGCTACCCCGAACTAAAAAAAACGCTTGCGCTGCTGCATGATTTCGACGCGGACGCTGCCTCCATGAGTGGGAGTGGGGCAAGTCTTTTCGGACTCTATTCGGATGCGGACAATGCCGGAAAAGCCGCGCGGTTTTTTCTTGATACGGGTGAACTGGTTTTTCACCATATCTTGTGATTAATACTGGGGTGTCGCCAAGTTGGTAAGGCAACGGGTTTTGGTCCCGTCATCCGAGGGTTCGAATCCTTCCGCCCCAGCCATTCTTCAATTGTCCGGAAGCCGCGGGTATCTTTATGTATAACGCATCCAACGATTTTCCCTACTGGCTTCCCCTTCTTCAACCTTCACTCTCGGAAAACTCCATGTACCGCGATTTGAAGATCCTTTCGGGCACGTCCAACCCCGCGCTGGCGACCGCCATCTGCGACCATCTGGGCTGCCGTCTGACCCCCTGCCTTTGCGACACGTTCAGCGACGGTGAAATCCGCATTGAAGTCGGCGACAACGTTCGCGGGGACGACATCTTTGTCGTGCAGTCCCTGTGCTACCCCGTCAACTTCAACCTGATGCAGCTTTGCATTATGCTGGACGCCCTGAAGCGCGCGAGCGCCGGCCGGGTGACGGCCGTCGTCCCCTACTACGGGTATGCCCGCCAGGACAGAAAGGTCAGCGCCCGCACGCCCATTACCGCCAAGCTTGTGGCGGATTTCCTGACCGTCGCGGGGATGCACCGGCTCATGACTGTGGACCTGCACGCCGGCCAGATCCAGGGCTTTTTCAACATCCCGGTGGACAACATGTACGCGGCGCCGATTTTCCTGAGCCACCTGAAGGAAATTCAGGGCGACATCGTCATCGTCTCCCCGGACGCCGGCGGTGTTGAACGCGCCCGCGCCTATGCGAAACGGCTCAACGCCGGGCTTGCCATTATCGACAAACGCCGCGACCAGCCCAACCAGGCCTCCGCGCTGCACGTTATCGGCGATGTGGAAGGCAAAAAGGCCATCATGATCGACGATATGATCGACACGGCCGGGACCATCGTGGCAGGCGCAGAAATGCTCCTGAAAAACGGCGCCAAGGAAGTTATGGCCTGCGCCACGCATGCCGTGCTTTCCGGCCCCGCCATTGACCGTCTGAACAGCTCCCCCTTCACGCGGGTGCTTGTTTCCGACACCATTCCGCTGGGCGACAAACTTGCCGCCTGTTCCAAGATCGAGGTGATATCCATTGCCGGTTTGCTGGCAAAGGCTATTAATAACATTCATACCGAGTCCTCCGTCAGCGTGCTCTTTGTGTAAAAACAAAGGCACCCGTCAGCAACGGCGTAAACGTCATGGCTGAGGATCGCAAAGGAGTTCACAATGGCTGATTTCGCTACCATCACGGTTCAAAAACGTTCTTCCACCGGCAAAGGCGCCAACCGCCGCCTGCGCGCGCAAGGGATCATCCCGGCCGTGTTTTACACCGCCAAGGGTGAAAGCGTGCCCATTCAGGTCGCGGAAGCGCCCCTGATGAAGCTTTTTGAAACCATGGGCCGCACCACCGTCTTTAATGTGGAAATTGAGGACGGCGCCAAAAAGGAAACCCACCCTGCCCTCATCTGGGATATCGAATATTATCCCACCAAAAACCGCTTCCAGCATGTGGACTTTTTCGGCGTTGACCTGAACAAGGAAATCAAAATCCGCGTTCCCCTGGCGTTCGTCGGCACGGCCAAAGGCGCCAAGCTCGGCGGCGTGCTTGAAACGTTCATGGAATTCATCGACCTTGTCGGCAAGCCTTTGTCCATCCCCAACAAACTCACGGTGGACATCACCAACCTTGAGCTTGCCCAGACCATGCGGGTCGCCGACCTGTCCATGCCCGAAGGCGTGCATCCGGCAACGGACGGCGCCCAGGCCATCCTCTTCCTGAGAGACAAGTCCGCCGGCGGCGATGACGACGGCGAATCCTCCGAAAAATAAATGAGCTGATCTGGTGTCCGGCTTGTTTCGGCAAGCCGGACACTTTTTTTGTATTATATGAGAATGGTATGGAAATCGGCGGTCTTTTTCTGGGGCTTGGCAACCCCGGCGCAACCTACGCGGGCACGCGCCACAATTTCGGCTTCATGGTGGCGGACGCCCTGCTTGAGGCCTGCCGCCGCAATGGGGACGTAACACCCCTCTCCGGCGGCAAAAAACGGTTCGAGGCCTGGAAGTGCCGCCTTCCCCTTGCCTCGCGGCCGTCCTGGATCATTGCCAAGCCGCAGACGTTCATGAACAAAAGCGGCGAAGCGGCCGTGACGCTTCTGCAATACTACCGTATTCCTCTGTCCGGGCTCGTCGTGGCCCACGACGAGTTGGACCTGCCGCTCGGGAAAATGCGTCTGAAAATCGGCGGCGGCGCCGCCGGGCATAACGGCATCCGCTCCATTGCCGAATGTCTGGGCTCTCCGGAATTTTACCGGCTTCGCCTGGGAATCGGCAAACCGGAAGGATACGACGTCACCTCCTATGTGCTTGGGCGATTTTCCGGGCAGGAGGCCCAAACCGTCTCGGAAACGCTCCCCGCGGCGGTGGAAGGATTTTTCCGCCTCTGTTCGGGCGGCTTCAAAGAAGCGCAGCAATTCATCAACGGATTTACATCCTCTCCATTATAATTTATTATTTGTTCTTAGAGTTTTTGTATTGGCTGACCTGCCGTTCGCTGCCGCACCGCGCCTCCGCCGATTCTCAAAAAACCCATTTGTAGACGAAACCCATTCTTTTCGTTACATTATGAATCGTCGTTTTTTTTCCCCATAAGGAGTCTCTGTGTTCTCTCCCAACCAACTCGTTGTTTATCCGGCCCAAGGCGTGGGCAGGGTCGAACGCATCGAGCGCCAGGAAATTGGCGGGGTCGGCATGGAGCTGTATATCGTCCGCATTTTATCCAATAATATTACCCTGATGGTGCCTGTCCTTACCGCGAAAAACGTGGGGCTGCGCCCCTTGAGCGACAAAAAAAAGGCCAAGGCCGTGCTGGCGTCGCTTCAGGACAGGAGCAGTTTTACAGGCCATATCGGCCAGAACTGGAACCGGCGGCACAGGGAATATTCGGAAAAGCTGAAAAGCGGCGATCTTGCCGATGTCTGCAATGTGCTGAAGGAACTCATCCTTATCAGCGGGGAAAAGGAGCTTTCCTTTGGCGAGCGCCGGCTCCAGGAACAGGCAATGGCTCTTGTAACTATTGAATTGGCTTGTATTTTGGATCAAGACGCGGATGCGGTGAAAACGCTTGTGGAAAGTTATTTCGCTGATATAATGCAAAAAGACACGGCTGAAAGCGAATAATCTCTTGCCAATCGCCGCAAGGTACGGTAGTTAGCCCTAACTTGTCGGTTAACGGGCATTTCCCGGATCTTCAGCCTGTCGACACATGTAATCCCTACTTCTCCATTTGTTTCCAACAATCTGATTTACGTCTATGGCTGTTTTTACAGTTATTGAGTGTGCCGCCACTCGGCACTCCCGGTATTTGCATCGGTCCCTTCTCTGAGGGCCGGTCTCCCCTTGGACCTTTCAATCCCTTCTCACAACATTATGCGGAAAAAGAAAACCCCACCCCCGGCTGAGGCAGAAATTACTGAATTTGTTGATTCCGGCATGAATTTGACGGAACTCAAGACCAAGAGCATGGTCGACCTCATGGAGCTGGCCGAGCAGAACAACGTCGAAAACGCCAGCAACATGCGCAAGCAGGAGATTATTTTTGCCCTCCTGCAGCACTGCGTCTCACAAAACGGGGCCATTTACGGCGATGGCGTCCTGGAAATTCTGCCGGACGGTTTCGGTTTTCTCCGATCCCCGCTCAGCAACTACACCCCCGGGCCGGACGATATCTATGTCTCCCCATCGCAAATCCGGCGCTTCAGCCTCCGCAAAGGGGACGTCGTTTCCGGGCAGATCCGCCCGCCCAAGGAAGGCGAACGCTATTTCGCCCTTCTGAAAGTCAACGACATCGGTTTTGAGCCCCCTGAAAACGCCAAAAACCTCGTCCTCTTCGATAACCTCACCCCCATATACCCGGACCGCCCGCTCATCATGGAAAACGGGAGCAAAAACCTCTCGAGCCGGGTGATCGACCTTATGGCCCCCATCGGCTGTGGCCAGCGCGGTCTTATCGTGGCGCCGCCCCGCACGGGCAAAACCATCCTGCTGCAGACGCTCGCCAACGCCATCAACGCCAACAACCCCGACGTCTACCTGATCGTTCTGCTCATCGACGAGCGGCCCGAGGAAGTGACGGATATGGAGCGCACGGTCAAAAACGCGGAAGTCATTTCCTCCACATTTGACGAACCGCCCACCCGCCACGTGCAGGTATGCGAAATGGTTTTGGAAAAGGCGAAACGCCTGGTTGAGCGCAAGCGGGACGTAGTCATCCTCCTCGACTCCATCACCAGGCTCGGCAGAGCGTATAACGCGGTCACGCCTTCTTCCGGCCGCGTTCTCTCCGGCGGGTTGGACGCCAACGCCCTGCAGCGGCCCAAGCGGTTTTTCGGCGCGGCGCGCAACATCGAGGAAGGCGGCAGCCTGACCATTATCGCCACCGCCCTTATCGATACCGGCTCACGCATGGATGAAGTCATTTTTGAAGAATTCAAGGGCACCGGCAACATGGAGATATACCTCGATCGCCATCTTGCGGAAAAACGCGTGTTCCCGGCCATCGACATCAACCGCACCGGCACGCGCAAGGAAGAACTCCTGTTGCCGGACGACGTCCTGAACCGCGTCTGGATTCTGCGGAAGATCCTCGCGCCCATGTCGCCCATCGACAGCATGGAATTTTTGCTGGACAAGATGCGCGGCACCAAAAGCAACAACGAGTTCATCAACGGGATGAGCAAATAGAAAAAACGCGTTCCACAAAAAAACTCCCGCAAAAGCGGGAGTTTTTTTGTGGAACGCGGGTATGCAAAAGCGGGGTTCATGCCACGATGGGGACAAACGCCTTCTCCTCGTCCGGCCTGAACTCGACGGACGCGTCCCGGCCGGAGTTTTTGGCGTGGTACATGGCCCTATCCGCATTGTCCACGAGGTTTTCGAGATACGCCCCCTTCCACCGCTTGCTGGCGGCGGTCACCCCGGCGCTGAGCGTGATGTGCAGGCCGCTTTCCATAACGTTTCCGTTTGCATCCCGTATCAAAAAGTTAAATTTCTTGATGAGATCGCAGCATTTTTTGGTAACCGCCGGCAACAGACCCGCATCCGGGCCTGAAACGACCAGTGCGAACTCTTCCCCGCCATAACGGGCCGCCAGGACATCGTTCCGGTCGCTAAATTCCTGCACGGCTTTTTTTAGATGGGAACCGACGACCGCCAGAACCTGGTCGCCTATTCTGTGGCCGTGTTCGTCATTGAACCGCTTGAAATGGTCGATATCCAGCAAAGCCAGGGACAGGGGGCGCGACTCCGACAGCCATTTATCAATGGCCCTCGCCATGAACTGGTCAAAACCGCGGCGGTTGGTGATTTTGGTAACACCGTCAAGAACGGCGATATCCTCAAGGTTGCGAATATCGTCCTCAAGAAGATCTTTTACCCGGCTGAAGGCTTTGCGCAGCTTCATGATGGAGTCGTCACAGTCTCCGGAGCCCGATACGATGGAAACGCTTTCTTCTTCCAGGTTGTTGATGTCGCCGTAGCGGCTGGAAAGCATTTTCTGGAAACTCGCCACGGCGCTCGACGCTTCCCGCACCAGCGAGTCAACCTGGCCCCTGTACGGCTTAATCAGGATTTCGTGGTATTCCTTGAGAACCGCGCTCAGCCGTTCTTCCGAGTAGTCTTTTTTCTCTAGAATACCGGCCAGCAATACTTGAATGGCGATCTTTTGAGCGTCGGTAAGATCATGATAATCTTTTACTTCTCTGAAAAACAACAACATCGACCGCCAGTTCGATTCCGGAGGAACTCCGGCTCTGTCAAACATCTCAAAAAGAGTCAAGTATGTGTCTCTGCAGTCTACCGCCGCAGTAAAAGAATGTTTCATACGGTTGCTTCAGCCTGGAGTAACAAGATATACTTGTTTATTTTTAATAATTTATTCAGGAGGTGATTTTATATACCATACCATATTCACTGACCGTTGGAAAGCTTCTCCTTGCTTTTTCGGATTTTTTTCTTGAGCCGCAATACGGAAAAGCAAGAAGAAAACAAAATGTCGACATGCGACAGCGTGTTTGGTATGGTCCGGAAAAGCAACAGGGATGCACCTTGCAGCCCTGCCGGCTGTCAGCCCGTTCCCCGCACCCATATGCGGATAACTTATCAGGAGGATGTGTATGAACCTCGCCATTTTTCCCAGACGCGGCTACTTGCAGGGCCCTACCCCGATTGAAGCCGCCCCTTCTTTTTCCAAGGCCCTCGGCGGCAACGTCAATATCTACATAAAACGGGACGACATGCTTCCCGGAGCTGCGGGCGGCAACAAAACCCGCAAGCTTGACTTCTGCCTTGCCGACGCCCTTGGCCTTGGCGCGGATACCGTCATCACCTGCGGCGCCGTGCAGTCCAACCACTGCCGCCTGACGCTCGCCTGGTCCGCCAAAGAGGGCATGGATTGCCATCTGGTTCTTGAAGAACGGGTCAAGGGCAGCTACAAGCCCGAAGCCTCCGGCAATAACTTCCTGTTCCAGCTCATGGGCGCCAAGAGCATCACGGTCGTTCCGGGCGGCACCGATATGGTGGCGGCCATGAACGACCTTGCTGAAAAGCTGAAAAAGGAAGGCCGCAAACCGTACATCATTCCGGGCGGCGCATCCAACCCCATCGGCGCCACCGGGTATGTGGCCTGCGCTCAGGAAATTCTGCAGCAGACGTTCGAATCCGGCCTGAAAATAGACAGCATGGTCGTGCCCAGCGGCAGCGCCGGAACCCATGCGGGTATCGTTGTCGGCCTTATCGGCTGCCACGCCAATATCCCAGTTTACGGCATCAACGTCAGCCGCCCCCGCGAAAAGCAGGAACCCCTTGTCCACAAGCTTGCCGTTGCGACGGCGGAACGCGTCGGCGCCGGGGAAATCCCCGCGTCAGTGGTGGACTGCAACGGCGACTACGTGGGCGACGGCTACTCCCTGGTGACGGACAGCATGCTGGAAGCCGTGACGCTTCTCGCCCGGACGGAAGGCATCCTTCTGGACCCCGTTTATTCAGGGAAAGCCATGGCGGGGCTTGTCGACATGGTGCGCAAAGGCAAATTCGCCAAGGGTTCCAACGTTCTTTTCCTGCATACCGGCGGGTCTTCCGTCCTGTACGCCTACATGGAAGCGTTCCGCAAATCCTGGATCTAATCAACGTTGCCCCGCGTTTACCGTGGGGAGGCAAAAAGGGGGTACCCCCCATCCCCCGGCAGGGCGTCGATTGGCGCCCTATTTTTTTGCTCCAAAAGGCGCGCCGCCTTGAAAATATAGATTCTATAGTAATGGATTTTGCACGAAAATCGTCTATAATGGCATTACGTATGACATAATCGGCGAACACGCGGCTTCCCTGGAAAACGCCTGCCCTGCGCCGCCTCCGCCGGATATCGCGAATAAAATCATACCGGCGTGATATAATGCTGGAAATTTTCTAGAAAATATATAAACTTTGTGGTGGCAATATACGTATTTCCAGCAGGCTCCTATGAAAATCTCGTGGCGAAAGGCATTTACCAAGTCCTACCTTAAATGGGATGACCATTGGTCTGTGCGCGCGCCTGAAATACACAGTCTGGCGGAACTCAAAAACTTCCTGGACCTTGTCCACGTGCGGTTTTGCCTGCTCAAGCCCTACCTCGAAGTGCCGGATTACCCGCCCCTTGACCCCCGCGAACTGCTTCCGTCCTTTGATACCGACTTGTGGGAACACACGGGCATACCGGGGTTCAGCATGGTCGTTCTGGAACGGCCGCTCAATTATTTCCAGGAAGTCTTCCAGTACGACAATTTTCACCCCACGGGCCTTCCAGGCCAGGAACTGTCTGACAGCGCGCTGCTGAACCGCAACATGCAGACCATGCAGATGCGTCTTCCGCGCGTCATGCACGAGCCGCTACGCCAGGACTTCACGAAAAAGAACATAACCGACCTTGCGAACTACCCCGCCCTTCTCCCGTATCTGCTGGAGATGGACCGGGCGCAGGTCATGGGCATGCTGCCCGAATCGAGCCCCAAGCAGGGATTCTACCTTGCCGGTGTTTACGCATCCCTCCCGTCGGACCTGGATACGGAAATCAAGCGCTACGGTTTGCGCATCAACAAATTCGCCGTCGGCGACAACAAAATGTATGAGGCCAACCGCCACTTTGTGTACCAGCACCTGATGGAGCTGTACGGGTTCCCTGTCGCCTCCGAGCGGCGCACCTCTTCCGCCCTGTTCGCCAGGCGGCTGCACAAAATGGGCGAGCGGTTCCTGATCCGGGTTCTCGGCCAGTCCGACAGGACCCTGACGACGCTCTGGAACGACAGCGCCAACCAGCTGTACCCCAAGGTGGAAAAAACCGCCCTGGTCGCCCTGGACCCGGATATGGAAGGGCTGGATGTCCTCAGGAAAGGCGGCTACCTCGTCGATACGGACAAAAACGTCGCCATCATCAGGGTCCGGTACCGCCAGCATACGTTCAATGCGGACAACGTGCGCCAGGAGCGCGCCCTTTCCGTGGAATCGCATGAGGTCATCCACCCCATAACAGGCATCCCCACCACCGAAGTGAACATTTTGCGCGACGGCGGCAACATGTTCCTCCGCCTGAACGACATCGTGCGCGGCGAATATACCGGCCGGATTATTTATAAACGGAATGAAATCGTCGAAAACACGGATACCGAGGAAAAACGCCTCAAGTTCCTCTATGCCTGGCTCTCCAAACACCAGCGCCGCATGATCGGCTATGGCGACGAATTCTTCGGCAATATCAGCAGGATCCTTGACAGGTACCTGCACGCGCCGGAACATTACGAAGTGTTTGAAGCGCTCCACGACCTGCATTATGAGGTCATCGAAAAATTCAATTACATCCAGCAGGCCAGGAAAGTCCGCCTCCTCGAAGATTTGCGCGACAGAAACAGCAAATCCGGGCGGTTGTCCTACCACGCCATGCTTGCCAGCGTGATTGCGGAACTGCACGACCTGAAGTTTGAAATCGTCAGCTATTTCGACCCGCTGGTGGCCAGCATCATCACCATTGGGGAAAGCATCCTCAATGACCGGTACCTGCTGGCCAACTATATTGAGAAAAGAGACGACGCGCTCACCCCGAGAGGGATGGAAATCAAAAAAAGCTACCGCAAACTCGTCAGCCTTGTGGACGAGTTTAAAGCCATCCGCAAAACACGCACTGAAATGCTGTCCCGGTACGCGCAAAGCGCGGACTGAGCACCGTATCACCCTTCATTCGCCGCAAAGGAGCCCTCATGACAGCCCTTCTCACAACGCCGCTTCACACGTGGCATGTGGCCCAAAAAGCCAAAATGGCCCCTTTCGCGGGCTGGGATATGCCCATACAGTACAAGGGAATCATCGCCGAGCACCTGCATACCCGGGAAAAAGCCTCGCTCTTTGACATCTGCCACATGGGGGAATTCATCCTCAAGGGTCCCGGAGCCAAGGACGCTCTTGCCAAAGCCCTCACTCACAACCTGGAAACGTTGAAGCCCGGCCGCTGCCGCTACGGCTTCCTGCTGGGTGAAGACGGCGGGATATGCGATGACCTGATCGTGTACTGCCTGGATACGGACCACTACATGATCGTGGTCAATGCCGCCTGCCGCGCAAGCGATTACGCGGCCATAGCCTCCCGCCTTCCCGCCGGGCTTTCCTTACAGGACGTTTCCGACGAGACGGGCAAAATCGACCTCCAGGGCCCGGCCTCCCTTGCCGCCCTGGAACGGATACTGCCCGGCCCGTGGCGGCAGATGCCCTACTTCGGCCTTGTGCAGGCCGAATTTGACGACGCGCCCCTGCTTGTCAGCCGCACGGGCTATACCGGCGAACTCGGGTTCGAGCTGTACCTGCCCGCGTCAAAAGTCCTGGCGCTCTGGGAAGCCTGCCTTGCGGACCCCGACGTGGAACCGGCGGGCCTCGGCGCGCGCGACACCATCCGTCTGGAAGTGGGGCTGCCGCTGTACGGCCAGGACCTCGACACCCGCCACACGCCTGCGGAAGGCGGGTATGCAGGCATGCTGACGTCGGATGCGGCCTATATCGGCAAAGCGGGCGCCCTGACCGTGCGCGAAAAGCTTGTCGGCCTCTCCCTGGAAGGGCGCCGGAGCGCGCGCCACAACGACGAAGTGCTGTTGCACGGCAAAAAGGTCGGCATCGTCACCAGCGCCTCCTTTGCGCCGTCCCTCGGGCATGCGGTCGCTCTCGCCTATATCGCGGCGGAACACGCCGACGCGGAACAGTTCACCATTCTCGCGTCCAAGACCGAGCTGCCCGCAAGCCGCGTTGCCCTGCCCTTTTACACCAAGGGAACCGCCAGGATGAAACTGGCCTGACCCACCGGGATGTATTTTGACCATGCACACGTTTTTTCTGCCGGCTGAGGCCTGGCAAGAACCCTACCAGGTGACCGGGGCCGAAGCCCGTCACCTGGTTACGGTTTTACGCGTCAAACAGGGGGAAACGGTCCGCCTTCTCGACGGCGAAGGCCGTGAAGGCACTTTTGCGGTTGCCGATATAGGCAAACGCCATGTCTCCCTTACGCCCCGCAATATTATGATGCATGACCGCCCCATCGGGCGCGTGACCCTTGCCATCGGGTACGGCCGGGGGCTGCGCCGGGGCTGGCTTCTGGAAAAGGCCGTGGAGCTGGAAGCGGCGGGCGTCTGGTTCTGGCAGGCGGACCGCAGCCAGGGCAAAGTGCCGGAGGAAAGCAAGGAAACCTGGTTCTCCCAGATGACCGCCGGAGCCAAACAGAGCAACAATCCCTGGCTTCCCGCCCTGACCACCCTGCCGGACGGGGTGGACGGGCTCATCAAGGCCCGTTCCGGCTTTGACAAAAGTTTTGTCCTGTGGGAAGGCGATACAAAAGGCGCGGTTCTTTCCATGAGCGATCTGGCGCCCGCCGCGAACGCCCTGTATGTGCTGGGCCCGGAAGGCGGCTTTTCGGAACGGGAAATAACGCGCCTGACCGGAGCCGGTTTTACACCCGTCAGTCTCGGTAATCGCGTGCTGCGGTGGGAGACGGCGGCCATGCTCTGCCTCGGGCTCGCCTGGTGGGCGCGCCAACAGGAAACAACGCCATGAGCATTCTCGCTCCATTGCCTGAACGGCTCCGTCCCGACGACCTCACCAAATTCGTCGGGCAGGACCACCTGAAGGCCAAAATAGAAAACCTGCTCCGGGCCAAGCGGCTGCCGAGCCTCTTGTTGTTCGGCCCTCCGGGCTGCGGCAAATCGACGCTCGCCCTCCTGCTCGCCAGGGCCCACGGGCAGAAAATCACCCGGATCAGCGCGCCGGAAGCCGGTCTTACCCAACTCCGCAAAATGCTCGCGGGCACGGACGTGCTGATCCTGGACGAGTTGCACCGTTTTTCAAAGGCGCAGCAGGACTTTTTCCTGCCCATCCTTGAAAGCGGGGAATTGACGCTCATCGCGACCACCACGGAAAACCCGTCTTTCAGCGTCACGCCGCAGCTGCTTTCCCGGCTGCACGTGCTGCGCCTGCGCCCCCTTTCCGCGGCCGAGTTGCAGGGCCTTGCCCGCCGCGGGCTGGAAGACCTGGGCATCACCCTCAACAATGAAGCGCTGGACATGCTGGCCTCCCTTGCGAACGGGGATGCCCGCGTGCTCCTGAACCTGGTGGAATACACGGCCGCCCTGCCCCCGGAAAAGCACACCAATGAAGGAATCCGGGAATCGCTGCCCGAGATCGTCATGCGCCATGACAAGACCGGGGACAGCCATTACGAGCGGGCGTCCGCGCTTATCAAGTCCATCCGGGGGAGCGATCCGGATGCGTCTCTTTACTATCTCGCCTGTCTCCTGGAGGGGGGCGAGGACCCCCGCTTCATCTGCCGCCGGTTGATTCTCTCCGCCTCGGAGGATGTCGGCCTGGCCGACCCGCAGGCCCTCCCCCTGGCGGTAGCCTGCCAGCAGGCGGTTGAGTTCGTGGGCATGCCCGAAGGATTTATCCCCCTGGCGGAAACCGTGGTGTACCTTGCCCTTGCGCGCAAGAGCAATACCGCGTACGCCGCGTATGGCAATGCCGCGCGCGAGGTGAAAATGAACGGGCCGCAAGGCGTCCCCCTGCATCTGCGCAACGCGACAACCAAATTGCAGCGCCAGTGGGGGTACGGCAAGGATTACCAGTATCCGCACAATTTCCCCGAGGCCTGGGTCGACCAGGAATATCTGCCGGATTCGGTCGCGGGCAAACGCTTTTACTACCCCAAGGAAGTTGGGGAAGAAGGCCGTCTCTCCAACTGGTGGAAGCGGCTGCTCTCCCGTAAAGGGGGAGGCAAAGGCCCGCAAGGAGGGACGTGATGCCTGTCGAGGAAGAGTCGATGCCCGTGAGGAAAGAGTCGTTAATAGACGACGCCGTCACCCTTAATCCCTACCCGGATGATCCGTATGTGACGCCGGAAACAGCGGCGTTGCCCGTTTCCTCGTTTTTTCCGAACCTCAGTTTTTACTGGCGCATGTGCGCCACGCTGAAACGCGCCTCAAATATCGCCCGGGCCGGGAACTATACTTCAGACGACTGGATACGCTCCAGCATCGCCATCCGCGAGGCCATGGAAAAGTGCGGCACCAAGGTTACGGTTGCGGGATTCAGCCACTTCAAGAACATGGACGGCCCCTGCGTGTTCATCGGCAACCACATGAGCACGCTGGAAACCTTCATGCTGCCCGGCCTCATCCGCCCGTTCCGGCCCGTGACCTTCGTGGTCAAGCGGAGTCTGCTCGTCTATCCCGTGTTCAGCCACATCATGCGGGCCCGCGAGCCCATCGTCGTGGACCGCAAGGACCCCCGCGCCGACTTCACCGCCGTTATGCGGGGCGGGCTGGAGAATCTCGCCAAGGGCATTTCCGTGATCGTCTTTCCGCAAAGCACGCGGTACTTCGGCCTCAACAGGCAGCACTTCAACTCCATGGGCGTGAAACTGGCCCGCAAGGCGAACGTACCCGTCGTGCCGCTGGCGCTGCGCACGGACGCCTGGGGCATGAACGGCTTTTTCGGCCTGCTCAAGGACCATGGGCCCATTCATCCGGAAATTCCCGTCCATTTCCGGTTCGGCGAACCCATGACGGTGACCGGCAACGGCAAGGAAGAACACGAACGGGTCTACTCGTTTATCGAAAATTCCCTCGCAGAATGGGGAATAGCGCCGGAGACGGCCGACCTTCCCGCCGAAGCCTAGACAGCGCCTCCTTCTTGCAAAAACCGAAAACACCCGCCATAGGCGGGTGTTTTCGGTTTTTCGGTTTTTCTCTTTCCAGGTTCTTCCGGCAGGCGTCAGCTCTGCCCGCGAAGATCCGTGACGCGGGAGGATTTGCCCTCGTACCGCGCGAGGCTCTTGGGTTCGACCATGCGCACCTTGGCGGTAACACCGAGGAAGTCCTTGATGGCCTTCTGGATGTCGGCTTCGCGCTTCTGGATGTGCCGCACTTCGTCGGAGGCGAACATTTCCTCCGAGAACTCGACCTTGACCTCCATGACGTCCAGGCTGTCCTCGCGGCGCACTTCGATCTGGTAATGGGGGGAAACGCCTTCCATTTCCAGGAGCAGTCCTTCGATCTGCTGCGGGAACACGTTGACGCCCCGGATGATGAGCATGTCGTCGCTTCTGCCCAGGATGCGGCCCATGCGCACGTGGGTTCTGCCGCAAGCGCAGGGGGTGTAGTCCAGGCTGGTAATGTCGCGGGTCCGGTAGCGGACAAGGGGGATGCCCTCTTTGGTCAGGGTGGTGAGGACGAGCTCGCCGGTTTCTCCGGGGCCCTTGACCTTGCCGGAGACGGGATCGATGATTTCCGGCAGGAAGTGGTCTTCCCAGATATGCATGCCGCATTTGGCTTCCAGGCATTCCATGGAAATGCCGGGCCCCATGACCTCGGACAGGCCGTAAATATTCAACGCGTCGATGCCGAGTTTGTTCTCGATATCCTGGCGCATTTCCTCGGTCCAGGGTTCCGCGCCGAAAATGCCGACCCGCAGAGGAAGCTCTTTCACGTTGATGCCCATTTCCTCGGCGGCTTCGTACAGAAAAAGGATATAGGACGGCGTGCAGCAGACGGCCGTTGCGCCGAAATCGCGCAGGAGTTGCGCCTGGCGTTTGGTGGCCCCGCCGGAAACGGGGATGACCGTGGCGCCGAGCTTTTCCGCCCCGTAATGCGCGCCGAGCCCCCCGGTGAACAAGCCGTAGCCATAAGCGTTATGGAGAAGATCACGGCTGGTCATGCCGGCGGCCCGCATGCTGCGGGCCATGCATTCCGACCAGATATCGATATCGCGATGGGTATAGCCGACAACCGTGGATTTGCCCGTGGTTCCGCTGGAAGCGTGCAGCCGGACAATGACGTCGCGCGGCACCGCGAACATGCCGAAGGGATACCCGTTGCGCAGATCCTGCTTTTCCGTGAACGGAAGCCTGGCAAGATCACCGAGGGAGCAAACGTCCGAAGGATGCATCCCCGCCGCATCAAAAGCCTTGCGATAATGGGGTACATTGGCGTAAACACGCTCGCAGAGGTTGCGCAAACGCAGAAGCTGCAATTTTTGTAACTCTTCCCGGGGCAGCATTTCTTTTTCCACATTAAACATCATGGCCGTATCCTTTGGCGTAGTGTTACATAACGGGTTTGTTTTGCCCTATTCGCGCGATACGGTCAACACGCCCCGCCGGACCGGGGCAACAAAAACGGTCTGCAGGCCTGGAAGCGACACGATTCGTTTCCGGCAGGAATATTGAAAGACTGCCAATGGGTTTTGAGATTTGCGCTACACCGGATCATGGTGTACCGTACGTTGATAGAAAGGAGAAAGGAATTTACCGCATGCCCACAAAGATGAAATTCGCCGATGTGCCCGTCAGGGAAAAACTTGAACGCGTTTCCGGCTGGCTACAGGAAAAAAAAGGCAAGGATATCCTCGCCCTTGATTTGACGAACAACCACACCTTCACCGAAGGCATTATCATTGTTACCGCAAGTTCCATCCGTCATGGTCAAGGGCTGGCGGACCATATTCTGGCGGAAAGCAAAACGGAACGGTATGAATTCCTGCGCATGGAAGGGTACCAGACGGGCCTGTGGATCCTGCTGGATATGAACGACGTGGTTGTCAGCATTTTCCAGGAAGATACGCGCGAACTGTACCGCCTCGAAGATCTGTGGAAAAACGCCGGGATCGTAAGGGATACGCGCGCGCATGCCCCCGCGATAGAGACCTTCTAGAAAGAGACGTCGCCATGAACAATCTGACTCCCACGGTGCTGCTCATCCTCGACGGCTGGGGAATCGCCCCTGCCGGACCCGGCAATGCCGCGTCCCTCGCCGACACCCCTGCCATCGACTCTATCTTCGGCCACCCCTCCTGCACCGCCATTGAAGCGTCCGGGCGCGCCGTCGGCCTGCCCGCGGGCTACATGGGCAACTCCGAAGTCGGCCACATGAACCTCGGCGCGGGCCGCATCGTATACCAGGACATGACGTTGATCGAAGTGGCCATGGAAAAGGGAGAATTTGCCGCCAACCCCGTCATCAGCGACGTGCTCGGTAAAACCAAAGCGTCCGGCGGCGCCGTGCATTGCATCGGCCTTTTGTCGAACGGCGGGGTCCACAGCCACATCGACCACGTCAAAGGCCTGCTTGACGCGGCCAAAATCGCCGGCGTTCCCGCCTTCGTGCACGCCTTCATGGACGGCCGCGACACGTCCCCCACCAGCGGGGCCGGATTTATCCGGGAGCTTCTGGACCACATGGAAAAAATCGGGCACGGGAAACTTGCCACCATGATAGGCCGGTACTACGCCATGGACCGCGACAAGCACTGGGAGCGGAATATCCTGGCCTGGAACGCCATGGTCCACGGGGAAGGCAAAACGGTCGAAAATCCCGTGGAAGCGCTGAAAAAGGCTTACGCCAACGACGAAACCGATGAGTTTTTGAAGCCGCGCATCGTGGTCGCGGGCGATGAAGCGCCCCACTGCATTGCGGACAACGACGGGCTTTTCTTCTTCAACTTCCGGGCCGACAGGTCCCGCCAGCTGACAAAAGCCTTCCATGAGAAAGATTTCACCGAATTTGAACGGGGTAACGCGCCAAAACTCGCGGCCTTCGCCACCTTCACCCCGTACGATTCCTCCATTCCCGTGCCGGCGGCCTTCACCAAGCCGGAAGTGACGGCCTCCATGGGCGAGATCGTTGCAACGCTGGGCTTGCAGCAGCTGCGCATCGCGGAAACGGAAAAATACGCCCATGTGACCTATTTCTTCAGCTGCGGCCGGGAAGACAAGTTCCCCGGCGAAGAGCGCCGCCTCATCCCCTCGCCCCGGGATGTGGCCACCTACGATCGTAAACCGGAAATGAGCGCCTACCAGGTCGCCGAAACCTTCGTCGAGGAATGGCGCACGGGCAAATACGGTTTTGCGGTCTGCAACCTGGCCAACCCGGACATGGTCGGTCATACCGGCATCATCCCGGCGGGCATTAAGGCCTGTGAGGCGGTGGACGCCTGCGCCAAAAAGATCGTTGACGCCGTTCTCGCCTCGAACGGGCGCGTTCTGGTCACGGCGGACCACGGCAATATTGAGGAATTGCTCACAGAGGACGGCAAACCCATGACGGCGCATACCACCAATCTGGTGCCGCTCGCCGTCCTGGACAACGGCCCGGTAAAAAAACTGCGCCCCGGCGGCAAGCTCGGCGACGTCTCCCCCACCATCCTGCATCTCTGGGGAGCCGCGCAGCCCGAGGCGATGACCGGCAAAAGCCTTTGGGAGGAAGCATGAGCTCCTCGCGCCCCATTACACCGGTGAAACCTTCGGGCATGGAGCTGGTCTTCTACTACACCTGCCCGTTTTGCAACCGGGAACTCCCCCTCGTCGCCCCGCAGCAACCCGGGCTCATCACCTGCGACGTCTGCCGCCAGAAGTTTCCCATCGTGCCGGTGGACCAGCGCAGCGTGTATTACGTCCGCATCATGATGGGCAACGGCGCTGCCGCGATTGATCCGGACTTCATGTAGTCATTCCGGGATGGTACCCCCTCCCGCCTTGTCAAGGCGGATCGGGAGTGATATTCTGATACTGTCGTAAAGTGTAACGCCATGTGCATGCATGCTGCCAATACAGGAGTTCCCAGCAATGAAAATCGAGCAACTCTCCATCTTTCTCGAGAACAAGGCAGGCCGCCTGGCGGAAGTCACGGACGTTCTTGCAAAGGCCTGCATCAACATCCGCGCCCTTTCCCTCGCGGATACCTCGGATTTCGGCATCCTGCGCCTCATCGTCAATGACCACGAAACGGCCAAAACCGCGCTGAAAAGCGCCGGTTTCACCGTGGGGCTGACCAGCGTCGTCGCCGTTGAAGTGCCCCATGTTCCCGGCGGGCTTAACGCCATTTTACAAATGCTCGGCAAGAAAGGTATCAACGTCGAATACATGTACGCGTTTCTGCAAAAGGGCGACAACGCCGTCCTTATCTTCCGCTTCAACAACCTGGACGCCGCCATGGAAGTCCTGCGGGAAGCGAAGATTCCCATTTTGAGCAGCGAGCAGGTTTGCCACGGCTGAGAAAACTCCGCATCCTTAAACGAAAACTCCCCGCGCCATTGCCGGTCGCGGGGAGTTTTCGTTTGCAAAGGAAGCCGCACGGGCTTCCGGGCCGTCCACAACGGCGTTACCGGATAATCGTAACCAGCCCCAGGGCAATGGTCGGCACATAACTGAGCAGCAGCACGATTCCCAGTTCCACAAAAAAGAACGGGATGATGTATTTGCTGATTTGCTCAAGGGTCGTGCCGTGCTCGCGCACAAGCCCCTGCGCCACAAACAGGTTGACGGCCATGGGCGGCGTAATCATGCCCAGCGACGTGTTTACGATAATGATGATGCCCAGCGCCAGCGGGTCCAGCCCTATCTGGGCCGCGATGGGCAGCAGAATGGGCGTTACGAGAAGAATTATGGCCTGGGTTTCCAGGAATACGCCCAGGAAAAGCAGGCAGATGTTGATGAGCAGGATCAGGACGAAAGCGTTGGTGGTTATCGCCATCATGCCGTTGACGATGGCCTCGGAAACCTTGCCCACGTTGAGCAGCCACGCGAAAGACTGCGAGCAGGCGATGACGAAAAACACTATCGCCGTGCTCACCCCGGCGTTGATGATGATTTTCTTCATCGTTTCCATGTCCATTTCCCTGTAAATAAGGAAACTCACGATGAGGCTGTACAGGGAGGCAACGGCGCCGGCTTCCGTCGGGGTGAAAATGCCGCCGTAAATGCCGCCCAAAATGATTATGGGCATGAACAGCGCCAGAATAGCCCCGTAAAAGGCCGCGCCGAGTTCGCTCAGGCGAAACGCGCCGGAGGTGGGCACATTGAGCTTTTTCGCCATTTGAGAGGCGCATACGCACAACACAAACGCAAGAACGACGCCAGGCACAATGCCGGCGATAAAAAGATCGCCGATGGATACGCCGGCGACAACGCCGTAAGTGATCATGGGGATGGAGGGCGGTATGACCACGCCCAGCGTGCCCGCTGCGGCTGCGGTCGCCGCGGCGAAAGGCGGTTTATACCCTTCCTTGACCATGGAAGGCACCATAATGCCCCCGATTGCCGCCACGGTCGCCGGGTTGGAACCGCTGATGGCGCCGAAAAAAGCGGAAGCCACGACGGTAATCAGGCCGAGCCCGCCCCTGAAAGACCCCACCAGTGCGGAAGCAAGACGGATCAGGCGCTTGGATATGCCGCCGTGCTCCATGATGCCGCCGGCCAGCATGAAAAAGGGAATGGCCATGAAAGGGAAAGAATCGATGGCCGTAAACATGCGCTGCCCCACCACGATGGGGCTGATGGGCAACGGGCCGCTCAAAATGCCGACGATGGCGGAAAAACCGATGCAGATGGCAATGGGAATGCCCATAGCGAGAAGGGCGAACAACGTTCCGAACATAGCAAAACCCATGGTTACACCTCCCCGTCCAGTCTGCGCCAGTCGCCCCAATAGGCTTGGATGGTGCGCACGGCGAGCAGGATCATGCCCAGGGGCACGCCGGCGTACGCGATCCAGATGGGAATCATCAAGGCGGGCGACGTTTGCCCGATCACCATCTGTTTGCCGATGATGGTGAAAAGAAACGCGGAAATGATGCCGCAAAACGTCAGGATGATCGCTGCCTGAACAATAATGACAAGGCGCTTGCCGGCTTTGCTTTTGACCATGTCGGTAAGCACCGCCACGCCGATATGCGCGCGGCGCTTCATGGCAAGGGCTATGCCGATATAGCCGAGATACACCATGGTATACCGGGCCACTTCCTCACCCCAGAACATGGAAAAAAAACCGGTATAGCGGGCGGTTGTCGCGGCGAGCACCACAACGACCATGACGGGGAACAGGACGAGGATGGCGTATTCCTCAAAATTGTCGATAAATTTACGCATAACGCCTCGTTTCGCGGCTGAGGGCCGAAGTTGAAATTAACCGGGCGGAGCCTGAAAGACCGGCAGCGAGCCCGCGGGCCCGCTGCCGTTACGATGCACGTTACTTCTGCGCCTTGACCAGGCTGTCGATGACGTCCTTGCCGATGGTGGATTCAAACTCCTTGTACACGGGGGCGAGGGTCTTGGCCCATTCGGCCTTGTCCACTTCGATAATTTCCGCGCCGCCCTTCTTCAGGTCTTCGATGAGCTTCGCTTCGCCGTTCTTGCTGAAATTGCGTTCCCAGTCACGCGCTTCGGCAATGGATTTGGTCATGATGTCGCGATGCTCGGGGGTCAGCTTTTCCCATACCTGCTTGTTGATAAGCAGAATGGCCGGGGCGTAGAAGTGGCCGGTCAGGCTGACGTACTTGTTCACTTCGTAGAACTTGGAGGTGTAGATGATGACCAGCGGGTTTTCCTGCCCGTCAACGGTCTTCTGCTGCAGGGCGGTGAACAGTTCGCCGAACGGCATGGGGGTCGGGTAGGCGCCCAGGGTTTTAAACGTGGCGAGGTGGACCGGGTTTTCCATCAGGCGGATTTTCAGGCCCTTGGCGTCCGCGGGCTTTTTCACCGGCAGTTTGGAGTTGGTCAGCATGCGGAAACCGTTCTCCCAGATGGAAAGGCCGATCATGTTCTGCTTTTCCAGAGACTTCAGAATAGCCTGGCCGTCCGGTCCGTCCATCCACTTGTAGGCTTTTTCGCGGTCAGTGACGATGAACGGAAGGTCGAACACCATGAATGTCTTGGTAAAGTTCGCCAGGGGGGCGGAAGAAACCAGGGACATTTCCAGGGTGCCCATGGTCACGCCTTCAATAGCGTCACGCTCGGAACCGAGCTGGGAGGAGTGATACACGTCCAGGGACAGCTCGCCCTTTGTTCTTTCTTTCAGAAGTTTGTCAAGGTAGAGAAGACCGTTGTGGTAATGGGAAGTGGGGTCAAGGGTGTGGTTGACGCGAAAAACGGTCTTGCCCTGGGCCACGGAAACCATGAGAACGGCAGCCAGTGCCGCGATCATCAGAATGCCAACGCGTTTTTTCATTACAAACTCCTTTTTTATTCCTTTTTGCTAAACTGTGTCGTTACGACGCCTGAAAGCCTCCAAAGGTGTCTTTCCGCTGTCTCCTCCGTATAGATGGTGCGCGAATTTCTGCCTGAGCCGCCTCCGGGCGAAGGTTACGCCCCGCGCCGGCGGCCCGGCATGCCGGTTTTGCTATTTGGGCCAGTCGCCGAAGCTGCGAAGCAGGATTTTTTCCACCTGCGCCTGGTCCACCGCTCTGGGGTTGCTGTTCCAGAGGCGCGCGTTCAGGAGCGTCAGCGGGGCCATTTCTTTCACATGCGCTTCGGCGCCGCCGTAATTTTCCAGGCCGAAAACGAAATCCATGCTCTTGGCAAGATCCGTCACCGCCCGCACGGACAGCGCCGCCCCGTCATACAGAGACAACCCCGCCGTGTGGTAGCCGAAAATTTCCGCGATATGCCGGTATTTCTCCGGCGCGGCAATCAGGTTGTATTCCATGGTCGCCGGGAGCATAAGCGTGGTGGCCAGCCCGTGCGCCAGGTGGTAGCGCGCGCCCGCCGCCATGGCGCAGGCATGAGCCCCGCCGCACTGCGTATTGGTAAAAGCCATGCCCGCCAGCAGGCTCGCCGTAAGCATGCCTTCCCTGGCTTCCACGTTTGCGCCGTCCGCATAGGCTTTGCGCAGATACTTGGCGATCAGCTCGATGGCCCGCACCGCCAGGCAGTCCGTCAGGGGGGTCGCCGCTCGGCTGACATACGCCTCAATGGCGTGGATCAACGCGTCAAGCCCGGTCCAGGACGTCATGCGCGGCGGCAGGCTCAGCGTCAGTTCCGGGTCGATCAGCACGGTGTGGGCGTACATGAATTCGGACACAATGCCGAGTTTCACCTGCCGTTCCACGTCGTTCAGGATGCTGATATTGGTCGCTTCCGACCCCGTGCCCGCCGTGGTGGGGATGAACAGCGTCGGCAAGCCGGGGTTGGGAACAAGGTTGACGCCGACCAGCTTGCGCAGGTCTCCGCCGGGATTGCCGGTCATAACCGCCGCGATCTTGGCGACGTCGATGGAACTGCCCCCGCCGAACCCGATGACCAGATCAGGCTTGTCGGCGGTAAGGAGCGCGATAACTTCCTTGGCCTGGTCCAGGGTGGGATCGGCACCGACCTGGTTGTACACGGCGACGGCGATGCCCGCCTCCTCAAGCGATTTCCGGACAGGCTCGTCGAGCTTCAATGCCGCGATGCCCGGGTCCGTGACGAACATCACCTTGCAAACGTTGCGGGGTTTCAGCAATTCCCCAAGGGAACGGCTGATGCCCTTGCCTACCCGGATAAACCCCGGGGATGCGAAAACGGTGCCGAAATTTGCCATAGAACGTGCTCCTTTCGTGTCTGGCGGGCTAAAACGGGAATATATGTAACTCTATAACACTGCCCTGCTTGGACGAAAATAGTATTTATCGGGCCGGCATCACAAACCCTTGCGGAAATTCGGCGCGTACAGCGCCGCCAGGCGGATCGCCTCCACCATGCTCACCGCGCTGACCTTGCCTGTGCCCGCGATGTCAAAGGCCGTGCCGTGGTCCACGGACGTCCGCAAAAACGGCAGGCCGAGGGTGAGCGAAATGGTGCGTTCAAAATCCACCATCTTCGACGCGATGTGCCCCTGGTCGTGATACAGGGAAAGCACCGCGTCCCACGCGCCTTTCAGCGCGAAGTGGAATACCGAATCAGCCGGTTTCGGGCCCTCCACCCGGTAACCTTCTTTACGGGCGTCCTCGATCGCGGGCACGATCTCGGCATCCTCCTCGCAGCCGAAGAGGCCGTGCTCCCCGCTGTGGGGGTTAAGGCCCGCGACGGCCAGGCTCGGATTGTCAATGCCCAGCCGGCGCAGCGCATTCGTGCAGCGGCGGATATAATCGAGCACCCGCTCCCGCTTCACGGCCTTGCAGGCATCCAGCAGCGACATGTGCCGGGTGAGGAAAAAAATCCGCAGGTCGTGGACCTGGAACATGGTCAGGGGATCGTTGCTGTTCGTCAGTCCGGCCAGAATTTCCGTATGGCCGATAAACGGCACGTTGGCGGCCTTTAAGGATTCCTTGTTGATGGCCGTTGTTGCCAGCGCGTCGACCTTGTCCGCCATCGCAAGATCGACGGACGTTTTAATATAGTCAAACGCGGCCTGGCCGCACATGGCGCTGACCTTGCCGTACGCAAAGGCATTCAGGTCGATATTGTCCAGGTGCAGCAGGTTGAGCGCCTTCTCGTCCAGACCGGACAGGTTTTCGTCAACCCGGCGTATCGCCACGTCCACGCCCATGGCCTTGCCCGCCCGGCGCAATATTTCCTCATGGCCGACGGCCACGACGCAGGCATTGTCACGGACCGCCGGGTCAACCATGGAGGCCATGAGAATTTCCGGCCCCACGCCGGCGGCATCGCCCATCGGTACACAAATAATCGGTTTCATATGCTATCCTAGAGATTGTCTGGTTTGGGTTCCTATTTTGGTGAAGAGAAACTCGACGCACTGCACGAGTCCTTCGCTGTCGCCCACAAAGCCGCCCTTGGTCACCATGGGCAGGCCGGGATGGCTGCCGCCCAGAACATGGCCGTACACGGCCAGCGGAATGACGTTGTCGCGCACGCTGAAGCCCGTTCCGCCCAAAGTCCGGATGGTTGTGACCGTGACCTCGCCGCCCGAGGTGTAGAGCCCGCCGATACGCAGCTCCGGTTTACCCAGCAGCCGCTCCGCTATGGCCGCGAGCGCCGTGTTGATCTGCACGGATATTTCGCTCGGCGTGAGGCCGAGCCGCGCGGACAATTCCTCCATGGAAAACACGTCCTCGGGCCGCTCCACCGTGCACACGCCGAAAACATTGGCGCCTTGCGGGTTGGAGAGGGCCGTGACGGCTGCCTCTATCTCCCGCTCCCGCCGGTCCGCATCAAGCAGTTTTTCGCAATCCACGCGCACGATATGGGTTTTATGGGCCAGGCGGAGCGTTTCAATTTGGCGCTGGGTCAATTCGCTGGTGCTCCCGATGATGGTCAGCACCCTGTCCACGAACTCGACTTCCGGGGAGGCCAGGCGCACGGCGGCCAGCTCCGCGGTGAACGGACCGGGGTCCACGGCGAGAACCGGGAACGGCATCTCGCGAAATCCCTGGGCCACCGCCACGATATCGTCGTTGGTCACACCGTCGCAAACGATGATGCGGCACCCCTCGCGCCAGAGGCGCAGCGCTTCCGCGCGCACGGCTTCCGGCCCGGCGAGGACGGTCGTCAGGGAAATGAAGCCGCTGGGCAGGTCGGTCTGCTCCGCGATAACCGTGATGGTGGAAGACGATTTGACCGGAGTGGCCGCATCCCGGGCGATGGGCGAGCGTTCCAGGGGGATGCCGTGAACGATGAGATACCCCCCGGCGGCGATTCTGCCCGAGCCGGGAAACGGCGGCACCACGACGGCCACGGCCTTTTCGCCGCCGGGCCCGGCTGCCGCGTCAAGCGCGGCGAGAGCCCCTTCGATTTCCGCCCCCACATTGCCCCGCAATGTGGTGTCAATCCGTTTGGAGACGACCACCGGCTTTTGCGCGGCGAACAAAGAGACGGCCTTGCGGACCTTTTCCCTGGCTTCCCCGGGGTTCAAAAGTCTGCTGTCCGCGGTGAACGCGACGGCGGTATAGCCCTCGAACTCCCGCGGATCCCATTTTTCAAGATCAAGACAGGTGGCGCTCGGGAACCCCTTGGCCGTCAGAAGCGCGCCGTTGGAGTTGGCGCCCGTGAGGTCGTCCGCGACGACAACGATTTTCATGGCATCTCCGCGCGTTTGGAAACGGTACTTTCCGGTTCCGGAACAAAGGACGCCAGACGCAAAACTCCCTCAGCCGTGGCAATGGACTCGCGCGATTTGCGCGGCAGGCCTGAATCGGAAATGATGCAGGAAAAATCGGCGAGCTCCCCCACGGCCCAGGTGCTGAACGTGCCGAACTTGGAAGAATCCGCCAGCAGCACGGCCTGCTCGGCGCAGGCGATCATCTGCCTTTTCACGCGCATTTTCGCGGTGGAGCTGGTGGTCGCGCCGTGCTTGGCATCCCACACGTTGGTCCCGATAAACGCCTGGGTGACGCTGAGTTGCGAAAGATAATCCACCGCGCTCTGGTCGTTGCAGGACCGGCTGAGCGGATCAATCCACCCGCCCGTGACGTACACAGTGACGGTGGGGCTGGAAGAAAGGAGCAGCGCTATCTGTAAATCCGGTGTGATAACCGTAACGGTTCTGCCGCGGAGCAGGTCCGCGAGTTCCAGCGTCGTGGTTCCGGCATCGAGCATAATGCAGCTTTCGTCCTGAACGAGCTCGGCAGCCACGGCGGCAATGGCCTTTTTGGCCTCCAGCATGGTCGCGGCTTTACTGGCGTAAGGAATTTCGTGGGAGAGAAAATGCGGGGGAACGGCTCCGCCCCAGGTGCGCTTGAGCATGTTCTCCTGCTCAAGAATTTTCAGATCACGCCGGGCGGTCATGACCGATATACCGAAATGCCTGGCAAGCGTATCCGTGTCCACGCCGCCGTTTTGCTGTATGAAAACAGCCATCTCTGAGCGTCGCCTGGCAGGAAGCATACTGCTCTCCTTACTCAAAGTTGATCAAAATTTTATCTATTTTGGTTCTTTTTGAGCATTAATCATAGTGGATGTCAAGGCGGCGCATCTGCAAAACGTTTTTAAATATAGAGTAATTATTTGTTATTATTGTTTTATATTATATTATGAAATAACTACAGGGTACAGTCGGGAATGGTTTATTTTGTGAAAACGAACACAAGCGACCAACATCCCGGCACGGTCAAGGGGGGCAGACCGGAATACGCGTTCAGGCGGGCATCAAACAGGGGGAAATCGCTAAAAAGGAAAAAGCAACGGCAGGGCAATAACCATGACCACTCCCATAAGTACCTGTAACGGCAAACCGATTTTCAGGTAATCAAAAAAGGTGTACCGCCCGGCGGACATGACCAGAGCATTGGAGGGGGTGGAAAAAGGACTGGCGAAACACATGCAGGCGGAGGTCGCCACACCGAATAAAAAAGGCAGCGGGCTGCACCCCAGGTCGACCGCGATTTGAATGGCCACCGGAGCCACCAGCAAGGAGACCGGCGTCTGGCTGATGATGATGTTCATGACGGAAGTGATGCCGTACACTACCGCGAATGCGGCCGTGGGGCCGTAGTCTCTTCCCAGTTGCGTTATCACTTCGGAAGCCATGCCGACCAGCCCGGTTTTCTCCATGGCGATGGCCATCGGCAGCATGGCCGCGATCATCACGATGGTTTCCCAGTTAATCGAGGAATACGCGCCTTCAATGTTGCGGAAGCATCCGCCGAGAATCAGCACCATGGCTCCGGCCAGCACGGCGGTCACCGTGGGCAGCAAGCCGGTGGCCATGCAGCCGATCATCAAGAACACAGTGGCGGCCACCAGGGGCATCTTCTCACTTCTGGTGGTGGCGGCAGCATGCTCCTGGGGGCGGCCCACAACGACCCAGTGACGGGTTTTGTCGTCCAGCCGCGTCAGGTCGGCCCAGGTCCCTTGCACAAGGATGGCGTCGCCCGACTGGATGACCTGGTTTCGCAGATCATCAAGGATGTACTGGTTCCGCCGGTGAATACCCAGCACGTTGATGCCGTACTGCTCGCGCAAGCCGGAGTCGGCGATGGTTCTGCCCACGATGGTGGCCGCCGACATAATGACAAGTTCACATAAGCCCACAGAGTCGAAGCGGTATTTGCCCCGCCCGTTTTCCTTTTTCAGCGTTCCCTGCACGCGGACCTTCATTTCCCCGGCAAAATCCGTGATGCGTTCGCTGGCCCCCTGGCAATAGATGGTGTCACCCGATTGAATCACGGTACGGGCGCTGGGGGGTATCTGCTCCTCTTTGCTGCTCGTAAAGAGTGAGGAGCCGTTTTTCGCGGTCCGTCTGATTTCCTGAACAGCTATCCCGAAGCGGTCGGGCAACCCGAGCTCCAGCAAGCTTTTCCCGACCATGGGAGAATTGTGCGGGACGGAGACGATATAGCTGTTCTGTGACAGGTCGTATTGTTCAATGAGTTCGAAAAGGGCCGCGCCCCTGCTTTTCGTACTGACGGTGTCGTGCTTGCGGCGGGCGAGAAAGGCGGACGTCGCGGGGGCCAAAATGAACAGGCCGAAAAACAAACAGACCATGCCCACGGGCAGGTACGAAAAAAGCGTCAGCGACTCAAACCCGGCCTTGACGTATACATCGTTCACCACCATGTTCGGCGGGTTGCCGATGAGGGTAAGCATGCCGCCGATGCTGGCCATGAACGCCAGCGGCATCAGAAAGCGGCTGGGGCTGACGTTGATGGACGTCGCCAGGCTCACGACGATGGGCATCATGATGGCAACGGTTCCGGTGCTGCTGACCAGCGAGCCGACCAGAGCGGTGATAAGCATAAAAACCATGAACAGCATGTTCTGGTTGGTACCGGCCACGGACAGGATTCTGTCGCTGATCATGTTGGCCAGCCCGGTACGCACAATGGCGCCGCCGACGATGAACATCCCCGCGATGGTCAGAATGATGTTGTTGGAAAAACCGCTCAGGGCCTCGGCTGGGGTAAGCACGCCGGTGAGCAGCAGGCAGAGCAGCGCGCACAGGGCCACGATGTCGGATCGAAGCTTCCCGATTGCGAAAAAAACGACTGCAACGAGGAGTACCGTTATCGTAATACCAATGGAGACCAGTTCGGACGGCATGGCGCTCTTTACACACAGGCAGGTTAAACGTCGGCAAAAAATGCTTTTGAATAGCCCGTTTGCATGGGTTTGGCAACTCTCATTGCAATCTTTCCTTTTATAAAAGCCGCCACATGACGCATGCGGCTAAAAAACGGCCCCATTCCAAACATCATGACAAAATAAAACATCAATGCTGTCCGGTTAAGCTGCCAAGGATAACAGACTGAGGTTATAGAGGTTTTCATTTTTTCGTCGTCGGGGCTTCAGGAGTTCTTCCAGCGAGTCTGTTCCGAGGATGTTCAGTGAGGCGATTTGGAAAAGTTGCTGCACGGACAGCCCTGTTTTACTCAGGAATTTCTGGTAGGCCAGGAGCAGGTAGACGGTCAGCGCGGTATAAATCTGAATCAATACAGCATTTTCCGTGTTCCCGACAAAGCTTTTGATGCGTAGATTCTGTTTGATTTCGCGAAAAAAGAGTTCGATTTTCCAGCGTTCTTTGTAAATATCGGCGATGGTGCGGGCGGACAGGCGAAAGTGATTTGTCAGAAATTCGTAACGCTTGCCTGTTTCGGCGTCCCGGTAGCCGATGCGACGCAGGCGCAAGACTTTTCCCCGGCTGTGCTTCACTTCGATAATGTGGTCGGAAGTAACCCCGCTTGTGCGGTTCACCGGGCGGCGCTCCAGCAGTTTGTAAACAGCGTTGTCCTTCAGGCGGGTGACGAAAAAGATGCCATTTTCGAGCAGGGTCTGAAACCAGGGGTAACTGACATAGCCTTTGTCGAAGGTCACGATGGAGCCTTTGGGCAGAGAAAGACTTTTCGCCATACGGCTTTCGTGCGTTTTGGCCACATCAACGGTGACAAATGCCGGGATATGACCATCGTGGTCAAGCACTGTGTTCATTTTGACGCCGCCCTTGTTTTGGCGGAACGTGGCCCAGGGAAACAGCGACAAACACAGGCTGATGGTGGTGGCGTCCATGCTGTAAAGTTTGCATTTGAAATGAAATTTGTGTTTGGAGGCCTTGGGAACACACAGGCTGTACATGTCGGCAAATAGATCTTTGAAAAAGCCCACAGGCCGGGAGTTGTTGGCATCGGAGAAAGTGGAACGTGCAACGGGAAAAAGGCCAAAATGATACAGCCTCTTGCCGCAGGCGGCCAAACAGCGCAATCCGTCACGCATGGAGCGCCTTGCTGCAAGCTGGATAAAAGCCATGACCGTAAACTGTTCCTTAAAGCCGAATTGTCGAGAAGAACGACCTGTTTTATGCCGGGCTTCCAGTTTCTGAAAAACATGTCTGGGAATCAATGATAGCATTTGAGAAAAGAGTGTATTATGATGGCTCATGTTCAAAATCTCCTTGGGCTGCAATGGGTTATGCAACTGTTTTGTAGCATAAACCTCGGAGATTTTGAACATATTTAACGCACCTTAGCCGGACAGCATTGATAAAACATCCTGACAGCCGAACAGGATACCAGGATGTTTTAGCGTGACGGATAGAAGTGTTTTTCAGAACGGCACGTCGTCCATTCCGCTGGCTTCGGACGGAAAGGCCGGGCCCAGATCTTCCGGTTCGGGATTTCTCGGCTGCTGGCGCTGGGGCGCGCTGCCGCGTCCTCCGCCTTGCTGGCCGCCGCCATACTGTTTTCCGCCACCGGCTTGTTGCCCGCCGCCGAATTGCTGGTCCCCGCCATATTGCTGGTCCGAAGGCCCGCTCGCATAGTCGCCCTGCCCCGCCGAACCTTTACGGTCGAGGAATTGCACGCGCTGGGCCTTGATTTCCGTGGTGTATCTGTCCTGGCCCTGCTGGTCCTGCCATTTACGGGTCTGCAGGCTCCCCTCCACAAAGACGAGGCTCCCCTTGGCGAGATAGTTGGCGCAGTTTTCCGCCTGGCGCTGGAAAACCACCACCGAATGCCACTCCGTCCGGTCCACCTTGTTGCCGTCCCGGTCGGTGTAACTTTCATCCGTGGCGATGCGCAGGTTAGCCATGGGCATTCCGGAAGCGGAATACCGTAATTCGGGGTCGCGGCCCAATCTGCCGATAAGCATCACTTTGTTCAGCATGATCCTCTCCTCAGGCAGCCGCCATGCGCGCTGCCGACACGGGTGGCAGGCAAAATCGCCCGTTTTGTCCAGTTATGCCAGCTTCTCTTCCAACGAGTCCAGAGTGTCCTCGATCTGGTTGGTCGCGGTGTTCGCGGCCTGCGGCTGCCAGTCGGCAAGGGCCGCTTCCAGCGTTGCCGCGTTTTTTTCCAGCTCGCGCAACCCGGCTGCCAGTTTACTTTTGACGTCCTTGTCCCAATCGCCCAGCCGGGATTCTTCCAAAAGCCCTTGCGCGAGTTCCATCACGCCCCGACGGACGGGCTCGGCCTTCACGGGAGGGGCGAAAACCTCGGGGTTCGGCTTCCAGCCGTCCTGGAAAACCTGCCCTTTCCCGGGCCAGGCAAGCGCGCACAAACGGGGCCAGGAGCGGAATACGTCCTCTTCATTATACGTTGTCACGCTCAACCGGACCGTCAATACGCGCCCCATGGCCTAGTCCTCTTCGCGCCATTCGGTCTGCACGCGCATGACCACATCCTCGATGGCGCTGACCATATCCGGCGGGCACACGCCGATGAGGGGCTGTCCCGCGTCCATGTTCTCGTTGCGCGAGAAATACACCGCGTAGATGACGCCTTCCGGCCCGGTGTACGCGAGGGGACTTTCGCGCTTCATGCGCGACATGATGAAAAGGTCCATGCCGTCATAGACGGAAATGGCCTTGGGGCCGGACACGTTGATCTTCACGTCCACGGTCGGGATAAAGTAATATTTCGCCCGTTCCGGGGCCGGAAAAAGGTGCAGCGCTTTTTTCAGAATGGCGGAGAGCACTTCCTCGCGGGAGAGGTAGTGGCGCAGCTTCATAAGCTCCGTTCCCGCCTGGACGAAGGTTCCGGTCAATTCTTCGTGAACGAGTGTCACTTCGCCCTTTTCCGTCGCGTAAATGGGTTTGGGGTTGCGCTCGCGTTCCAGCGTCGCCAGGAGCGTGCCCTCTTTTTCCTTGTACTGGCCGGAAGGCCCCATGACTTTCGTCCCGGCCTTGATGGCCGGAAACGTCAAAATACCGCTGTGCGGCGCGGTAACCGTGATTTCCGCATAGGGGGAAGCCTGTATTTCTTCAAGCAGCTTGCTTACGTCCAACATGGTGTATCCTGTGCGCCTCACGGGGAGGCATTGAGTCTATCGGTAATACAGGTTCCGGCCGCCCATGGTGTGCAGCGCCTGGGTCAGGTTGAAGCGCGCTTCCCGGCGGTCCCAGATGCCCTGGATATGCCCGCGGGCCAGAGCCTTGTACACGTTATGGTAATGGGGCGGCAGCACCATGCCCGTCGTTTCCGTGATGACGCCCGGACCGGCAAAGCCGACGTTGGCCGAGCGGATGCCGAACTGGTACGGCGAGCAGCCGAGGAAGCTCGCAATGGGACCGGCGTAGGAATTGGTGTCGTACATGACGACGTACAAGCCCCCGGCATCGATGTAGCGGCGGACGGCCATGGTGCAGCGCGGCATCTGGATGACGCCGTTGGTGCCTTCCTGGATGCGGATGCCCGCCGTGCCGTGCACGTAGGCGATGAAGGGGTAGCGTTTCCTTCTGGCCCGGGCCGCCGCGCGCAGGAATTTTTCGCCTTCGGCCGCGCCCACGGTGCCGCCGCGGAAGTTGGCCATCAACATGGCGACGACCACGCGGATGCCGTTGATGCGCGCTTCAAAGGTCATGCAGCCGGACTTGTGCCCGGTGGCCTTTTTCGCCTGTTCCAGCTTCAGGTCAAAGCCGGGCATATCCAGGGGGTTGCCCGCCTCGATCTGGGCGTTGAACTCATGGATGGAACCCGGATCGAACACGTTGCTGAGGTACCACTCGTACTCCATGGGGAAATGGTGCCCGCAGTTGGGGCAAACCCCGGCGAATTCGCCGTACAGGTCGGGCGCCCACAGATCGAGGCAGCCCTGAACCTTGGAGTTGGGGCAGGTTATGGAACGGTCTTCCTTGGACCGGGGGCTGACGTAGGTCCAGTTGCCGCCGCGCGCGTCCTGTTCGTCCCATTCCGAGAGTTCCGTCAACTGGCGTTCCGTTTCCTCGGTCTTGCGCTTGGAAAAGCCCGGCAGTTTGCGGAACACCCTGACCAGCGGGCCGAAAAGCCGCTGGGTCATGAACCGCACTTCAGCGTCGATATCCTCAAGAGCGTAAGACACGCTCTGTTTGCGCCTGCCCAGGAAGTCATACTTGAAGTGCGAGGCCCAATCCCACCAGAACGACGTGATCTTTTCCCGCATGCGGGAAACTTTCGGCCGTTCGTCGTGGTGCGCCTGGAGGGAAAGCTTGCGGAACTTGCGGTGGCGTTTGGCCACCAGCTTGTCCAGCTTGCCGCTGGAAAGGTTCCACCGCACGTGCGAGGTATCGTAATCAATCCCGTCGGCCGGTTTCTTGCGGCGGAATTTCGCCCCCAGGGAACGGAAAAACCCGATGCCGCGCACGCTGAGCACCACCTCGTCCGTGGCCCGCAGTATTTCCTGGCGCAGGGAACGGAAGAAGTCGTAATGGTAGGGGCGCGCGCCGAGTTCCGGCTCCTGGATGACGTAGTCCACGTATCCCATGCGGAGGTTGTCTTCCGCCGTGATTTTCATCTGGCTGGCGCACCGCTCGATAAGTTCCGGCGTCGCGCGCTCGCCCTCGCGCAGGCGGCCTTCAATGGCTGCCGCGCCTTCGGGGGAGATGACGGAATAATACCCGTGCGACAACATGAGGCGCCGGTCCGCAAGGCCGATGGCCTCCGCGCCGCCGGAGCCGCCCTCGGAAATGACGGCCACGATGGGCACGCGCAGGCTGGACAGCTCGTAAATGTTCTTGGCGATCTGCTGGCCCGCGCCGGGGGAATCCTCGATGGGGAACGAGCCGGGCGTGAAGATATAGGTATGGATCGGGATATTTTCCGTTTCCGCGATCTTCATGTAATATTGGGCCTTGGCGTTACCGAACGGCTTTACCGAGCCGCCGTTGCGGAATTCCTCGCCGTGCCCTTTTTCCTGCCCGATGACCATGACCGACTGGTTGAACACCTTCTTGCCCTGGCGGCGGGTAATGTACGCGCGGGCAATGACCATGGCGGGGTCTATGGAGTGTTCGTCCTTGCTGCCGATCTCGGTATAGTTGTCATAGACGTTTTCCAGGATGTCCCGCAGGCAGATGCGCTGCGGGTGGCGCACGACGCGCACCTTGTCCATGGGCGTCAGGTCGGCTTCAAGCTTGCGTTCAACAAAGTCGAACAAATCCGCAAGCGTGGTGACGGCCTCGGTCTTTTCCTGGTCGGAAAGCATGGCCTCACGCTGCCGGTAGTCGGCCATTTTCGTTTCGAGCAGGCGCACGTTTTCGTTATGCTTGCCCGCAAATATATCGCGAATGTAGTTGAGACGTTCGCCAAGTTGTTGCAGTTTCTTTTCTCTATCCATGAGTTTTCCGGTATACGAGCCGCAAGGGACTCAACTGTATTCCCCGGTCGGGGGCCAGGGGGACCCTGGCAAGATACGGGGCGAACGGCCCCGGTTTTCACAAACGTTGCTTCACCAAAAAAACTAGAACAGCAAAATCCGGTTGGTCTTTTCCCTGAGAAAGTCCACGTTGGACTTCAGGGCGCCGGCATTGTTGGCGCCCTTGAGCACCATGTTGTCCAGGAAGGATATGCCCCGCTCCCGCACTTCCGCGAGATCCTTGCCCCAAATGATGCCGAGCGCCAGGTTGGGGTCGAATTCCGTGGGGATATCGTACGCTTCCTTGGTCGGCACATGGGTATACATGGACAGCCAGTTTTCTTCCTTCCAGGAAAATTTCTCGATCCTGCCGACCCAGGGAGCGAAGGAGCTTTTCGGGTCTTCGGCGATGATCCGGTACTCGATACCCGTGCCCTCGAACGTGATATCGTCCTGGGTGTACCCCAGGGGAGCGCCAAGCCCCAGGCGGATCTGCTCGGCGATCAGGTCCACGCCCTTCTGCCCCTTGATGCGGGAAATGGCGGCGGAAACGCCGTTTTCCACCTGGATGCGGGTGTTGACTTCCATCAGGTACGGGCGGCCGTCACGGGTGACGATCCATTCCCAGGTGCCGACGTTGTCGTACTTCACCCGTTCCGCCAGGGCCAGGGAGTGGCGGATGATGTCATCCATAAGCTTTTGGGCGTCAAAGTCATACACTATGTTCTCGGGGTCGAACCCCGGCGCGACCTCAAGGCGTTTTTGCAGGCCCGTGCTCTGGATGGAGCAGTTGCGCGTGCCGAAGTGCACGATGTTCTTGCCGCCGCGTTCCGCCACGATCTGCACTTCAAGGTGGTTGAAGTCGCGGATGCGCTGCTCGATGAGCACGCCCTCGTCCTTGAACTGGCGGGCGGCGTAGTTGCGCACGCGCCGGTACACGGACCGGAAAAGATCCGGGTCGTGCACTTCCTCAATGCCCATGCCCCCGCCGCCGGCGGAGGCCTTGACCAGCACAAGCGGGTTGGCGATGCCGTGCTCCAGCTGGAATTCGAAAAGGCTGCGCGCGATTTTCTCGGCTTCCATTTCATCGTAAATGGGCCGGTCGGAACCGGGAACGGTCGGCACTTCAAGGCTGCGGGCCAGGCGCTTGGTGTTGATCTTGTCCCCGAGCTCGCGAATGACCCGCCAGGAAGGGCCGATGAAGATCAATTTGCGGTCGCGCTGGGTGACCCGGCGGGCAAAGCGGTAATCCTCGGCGAAAAACCCGTAGCCCGGATGGATTGCGGTTGCGCCCGCGTCGTCGGCCACGGCCAGAATTTCGTTGGCATCGTGGTAGGAGGCCACCCGGTACAGGCTTTTGGGCCCGCCGAGCTGCCGCGCCAGAGCGACATGGCCGGAGGCCACGTCTTCCGCCGTGTGCACGCAGACAAAACCAAGCCCGAGTTTGTGGCAGGCCCGGACGATGCGAACGGCTATCTCGCCCCTGTTCGCCACCAAAACCTTGTGTGTGGAATCAGTATTTGCGGAAGTACTCACCTGAACCTCGAAAAGCTGGCAACGCCCTGAAGAGGCGTGTGAAAAGTCTCAATATGAAATAATCCGGACAAGGCGCACCGTGCGCCGTCTTGCGCATCGACCGGGAAGCGCGTTACACTCCGGGCGAAAACAGACTATACCCGTCTCCCCGGCGAATGAGGAGGGAATAATATGCAAAATTTCACAAAAGTCCAGAACTGTGCAAAGGCCTTGCGGGGCTTGATCCAAACCAGGGTTAAAATGCCCCGCTACGGCATTATCCTCGGAACGGGCCTCGGCGGCGTTGCAGACCTTGTGGAAGACCCGCTGTACGTTCCCTTTGCGGACCTGGCGGACTTTCCCCTCTCCGGGGTGGATTCCCACGCGGGCCGCTTCGTGTTCGGCGAGGCCAAGGGGGTGCCTGTCGTCATCCAGCAGGGCCGCTGCCATATATATGAAGGATACACCCCGGCGGACGTGTGCATGGGCACGCGGGTCATGGGCGCCCTCGGCGTGGAGGGCCTTATCGTGACCAACGCGGCCGGCGCGCTGAACCCACAGTTTGACGCCGGGTCCGTGATGGTCATTACCGACCACATCAACTTCACGGGGCAGAGCCCGCTGACCGGCCCCAACGCCGACGATGCGGGGCCGCGTTTTCCGGACATGAGCGCCGTCTATGACCGCGACCTGATCGCCCTGGCGGAAAAGGCCGCCTTAAGCACCGGCATACGCCTGGAAAAAGGCGTCTATGTCGGCCTTGCCGGTCCCCAGTTGGAAACCCCGGCGGAAACGCGCATGTTCCGCGCCCTCGGGGCGGACGCCATCGGCATGTCCACGGTTCTGGAGGTCATCGCGGCCCGGCACATGGGGTTGAAGGTTCTGGGCTTTTCCTGCCTCTCCAACAAAAACCTGCCGGACTGCATGGCGGAAACGTCGCTGGACGAAATCATCGAAGTCGCGGGGCTTGCCGGAAAACGCCTGACCACGATCATCACGCAACTGTTGAGCCGCTTGTAACGTTGGGAGTTTCGAAGCATCTGGAAAATAAAACTTCTGTTGCCCTCCCCCCTGTCCGGGGGTACAACCGCCACTAAACTGTCTTTCAGGTGTTTTTCATGGCTCTCGATACAGACGTGCTGCTGTTCTTTTTCGCCGCCCTTGCCGGCGGGGCGTTCGGCAAATTCATAAAACTTCCCGGCGGGGCGCTTCTCGGCTCGACCATCGCGGTAGCCGCCGTCGGCATTATGTTCGACCTTTCCCATACGCCGCCGTTTTTTTTGATTCTGCTTATCCAGCTCCTGACCGGCTGCATGCTCGGGCAGAGCATCAACCGGCGGTTCTGGCAGGATATCCTCACAATCTGGCGTCCCTGCCTCACGGTTATTTTCCTCTATACCCTGCTCGCCGTGCCGTTCGCGGCCGTCCTGGCCATGGTCTTCGGCTTCGACGTGCTCACGGCGCTCTTGGCGGCAACCCCGGCCAGGATGCAGGATATGATCGTCCTTGCCGGTTCGACGGATGCCGACGCGGTCACGGTCATGCTGATGCAGCTCGTCCGGCAGTTCGCCATCATCGGCATCACGCCGTTTTTGCTGTTCCAATATACGCGGGGGAAAAAGAACGCCGCAACGGCCCGGAAAAACGGCGGCCTGCACCTGCCCGCCTTTTGCCGGGCGGATGCGGAATCCTACGCTATTCTTATGGTGCCCGGCATCCTCGGCGCGGCGGCGGGGCACGCAACCGGCCATATTCTCGGGGCGCTCCTCGGCGCATTCTGCGGGGTGGCGCTTTCCCGCATCATCTGGCTGCGGGCCGGTGAAATCCCGTTCCCCAAGCCCTTTGCCTTCATCATCCAGTGCCTGGCGGGCATTCTTCTGGGTTCGCGCATCACGCCGGAAATCGGCGACCTTGTTTTCGCCCGCCTCACCCCGCTTGTCGCGGCCTGCCTCTACGTCATTCTCGCCGGGCTTGTGGCTGCCGCCATACTGCACCGCCACTACAAGTGGCACAAGGGCCTGAGCTGGATGGCCGCCGCGCCCGGACGCGTCTCGGACATGCTGGCCATGTCCCAGGATATCGATCTTTCCGGCGGCGAACGGCTGGCCCTGGCCTCGGTGCATACCGTCCGCCAGGTCTACTTCACCCTGCTCATCTCGGCGGCCATGGTGTTCTTTTGATACTATAACAACAACACAAGCGAGCCGAGCACGATCAGCCCGCCGCCCGCGAGGGTTCTGGCGTCCACCGGTTCATGCAGGATGAGGATGGCCAGGAATATGGTGATGGCGACGCTCAGTTTGTCGATGGGCTGGACCTTGGAAACATCGCCGACTTGCAGCGCCTTGAAATAAAAAAGCCAGGAAAGCCCCGTGGCAACGGCGGACAAAACCAGAAAAAGCATGGTGTGGCCGGGGATATCCTTGATCCCCTTGACCGAGCCGCCTGCCAGGGCTATGCCCCAGGTAAGAACAAGAATGCAGCTGACGCGGATGGCCGTTGCCAGGTTGGAATCGATATCCTTGACGCCTATTTTGGAAAATATCGCCGTCAGAGCGGCAAAAACAGCGGATAACAGCGCGTAGACCTTCCACATGGCACACCTCACCGGAACTGTTTCCCCGGTTATACCCACTCCGCCAACCATTGGCGACAGAAATCACTTCCCGGAAGGATGATGCCCCAACTCAGTTCACACCTTGCCGCATTGTTCGGTTTCCGCACGTTCAGACCGCACCAGGAAGCCGTTGTGCGCGCCGTGCTTGAGGGCCGCGACACGTTCACGGTCATGCCGACAGGCGGCGGAAAATCCTTGTGTTACCAGCTTCCCGCCAAAATCCTGCCCGGAACGTGCGTCGTCGTCAGCCCGCTCATTTCCCTGATGAAGGACCAGGTCGATACCGCGAACGCCACGGGCCTTGCCGCCGCCGCCTTCAACAGCACGACAGCGCCGAAAGACAGGGACGGCATCCGTTCCGCCCTCATGACGGATGACCTGGATCTGCTGTACGTTTCCCCGGAACGCCTCCGCCTGCCGGAATTCCTGAACTTTCTGAAAACCGTGCGCATCAGCTTTTTCGCCATCGACGAGGCGCACTGCATTTCCGAATGGGGGCACGACTTCCGTCCGGACTACCTCGCCCTTTCGGCCCTGCGGGAGACGTTTCCCGCTACGCCCCTCGCCGCGTTTACCGCGACCGCCACGGAGCGGGTCTCGCGGGACATTATCGCGCGGCTGGCCTTGCGCAACCCGTATGAAACCAGGGCTTCCTTCAACCGCCCCAATCTTTTTTACCAGGTGACGCCCAAAGAAGATCTCGAGACGCAGCTGCTGGCATTCTTGCGGGAGCACGAGGATGAATCCGGCATCATTTACCGGACCACGCGCAAAGACGTGGAAAAAACCGCGCGTCTTCTGACCGCTCGCGGCATCCGCGCCCTGCCCTACCACGCCGGTCTTTCCGACGCGGAACGCACCGCGACCCAGGAGGCGTTCCGTAACGACCGCTGCCCGGTCATTGTGGCGACCATCGCTTTCGGCATGGGAATAGACAAACCCAACGTGCGCTTCGTCATCCACGGCGACCTGCCTAAAAATCTGGAAAGCTACTACCAGGAAACAGGCCGGGCCGGGCGCGACGGGGACAACGCGCGGTGCGCGCTGTTCTACGGCAGGCAGGATATCGCCCAGCTGCTCCGCTTCGCCGAAGGCATCGAGGATGCGGACGCGCGGGAGATCGCGAAAACCCAGGTCTACCGGATGCTCGACTTCACGCAAAAGGAAGGCTGCCGCCGGAAAAGCCTGCTCGGGTACTTCGGCGAGGAACTCCCCGGCGAAAACTGCGGCGGCTGCGACATCTGCGCCGGGGAAACGGAACGCGAGGACGCGACGGTCGACGCGCAGAAACTGCTCTCGGCCATGGTCCGCACCGATTGCCGGTTCGGAGCCGGGCATTGCATCAGCATTGTGATGGGCAAGGAAACCCCGCGCATCCGGGCGCTGGGCCATGACGCGCTGCCCACCTTCGGTGTGGGGCAAGATAGGGATCAGAACTACTGGCGCAGGGTCATGGACGCCATAATCGCCCAGGGGCTGGCCGTCGCGTCGGACCCGGTCCTGCCGGTTCCGCGTATCACCGTCAACGGGTGGGAGGTGCTGCGCGGCCAACGGAACGTTTCCATCATCCGGTTGGCGGAAAGCAAAACAACGCGTTCCCGGATACGCAAACGCGATTTGGACCAATCCCCCCTCTTCTTTCTCCTGCGCGAGGAACGGACCCGCATTGCCCAGGAATACAGCGTGCCGCCCTACGCCGTTTTCGCCGACCGGTCCTTGCGTGAAATGGCCTCCGTCATGCCGGACACTCCGGAAGCCTTTCTGGCGATAGGCGGCGTCGGCCGCCACAAGCTGGAAGCGTTCGGGGAAACGTTTCTGGCCGTCATCAACCGGTACCGGGATGAGAACCCGGAAGCGGCGGCCACGGCGGACAAGGAAACGGCGTCACGGAGTCCCGCCGGTAAAAACGGCAAGGAAAAACCGGCGGACCCTGGCAAGGAACGCGCGCAAAGGGGCGATTCCTTACGCGAAACCGAGCGCCTTCTGGACCTGGGATTTTCCATCGAGGCCGTTGCCGCCGAACGCGGCAGGACGGCGGGGACGATCCTCTCCCACATGGCGAAGCTCAGCGCGGGCGGCAAGGTGTTCCGCACGGAACAGTTCATGGAACAGGAACGGCTGGACGCCATACAGGACTGTTTCACCAGGGCGGGCACCTTTTTCCTGATGCCCGTGGTTGAGCAATCCCGCCAGCACCCGGCATTCGCGCCGGACGGGATCGGCTTTGACGAGGCCCGCCTCGCCCGTATTTTATTGCGGAAAGAAGAATCTACCGAGTAATCGCCACTCCGGCGTACCCCACGACCCTCTCCATATCCGCCCCGTGGGCGCGGCCCGTCTGGCCGGAGGTCGCGTACGCCATGACCCTGGCCTTGGCCGCCCCGAGTTTGGCCAGGGCGAACAGGGCGAGCGTCATGGGGAAGACGCCGCACATGCTGATGCCGTTATCCTGAATCGTCTTGAAGTACGTTTCCGGGTCCAGGGTTTTCAGGGCGTCCAACGCCAAGGTGTCCATGAGCACTGATTTGTCGTGCGGCAGATAGTGCGACATGTCCGAACTTACCACGATAAGAATTGTATCGCCGGAGGCGGCTGCGTCCGCAACCACAGCGGCCAGCGCCTCACCGGCTTTTTGCAGCGCGGCCAGCGGCATGCGGGAAACGGTCACGGCTGCCATCCGGGCGTTCGGGTTCATGATCTGGAAAAAAGGAACCAGCACTTCCAAGGAATGTTCCTGCACATGGGCTTTCGTATCGCCGGAAAAGCCCACGTTTGCCGCAACCAGGGCGCTCGAGGCTGCCTCGTCGACGGGCATGGCGCCCAGAGGGGTCCGCCACGGCCCGCCGTTCCAGACGGAAAGGGGCGCGCCATGGCCCGTATGGTTCGGCCCGAGCACAATGAGACGGTCGGGGAGTGAGGCCTGCCCCAGCGTCATGCCCGCGATGGGGCCGGAAAAGACATATCCGGCATGCGGCACAAGAAGGGCAAGCAATTCCCGGCCTTTCAGATCGACCAGCTTTTGCGGCCGCATCCGGAGGTACCGGAGAACCTCTTCGCGCAGAGACTGTGGCGTATCAGAGTAAAACCGGCCCGCAACAACGCTCTGCCGAGGTGTATCAGAAAACTGCATATCCCCTCCGGTCGATTGGCGTGTACTACCGATCCGGCCTAAGGAACCTGAAGGCGCCGGAATGCCGACTATACCGATTACCCTACAAACATTTCTTTTTTTTGCAAGGGGAACTGAGTAGTGGCTTCTTTTGCCCTCAGACAAGCGGAGCCTAACGCAGTATAGGGGCAAAAGAAGCCACTACTGGCGGCTATTTTTTCTTCCAGGGCAGGTTGTTTTGCCGGACGCGACTGACGCCGAGAGTTTCGTCCGGGACGTTCTTGGTTATGACCGACCCCGCTCCGATAAACGCATTATCCCCGATGCGCACCGGCGCGACGAGCGCGGCGTTCGACCCCACAAAGGCGCCCGCGCCGATATGGGTCGCGTGTTTGTTTTTCCCATCATAGTTGCAGGTAATGACGCCCGCGCCGATATTGGCCCCGGCGCCCACATCCGCGTCGCCGATGTACGCCAGGTGATTGGCCTTGGCCCCCTTTCCCAGGCGGGATTTTTTTATCTCCACGTAGCTGCCAAGGTGCGCTCCCTCCTCCATGACGGCGCCGGGGCGCATCCTGGCGAAAGGCCCGGCGATGCAGTTTTCACCGACGCGCGCGCCCACGAAATGGCAGAAGGAATGCACAACCGCGCCTTCCAGAACCGCTGTATCCTCAAGATAGCAATGGGAGGCCACGCGCGCGCCCCTGGCTATCCGGCTTTTCCGGTACAGTTCGCTCGGGCCTGTGAGCATGGCGCCCGGTTCGACCACGGCATCCGGCCCAAGGCGGACAAGGGCGGGCATGAAAATGAGCGCCCCCGCGTCAAGGGCTTTTTGAACCAGGCGCGCGCGCAAGAGTTCCTCCGCCGCGACAAGTTCGCCGGGAGTGTTCACGCCGAGCAGTTGCAGGTCATTCCCAGCGTTGACGCCGGAAACGCGCAACCCTTGCGCCACGGCCAGCCCCACCAGGTCGGTAATGTAAAACTCCCCGCTTTTGTTAGCGTTCTGCAATTTCGGCAACAGAGGCGTTATGGCGTCGCAGCGGAGAAAATAAATGCCGCTGTTTATCTCGCGCGGGCACGGGCCGTGCTCCGTCTCGGAGTAATCCCTGGCTTCAATGATGGCCGCGACCTCGCCGTTTTTGCGGACAACCCTGCCGAACGCGCCCGTGTCTTCAAGGGTGAGCGTGATAAAGGCCAGGTCGCTTGCATCGCGGAGCGCGGCATCCACGAAGGACCGCATGGCGTCCGTCGCGATAAGGGGCGTATCCCCGTTGACGACGAGCACGTGGCTTACGCCGCTCCGCACAATTTCCGGCCAGGCGGTTTGCAGGGCATGGCCGGTGCCGAGTTGCCGCTCCTGCACCACGAACCGCGTCCCGCTCTCGGGAAAACAGGCCTCGACGCTCGCCGCGCCGTGGCCGATGACGGTCCAGACGTTCTGCCCGCCAAGAGGGGACAACGCATCCAGCACATACCGCAACATGGGTTCGCCAAGCATCGGCTGCAGAACTTTCGGGTTGTCGGAATGCATGCGGGTGCCCTTGCCCGCGGCCAGAATCACTATGCCAAGCTGCGTTTCCATGAATGCTCCTTTCAGCGGAAATATTCCGCGAGTTTACAGGCGATGCGGCGCAAATTCAAGCGCCTGCATTCAAAAGCGGGAATGCCCGGATATGTGCCCGGGAGAAGTTTCCGGGCGCGGCGGCACGGCGCAAACCGGTTGCCATCGGTGCGGCCATGCCGTATTGCTGGGAACCATGAGCACGGAACGTTCCCATACCGTCCCGGAAACGGAAAACGGCAGCCGTCTGGATGCCTTTGTCGCTCGCGTCTTGCGGGATGGCAACGGCTGCGGTGTCCGCGCGGCAAAGCGGCTCATCGAGGATGGGGCTGTCCTTGTCGACGGCAAACCCCGCCCCGCGCAGTTCAAGCTGCGGACCGGGAACGTGGTCGCCGTGCACCGGGAAATACCGCCCTCTTCCCCGGATACGCTCGTGCTGGCGGGCATCGGCGGGGAATATCTGGCCTTTGCCAAACCGGCGGGCCTCCATACGGCCCGGATTGCCGGAAGCGCCGAGCCGAGCCTGGAACAAGCACTCGCCGCGCAGTGGGAGACGGTTAGAAAGTCGCCCCTGTTACCGGAACATCATCCGATCCCCGACGTTCTCCGGGCGGTTCTCGGGCCGTTGCCGCACGAAGAATCCACAACCGTCCCGGCCTTGCCGCCGGAACCGCCCGCACTCCTGTCCCGGCTGGACGCCGTAACGTCCGGGATTGTGCTGGCGGCGGCATCCGACGGTGCGGCCAGCCGGTTCCGCGCGATGGAAGCCGCGGGCCGGGTCTGTAAATATTACCTGGCCGTGGTCGACGGCATCCTTGACACCGCCGTGAGCGTGACAAACGCGCTGAACACCTCCAACCGCGCACAAACAAAGGTTTTGCCGGAGGCGGATCCGGATCCGGCGCGCCACACAGCCCTCTATCCTCTGGGCGAAGCCGCTTCGTTTCCCATACCGGGAGCGGCCGGCGGAACGACCCTCGCGGCCATATGCATCAAGCGGGGGGCGCGCCACCAGATACGCGCGCATCTGGCGCACGCGGGGTTTCCCATTTGCGGGGATACGCTGTACGGCCGGGAACAAGGGGGAGCACCGTTCCGGCTGCATCACGCCCGCCTTGTCATCCCGGAATTTTCCTTTTTCTGCCTCCCTACCTGGCTGCCGCTGACGCCCATTGTCTAGAAAAAGAGAACAAATCTTGCATTCGGCCCGATTGATGCGTATAGTAACTCCATGAAAGAGCTTCTTGATTTGTTGGACGAACGCGTAACTTCCCTTTGCCGGGAAGTGGATGCCTTACGGCAGGAAAATACGCAACTGCGCCAGGACCTGACGGAAAAAACAGGCCCCCTGGCGGAGGAAAACGCGGCGCTGAAAGAAGCCCTTGCTCAGGAACGTAATGCACGAGAGACCGCAGCAAGCAGAATAGATTCATTGCTGCAGCGTCTGACCAAGCATTTGCCGGAATAGGCGGCCCCCATGGCCCACTATAACTTTAATGTGCTTGGACAAGACGTTTCATTCAGGGCCGAGGCTGATCCCACACGGATCGAGCAGGCCCGGGTACTGCTGGAAGAACGGTACAACAAGCTTCAGCAGCACGGAAAACAGCTGAGTAAAGAAAAACTTCTGACGTTCCTCGCCTTGGCTTTGGCGGATGATATGCTCCAGGCCAGAGAGGAAATGAAAAAGTCGGAACAGAAAGTACAGTCGATTTTGGAACGTTTAGCCACGCAAAGCCCGGCATCTGACGGGCAAACGTGATACAGTTGCACCTCCCTGGAACGCACGTGATGCTTCGTTCACTGCAGGCCTCACAAGCATCAGAATAGGGGAACAATCTCCGGACCGGTGTGCACGCCCGTTTTACGGGAAGCCTGATGGGCCGGAAGCGTTTTCCACCGTAGGTCTTAGGCCCTGCGGAGAACAACGCACACGACGTTCTGGGGCGCAACTACCCAAATCAGTACTTTTTTCAGCAAAATCCGTCCTGCTGTCTGGAATTTCCGGAGTCATGCGGGACTTTTTTTATGTCCGCGGCTCCGGCGCCGCATGGGAAATCCTGCGGCGTTTGCACGGGCGGCTTCCGGCCCGTGGTTGACCCGGCCCTGGGAAATTCCCAAAAGGCCGACTTTGGGCGGCATTTCGTCGCCCGACCGGTTCCGGACGGATATCCGAGATGATACAGCAAGGCCCCTCGAAACGGGGTAATCCGCGCGGCAAACGCGCGCCGGTTACCGGCCTTCGCAGTGGCCCCATGAGGACGCACCATGAACGGCATGACACACACCCTATTGGCGGTGGGCGGAGTGGCGGCGGCATTCATCGCCGGCTATATTCTGCACAACGTCATTAATGCCAAACGGTTGAGGGATGCCAAGGAGTTCGCCAGCCGTATTGAGGACGAGGCGCGTAAGGAAGGCCTGGCACAAAAGAAGGAAATCCTTCTTCAAGGAAAACATGAACTTCTTGAATACAAACGCCAGGCTGAACAGGAACTCAAAGAACTCGAAAAAGAACTGAAAAACAAAGAAAAAAAGCTCGAAGATTACAGCGAAAGACTTGAAGAAAAACTTGAAAAAGCCACCGAGAAAGAACACGATCTCCTGTTGATGGAAAAAGAGCTGGCCCGCAAGGAACGCGGCCTGGAAGAAAAGGACGAGCAGCTCGGCCGGAAAATGGACGAGCAGGAACGCAAACTCCAGGAAGTCTCCGGGCTGACGGTGGAAGAAGCCAAAAGCCGCCTGATGGAGGAAATCGCCGCGAGAACCCGCCACGAAGCCGCGAAAACCATGCGCGTGATAGAAATGGAAGCGAAGGAAAACGCGGATAGAAAAGCCAAGGAAATCATCGCCAACGCCATCCAGCGGTATGCGGGCGACTACGTGGGCGAACAGACGGTTACCGCCGTCACGCTGCCCAGCGACGATATGAAGGGCAGGATCATCGGCCGTGAAGGCCGCAACATCCGCGCCCTGGAAGCCGCGACCGGCGTTGATCTCATCATCGACGACACCCCGGAAACGGTCATCCTTTCCGCTTACAACCCCCTGCGCCGCCAGGTTGCGAAAATGGCCCTGGAGCGTCTGATCCAGGACGGCCGCATCCACCCCGCCCGCATTGAGGACATCGTCCGCAAAGCCGAGGAGGAGCTGGACGTGCAAATCCGGGAAGTGGGCCAGCAGGCCACCTTTGACGCCGGCGTGCACGGCATCCATCCCGACATCATGCGCCTTCTGGGGCAGCTTAAATACAGAACGAGCTTTTCGCAGAACGTGCTGCAGCACTCCCTTGAAGTCTCCTCCCTCTGCGGCATGATGGCCGCCGAGCTCGGCATGGACGTCAAAAAAGCCAAACGGGCCGGGCTCCTCCATGACCTCGGCAAGGCCGTGGACCACGAGGTGGAAGGCCCCCACGCCCTCATCGGCGCGGATATCGCCAAAAAATATGGCGAAAGCAAGGAAATCGTGCACGCCATCGCCGCGCACCACGAAGACATGACCCCGGATTCCGTGCTCGCGGTTCTGACCCAGGCCGCGGACTGTCTCTCCGGCGCGCGGCCCGGAGCACGCAAAGAATTGCTGCAAAACTACGTCAAACGGCTGGAAGACCTTGAAGGCATTGCCGCTGCGTTTGACGGGGTGACCAAGGCCTACGCGATCCAGGCCGGACGCGAGCTCAGGGTCATGGTCAACTCGGATTCCGTCGACGACGATACCACCTACCTGCTTTGCAAGGATATCGCTGAAAAAATCGAGCAAAGCCTGACATACCCCGGCCAGATCCGGGTTACCGTCATCCGCGAACGCCGGGCCGTGGGCATCGCGAAGTAACGTTTGTGAAGAAACCGGGCAGGATGCTCTTCTGCCCGGATACTCCAAAAGGCGCGTGAGCGCCTTTTTTTCCGGAGAACGCATGCCCGCTCTTACCCTGCCGTTTTACAAGCTGAGCCCCGGCGGCAACCCCACGATTTTGATCCGGGAAAACAGCCTCCTGGCCTCCCCCTACGGCCCGGAAGACCGGGCGGCCATTGCCCGCGCCCTCATGGACCCCGACCACCTCGGCGCCGAACAGGTGGGGTTTCTCGACACGTCCCGCTCTCTGCCCCATATGGAAATGATGGGCGGCGAGTTCTGCGTGAACGCGATCCGCTCCGCCGCGCTTATTTTCGCGCGGCTCGGCCTGCTGCCGGAAGGCCAGACCCCCGGCTGCCGGGAAGGAAGCGTCACAACCTCCGGCGCTGGCGCCCCGATCCCCGTCCGCGTCTCTCCGATACCGGGTCCGTGCGCGCCTGAAACCGGCCTGCCCGGCTCCATGGCCATGGAAGCGGCCATAGCCCTGCCCCTGCCCAAGGACGCCACGGACAGCCTCGTGACCGAATGCGCCCATGGGGAAGTTCTTGTCCGGCTGCCCGGCATCACCCATCTGTTATTGGATGCGAACGTCCACTCCCTGCCGGATTCCCCCCTTGACGCGGCGGCGGCCAAACGGGCCGCATACGGCCTGGACGCCGAAGAAGCCGCCGGTGTGATCTGGCATGTTCCCGGCCCGGCGAAGACAGTGGCCATTACCCCGGTGGTGCGCGTGGCCGCAACCGGGTCCTCGGTGGTGGAAACCGCCTGCGGGTCCGGCTCCCTGGCCGTGGCCCTCTTGATGGCACGGTCCGGCGGCAGCGGCTTTATCCTGCGCCAGCCGAGCGGCCATGCCATCACCGTGGCGTTTGCGGCGTATGCCGCTTCCCCGGGCCACCTTTTGGGCCACATGCTCGCCTGGATCAGCGGACCCGTCCGCCTGATCGCCGAAGGAACGGCGAACGTCTCCTGGTGACATTTCCCGGTTGCGCCGGATGCGGCTGATAGTGAAGACCGCCATACTCCCCTTGCGGAGTATGGCGGTCTTTATAGGCGGACAAAAGCGCCCTACCTGCCGAACATCCCCGTCCCGCCCGGCGGGAAGAACCAGCGCGGCAGCAGTTTTTCAAGCTTTGCGGCGCACCAATCGCTTGCCGGGGTCAGCAGAACCCAGCTGACCGCCATGCAGGCAATGGAGAGCGACCCCATATACACGTCGCTGAACCAGTGCGCTCCGGACAATATCCTGGGCATGGCGAAAACGGCCACTATCAGCACGGCGGCGGCAAAGGCGCGCCTTCCGAAATACCGCGCCATGTAGGCCGCGAAGATCATGAGCATCATGCCGTGGTCGCCGGGGAAACTGTTCCGGTCCGCGTCTTTTGTGGTGAAAGCAACCATTTTGCTGACCCGGTTGACGTCCTCGAACGTGAACGTCGGGCTCGGGTGCGCTATGGGAATAAGGCCGCCGCATTGTTTTATCACAATAGCCGTGAGCAGCATGCACAGGCCGATGCAGACCAATATGCGTTTGCCGGCATTGTCCCGCTGCCGGAAATAGTGGAGGTACAAGATTCCCATGCACACAAATGAAACCGCGTCAAAAATCCGCATGTTGGTATACGCCACCAGGGATGTGAACCAGGACCCCGGCACCAGACACGCATTGAAATAGTAAAAAACAGCCGTATCAAGGTCTTTCCAGGCTGCAGCGCACAAAAAATACGACGCCATGAGACACGCGCCGAAGAGGGTCAATGCCGTTGCCGCAACAAGCCGTTTAGCCATCGGAAACCATCCCGCCGGGTCCGGCGTTTTTGCGTGTGTTGCCGAAAAGGGCGCGTTGCAGGTCCGTCAGGGTCCTTACGCCGCCTTTTTCCTTCAAACTCCCCCCCGTGGCATGGGGGAAAAGAATCGGATCGTACCCAAGGCGCTCCGCCTGGGCAATCCGGATGTTGTGGTTATACACGGGCCGCACCTGTCCGTTGAGATCCACCTCGCCCCAGGCGATGGCGCGCTCCGGCAGCGGCACGTCGTAAAAGGAGGACAGCACCGCCGCGACCAGCGCCAGGTCCATGCCCGGATCCTGGATCTTCAGGCCGCCGCCGACCTTGGCGTAAATGTCGACCTGCGACAAATTGAGCCGCAGCCGTTTTTCCAGAACCGCCAGTAAAAGATGCAGCCGGTTGACGTCGAACCCCAGCCCCGTCCGCCGGGGAATCGCAAGGTACGTTTTGGTGACAAGCGCCTGAATCTCTACCGCGAAAGGCCGTTGCCCCTCAATGGCCATGGCGACGGCGGTGCCGGAAAGGGACGCGTCGCGCGCGCCGAGAAAATAGGTGGAGGGGTCGGGCACAAGTTCCATGCCCGCATTGACCATCTGGAAAATAAGCAGTTCCTGGTTGGGGCCAAAACGGTTTTTAAGCACCCGCAAAATGCGGAACATGTGCCGCCGCTCCCCTTCCAGGGAAATAACCGTGTCCACAAGATGCTCAAGGAGCTTCGGCCCCGCGATGGCCCCCTCCTTGGTCACATGCCCGACAAAGAGTACGCAGGTGCCCGCCTTGCGGCACATCTCCGCAAGCTCGGTCGCCACCGCCCGGACCTGGCTGACGTTGCCGGGCAGGCCCTCGGCCTGGGTCGTGGCCACGGTCTGCACCGAGTCGACGATGAGCAGGTCCGGCGGTTCCGGGCCTTCAAGAGCCGGAAAAACATCCTCGATCTGGGAGGTCGCTATGCCGGTGAGATTCTCATGCAGCACACCAAGCCGCTCGGCCCTGGCCTTGATCTGGGAGAGCGCTTCCTCGCCGGAAAGGTAGACGGTCCGTTTCCCCGAAGAGGCGACTGCCCCGGCAAGTTGCAGCAGCAAGGTCGATTTGCCTATGCCCGGTTCCCCGCCGACAAGAATGGACGCGCCCGGCGCGAAACCGCCGCCCAAAATCCGGTCCACGGCGGCAACCCCGGTGCTGAACACCGCGGAATGGGAATCAGCGGCATCTTGTAACGGCGCTATGAACGGTATGGGAGAAAGCGACGACGGCCTGCGCCCTTTGCCGGGCTTTTCCGCGGTAACCGCGACAGGCTCAAGCGTATTCCAGGCGCTGCAAGAGGCGCATTGCCCCCGCCATTGCATGGCTTTGGCGCCGCAGGCGCTGCAAACATAGATTTCCCGCTGTTTCGCCATACGGCATCACTTCTTTGCCGGGTCCTGCACGTCGATGATTTTGACTTCAAATTCATAGGCGGAATGGGGCAAATCAAAAAATACCGAGGTAAAGCGTACGCTGCTGCCGGGGAGAATATCCGTGTTGTTGGAAAGGATCACTGACTGGTTGACAAGCGCGCCTTCGATCGCGGCCTGGGGCAAGGTGCGCAACTGCAAAAGCGAGAGCGTCACGCCGCAGTATTGCTCGCGCATGACAAGCGCGTTCCCCTTGGCGTCATACAGGGTGATTTCCAGGAGGATAAGATCTTTCGGGGTTTCGAAATTATTGACGACGGCCCCTTCCACCACCACCATCGGGCCGGTTTTCTCGTTTTCCGTCACCGTATACTGGCGGACGTTCTCCAGGGACAAACGGCGGACAGCCGCCAGCCGCGCCGCTTCTTTTTCCTGGTCCGCGCTGCGTGTTTTGCCGCCGAGGGATTCCACCGTGCTGCCGTCCGTCGCCCGCACGGGGTCCGTACCCTTCGGCGGCGCAAAGACCGCTGAATAGACCATGATCCCGCCGTACGCCAACAGCGCGACAACGAGACACATGCCGCCGAGCAGGATCAGCTTTTTTTTGCTGATTTTGTTCCCGGCGGCTTTTTTCGCCAGGGGGGACACGACATCGTCAACCGACGCGGGAGGAGCCGCGATATCGCCTTCCGGCGCGTCATCCGCAAGTTCTTCATCCGCGATGTCCGCAAAAGCCTCGTCGGCAGCGTCAAACGACGCCGCTTCTTCCGCCCGGGGAGGTGTGGCGGCAGCCATGCCCGCAGGTGCGGCGGCCCCTTCCGGTGAAACGGCGTCATCCAGTTCCGGAAGCGCGAACACGTTGCCGCAATTGGAACAACGGGCCTTGCGGCCCGGGCGGTACTTGTCGTCCGGAATGTCAAATTTCGTTTCACATTGGGGGCAGGTTACAATCATGCGCCATCCTTAGCGGAGAACATCGCGGGCGCTCGGCCCGCCGGATCATCGCGAATCAACAAGAGATACTATGCAACCAACCGCAATGCAAGTCCGCCACAACACAGATCGCGGCTCATTTTGCCCTGATAGCGCAAACGGAGCCGCGGCCGGACGGATCTCTTCATTCGAACACAACTTCGTACACCGCCGGGAGTTCGCGGTACTTTTCCGCGTAATCAAGGCCGTACCCGACGATAAAACCCTCGCGCAGCGTAAAGCCGGTGAAGTCCGGTTTGACGTCCACCTCACGCCGCTCCCGCTTGTCCACCAGCACGGCCAGCCGGAGCGACGCCGCGCCGCGCACCTTGAAGAGGCGCAGCAGAAAATCCATGCTGTGGCCGGAATCGATCACATCCTCGACAATAAGGACGTGCTTACCCTCAAGGGAAAGTTCCACGTCCTTGACGAGCATGACGTCGCCCGCGCTTTTCGTGCCCGAGCCGTAACTGGCGAGGCGCACGAAGTCTATCTGCGGGCGGACGGTCAGCTCTTTCACAAGATCCGAAAAAAACATGAACGCGCCTTTGAGCACGCAGACCACGACCAAGTCTTTATCCGAATAGAGCCGGTTCACTTCCTCGCCGATCTCCCGCACGCGGGCGGCAATGGCTTCCCGCGAATACACGCAGCGCAGTGTTTCCTTTTTCCCCGGCATCACACGCTCCTGATGAGGGCGATTTCGTCGCAGTTGGGGAATTTGGGACAGTGGATGCAGTCCGTCCATATTTTCTGGGGCAGGGTTTCCTTGGGGACTTCCGCGAAGCCCAGGCCCTTGAAAAAGGCGGTCTGGTACGTCAGGGTGAAAACCTGGGTAATCCCGAACGAGGCGGCATCCTCAAGGCAGGCGTTGACCAGCTTTTGCCCGAGCCCTTGCCGTCTGTGGGTGTCGGCGACATACAGGGAACGCACTTCGGCCAGATTCTCCCAGATGATGGCAAGAGCGCAGCACCCGGCAACGCCGCCGGTTTCCTCGTCCGCGAGGACGAAAAAATCCCGCAGCGCGGTAAAAATCTGCCCCCGCGAGCGCGGCAGCAAAAGCCCCTTTTCCGCGCCGGCGACGATCAGGGAATGCATCGGAACAACATCTTTGCCGTGCGCTTTCCGTAAAACCAGGCTCATTACTTTGACTCCATGTGGGATTTCAGAAACTCCCGCAGATCGCCTTCCTCGACCAGCCCGGCCGCGTTGCCGACAACCTCGCCCTTGCCGTCAAAGACGAGCATGTGCGGAATGCCGGAAACTCCCACGGCCTGCACCAGATCATCACCGGCTTTTTTCACGGGATAGTTGAACTTTGTCTTTGCCGCGTACGTGCGCAATGCCTCGTCGTCCTCATCCACGGAAGCCCCGATCAGAACGAGCTTGTCCTTGCCGATATCCTTGCGGATGCGGATCAGGCTCGGGATTTCCTCCCGGCACGGCGGGCACCAGGTGGCAAAAAAGTTTATCATCACAATTTTGCCCTTGTTCGCCTTGACCAGGTCTTCCATTTGTTTGTAACCGAAGATCTCGAACTCGGCCGCGCCGGCGGCACCGGGCGCCCCGGCCAAAAGAACGAGCAACGCCAACACCAACGAACCGCGTTTCAGATACAGTTTCATAGGTACCTCATTTTCCCGTCAATTCCCGCGCCACGCGAACTGCGTCCACGGCGTCGGAAGAATAATGGGCTCCGATGCTTTCCGCGAAAGATGGCGTCACCACGGCCCCGCCGACCATGACCGGCACGGAGAGCCCTTCCTTTTGCAGCAAGGTCACGGTATCGGCCATGCGGACCATGGTGGTGGTCATCAGGGCGGAAAGCCCTATGGCCGCCGCCTTTCCGCTCCGGGCCGCCTTGACGATCTCGGCCGCGGGCACGTCCTTGCCCAGGTCGATAACCTCAAACCCGTGGTTGCGGAGCATCAGGTTGACAATATTCTTCCCTATGTCATGGATATCGCCCTCGACCGTGGCCGTCAATATGACTGTTTTCTCTTCCGCCCGGGCGTCTTTTTCCAGCAGGGGGCGAACCACGGCAAAAGCCGCCTGCATCGTTTCCGCCGAGCGGATCAACTGGGGCAAAAAATATTCCTTACGCTCGTACTTTGTCCCGACGTCCGTTATGGCCGGGATAAGCTCATCCGCAACCAGGGCGAAGGGGTCGCGCCCGCCGTCAAGGGCGGTTTGCACCATGGGGATGATTTCTTCCTTGCGCCCGAGGATCACGGCGTCGGCAAGAGACAGAGCAACTTTCGCATCCGCGCCTCCCCCGCCCTGCGCGGCGGCCTGGGATGCCCCCTCCCCCGGCTTCCAGCCTGTGTACGTTGCGATAAACCTGCCCGCCGCGAGGTCGCGGCCCGCCAGGAGGTCGGAAACCGCAACGGCTTCCCGGATGCGGGCATTGCCGGGGTTGGCGATGCAGGCATTCAACCCCACGCCCGCGCCCATGCTCAAAAATCCGGCATTGACCAGCTCCCTGGCAGGCAGGCCGAAAGAAACGTTGGAAAGCCCCGCGGTTGTAGGTAAATTAAGCTTTTCACGGCAATAGCGCACCACATCCAGGCATTCCAGGGCCGCGCGGGCGTTGGCGGAAACCGTGAGAACCAGCACGTCCACCAGCGCCAGGTGCCGGGGAACGCCCAAATCATCCATGGCGGCGAGCATGGATTCGATAATGGCTATGCGTTCGCCCGCGCTTTCCGGTAATTTTTTGCCTTTTAGCGGCAGCAGAATGAACGGCGCGCCGTAATCCCGGCACAGCGGGCCGAGGCGCTCCAGGTTGCCCGGCTCGTTGCTGATGGAATTGACCAGCGGGGATGCCGGATACGCGGCCAGGGCGGCGGCAACGGCCTCCGCGTTGGAGGAATCGAGCGCCAGGGGGATGGCATGCCGGGAGGCCAGCGCCGCGACAAGCTCGGGCAGCAGCGCCACCTCGTCCACCAGGGGCGCGCCCACGTTGACGTCGAGCACATGCGCGCCCGCGGCCACCTGCTCATCCGCGAAGCGCAGCGCCGTTGTAAATTCCCCGACGGCCAGTTCGGCGGAAAGCTGCTTTTTGCCCGTGGGGTTGATGCGCTCGCCGATGATCCGGAACGGCTCGTCATATCCGATCCGCACAAGGCCCGAGCGGCTGGTGACGGTCACGCCTCCGGCCATGGATGGGGCCTCGCGCATGACGCGGCCAGGGCCCGTGTTCGCGTGCAGGGCGCGGATATGGTCCGGCGTGGTGCCGCAGCAACCGCCTATCAGTTGCACGCCGTCGCGCGCGATAAGCCCGGCGGCCTCCGCAAAGGGAGCGGGCGGCAGGCGGAACACGGTTTCATTGCCGACAAGCTCCGGCAACCCGGCGTTGGGCTCCGCCATGACCGGCACGGGAGAGACCGCGAGCAGGCGCGTGACGACCTCCGCCATTTCCTTCGGTCCGGCGCTGCAGTTGGTGCCGATGAACGTCACCCCCATGTTGGCAGCCGTGGCGGCGAACACTTCCGGGGAGGAACCCGTAAGGCTGCGCCCGTTCTCAAACGTCATGGAGACGCCGATGGGAAGGGCGCATTCCTGGCGGGCCGCAAGGACAATGGCCTTGACTTCGGCGATATCGAACTGCGTTTCGGCCAGAAGCAGATCAACCCTGCCGGCAACCAGGCCGCGTATCTGCTCCCGGAACGCCGCGACAAGATCGGTGAACGGGATATCGCCCAGCGGCGGCACGAACTTGCCGGAAGGGCCGATGCTTCCCGCGACAAAGACGGGGCGGCCCAGCTTGGCCGCCGCGGCATCCGCCGCCTCGCGCGCGATTTCCGCCATGCGCCGGTTGAACGCCGCCGCGTCGAGCCCGGCGGGGAGTTTATAGCGCGTGCCGCCGAAGGTGTTGGTGGTCAGGATATCCGCCCCGGCCTCGGCGTATTCCATATGGATGCCGCGCAACGTGCCCGGCGATTCAAGGCAGAACTCCTCCGGGCTGACCCCGGCGGGGAGTCCCCTGGCCTGCAACATGGTGCCCAGGCCGCCGTCAAAAAAGAGCCGCGCTCCGGACGAAAGCTTCGCCAAAAAATCGGACACAATGCACTCCTTGCAAAATCCGTATACCGTCCGCGCCTATAGAGTCCGCGAAAGCCGAACGGCGTTGTATCAGTATGCCTGCTCTCTCCTACTGAAAAAGCGGCAAAAGAACAAACAAAAATCCGGTGCGACGCAGCGGCATGATATTTATTACCGGATTCCTCTACGGGATTTTTTCCCGGGAAGATGGTAATGGGTATATGGTATAACAGGTGCTTCGCAATGCAACCGGGCCGCAAGCCCCCCGGGTGGGCGCGGGAATCTCCCTTTTCTTACGCGGAAGCTTCTGATAAGGATACTGCAAATGAAAACGCCAAAAGACGCGCATCCTGCCAAGGATGCCCATACCAAGGGGGATGATGCGGCCGCCGATCTGCTCCTTGATGACGAAATTGACGAGGAACAGGACCCTGACGGTGATTCTCCCGAGGTTCTGCTTGACCCGGAAGACCTGGACGACGTCGCGGATCTGGACAAAGACGAAGACCTGACGACCGCCCTGCTGCCGGAGTCCGATCTTGCGGACAAGCCCCTGCCCGTGCCGGTCTCCCGTTCCGGGGCGGCGGACAGCCTTAACCTGTATATCCGCGAAATCAGCAAATTTCCCCTGCTCAAGCCCGAGGAAGAATACACCCTCGCGCGCAAAGTCATTGACGAAAACGACCCGGACGCGGCCTTCCGGCTCGTTTCCTCGCACCTGCGCCTGGTCGTCAAAATCGCCATGGATTTTCAACGCCGCTGGATGCAGAACGTGCTCGACCTCATCCAGGAGGGCAACGTCGGCCTGATGCGCGCGGTGAACAAGTTCGACCCGGAAAAAGGCATCAAGTTCTCCTATTACGCCGCCTTTTGGATCAAAGCGTATATCCTTAAATTTATCATGGATAACTGGCGCATGGTCAAAATCGGCACGACCCAGGCGCAGCGGAAACTGTTCTATAATCTGAACAAGGAACGCCAGAAGCTCATCGCCCAGGGCTATGATCCGGATGCCGCCACCCTTTCCAAAAGCCTGAACGTGAGCGAGCGGCAGGTTATGGAAATGGAACAGCGGATGGACGGCTCCGACGTGTCCCTTGACGCGACCATCAACACGGACGGCGCTCCCGGAGCCAGCCGCATCGAGCTGCTCCCGGCCATCGGGCCGGGCATAGAAGACGTCCTTGCGGACAACCAGATCGCCCATCTCGTGCGCGACAAGCTGAAAACCATTGCCCCTTTGCTTTCGGATAAAGAAGCGTATATTCTGGAACACCGCCTCCTGACGGATGAACCTGTGACGTTGCGGGAAATCGGCGAAAAGTACGACATCACCCGCGAACGGGTGCGCCAGATCGAAGCGCGCCTCCTGCAGAAGGTCCGGGACCATCTGTTCAAGGAAATCAAGGATTTTTCCCAGGACTGGATCAGTGAAGAGTGACAAACCCGGCGTCTGCCCCGCGGACCGTCTGTCATCGTAAGGAAATGCATGAACCTCTCTTTTGCCCGCGCCTTAGCTTGTCCGGTCGCGCCCGGGCCGGTCGCGTCCGGGCCGGTCACGTCCGGGAATGACGCCGCATGGGCGGAACCAGCCCGCAGCGGCCCGCGCCGCGCGGCTCTTCTTGCCGTTCTCTTCGCGTTCTGCTGCCTCGCGGGGTGCGCGAAAGACGCTTCCCCCGTTAAATGGGATCTCGGCCCGGAAGGCGAGGCCATGTACCACTTCCTGGTCCAGCTGGAAGCCGCCTCTTCCGGCGATGCGGATACCTACGCCGCCGCCGGGAAAAAACTCCTGGAACTCGACCCGAGCGAAGCGTCCTTTCTTGAAATGGCCGATTTCTCCATGCGGCGCGGCAAGCTGGAGGAAGCGCGGACCATCGCCCGCGACGGGCTGGCCCTTTTCCCGGCAAGCCTGCCCCTGACGCTCATTATCAGCGATACCTACATCCAGCAGGAAAAATTCACGGAAGCCGCGGACACGCTCCTCTTTTTCACCAAGGGCCACCCCGAAAACCAGGACGCCATGCAGGAACTCGCCCGCGTGTACCTTGTGGGAGAGCGGTACGCGGAGTTCGACGCCCTTCTTAGGTCCGTGCCTCCGGCCAAAATGACCCCGTACCTGCACTACGTCAAAGCCCGGTCCCTTCTCAACCGCAACAAGCTTGCCGAAGGGGAAAAAGAACTGCGCCTCGTGGTCAGGCAAGCCCCGGACATGATAGACGCCTGGGTAAACCTCGGCATCGCCCTGCAACTTCAAGGGAAGCATGCGGCCTCTTTCCCCATGTTCCGCAAAGCCATCAACAGCGACCCGGAAAACCTGGGCCTCTGGCTGCGCCTCATAGACGCGCAACTGCGCGCCAAACGGTTTGACCTCGCGTTCCGGACCTACACGGAAGCGCCCCCTTCCCCTCCCTTCCAACTGGAGGCCGGGATGCTGTTCGTGGAAGCCAAGCAGTACACGACCGCCCGGAAAATTTTCCTGCAGGTCAGGGATACGCCCGGTGCGCCGGAAGAAGTGCACATTTATCTTGCCGCGCTCGCCATGGAAAACCTGAACAACCCGTCCGAAGCCCTGCGGGAACTGGCGCTTATCCCGCCCACGAGCCCGCTGGCGGAACGGGCGCTGCGCTGGCGTTTGCAGATCCTGGAAGAAGCCGGCCGGGTACATGAAAGCGTTCCCATCGCCAAAGAGTACGCGGAACAAAACCCCGACTCCGCGGAGTTTCAGGTCATTTACGCGCAAGCTTGCGCCGCTTCCGGGGATACGCAGACCGCCATAAGAACGTTGCGTTCCGCCCGGCAGAAATGGCCGGACAACGTTTCCGTCGCGCTGCTCCTCGCTTCCGTCCTGGACCCGAATACGGACAAGGACGAAGCCATGCGGCTCATGGAATTCGTCATTCTGCACCAGCCGCGCAACGCCTTCGCCCTCAACTACGTCGGGTACATGCTGGCGGACGAGAACCGCGAGCTGGAGCGCGCGTATGACCTGATAGCCAGAGCCGCCGTGGAAGCGCCCGAGGACCCGCACGTGGCGGATTCCCTGGCCTGGGTGTTCTACCGGCTCGGCAACTACACGGAAGCGTGGGCCGCCATACGCAAAAGCATCAGCCTCGGCGGCGACCACCCCGTCATTTGGGAACACTACGGCGATATCGCCGTCAAACTCGGCAACACGGCCGAAGCGCGGAAAGGCTATTCCAACGCGCTGAAAACCAAGCCGGATGATCCGGAAGCGATCCGGCGGAAACTCAAGGAACTTCCCTGATGCGCGCCTCCCTACGATTCTTTTTGCCGCACGCCGTCCGTTGCGGCGCGCTGGCCCTCATGCTGGTATTCCTCGGCGCGTGCGCCAGGTCGACCGATACCCTCCGCACCCCGGCGGACCCCGTCGTCGCGCAAACCCTCTGGTCGCGGTTCACCCATTCGGCACAACGGGCGCAAAAGGCGGACCCCTTCCGCCTTAATGCCACGCTGTACTATTCCGGAAAAGAGGACAGCCAGCGGGTGACCGTATATTTCTGGGGTAACGGCGAGAACGAGTCCCCCCTGCCGCTGCGGCTGGATATCCTGATGGGACCGGGCAGCGTGATGGCCGCCATCAGGGAAGACTCCGGCGGGCTTTCCATCTATGTGCCGCGCGACAAAACCGTGTACCAAGCCGATGAAGGCAACCTCCTCGCCTTTGATTTGCCCGTGCCCTTTTCCCTTGCCGATCTGTCCGCCCTTGTCACCGGCAAGTTCGCGGATCTTTTCGCTCCGCCGGAAGCCGACGCGGAAGACGTGATCCGTAGCGCCATGCAGGGCGACAACGGCGCCGTGGTCTACCACCTGCCCGAGGCGCCGCTTCCGGGCCGGGTCACCCTTGACGAAAACGCGCTGCCCGTTGCCTGGAGCGACGGGGAGAACTGGACATTGACCATCGAATACTGGCCGGACAGCACCAGAACGACCCCCCGCAAGCTGTATATCAAACACGCCGAGGGCCGCGAGGCAACGCTCATCGTCCGCGAACTCGATCATCCGAAACCGTTCACGGTCAAACAGCTCGACCTCACCGTACCGCAGGGAACACGCCTTGCGCCACTTGAGGTTAGGCAGTAATATCGGGCCGGTTTCGCCCAATCATAGGGTCCAATCATAGGGTCCAATCATAGGGTCCAATCATAGGGCCCAATCATAGGGACGGTTTGCTCAATCATTGAGGAATATCATGGCAAAAATACTGTATATGGGGTCCGATCATGCCGGGCTGTCTTTGAAAAACGCGTTACTCCCGGCTCTGCGGCAACAGGGCTGGACCATTGAGGATATGGGCACCCAAAGCGGGGACAGCTGCGACTACCCCGACTTTGCCCACGCGGTCTGTACCAAAGTTCTGGAAAATGACGCGTTCGGCATCCTGATCTGCGGCACCGGCATCGGCATGTCCATGGCGGCCAACAGGCATAAAGGCATCCGGGCGGCTCTCTGTACGCACGAATTCCATGCCAGGGCGACCAGGGAGCACAACAACGCCAACGTGCTCTGCCTCGGCGAACGCGTGACCGCGCCCGGCCTGGCAGTGGAACTGGCCACAATTTTCCTGTCCACGGAATATGCCGGGGGCCGCCATCAAAAACGCATCGAAAAAATAGATATATAATCTAAGTTAAATAGTAATTCCGCGATACATATTCCGCTCAGTGCGGTGTATCGCAGCCGCACCTTCCGAAGAAACGCGCACCGCGCGGGAGAATAGACCGCATGCAATTGTATAATTCGCTGTCCAGAAAGAAAGAGGAATTCACCCCGGTCACCCCCGGCAAAGTCAGCCTGTATTCCTGCGGCATCACGGCGTATGATCTTAGCCACATCGGCCACGCCCGTTCGGCCGTGGTCTTCGACATTCTCGTGCGCTACCTGCGTTCCCTGGGGTACGACGTCACCTTCATCCGCAACTTCACGGATATCGAGGACAAGATCATCAACCGCGCCAACAAGGAAGGCGTGCCCTGGCAGCAGGTGGTGGATACCTACATCACCGCCTTCCACGACGACATGGACATCCTCGGAGTGCAGCGCGCGACCCATGAGCCCAAGGCCACGGACCATATCGGCGACATGATCGCGCTGATAGAGAAGCTTATCAAAAAAGACCACGCCTACGCCACGCCTGAAGGCGACGTGTATTTCCGGGTCCGGTCCTTCAAGGACTACGGCAAACTCTCGGGCCGGAGCGTGGATGAACTGGAAGCCGGTGCGCGGGTGGCGCCGGACGAAACCAAGGAAGACCCCCTGGATTTCGCGCTCTGGAAAGCCGCCAAACCCGGCGAGCCGTTCTGGGAAAGCCCTTGGAGCAAAGGCCGCCCCGGCTGGCATATCGAATGCTCGGCCATGAGCGAAAAATACGCCCCGCTCCCTCTGGATATCCACGGCGGCGGCCAGGACCTCATCTTCCCGCATCACGAAAACGAAATAGCCCAGAGTGAGGCCGCCATTGACGGCCCCTTCTGCCGCTTCTGGGTCCATAACGGCTTCGTGCAGGTCAATTCCGAAAAGATGTCCAAATCGCTGGGCAACTTCCGCACCATCCGTGATATCCTGGCGTCCTACCTGCCGGAAACGCTGCGGTTTTTCCTCATCACCCGCCACTACCACAGCCCGATCGACTTTACCTTCGATGCCATGGACGAAGCGGAAAAAAACCTGCGGCGCATCTATGAAACCCTTGTCCTGACCAAGGAAGAGCTTTCCCGCGAAAAATGGGTGGCGTTTCCGCTGAAGAACGCCTTTGCCACCGAGTTTGATGCGGTGGAAAAGGCCTGGACCGCCGCGATGGATGACGACCTCAATACCGCCGCGGCCATGGGCCACGTGAACACCCTCATTCACCTGATAAATCGCCTGACCGAGGATAAAAACGGCCGCAAAACGGAAAGCGCGAAAATTCTGTACACCCGTTTTTGCGAGGCCATGGCCCGCTGGGGTGCGATTCTCGGCCTGTTCCAGCGCGACCCGGCCGCGTTTCTGGATGAACTCAAACAGTGCCGCGCCAAACGCATCGCGCTTGACGTTGCGAAGGTTGAAGACCTCATGCTGCAACGGCAAGAAGCACGGAAAAACAAAGAGTACGCGAAGTCCGACGCGCTGCGCGACGAGCTGACAGCCCTTGGCGTTTCCGTGCGCGACACCCCCCAGGGGGCAACATGGGATATAGCATAAGCCTTACTCCGTACGCGCGGCGGCTGCTTTTTGCGGCGGCCGCCGCCGTTTTCCTCGTCTGCTCGGGGTTGAGCGTTCCCGGCGCGCACGCGGCCTGGGGGGAGTTCACCATCAAGGACGAGGTGGAGCTCGGTAAAAAAATCAAGGCTTCCGTCCGGTCGAGCCTGCCCATCGTCGACGATCCGGAAGTGCAGGAATACGTCAACGGCCTCCTGAACCGGATACTGGCGTCGGCGCCGCCCCAGCCCTTCGATTTTTCCATCAGCGTCATCCGCCATAACGCCATCAACGCCTTTGCCACGCCGGGCGGCAACCTCTTTGTGTTCACAGGCCTTATCCTCGCCATGGAGCATGAGTCGGAGGTGGCCGGCGTTCTGGCGCACGAAATTGCCCACGCCACCCAGCGCCATATCGCCGGGCGTATCGCCCAGATGCAGAAAATAAGCCTGCTTTCCCTCGCGGGCGCCCTTATCGGGGGGTTTCTGGGAGGCGACGCCGGTTCCGCCGTGGCCGTGGGCTCGCTGGCCGCCGGGCAGTCGGCTCAATTGAAATACAGCCGCGCGGACGAAACCGATGCCGACCACGTTGGCATGGGGTATTTCACCAAAGCCGGATACCCGCCGCAGGGCATGGTGGGCGCTTTTGAAAAAATCCGCCGGCAGCAGTGGTTCCTGGGCAGCAGCATCCCTACTTACCTCTCCACCCACCCGGCCATCCAAGACCGTATCCAGTCCATGAACGTCCGCATCCAGTCTCTTCCGGCGAATTTGCGGAACCGCAAGGATGACGACACCAAGTTCAAACGGATACAGGCCTTGATCCGGGCGCGGTTCAGCGACACCGACCAGGCCCTGGCCGCGTTCAACAAACAGGTGCGGGAAAAGGGCGCAAGCCGCTGCCTTGCCCTCATGGGCCAAGGGATCGTCTATTCGCGCACCAACCGGATAAACGACGCGGAAAACATCTTTGAGGAAGCGTTAACCTGCGCGCCCGGGGAACCGCTCATCGCGCGGGAGGCGGGCATCTTCCACTACCAGCGCGGCTCGCGCGACAAGGCCGGGATTCTTCTCACCAAAGCCATGACATTGAACTCCAGGGACCATGTGGCCCGGTTCTACTACGCCCGCCTTCTGGCGGACGGCGGCAACCTGCGCGGCGCGCAGGAGGAATACAAACGCATCCTGCTCGACCTGCCCGACGATCCGGAAGTGCATGTTTTTTACGCGCAGGCGCTCGGTGCCGACAAGCAGCTGTTCAAGGCGTATCTGCACATGGCGTACGGTTCGCTGTATGCCAATGACAAGAAAAAAACCCAACAGAACTACGACAGGGCCAAAAGCGCCGCCAAGACCCCCCAGGACGAGGCGGAACTCAAACGCCTCGGCGATGCGTTCAAAGAGCGGACGGAGCTGTTCGAAGGAAAATGATCCCGGGTGTTCTTTTGACGCAAAACGCCTGCCGGTGTGATACGGCAGGCGTTTTGCGTCAAAAGCATCGCGGGTAAGGCGTTATTCCCCCAGCAGGCGGAGCACTTTACGCAGCAGGTTCCAGGTGTTCGCGACGGAGCGGATCTTCACCGCCTCGTTGACCGTATGCGCGCCGGTGATATCCGGCCCGAAGGCGATGAAATCCACCTTCCGTCCAAGCTCTTTAAATTTCTCAAAAAACAATCCGCATTCCAGGCCCGCGTGGATTCCCGCCACCGTGGCTTCCTTTTTGAAAAGCGACGTATACGCCTGTTTAAAAACGTCGCGCAGCTTCGATTCCGGGCTGAACTCCCAGGCCGGGTAATCGCTCACATACGAGGCGGTTGCGCCTATGCATTCCGCGACGGCCACGGTTTGTTGGTACATCAGTTCTTTCTTGCTGCCCACGGAACTCCGCAGCAGGCTGGAAAAAATCGCATTCCCGCCGTCCATGCGCACCACACCGAGGTTGGCGGAGCTTTCCACCATGCGTTGGGTCGTGATGTTCAGATCCATGGCCATCACGCCGTTCGGCAAAAGAAGCAACGCTGCGACAACCCGGGAAAAACATTCCCTGGTGAGCAGGGTCTCCGCCGCGTCCGCCTTCTGCGCCGTCAGCGCCAGCCCCTCGCCGTCAGCCGCCTTGAGTTCGTTTTTGAATACGCCGCACAAGACGTTGAGCTCTTTTTGCAGCCCGTCTTTGTCGGTATTGATGCACACCACGGCAGCGCTTTCCGAGGGAATGACGTTGCTCGCGCTGCCGCCGGAAAGTGCCGCAAGATAACAATCATACTTCGCCGCGAGGGTGGAAAGTATCCGCCCCATAAGGCGGTTGGCGTTGCCCCGTTCTTTGTCTATTGCCGTGCCGGAGTGCCCGCCGGCCAGCCCACTCACGTTTATACGGAAAAAAGCGCGCTTGGCGCCGCCGGGTAAATCATCGGGCAGGCCGCCGGAAGCGACGGTCGCGAGCGGCAGGGAAACCTCGGTCCGGCGTCCTCCGGCGCAACTGACGCAAAAAACGCCCTCTTCCTCGGAGTCAAGGTTGATGAAATACTCGCCGGACAGCTGCGACACGTCAAAACCGGCGGCGCCGGTCATGCCGACTTCTTCCGCGACGGTTATCACGGCTTCCAGCGCCGGGTGCGGGACATCCTTGGAATCAAGCAACGCCATGATGAACGCCAGGGCTATGCCGTTGTCCGCGCCGAGGGTCGTCCCGGCCGCCGTCAGCGTATCTCCCTTGACGACCAGGGTGATGGGGTCCCGGGAAAAATCGAAGCCGCTCCCCTCTTCCTTCACGCAGACCATGTCCATATGGCCCTGCAAAATTACGGTCGGCGCTTTTTCCATGCCGCTGCTGGCCGGTTTTTTGATGCACACGTTGCCGAGCGCGTCCTGGGCGACAAAAAGGCCGCGCTCTTTGGCGAACGACACAAGATGGTCGCTGATCTGTTTTTCATAATGGGAGCAGCGGGGAATAGCCGCAATAACTTCAAACCATTTGAAGCATTCCGTGGGGTCCAGGTTTTCCAGTTTCATGGGAAGTCTCCTTTACGGAATATACCGCCCATTCTACCAGACACACGCGTGCAAGACCACCACTCTCTTCAAATAATACCGTCCGTGTATGGGCAATAAAGGATCAACTCCGCAAAAAACCTCACAAAAAGTGCGCAAAACTTCGTGCGGCAGAGCTTCCGTGAAAACCGTGCCCAAACAACTGGCGGCAGCGGCAACCCAGCAGGCACTCCCCGGCAGGAACCGTCACGGCTCTCTCCGGCGTCACTGCACCCGGGAATCAGGGTCAACGGCAATCTTGCTCAGCATTGCATCCAGAATCCGGCAAAATCGCTGCTGAACAAGGGAAAACCGCTCCAAGGCCTCAGTTATTTCAGCCATTGCCTCGTTAGTGCGATGGAGTTGTTCCACCCGCCTCTTTTCAATTATTTCCTTGTTTTTCCGGTACCAGGCGGGAACAGTGCCGAGTACTTCCCTGGCGGCAATCAAAGCTTCCTCTTCCGAGTACAGACTCCCAGGAATATCTTTATTGTAATGGGTATCTTTCATGACAATCCCTCACTATTTAACGTTTTCCCATTACAATATAAAGAAATAATGAGACAAAAAAACAATTTTAACGTTGAATAGCAGAGAAATAATGCCATTGAGCGTACAAATAACGCCGCTTCCGCATCGATACAAGCAATGCGGAAGCGGCGTTATTCAAATACTAAGAAAATATAATAAACTTATGCTACTTTCTCAAATGCTTTTGCAGCAGCATTGCAGACGGGACAGGGGCCGTCGTGCGGTCCTTCATGCGTATAGCCGCAAACGGAGCAGATGTAATAATCCACGGGGTCCATCTTGCCTTTGGCGGCGAGAGCCTTTTTGTACAGATTGGCGTGCACTTCCTCGACCGCGTTCACCCACTTCATGTAGGAAGCGGCGGCCTTGTTGCCTTCGGCCTCGGCATCCTTAATCATATCGGGGTACATCTTGGTAAATTCGTAGGTTTCCCCGGAGATGGCGTCTTCCAGGTTCGCCAGAGTGTCATGCACTTTTCCGGCAAGACGGAGGTGCGCATGCGCATGGATGGTTTCAGCGGCAGCGGCGGCTCTGAACAATTTGGCGACCTGCGCGAACCCGTCTTTTTCCGCTTTGTCCGCATACGCGAGATATTTACGGTTAGCCTGGGATTCACCGGCAAACGCATCCATAAGGTTCTGTTTCGTTTCAGCCATGTTATTTCTCCTTGTTGTTTTTAATAGGAATGATTATTATTAGTGTACGCTAGAAAGTTTGTAAAGCCTTTTTTCATTTTTCCGGTAAAAGAAACCTCACAGTTTTGGATAGTATCACAAGGATTCAGTATGGCAACCCTGCGCGAATGCGGCTCTCTTGATATCGATTGGGAACTCGCCCCCGAGGACGCTGTGACCATGTACCTCGAATGGGGGAACAACAATTGGCACTCCTCCCGCCCTCCGGTGCGGTCCAGGTTTGACGAGTCCATCTACTTTGTGGTGGACACCTGGGAAGAAACGCCCGTCATCCGCCTTATCCGGCGCAACTCGGAAGCCAGTGAGGAAATTCTCTCCCTTCCCATGCCCGCCGACCTGCTCCCCGCCTGGCGGCGGGAGAACGGCACGGCGCGCGGCGTGTTCGCGCCCGGCGAAGCGGTGACGGCATGGCTCAAGGAGCAGGTGCATGCCGCCGTTCCCGGGTAACATCCCCTTTGCCCCGGATGTAAAAGCCGGAGCCACCGGGATAAAATGCGCCGCCCGCCGGGGTCTTTCTTGACTTGCCACCGCGCGGACGATACTCTCCCACCTTTCCTCTATTTATTACCACACAACGCCGCCCCAAGGGACGGCGATACCCGGACGGTTCTATGTTTGAAAGCCTTTCAGATCGCTTGAGCAGTGCGCTGCGTTCCATGACCGGCCGCACGCGGCTCGATGAAAAAACCATCCAGGACGGCCTGCGCGAGGTGCGCCTGGCCCTTCTCGAAGCGGACGTCAACGTCCGGGTGGTCAGGGATTTTACGGAAAAAGTCAGGGAGCGCTGCCTCGACCAGGAAATTCTGCAAAGCCTGACGCCCGCCCAGCAGGTGCTTTCCATCGTCAACGAAGAGCTCATCGCGCTCCTCGGCGGGGAAACGGCTGAGTTGAACCTCAGCGGCAAGCGCCCGTCCATCATAATGATGGTCGGTTTGCAGGGTTCCGGTAAAACCACATCCACCGCGAAAATCGCCAACAAGCTCCGGGAAGGGGGCAAAAAGCCCTACCTCGTGCCCGCGGACGTCTACCGCCCCGCCGCCATCGACCAGTTGACAACGCTCGCCCGGCAGCTCGGCATGCCCGTCTACCCCTCCGCCACGAGCATGAACCCCGTGGATATCGCGGCAAGCGCCGTGAAAGAGGCGGCGGAGGCCGGTTGCGACGTCGTTCTCCTGGATACCGCCGGCCGGCTTCACGTCGATGCGGAACTGATGCGCGAGCTTGTGGCCATCAAGGAAAACGTCGCGCCCGCGGAAATTCTTTTCGTGGCCGACGCCATGACCGGCCAGGACGCAGTGACCGTCGCCGAAGCCTTTAATAACGACCTCGCCATCACCGGGGTCGTGCTGACCAAAATGGACGGCGACGCGCGCGGCGGCGCCGCCCTTTCCATCAAGTCCGTCACCGGGGCCAGCGTCAAGTTCGTCGGCGTCGGCGAAAAAGTCACCGATATCGAGCCGTTCCACCCGGACCGGATCGCAAGCCGCATCCTGGGCATGGGCGACATGCTCACCCTCATGGAGAAAGCCAAAGCGACCTTTGACGAGAAGGAAGCCGAGGAAACCGCCAGAAAGCTCCAGAAGGCCGAGTTCAACCTCGAGGATTTTCTCTCCCAGATGAAGAAGCTGAAAAGCTTCGGGTCCATCGAAAGCCTCCTCAAGCTCATTCCGGGCATGAGCGGCCTTGCGGGGAAACTGGGCGGCAACGTGCCGGAAAAGGAACTCTCCCGCTTTGAGGCCATCATCAACTCCATGACGCTGAAAGAGCGCAGGAACCCCAAGATCATCAACCCCGGCCGCCGCCAGCGCATCGCCAAGGGCAGCGGCACCACCGTCGCCCAGGTCAACCAGCTGCTCAAGCAGTTTGAGGGCATGCGCAGCATGATGCAGAAAACCATGAGCGGCAAGGGTGCCAAAGGCGGCATGCCCCGCATGGGCAGCATGCCGGGAATGGGGGGGATGCCCGGAATGGGCGGCATGGGCGGTTTGCCCGGCATGGGAGGCTTCGGCGGTATGGATGACGCCTCCTCGCACGGCGGGGGGCTTTCAAAAACCGCGCTCAAGAAAAAAAAGGAAAAACGCAAGGCCGAGCGGAAGAAAAAGAAAAATAAACGGTAGGGGCGTTGCTTTTCAGGGGGCGGCGCTCCGGCGAAGGAAATTGCCTCCCGGCCGTATAAAACGGTTCGCCTGCCGTCTTGTTGTTGACTAATTTCGCCGCGTCCTGTATCCGTCCCGCGTATACTTTTTTTTGCCGGGTTGTTCCCGCGCCGGTAAAACGGGATTGTCCCGCTCCATCCGGAAGGCTGTTCAAGCGGGTTTCAGGTAAAAGTGACAAGGCAAGCATATAAAATTTTTAAGTAGCTTGCGCTTTTTTTTAAACTGAGTATTCTGTTAAGGAGTGTGTGTTATGGCCATCAAGTTACGTTTGACCCGTATGGGCACGAAAAAACGCCCTTTCTATCGCATAGTCGCCATCAACGGCGGGACGCGCCGTGACGGCCGCCCCCTGGACTATGTGGGTCACTACAACCCCATGACCAACCCGGCCCAGGTTGTGATTGACCAGGAAAAGGTTAAAAAATGGCTTGATCTTGGCGCTGAAGCGTCTGATACGGTAAAGAGCCTTATTAAAAAAGCCGCGGGCTGATCCCACGACGGCGCCGGAACGTCCGGCGTTGCCCCTCATGGAAACCCGCGATGAAGACGCTAGGCCCCAACCTTCGTTGGCTAGTCACTGAATTGATCGGGTTAGCTGAATCTCTATGAGGTGCGTCATGTTAAAAGAACTGGTCACTTACGTCGCGAAATCATTGGTCGACAATCCCGATGCCGTACAGATCACCGAAGTGGAAGGCGAGCACACCAGTGTGCTCGAGCTTCGCGTGGCAAAGGAAGACCTCGGGAAAGTAATTGGGAAACAGGGGCGCACGGCGCGGGCCATTCGCACGATTCTGGCCGCGGCCTCAAGCAAGGCCAAAAAACGCACTGTTCTGGAAATTCTGGAATAGCGCCGGGCGGACGGGTTCCCAGGCCTGCATGGCCGTGCCTCACACGGCGGTAACCGTATGCCCGAAGAATCGCTCCTGCCCATAGGCAGAGTCCGTAAAGCCCATGGAATCAAAGGGGAAGTCAGCGTGGACTACTACGCTGACTCCCCCGATTTGCTTCGCGGCGGCGTCTATCTCCGGCAACCGGGGCAAGGCGCCGTTCTGTATCCCATCACCTCCTTCCGCGCGCATCACGGTTCCCTCCTCGTCCTCTTCAAGGGAATTACCGATAGGAACGCCGCCGAAAGCCTGCGGAACCTCGATCTCCTCATCCCCGAAGACCGCCTCCCGGAACCGGACGACGGCGCCATTTACCTCCACGAAATAATGGGGCTGCGCGTCATCGCCGTTGACGAACAAGGGAGTGAAAGCGACTGGGGGACCATTGCCGACGTCGCGGACAACGCCGGCCAGGAAATGTGGACCATCTCCCTGCCGGGTGCGGCGGACGTTCTCTTCCCCGCTTCCCCGGAACTGGTTCTGGGATTCGACCTTGATGCGCGCGTTGTGCGCATAGCCCCCCCGCTGGGGCTTCTCGACCTTTACCGCTCCTGACACGTATGCGCATACGCATTGTTACGCTTTTTCCCGAATTTTTCGACGGCCCGCTCCAGGCGGGGCTCCTCGGGCGCGCCCAGGATGCCGAAAAACTCGCCGTAACCCTGCACAACCCCAGAGACAAAGCCACCGACCGGCATAGAACCGTGGATGACCGTCCATACGGCGGCGGGCCCGGCATGGTCATGCTCCTGGAACCGCTTGCCGCTACGTTGCGCGAGTTGGGCCACGCCTCTCCCGGCAGGGCTCAGCCCGGCAGGCTGCTGGTCATGAGCCCCAAAGGGCGCCTGCTCAACCAGGCGCTGGCCCGCGAACTCGCGGCGGATCTCGCCCGCGGAGACGCCCTGACCATCGTCTGCGGCCGGTATGAAGGGTTTGACGGCCGGCTGGATGATCTTTTCCCCACCGAGCACGTTTCCATCGGGGACGTCGTTCTGAACGGCGGGGAAACCGCGGCGCTCGCGGTTATCGAAGCAGCGGCCCGGCTGGTGCCGGGGTTCATGGGCCATGCGGAATCCGGCGAGGAGGAAAGTTTTTCGCAGTCCCTGCTGGAATACCCCCAGTACACCAGGCCCGAGGTGTTTGAGGGCCTCGCCGTTCCGGAAATTCTCCGCTCCGGCGACCATGGGCGCATCGCGGCCTGGCGGCGGCAAGAATCGCTTGCCGCGACGGCCCGCCTGCGGCCGGACCTGCTCCAAAGCGCCCCGCTCACCGTGGATGACGCGGACTTTTTGCGGCATTTCCCCCGCGAACATACGGCCAAAAATCTTTTTTGCGCGCTGGTGCATTACCCGGTTCTCGATAAAGAGAAAAAATCTGTCGCTGTTTCTTTGACAAATCTCGACATTCACGATATAGCCCGCTGTTCGCAAACGTATGGACTTGGCGGTTACTACGTGACCACGCCCCTGGAAGACCAGGAGCACCTCCTGAAAAGCCTGCTCGAGCATTGGCAAACAGGGGCGGGCGCGAGGAGCAACGCGGACCGGGCACAGGCCTTCAGCCTTGTCAGACCGGCGAAGAGCGTGGAGGAAGCCGTCAAGGACATCACGGAGCGCACCGGCAAGCGCCCGTTGCTTATTACAACCAGCGCTTCCGGGCACGGTTCCGCCACCTTTGACGGCGTGCGGGCCCTGATGCGGGAACAACCGGTTCTGCTGCTTTTCGGCACGGGACAAGGACTTTCACCGCACCTCACGGCGCAATGCGACGCCATGCTACCGCCGGTAGCGCGTTTCAGCGGGTACAACCATCTTTCGGTGCGGTCCGCTGTTGCCATAGTACTGGACAGAATTGTGGGCGACTGGTAAAGAAGCGCCCTGAAAGATGAAAATTTAGTTGCCGGGACGCACATAACGCACAGACGGCACGGGAGAGATGACATGAGCCTTATCAAGCAGCTTGAAGAAGAACAACTGCGCACGGACCTGCCGCAATTCAAATCCGGCGATATGGTTAAGGTGCATATGCGTATCGTCGAAGGGGAAAAAGAGCGGGTGCAGATTTTCCAGGGCAACGTCATCCGCATTCACCGCGGCGCTTCCAACGCGACCTTCACCGTCCGTAAAATCTCCGACGGTATCGGGGTGGAACGTATCTTCCCCCTGCATTCGCCGCATATCGAAAAAGTGGAACTCGTTTCCGAGGGCCGTGTGCGCCGCTCGCGTCTTTACTACCTGCGCCTGCGCAAGGGGAAAGCCGCCCGCATCAAGCCCAAGAAAAACTGGTAGAACGCAAAAACCGGCCGCCAAGGCCGGTTTTTTTTATGGGGAACATCATGGCCCTATCCCCGCGCACAGTGGATATCGCCGCCTTTACCGGACATATCGGCATTGACGAAGCCGGCCGCGGCTGCCTTGCCGGCCCCGTTGTCGCGGCCGCGGTTCTCTTCGCGCCGGATTTTTCCTTTCAGGACGTCCTCCCCGGCCTCGATGATTCCAAAAAGCTGACGGCCAAAACCCGCGAAAAACTGTTCCCCGCCATCAAAGAGGCCGCCGTGTGCTGGAGCCTGGGGCTGGCCTGGCCGGAAGAGATCGACCGCATCAATATCCTGAACGCCACCTTCCGGGCCATGGGCCGGGCCGTTGTCGGCTTACGACTGGCCGCCCTGCCGCCGCTGGTCATAGACGGCAACCACTGCATCCGGCCCGACGCCTGGCAGGCAGTAAGCCGCGCGCCCGTTCCGCCGCAATGCGCGGTCATTGACGGCGACGCGCTCGTTCCCCAGATCGCGGCGGCATCCGTGCTGGCGAAAACGTTCCGCGACCGGTTGATGCTGCGCCTTGACGCTCGCCACCCCGGGTACGGCTTCGCCGTCCACAAAGGCTACGGGACCAAGGACCACCGCGAGGCCGTAACACGGCTCGGCGCCTGCCGCCTGCACAGAAAGACGTTCCGGGGCGTCCGGGAAGAGGAACGGCAGCTGACGCTGTTCTAATCGCCGCCCCGGCATCTCCCGCCCGCCAGCCGATTGCCTTTTGCCGGAGGATGCTATACCTCACAAGAATGCCGCCGGGACAGGCGTTTTTTCCGCGCGGCGCCTTCCATGCTTTTGCAGAAACCCCGGAACCTCGCCGACGCAATGACCATGCCGCCGAAAACAGACATGCGAGCCGCCCACATAGCCACCGGGCTTCACGGTGAAGAAGAAGCCCTGCGCTACCTTTCCCACAGGGGATTCCGCCTGGCAGCCCAAAATTGGCGGCCCTGCGGCAGGGCCAGGAATCTTGAGCTCGACCTGGTGGGGGAGTGGGAAAAATCCCTGGTGTTCGTCGAGGTGAAAACACGCCACACTCTTGCCGCTGGAACGTTCGACGGCCCGGCGGGGTTGCGCGGCTTTACCCCGGCGAAGCAACGGACCATGGTCCGCGCGGCCCGCGCCTATTTGATGGAAACCGGCCAGTGGGAGAAACCTTGCCGCTTCGACCTTGTCTGCATCACCCTCTTACCCGGCACAGTGCCGCAGGTGGACCATTACCGTGACGTCATCGAACTCGGGCAAACTCTGGATAGTGGCGACGCCTCTTGGCAACCCTGGTGACCTGTCCCCCAGAGCCAGAGAGATCCTTGCCGCCGCCGACCTGGTACTCGCTGAGGATACCAGGCGCTCGGGCACGCTCCTTGCCGCCTGCGGCGTAGCGGCAAAGCGTTTTTCCAGCCTGCACGACCACAATGAAAAAAGCCGCCTCGCGGGCGTCCTGGAAGAGTTGCAAAACGGCGCCGTGGCCGCGCTTGTCTCCGACGCCGGTACTCCGCTCGTATCGGACCCCGGGTATCAGCTGGTAAAAGCCTGCCGTGAAGCGGGCATTGCCGTCGCCCCGGTGCCGGGCCCCTGCGCGCCCGTTGCCGCTCTTTCGGCCAGCGGCCTCCCGCCGATGCCCTTTACCTTTTTGGGGTTCCCGCCCCGGTCCAAAGGGGACATCCGGAAATTTTTTGCCCCGTACGCCTCTTTAATGACCACCCTTATTTTTTTTGAGCGGAAGGACCGCCTCGTCGAGACCCTTGCCCTCGCCTACGAGATATTGGGGAACCGGGTGGGCTGCATCGCGCGGGAAATAACCAAAACCTACGAAGAGTTCATCCCCTTCGCCCTGGACGAGGACGTGGAAAAAACCTTCGCCGGGCGCGAGTTGCTGGGAGAAATCACGGTTGTGCTCGGCCCGCCGGAGCATGTGGCTGCCGCGCCGGAAAACGACGTTCTCGCCATACTGCGGGAGCAGAAGGAACTTGCGCCGGACGCCAAACCCCGCGCCATTGCCCGGAAAACGCAACAACTCGTCACCGGTTGGAGCGTTGATGAGGTCTATGCCCTACTGCGCCGCCTCTAGCCCTTATATTTTCCCCGCGCCGAAACGCTCACGGCCGCCTATATCCCGGTTTATTTCCGTGAAGAAATGCCGTATACTTATCGGCAATGCGCACCACACCCCACACTCCCTTCCTGCGTGTCTTTCTGCGCACCTATTTTGTAGGTGCCGCATTTAACATGCACGGTTTGCAAAACGTGGGATTCATGTACGCCATGGACCCGGGGCTGGCCGCCATCCATACTGACCCCGCGGAACTGCGCAAAGCGCGGAACCGGTATGCCCGGCATTATAACTGCCACCCGTACTGGACGCCCCTTGTCACCGGCATGCTGCTGCATACCGAGACGGAAATAGCCAAAGGCCGCATGTCTCCCGACACCTTGGGCTCCATCAAGGATACTGCCGTCAACACGTTGTCCGCGTTGGGAGATTCCGTTTTCGGCGGCACGCTTTTGGTTACCTGGGCCCTCGCCATGGCGGCGCTGTTCGTCAGCGGGCACGGCGAACTTGCGTTTGCCGGCAGCATCGCGCTTTTCCTGGCGTTGCAGCTGTTCAAACTCGGCACGTTTGTGGCCGGGCTGCGGTACGGCCTTTCAACGCTGTTCTGGTTGCGCCGCTGGAACCTTATCAACTGGGGCGACAGGCTTAAAATCGGCAATACCGCCCTCCTGCTTCTTTTTCTGGTGCTTTGCCTGCCGGAGAAAGACAACCCCGCCCTCTGGGGGCTGGCGGTGGTGTGCATCATACTCGCCACGTGGCTAGCCGCGCGGCTGCATGTGCCCAGATCCCTGCTCGCCCTTGTGGCGACAACCGCTATTTTGCTGCTTCTGTAGCGGGTCTGTGCTGTAAACTCCGCCCCGGGCGGGACGAAAGGATTATAATTTTGGAAACAATCCAGCAACGCGCTCCCGGAGAATATGAGACAACGGTCATCATAACCAACGAGCTCGGCCTGCACGCGCGCCCGGCGGCCCTTGTCGCGAAGACCGCCCAGCAGTTCGCGGCCAACGTGACGCTGGAAGCCGACAACAGGCAAGTTGACGCCAAAAGCATTCTTGATATCCTGTCTCTCGCCGCGGGCAAAGGGACCGCCCTGACGGTCAGGGGCACGGGCGACGATGCGGAAGACTGCATCAAAACCATTGCCGATCTGGTGCGCGTCCAGTTCCAAGAGGAGTCCGCATGACACGTAAAGTCCTGCACGGGGTTGCCGTCTCCGCCGGTATTGCCATCGGCAGGGCCTTCTTTCTTAACAGGGGTTCCCGCGCCGATTTCGTGGACGGCTTCGTGCCCCTGTATCGTATGGACGCGGAAATATTCCGCCTCGATGCGGCCTTTGCCGCTACCCATGAGGAAATAGAAAACGCGCAAAAACGCGTTGCCCCCGATCAGAAAGAGCAACTGGGCATTTTGGCCGCCCACCTCATGATCTGCAAGGATCCCAAATTCATCACGGCCGCGCGCGCCAACATCCGGGAAAAAAACCTGCCGGCCGAACAGGCCGTGACCGAAGCCTCCAACGAAATCGCCAAACTGTTCGACTCGCTGGAAGACACCTACTTCCGCGAGCGGGTCAATGACCTGAAAGCCATTGCCGCGAAAATTATCCGGCACCTGGGCGGGGGCGGCCTCACCTCCCTGCCGGATGAGCCGGTCATCCTTCTCGCGCACGACCTTACCCCGGCGGATACGCTCGCCCTCCCCCTGGATCGGGTTTTGGCCTTCGCCACCGAGGAAGGCGGCCGGACGGGCCATACCGGCATTCTGGCCCGGAGCCTCCAGCTTCCGGCGGTCGTCGGCATCAGCGGCATGGAGGAAGGCATCGCGGACGGGGATACCATCATCCTCGACGCGTTGCGCGGGCTCGTGCTCATAAAGCCGGACCAGGCTCTCACAACCCGGTACCAGAATATCAAAACACGGTACGCCTCGTTCCAGAAGCTCATCATCGATCAAGCCGAGATCCCGGCGGAAACGCTCGACGGGATGCATATCGCCGTGCGCGGCAACATTGAAATGCCCCGGGAAGCGGAGCGCGTGCTGAAAAACGGCGGCGAGGGCGTGGGGCTGTACCGGACGGAGTTCGGGTTCATCACCCGCACGAGCATTCCTTCGGAAAGCGAGCTGTACGCGGAGTATTCCGAACTGCTGACCCGCATGGCGCCCCACAAGGTTACCTTCCGCACCCTGGATGTGGGCGCGGACAAGATGCACTGGAGCCAGAAAAACCTGCAGGAAGCCAACCCCGCGCTGGGCCTCCGGGCCATCAGGTTCTGCCTGCGCAACCAGTATGTGTTCCGCCGCCAGCTCCGGGCCATTTTGCGGGCCAGCGTGCACGGCAACGCCGCCCTCATGTTCCCCCTCATTTCCGGAGTCAGGGAGTTGCGGCAGGCGAAAGCCATTCTCAATGAGGTCAAGCAGGAACTCGACGCCTCCAACGTGCCCTTTGACCGCGACATCCCGGTGGGCATCATGATCGAGTTGCCCTCCTCCATCATGATCGCCGACGCCCTGGCTCTTGAAGTCGATTTTTTCAGCATCGGGACGAACGATCTCATCCAGTACACGCTGGGCATCGACCGGGTGAACAAGCACGTGGCGTACCTGTACCAGCCCCTGCACCCGGCCATCATCCGGGGCATCAAGCTCGTCGCGGACGCCGCCCACCAGACGGGCATATCCATCAGCGTCTGCGGGGAAATGGCCTCCGACCCTTACTGCCTCGCGATTTTACTCGGCATGGGCATCAACGATTTTTCCATGGCTCCCCAGGCCATTCCGGGGATCAAACACATTTTACGCAACATCGATATGGAAGAATGCCGAGGGCTTTTGAACCAGGTCATCGGCGCCGCCACCGTTGAAGGCGTCAACAGGATAGCCCGGCAAACCCTGTCCCAGCGGTTCGCCGAGGAGCTTCCCTTCTTCCTCTCGGTTCTGGACACGGAAGAATGAGCACCAAGAAAAAAACCTCGCCCGGCATGATCGCGCAGAACAAAAAAGCCAGGCATTATTACGAACTGCTGGAGTTTTACGAAGCCGGCCTCGTCCTGACGGGGTCGGAAGTGAAAAGCATCCGGGCCGGGCACGTGAGTTTTCATGACGCGTACGCCACGTTCAGGAACGGCGAGGCCTTCCTTGTGGGCGTACGCATAGCGCCCTATGCCAACGCCGGATACAGCCAGCATGACCCGGACAGGGACAAAAAACTCTTGCTCCACGTGCGGGAAATCGCGGTATTGGCTTCCCGCGTGGAACAGAAGGGCCTTACCGTCGTGCCGGTGAACCTGCATTTCAAAGCCGGGAAGATCAAGGTGGAGTTGGCCGTCGGCAAGGGTAAAAAGATGCACGACCAGCGGGACGACCTCAAAGAAGCGGCCGAGGCGCGCGACCTGCAGCGCGAGCTGGCCCGCTACTGACCCCATGAATATCCTCGTTATCAACCTGACCCGGTTCGGCGACCTGCTGCAAAGCGCGGCGGCCGTGCGCGTGCTGGCTCACTCTGATAACGGGGAGCGGAACCGGATAGGGGTTGTCTGCCTTGAAAACTTCATTGCCGGGGCCGAACTGCTGCCGGGTGTGACGGATATCTATCCCCTGCCCGCCGCGAAGATCATGAACCTGTGCAACGCGGGAAAACTTCCCCCTCCCGCCGGGGCGGCGGCCAAAGGCCCGGCCGCCTGGCTCGGCGGGCTCGGCTGCCTTCACGAATGGGCCGCCGCGATCGGGGACGGTTTCGCGCCGGACGCCGTCTGCAATATTTCCCCGTCCACGCCGTCCTCCCTTCTGGGGAGGCTGCTGGCCGGGACCAGCCCTTTTTTCGGCTTCACCCTGGACGAATTCGGGTTCGCGCACGCGACGAGCCTCTGGGCCTCGTTCATCCAGGGCGCGTCCAGCGCCCGCGTGACCAGCCCGTTCAACATCGTGGACCTTTTCCGCAAGGTCGCGGGGCCTGAGAGCGCGCGAACCGAAGCTTCCCTGCTCCCGGTTCCGGAATCCTCCGTCGCCGCCATGCGGGAGCGCCTCCTTTCCCTCGCCGGGGGAAGCCCCAAAGGGTTCGTTACGCTGCAACTCGGCGCCAGCGCGGATATCCGCCGCTGGCCGGTAGCCTCTTTCGCGGCAGTCGGCGCCGCCCTGTGGCGGGAGCACCGCCTCTGCCCCGTGCTCGTCGGCACCAAAAGCGAGCTTGCTCTCGGCGAGGAATACGCGGCCCGCGCAACGGGTCCTTTCGTAAACCTGATGGGCAAGACCGGCCTGACGGAGCTTGCCGCCGCCCTGGCCGCGTCCTCCCTGTGCATCAGCAACGATACGGGCACGCTGCACTTGGCGTCGGGCCTTTCCGTGCCCGTTCTCGGCATCTACCTCGCCACGGCCCAGCCCTGGGATACGGGCCCCTATGCCGGGGACAACTGTTCCCTGGAACCGGAACTCGCGTGCCACCCCTGCGATTTCGGCACATCCTGCCCCAACGGGTATGCCTGCCACAGGGCCGTCACTCCCGAAGTTGTTTTTGCCCTGGCCGATGCCAAACTGCGCGAAAACGTCTGGGACGCGGCAAACTTTGCCGCCTGCCCCACTCCACTCGGCGCGCGGGTATGGAAAAGCACGTACGACGCCTTCGGTTTTGCGGATCTTTGCTCCCTCTCCGGGCACGAAAAAGAAAGCCGGACACAGTGGATGCGGCTGCAACGCCACCTGTATCGCCAGTTTTTTGACAAAAAACCGGGAACACCGTTCACGCCGGCCCCGTTTACCGCTCCCCTGTCCCTGGACCCTGAAACCGGGACCACCCTCGCCCGCGCCTGCGACGAGATTCTCGCCTTGTTTGACGCGCTGCTGCAACAGGCCGCCATGCTTGCTCAAACCCCCCTCCCCCCTGTCCGGGACAGGTTTTTCCGGACCTGGCACCGGCTTGCCGCGCACCTGCGCTCCCAGCCCGTTTTCGCGGCCATCGCCTTCAGCTGGCAGACCGAAGCCATGGGGCAGGCCGAAATGGATTCCGCCATCGCCCTTGCGCGGCAATACCACGACTTTTTTTCCTTTCTCCGGTCGCTCCTCCCGTAATTCCTTGTCTCCCTTGCCTTGGCCCGCTCTTTGCAAAAGGATCAGCGCTTCGTGCAAAAATTGCCACTTATGCAACGGGAGGTATATGCAATGATCATTATTGACGGCCGCCAGAGCTCCATGGAAATAGGCAACTTCGCCAACCTGGAAGAAATTCTGGTCAAGGTTATGGAACAGGAAGTCGTGTCCGACCACATCGTCACGGACGTTATCGTCAACCAGGAAGCGTTTACGGAAATTTACCCGCACCACGCCGAAGACGTCGAAATTGACGAAATCCAAAGCGTCGAAGTGCGGACCATGTCCGTGGATCAGATGGCCGGTGAAGTCAGCCAGGAGCTGTTCACCGTCGTCAAGATCTTGCAGAACGGTTCCAAGGGCGTCGCCAATTTCCTGCGCCAGGGGGATATTGCCGAGGGTCTGGAAGTGCTCCAGGATCTGCTTGACGTCACCCGGAATTTCCTGACCACCATCAGCGTGCTGCACCAGCGCTTCCCCCAGGCCGATACGGCCCTGTTTGAGGAAACCGCCGGCAGCCTCGACAAACTGCTTATCGAAATGTGCGACGTCATGACCGAACAGGACTGGCTTCTGCTCGCGGACCTTCTTGAGTACGAATTCATCCCCGCCTGCGAGGAGTGGGAGCAGATTATCGGCGGTTTTGTGAAGGATATCGCCGCGTCCAAGGTGGAATAACAATGCATGAAAGTCTGCGTCTGTATGATGCCTGCCTGACGATCCTTGAGCAGGAGGCCGAAGCCCTCGACAATGAAGACGAGGAGCGGCTCCAGGAGTTGTGCGAACAACGCGCGCGGCTCATGGAAGAGGCCTGGAAAAAGCGGGACGGGTGCGACCCCTCCCTGCTCGTGGAACGGCTGGAACGCATCGGAAAGGCCCAGGACTCGCTTGCCGCCAACGCGCGGACGCATACTGAAACGTTGCGTCTCGCGCTGAAAAACAGCCGTCAGGAATCCACCCGCCTGGCCGGTTACGGCAAAGCGCTGGGCAGTGGACAAAACATGTCTTTGTTGCGTAAAGAAGGCTGAAGGCGGACGCGCCGGATGTACCGGGATCGCGCGCCGTAACGAACGTTGCGGCGCTCTTTTTTTTGCAATACCGCTCTAGTGGAGACACATCATGCCGAAAAAATGGAAAGGTATCATTCTCGCCGGCGGCTCGGGCACCCGACTCTATCCCCTGACACGCAGCGTCAGCAAACAGCTGATGCCCGTCTACAACAAACCCATGATCTATTACCCGCTCTCCGTGCTCATGCTGGCGGGAATCCGCGATATCGCCGTCATTTCGACCCCCGAACACCTTCCACTCTTTTCCAGCCTCCTGGAAGACGGTTCCCGCCTCGGCTGCTCCTTTTCCTATATCCCGCAGCCCAAACCGGAAGGCATTGCCCAGGCTTTTTTACTGGCCGCCGACTTCATCGGCGACGACAACGTCTGCCTGGTGCTGGGGGACAACATCTTTTTCGGCCACGGGCTCGCGCAATGCCTTAACTCGGCGGTAAGCCGGGAAACGGGCGCCACGGTCTTCGCCTACCATGTCAGCGACCCGGAGCGGTACGGCGTCGTCGCGTTCGACGCGGCCAACAAGGCTGTCAGCATTGAGGAAAAACCCGCTGTTCCCCAATCGAACTTCGCGGTTACCGGCCTGTATTTTTACGACAACCGCGTTGTGGACGTCGCCCGGTCCCTCCGCCCGTCCGCCAGGGGCGAGCTGGAAATAACCGACGTCAACAACCGGTATCTGGAACAAAATTCCCTGTTTGTGGAAACCATGGGTCGGGGCATCGCCTGGCTGGATACCGGCACGCACGATTCCCTTCTGGCCGCGGCCACCTTTGTGCAGGCCGTGGAGCAGCGGCAGGGGCTGAAAGTCGCCTGCGTGGAAGAAATTGCATGGCGCCAGGGCTTTATTTCCACCGGGGAATTGCATAGTATCGGCCGCGAGTTCGCCAAATCCGGATACGGCGAATATCTTCTGTCTCTAAAGTAACAGACAGTTACGCCCTTCGGGAAAACACGCACGCACAGGATGACCACATGGATGTGGAAACAACCCCCATTGACGGCCTTTTGCTCATAAAACCCAAAGTTTGGCGCGATCCGCGCGGCTATTTTGTGGAAACGTGGCACAAGGACCGGTACGAAGCCGCCGGAATAACGCTGCCTTTTGTGCAGGACAACCGTTCCCGTTCAGCAAGGGGCATCCTTCGCGGCCTGCATTTTCAGCGAAAGTTCCCGCAAGGGAAACTTGTCAGTGTTTCCAGCGGATCCGTTTTTGACGTCGCCGTGGATATCCGCAAAAATTCCCCCACCTTCGGCGTATGGCACGGAGCCCTGCTGACCGGGGAAAACCAGCACCAGCTGTGGGTTCCGCCGGGCTTGGCCCATGGGTTCTGCGTTTGCAGCGAAACGGCGGATTTTTCCTATAAATGCACGGAAACCTACCATCCGGAAGATGAAGGCTCCATCCGCTGGGACGACCCGGAGCTGGGTATCGCCTGGCCCGTGGCCGATCCCGTTCTCTCGCAAAAAGACCTGGCCGCGCCGCTCTTCAAGGACGCCTTGCTGTGGTAGCGCACTGACCATACCGTCATTTTTCATTCGCGGGGACGAACGTCTCCCAGCACGAAGTCGGGAAATTGGAGTATCTGCAAAGCTCGGAGGGGTTCGCAACAGGGACGTCGGGCAATCCGAGAGCTCGCGCAATCGCAAGGACCTCCCTGTATTGCTCCGAAAATCGCTTGGCGTTTGAATCCGAGTTGTGCCACGTCCGTTCCCACCAGCCGAGGGCGTATTGCTCAGGGGGGCCAGGGATTTCGTTATATTCATGAATGAAATCTTTCCGTTTCGCGGCGCGCCAAACCGCTTTCCAGTCAAAAAGCGCATGAAAAACAGTGCCGCCGTCAGGAGAACGCCAAAACGGGTCGGCTCCACCGGCAAGCAGGAGCGATGCCGTCCGGTTCCTTTTTTCCTGAAACGCCAGCAAATTATCAAGGATGGGATACTCCGCGTCCAGGCCAAAAGAGGAAGGAAGCTGTCCCGGAATGAATTTCGCATCCAGCATCCTGCAAAGGTCAAGAGGGCTCACCCCGTTGACCGCCAGGTCGAAGACGGATTTCCCGTTGGTATCGGTCTGCCGGATCAATTCGCCCGATTTTTCGCCGGTTTTTTTCAGGATGGTTTGCATCATCAACGGACCACCGCCGGTGGCGGCAAAAAAAAGCGGGCTTGGCAGATGTATGACCGACGAGGCGGCATCGTCCGCGGGCACTCCCGCTTCCAGCAACGCTTCCGTCATTTCCGGGTTACCCATCCAGGCCGCCATATGGAGCGGCGTAAGCCCGGCCGCATCCGGAATGGAAAGGATTTTTTTGTGTGAAAGCAGTTGATGGAACGTTTTGGAATCGTTGTACTGTATCGCATAGAGAAGAGCCGTTCTCCCCATGGAATCGCGGTATTCCGTCTTGGCGCCGGCTTTCAGGAGGGCGTCGGCAGCTTCCCTATTGCCGGCCTGAATCGCGCGCATAAACGCGCTTTGCCCGTATGTATTGAATGTGGCGTCCGGCGAAAGCCCGGCCGCAAGGAATGCCGCGAGCAGATCCGTGCGCGGGAAAAAGTCGTAAGGGCTAACCCGCGCAACAAAATCCTGCCGGCTTTTCCGGGGAACGCCCTCCGGCAGTTCGCCGGGCTCGTCCAGCGCGTCCCACATCGCCTCAATGACGTCAAACCGTCCCTTTTCCGCCAGAACGTGAGTGATTCTCTTAAATTCGGTCTTTTGCACGGCCAGCCAAAAGGCTTCTTTATCCTGTTGCTCATAAAGGCCGACAAGAAAAGGCCACACGAAATAATCGCTCTGCCGGGTGAGCCCGCGTATGAATTCCAGTCTGGCCCGGCTTGGGCGGTGCTCGAGAAGAACGGCGCAGACTTCCGCCGTCCACTGGGGTCTTTTTTTGACGAGGCCCTCAAGGAATGCGAGCGTTTTTGCATCCAAAGGAAGCGCGGCGATCGCCTTCCATTCCTTTTCACCGATATCCGCCGCATCTTGCGACCATTTTACCATCTTTTCAATATCAACCGACTGTATGGCGGCGACACGGCGATCGGACAACAACTGGGGTTTGCTTCCGGTTGTCATTGACAGCACCAGAAAAACACCCCCCGCGATCATGCAGACAATTTTTATCCGGGAAGAGTGCGCGGGGGGCCTGGGCCGGGAGTGCATGAACAGCATGCTCCCCACGAACACAAGGCATGCGCCCCCGATGATGGCGGGTATGACGATAATGCCCGCCATGCCGAAATCAATGTGGCTGCCGCTGATCGCCGCGATGGCGAACACGGAAAAGGCAGCGGTTGCCAACAGAGACCATATGATCCGGAAATTTCCGAGAGCGGCCGTGCCAAAGAGCACGCACGCGATTGCGAACAATAAACGGCTGTTATCCGCGATAGCGGTCAATATTTGGTAATCCAATTCCGCTCCTTTTCAAACAGAACGATTACAACGGCGAAGCCGCCACAATGAACCTGCGCCAAGCAACCGGGAGCCTCTCAAAAAAAACTTACACCAGCCCGTACAACGCCCCGCCCTTGGCCCCCATGGCGTCCACCCGCTTCTCCACCGCCGCATCCATAACGAGCGGCGGCGCTTGATACGCTTTCAACCGCGCATCAATAATAAGCGGCGCATCGCACGCCCAATGCTTGCACACCGTCCGCGCGTTCACGCCGTATAGATCCGTCGCCGGGTCGGACCGGGTAAATGTGACCCACAGGAAATTGTTCCAACTCCCTCCGGTAAACGCCGCATCATCCGCCACCACAACCAGCCCGATCCCCGCAAGCCTCCCCGCCTGCTCGGTCAAACATGCCGCCAGCCTTTCCATGACCGGATCCTGCGTGTCCACGGGCAACCCATGCGCCGGGCCGCTGCAAACAAGTATCCCCGGCGCGAACAGCGCCAATCCGCCGAACCCGGCGGGCAGCGTCATCCCTGCCGGCGTTTCCGTGGCGAGCGTTCGCTTGGCGCCCCCGGCGGCGGCCCACAGCAACTTCGAGCCCTGGTTGAGGCTGATGCCGGTGTAATCCAGCGTATCCATGGTGGTCCGCGTGATATAATGCAAGTCCCTGGAAAAATCCGTCCGGCTGAGCATATGCCCGAAAAATGCGGGAATATCGCGCGCGGTAAGGGCGGGATCATCCTCCGCGGCGGCCATCAGCACGTATTTCGCGAGTGACGTCTGCGTCGCGCCGAGCAAATTCAACCCGCCGGTAATCAGCTCCTGCGGCTGGCGCTCCCCGGCAAAAGGCACGTACCGCTCGCGCCCGACGGCCAAAAGCAGGGGGTGGACCCCGGCCGCGTCAACCGCGTGCACTTCCTTGACGCTGGCAAAGACGTTCGGCACGAGGTCCGCCGTCAGATCATGGATGAACTCGCCGAACACCGTGTCTTCCTGCGGCGGGCGGCCGACCGTGGTAAACGGCCAGACGGCGCCGGGCCTGTGGTACACCGCGTCCACGGTAAGAACGGGAAAATCGTGTTCCAGGCTGTAATAGCCCATGTGGTCGCCGAACGGCCCTTCCGGGGCCGTGTGCTTGCCCCGGACCCGCCCGACGATGGCGAAATCGCACTCCGCCGGAACGGGCAGCGGCCCCGCGTTGGTGGCCATGGGAATTCTGTGCCCGGCAAGAATGCCCGCCAGACAGATTTCCGGCAGGTTTTCCGGCAAGGGGAAAAGGGCCGCCAGGGCCAGCGCCGGAGGCCCGCCGACGCTCACGACCACGGGAAGATCAATGCCCCTGGCAAGGGCTTCCGCGTGGTGCGGGCCGATGCCCCGGTGTATCTGGTAATGCAGCCCCGCTTCTTTGTCTTTGGCGTAGCCTCTTCCGGCCAGCTGCACCCGGTACATGCCGAGATTGGACTGGAAAAAACCGGGCCGGGCCGGGTGTTCCGTATAGACCTGCGGGAGCGTGACGTACGGACCGCCGTCCTCGGGCCAGGAAACGAGCTGGGGCAGGGATGACAACTGCGTCCGGTTCGCGGTCACCGGGCCGGAGGCGACTTTTTTCGGCAAGGCGGCAAGCAGGGAAAACGGCAGCCTGCCATAGCGGAGGGGGTGCCGCAGCGCGTCCCGCAACGCCGCCGGGGGATCGGCCTTCAGCCGGAACAAGGTTTCCACGGTCCGCAGCGTGGAACGGAACAGGAACCGGGTCCGCTCCATGGTGCCGAAGAGGTTCGCCAGCATGGGAAACGGCGTTCCCTTGACGTTGGTGAACAGCAGGGCCGGCGCTTTGCGCTCGTAAGCCCGGCGCTGGATCACGCCGATTTCGAGATGCGGGTCGACGGGTTCGGCGATTCTGACAAGCTGGCCGGTCTTTTCCAGGTCCGCGACGGCGGCGGCGAGGTTGCGGTACATCATACCCCGTTGTTACCCGGAACCCGGAGAATTGCAACCGTGGGACGGTATCTTTCTTTTTCGGATGCAGATCGGTGTTGTGGCTCATTTTGGCGTCAGACAAGGAAGGCCCGCTTTTACCGCAGGGAATGGACTCTTTGGTCCATGACCGAGGATAAAAGCGGAGCCTGACGCAGTATCACGCCAAAAGGAGCCACAACACCCTTTTAGCCCGTCGGGTTTTTTGCTATGGTGTCCCGTCGCTGCAAAGCGGCATTTTACAACCGAACAAGGAAAAAATATGTCATCATCCGCTTACCGCTGCGGCTGGGTCGCCATCATGGGGCCGCCCAACGCGGGAAAATCCACCCTGCTCAACGCCCTTCTCGGCCAGAAGGTCGCCATAGTCACGCCCAAAGCCCAAACGACCCGCAACCGCATTACCGGCATTTTGTCCGGCCCGGACGCGCAGGTCATTTTCATGGACACGCCCGGCATCCACACAACCCGGGGCAAGATGAACCGCCTCATGAGCCAGACCGCCTGGGAAGCCTCGAAAGACGCGGACATCCTCATGGTCATGCTCGATGCGGAACTCTACCTCCGCCGCCCCGAGTATATGGAAAAAGACATCAAACCGCTGCTCGAGGCCATCCGGGCCGAAACGCGGCCGGTCCTCGTTCTGGCCAACAAAGTGGACCTCATCGGGGACAAGTCGCGCCTCCTGCCGCTCATGGAGCAGCTCCACGAAACATGGCCGCTCGCGGAACTCTTCCCGGTCTCCGCCCTCAACGAAGTGGGGCTGGACGGCCTGCTCGCGAAGATCAAAAAAGACCTGCCCGAAGGCCCGGCCCAGTTCCCGGAGGACCAGCTCTCCACCGTGCCCGTCCGGTTCATGGCGGCGGAAAGCATCCGCGAGAAACTCTTCATCAACCTGCACCAGGAACTCCCCTACGCCATCGCCGTGGACATTGAAAACTGGGAGGAAGACCCGGAGCGGAATCTGACCATCATCAACGCTGCCATCTATGTGATGCGCCCCTCGCAAAAGGCCATCGTCATCGGCAAGGGCGGCGCGAACCTGAAAAAGATCGGCCAGGCCGCCCGCCTTGAGATAGCGGATATTCTCGGCACCAAGGTGCACCTGGAACTCTGGGTCAAAGTGCGCGAGGACTGGACCGAGGATATGGGCTTTTTGCATTCCCTGGCGCTCGGCGCGGAGCCGGGCAGCTCCCTGGAGTAAGCCATGCATTTCTTGCCGGACAACGAAGCCGCCGCCCTGCGGGAGCGCTTTGACGCCGTGGTATCCCGCCTTGAAAACGCCGCGAAGGCGTCCGGCCGGAGCATGGCGGATATCCGCCTTGTCGCCATTTCCAAAACCCATCCGGCGGCCATGCTGGCGGAGCTGTTTACCCACTGGCGCGCGGGAACGCCCGTGTTCGGCGAAAATTACGTTCAGGAAGCGCTTGAAAAACAGCGGGAAGTGACCTCCCTTCTCGTCAAGGCGGCGAACGGAAGGCCCCTGCCGGAATGGCATTTCACCGGCCATGTGCAAAGCCGGAAAGCAAAGGACGTCACCGGCCGTTTTGCCCTGCTCCACACCCTGGATTCGGAAAAACTGGCGGACCAGATCCGCAAGACCGTGCTGGCGAAAAACCTGCCGCCGCAACCCGTGCTGGTTCAGATCAATATCGGCGGGGAAGAACAAAAATCCGGCATCCCGGCGGCGGAAGCGGAGGCCTTTATAACCGCCGTCGCGCGCATTCCCCAGCTCCGCGTGGACGGCCTCATGTGCCTGCCGCCGTTTTTTGAGGAGGCGGAAGCCTCCCGGCCGTATTTCGCCCGGATGCGGGAACTGCGGGACGCATTGCAACGCGCAACGGGCCTCGCGCTGCCCCATCTTTCCATGGGCATGTCGCACGACTGCGAAGTGGCCGTCAGCGAGGGCGCGACCATGGTGCGGATCGGCACGGACATTTTCGGCTCGCGCCACTATCCCGACAAGATCTGACAGAGACGGAATTATGTCAGCCCTTCCAGCAGTATAAAGAAAATCCGTAAAAATGCCGATACATAGCCATGATCGGCGTTTTTTTGCACGAATCGGCACAGATCGTGCATCAAATATTCCGGACGCCACAGCGTCGCAATCCCAACACCGCGCTTATGCATACATGAGGTTTGCCGATGGATCTTGCAACACTGCTCGGGATGGTTCTCTCCTTCGGGCTCGTCAGTACCGCGATCGCGGGCGGCGGCTCGTTCGGGCTTTTTGTGGACAGCGCCTCCATGCTCATCGTGTTCGGCGGCACCATTGGCGCGACCCTTACCCACTACCCGCTGGCCACGGTTTTCAGCGTGGGAAAAGTTATCCGCAAAACGCTGGTCGGAAAAACCCCTTCCACCGTCAGCATCCTTGAACAATTCATGGATTTCGCCAACCGCGCCCGCCGCGAGGGTATCCTTTCCCTGGAGCCCATCGTCAACGGCCTCTCCGACCCCTATCTGAAAAAAGGCATGCAGCTGACCGTTGACGGCCTGGAGCCGGAAAGCATCCAGGCCATCATGGAAGCGGAGATCAGCAACGTCGAGAGCCGCCACGAAACCGGCGTGGAACTGATGAGCGCCATGGGCGCTTACGCGCCCGCCCTCGGCATGATCGGCACGGTTATCGGCCTCGTCCAGATGCTGCAAACCATGTCCGACCCCAGCACCATCGGCCCGGCCATGGCCGTCGCGCTCATCACGACGTTTTACGGCGCCGTTCTCGCCAACCTGGTATTCCTGCCCATGGTCGGCAAGCTCAAGCACCGTTCCAAAGAAGAAATACATATTATGGAAATGCAGATGGAAGGCGTGCTCGGCATATCCAGGGGTGAAAACCCGCGCATAATCGAAGAAAAACTTTCCAGCTTCCAGCCTCCCAAGGAACGGAAGGCCAGCTAGCGCCGGACAGGCCGGAGAGCCCATGGCAAGAAAGGAAAAAAAATCGGACGGCGGCGGCCAACCTGCCTGGCTCATAACGTTTTCGGACCTTATGACGCTTTTGCTCACCTTTTTCGTGCTGCTGGTCAGCATGGCCGTTATTGACGAGCGCCACAAACTTGTGGTTCTCGGTTCCGTTTCTTCGTCCTTCGGCATCGGCCAGGCCAACTTCAACCCCAAGTCTCCGGAAAAAGGCTCCAGCAAGCTGGAACCCGGCGCCATGCTGGAACCGGACATGACCCCCATCAAGGACCTGCTCTGGGAAGACATGAAGGATGACTTGAACTTTCAGGAAAACCGCTTCGTCCAGATCCTCTCCATCAACGCGGAAGTGTTGTACAAGCCGGGGCAGACAACCTTGAGCGAGCGGGGCAAGGACCTCCTTAACAGAATGATGCCCCACCTTCTGCGGATCAAATACCCGTTGCTGGTCGCGGGCCATACGGCGAACAGGCGGGATGAGGAAGGCAAAAATTACGAGGTGGATTTCGACACGACCAGGGTGGATTCCACCTGGCCCTTGTCGCTGGCCAGGGGGTTCGGCGTTTACCGCTATCTCCTCCAGTCCGGCATCCCGAGCGAACGCCTGAGTCAGGAGGCTTTCGGCCAGTATCATCCCCGCTTTCCCGACCGCTCGCCGCAAGGCCGGCTCATGAACCGGCGGGTGGATATCGTGCTGGACAAACGGAACGCCCCGGAAATTCTTAATATCGAACGTTCGCAGGAAAAACTGGTTTCGCCTCCCAAGAGCTTCTTCTTCCGCAACTTCCAGTTTGACCTGGAAACCGAGTCCCGCAACCGGATCTGGAGGAACAACTGATGGCCCGCCGGAAGAAAAAAGGCGGCGGCGCGGACAGCGCGGCCTGGCTCGTCACCTTTTCCGACCTCATGACGTTGCTGCTCACCTTTTTCGTGCTGCTCCTCTCCATGTCCTCCATGGATAAGCCGCTCCTGACGCGCATCACGGTGACGTCCGACGACCCCTCGCCCCTGGATCACGCGGGCAGAGGACGCATACCGGACCAGATACGCCTTCTTCTGCAAATCGTTGAGGATCCGACCACGGTTTTAGAAAAACAGGACCGGATAAAGGATCTCCTTTTCCCGAATGATATCTTGCCTCCGGAGCTTTCGCCCGGTACACTGGCCGAGAATTTACGGGTGCTCGCACACCCGGAGGGCGTGGTCATCGTCCTGAGCGAAGGCGTCATGTTCCCTCAGGGAGAGTATGTCCTTACAGCGGTCGGGCAGCAGCTCCTCAGCGCGTTCGTGCCTGTTCTGCACTATTCCACGGCTGATGTGAACATCGGCGGGCATACGGATACGGGAGAAGTGCGCCACGGCCTGGATAATTATGAGCTTTCGGGAAGGCGGGCCATGTCCGTATTGGAATACTTCCTGCATCAGAAGTTTCCGGCGCGTCGGTTTTCCATCAGCGGGTACGGGCCGGACAAGCCCCTGTACCCCAACGACACGGACCGGCACCGCGCCCAGAACCGCCGGGTTGAAATACTGCTGAAAACGACGCAGTGGCTCGGCAGGTATCTTTAACGCGACGCGGCGCGCACGACAGTTGAAACTACCGGAGTATTGCCGCGCAATGAAAAAGGAGAAGCCTCATGGCTGACGACGACGATAAGCCCAAAAAAAAGGGCAAGCTGAAATGGATATTGATGATTCTGTTCCTTCTGCTCTTCGTCGGCGGCGGCGTGGGCGCGTGGTATTACTTTTTCTCCGACCTGCCGGGCAGCCGGAAAGCCTCGCAGGAGTCCTCAGGCGGCGCGGCATCGCCCCAAACCGTGCAGACGAAGGTGGCTCCCAACCTGCAGACCGCCGTGCTCGACACCTTCCTGGTCAACCTTGCCGACCCTCTGGGCAAACGGTACATAAAGGTCACCTTTGAAGTGGAGGTCGTGGAGCCCAAGGTCGTTGATGAACTCTCGCGCCAGAAACCGAAAATCCGCGACACGATCATCATGCTTCTTTCCAGCAAGACCTATGCGGATCTGGCGCCGCCGGAAAGCAAACTGGAGTTGAAAAACGAAGTCACCAACAGATTGAACCAGATTCTTGGCGGACCCAAAGTGTCCCGTGTGTTCATCACGGATATCGTCATCCAATAATCATAGAGAGAATCTCCATGGCAGACGAAAAAGATCAAGACGCCCTTGCGGCGGAATGGGCGGCGGCCCTTGAGGAACAGGATGAGCCGGAAAGTGCCGGGAAAAGCGACGACGACAAACTCGCGGACGAATGGGCCGCGGCATTGGCCGAGGATGAGCAAAAAGCCGTGAAAAAGGAAAAGGAACAGCAGACCCTTGCCGCGCAGGCCAGCCCCATGACGCTCAAAAACATGGCCGAGGAAGCCAACGCCCCCCGCGTTGACAGCGGCCGGCGCGAGCTTGACTTTATCCTGGACATCCCCCTGGACGTCTCGGCGGAACTGGGCCGCACGCGCCTTCTCATCAACGAGCTGTTGCAGCTCGGGCAGGGTTCCGTCGTGGAACTGGACAAACTCGCGGGCGAAGCCCTTGAGGTCTACGTCAACGGCAAGCTTGTGGCCCGGGGCGAGGCCGTCGTCATCAACGAAAAATTCGGGGTGCGCCTTACGGACATCATCAGTCCCATAGAGCGCGTCAAACAATTGGGATAACCCGCACATGAGCACGACGCAGGACGCCACCTCGATCAAGGCTCCCCTCAGTGGCCTGGACGCCGGTTCCGCGGCGAGCCAGGCTGCTGATCCCGCATCGGCCGCCGTATCGGGCGCGGCCAATAGTGCGGCGTCAGCGCCCGCCGCCACCGGCGACGCCTTGGGCGGGGCCGTCAGCACCCTCGGGCAGACGGACAGCCTGTTTACCTGGGGATCCTACTTCCAGGCCTTGGCCATCCTGTTTCTCATCGTCGCCGTTCTCTTTGTCGCCCTGTGGTTTTTGAAACGGCGCGGGGGCATCAAATTATTGACCCGCCAGGGCAATCTTTTTCTCGAAAGCCGCTTGGCCTTGGGGCCGAAGAAATCTCTTGTTGTGGTACGCTTCTTGAATAAACGGGTACTGCTGGGGGTTACCGACCAGCAGATAACCATGCTCACGGAGCTGCCGACAGATGAAGACGCAACCGCACACCTTGGCCCAGACACGCCCGGCGCAGCCGATTTCAAGGCCCACTTCGACAGGGCCGCGCAAAACGCCCCGGAAAACCCCGGGTAACACGCCCTCTCCGGCCGCCGGTAGGCAGTTCCTGCTCCGCGCCGCGTCCGTCTTCTTTTTGACGCTTTTCGTCTGCGGCGGTTTTCTGGCGGCGCCTTCCATCGCCCAGGCGGCGGAAGCCCTGACCTCCTCGCCGATGTTCCAGCTCTCCCTCGCCGGGGGCACCGCGGAACCGGAACAGGTCTCCCTCGGTCTTGAGATCCTCTTCCTGCTCACGGTGCTGTCCCTTGCTCCGGCGATTATCCTGACCGTCACCAGCTTCACCCGCATCATCATCGTGTTCCATTTCATCCGGCAGGCGCTCGGCGTGCAGCAGCTGCCGCCGAACCAGGTTCTGGTGAGCCTCGCCATTTTCATGACCGTCGCCATCATGTACCCGGTGGGCAAGGATATTAACACCATCGCCCTGCAACCGTATCTCGAGGAACGCATCGGGTTCTCCGAAGCCCTCCAGGAAGCGGAAAAACCCCTGCGGACGTTCCTGTTCAAGCACACCAGGGAGAAAGACCTCTCCATCTTCTATTCCATAACCAAGATGGATCGCCCCCACACCAAAGACGACGTGCCCACGGTTTCCCTGTGCGCCGCGTTCATGATAAGCGAGTTGAAGACCGGTTTCATTATCGGGTTCCTGATCTACATCCCCTTCCTGATTCTGGACATGGTGGTCTCAAGCATCCTTCTGGCCATGGGCATGATGATGCTGCCGCCGATGATGGTCTCCACGCCGTTCAAGCTGCTGCTCTTCGTCATGGTTGACGGCTGGAGCCTGCTGGTGGGCTCGCTTGTAAACAGTTTCTTTGTATAGCTTCGACAAGAGGAAAACAACATGACTCCCGAATTCGTTATCAACTTCGCCCGCCAGTCCATCGAACTCGCCCTGATGATCGCCATGCCCATGCTGCTGATCGGGCTGATCGTGGGCCTGACCGTCAGTATTTTTCAGGCGGCGACCCAGATACAGGAAATGACCCTTTCGTTCATTCCCAAGATTGTTTCCATCTTCCTGGCCCTGCTCGTCGCCTTTCCCTGGATCATGGACAAGATCATCGGCTTTACCCGCGACATATTCCTCAATTTCCCGCAATACATCCACGGATAAAAAGAGGGGAAGAAGCCGGACGCTCCTTCCCCTCTTCCGTATTCCCGCGCGCGACGCCCTAGTGGTCCGCGGTACCCAAAAAATCCGCCACGGTGTTCTCCAGCCACCCCACCCTCTTGCCCGTAACCGCGGGGAACCCCACATGCCCGCCCTGCGCCGGGGTGAGCAAATAGAGATACGGGCTTGCGCCGGCTTCTTCCACCGGGTAGCAGCTTTCGCTCAAAAAGGGGTCGTTGGCGGCGTTGACGACAAGCGAAGGGATGCGGATGCGGTCCAGATACGGCAGGCTCGACGCCTTTTCCCAATAGTCCTCCGCGCTGGAAAAACCGCCCAGCGGCGCGGTGAAGCGGCCATCAAACTCCTTGAACGTCTTCATGCCGTCAAGGCCCTCAATATCAAACAGATCGGGAAATGCGGCGTGTTTTTCCCGCATTTTACCGCGCAGCGTGCGGAGAAAATACTCCATGTAGATCCGGTTGCGGGGCCGGGAAAGCTCCACCGAACAGCCGGTGAGGTCGCAGGGGACGGAGACCGCCGCCGCCCGTTTGACCGAAGCGGGAACAGCCTCCGGCGTCTTTCCCAGATACATCAAAATCTGGTTGGCCCCCATGCTGAACCCGACGAGAGCGATGTGTTCATACCCCCGCGCTTCCGCGTGCCGGACAACCGCGTCCAGGTCCGCCGTTTCCCCGCTGTGGTACAGGACGGGCAGGCGGTTTATGGGGCCGCCGCACCCGCGAAAATTACGCGAGGCCACATCCCAGCCGTGATTCGCCATGGCAATGGCCATGGCCCGCATGTACGACCGGGTAGAGTCGCCCTCCAGGCCGTGGGAAAGGATCACGAGCTTCGAGGCCGGCGATTCCGCCTTGCCTGAAGCGAACAGCCAGTCCACGAGGATGAAGTCGCCGTCCTCAAGTTCCAGCTGCTCACGGGCAAAGGGAAGGCGCGGGACAAAACACACGATTCTGGGCCCTATTGTCTGCGCGTTGCCGCCGGGAAGCCAGAAAGGGGCTTTATAGCCGCAGTTTTCAAGGACTGGCATAGCAAACATCTCCTTTGCCGGTAAAAACCCGTCCATATTCACAGATACCGCCGCCTTTTGCAACGCAGGGGCCAATTTTTATCGTCATCTTCTCATTGTACCCGTCCGGCATAAAAAATCAAAAAAAATCCACTTTCCCTGTTGACCTCAGGGGCAGGTTGCGCTAGTAACACCTTTCCTTTGGGTCGTTAACTCAGCCGGTAGAGTATCTCCCTTTTAAGGAGAGAGTCGAGTGTTCGAATCACTCACGACCCACCAAATATCGCGGCGGTTGCATTGAAAGATGCAACCGCCGTTTTTTACCTCTCTCCCTGCTTTTGCGGGAAAATTCTACTCCAGCGTATCAGGGTTTGACGTAGGCGTACCCTTCCCCTTGCAGCCGGACCAACTCCACAATCCCCGACGGAACCACCGTGCATTGCGGGAAAAGCGCCGCCCGGCTTATGCCGGCCGCCTGCAACGCGTTGTTGCAGACGCGGATGCCGAGCCCGAGGTGGTGGGCCTTCTCAAGGGGCTGGGCTATTGCCGTATTGTCCGCAGTAAGCTCCGTCACGGCCCGGGAATTAACCACCAGCACCATTCTGAAGGCCTCCTTCTCCAGTTCCGTGGCGTAATGGACGGCATTACCCAGAGCAATGCCGAGGTCCCCATCCGTTCTGTCCACGTGCAATAACAAATCATACATGCCCACAATGACTCCTGTAAGTTCACATTACGATTCTCAAAAGTCCCGGCGTGTCTTTGTAAAGAACAGTACGTTGGTGACAGGGGCAAGCGCAAGATAGTGATAAAAAAAGAACGCTCTCCGGGAGCGCCCCCGGGGAGCGTCGGCGGCACGGCGGGCGGCGGGAAGAAAACCCTGGTTGCGGCCTCTTCACGGTTTAGGTACTATCCGTGCATTGCAAAAACACCGTTACAGGGCTGGAACGTATATGGCTAAAAAACCGGAAGTCGTTAACGAATACTTTCTTGAGGATATCGGCGTCACCTTCATCATCAAGGCGTTCCGCACGCTGACGGAACTCGAAAAACGCCAGGCGGCGGTCGGCTATCTGTATACCATCCCCCGCTCGGAACGCCCCAAGAAGGGAGACACCGTCACCATCGACACCCACGTCGTGTTTTCCGCTGACAGCCCGACGGAAGTGCTTGTGCGCTCCAAACCGCCGCGCCCCAAGGACTGACAAACTCCCGCTCCATACCGCAAGCGGCGCGGATGCCACAAGCATCCGCGCCGCTGTTCCGTTCAGTATCCGATGCGATCAGGTTGTGGACGCCGCGTACACCGCCGCGACGGAGGCGCGCAAGGCGGCGGTAAACTCCGCGTCGCTCTGCTTCGCGCTCAACCCTTCCAGGAGCGCGCGGGAAAAGCTGGCGATCAGCTTCGTGTTGCGCGCCAGCCGCTCGCAGGCTTCCGCCTGGCTGAACCCGCCGGATAGCGCCACAATCCGGACCACATGGGGGTCATCCATAAGGCTGAGGTACAGATTATCCTCAACCGGGATGGTGAACTTGAACATGATGCGGATGTTCCCTTCAAGCGCGGCAAGCTGTTTTTCCACTTCCTTTTTCAGTATCGCTTCCGCCTCGGCCCTGTCCGGGCAGTGGATATCCACTTCCGGCTCAAGGATCGGAACAAGCCCCGCCTTGGCGATCTGTTTGCCAACATCGAACTGCTGGGCCACGATCGCGGCGATTCCGGCCGCGTTGGCCTCCTTGATGACGGACCGCATTTTCGTCCCGAAAACACCGGCTTTCACCGCCCGCTCAAGAAGGGCATCAAGCCCCGGAATGGGTTTCATGAGCTGCACGCCGTCCTGCGGGTCAACCAGGCCCTTGTCCACCTTCAGAAACGAGACGATCTTTTTTTTGGACCACAGGTACTCCGCGGTCGGCAGACCCGCCACCTGCCTGTCCATGGTCCCCTCGAACAAAATGGCGCCGAGGATGTATTTTCCGTCAAAGGCGTCATTTGTCATGATGCGCGAGCGCATGGCGTGCACGAGGTCGAACATTTCCGCATCGCCGGCGTAACTGTCCTGCGGGACGCCGTATTGCGCGAGCGCCTTGGGCGTGCTGCCGCCGCTCTGGTCCAGGGCCGCGACGAATCCTTTGTCATTGTGGATACGGTTCAGTTGCTCTTGGTGCATACGGACTCCTTTTTTGTGAACAATACACAAAAAATACGGAACAGAACAGCAAAGACAATGATTAATGGGCGGAGCTTTTTGAAAACACGTTAACCACGATCACCCCGGCCACAATCAAGCCTATGCCGATGCAGGCCGGCAGATCAAGACGCTGCTTGAACACCAGCAGGCCGATCAACGAGATGAGCACGATGCCAAGCCCGCTCCACAAGGCGTACGCGATGCCGATAGGCATTGTGCGCATAACGATGGTGAGGCAATAAAACGCGCACAGGTAGCCGGCGGCCATAATCAGGGTGGGCCACAACCGCGTGAACTCCTCGGAAGCTTTCAATGACGACGTGGCAATGACCTCGCATACGATGGCGAGCAATAATGATCCGTATGTGACGAACGAGACGTTCATTGTGTTTCCCCCTCATATGTCGCAGCAAGAATTTTTGTAACCATCGCCGCGCGGGCGGGAGCATCAGGAACTCCGGCCCCGGTATACTTTGGAGCGTTTTTCCGTTGGTGTTGTTGCATGGCTAAAATATACCGCCCGGACGGTTTGTTATCAAGAAACGAAAAACACCCACTCTTCGCGCGCCGGAGTTGACATTCACCGTACCGGCCACATAGTGTTCGAAGGAACGCATGGTTTCGCGCGCGTCCCGGCGCTCCTGCCGCGCTCCCGAAAGCCGCGCCGCGTTAATTTTGCAGAAGAGAGACACCCGGTATGTTTTTTGAGACGGAAGGACTGGATCACCAAGGCTATTGCATCCGCCCGCCCAGTGAGGCTTACAGCATCCTCCTGCAGGCGACGCTCGGCTGCTCGCACAACAAATGCACGTTTTGCGACGCGTTCAAGGCCAAACGGTTCGCTATCAAGGACCGGGCGATATGGGAAAAGGACATAGAGTTCGCCTCCCGCTACTGCCGCAGGCAGGACAGGGTCTTTGTCATGGACGGGGACGCCTTTGTCATGCCCATGCGGCACTGGGAATGGCTTTTGACCGCTATCGCAACCCGGCTCCCCTGGGTCACGCGAATCGGCACGTACGCCAACGCCAAAGGCGTTGCCCTGAAAACGGATGACGAGTTGCGGCGGCTCCGGGAACTCGGGCTCTCCATGATTTACTACGGCGTTGAGAGCGGCCACCCGGACGTTCTGCGAAAGGTGCATAAAGGCGCGGACCCGGAAAAGCTCCTCACCCAGGCGCGGCGGTTGAAGGACGCGGGGTTCACGCTATCGGTCACGGTCATCGTCGGCCTGGCCGGACGGGAAGGGAGCCTGGAGCACGCAAAGGCGACCGGCGACCTTTTGACCAAGATCGACCCGGACTACGTCGGCGCGCTGACCCTCATGCTGCCGCCCGGCGCCCCCATCTCCGGAGAAGTGCGGGAAGGAACCCTCGAGCTGCCGGGCCAGATGGAATTGCTGGCCGAATTGGGCGTCATGTTTTCACACACCACTCTGACGCAGGGGATGTTCACGGCGAACCATGCCAGCAACTACTTGCCCATCCGGGCGCACCTGCCGCAGGACAAGGAAAAGGTCATGGCGCTCATCCGGAGCGCGCTGGACGGAAAAATAGCGTTGCGCCAGGAGTGGATGCGGGCGCTGTAACAGCGCTTCAGGCTAAGGATAAACCCTGCAAAGCCCCTAGCCGACGACCTTATTGCGCCCGGAAGCTTTGGCCGCGTAGAGATTTTGGTCGGCTTTGGCGATCTGCCCGGTCACATCCGGCCGCATGATTCCTGAATACAGACCGATGCTGACGGTAAAGGGAATTTCCAGGCAACCTTCTTGGAAGGGTGTTTTTTCAACCGTGCGGCGCATGCGTTCAAGGGCGAGGCGCGCTTCACGGGCGGCGGTTCTGGGCATAAGGACCAAAAATTCCTCCCCGCCCCAGCGGTAGAGTTTGTCCGAAGCCCTGGTCTGCGCCCCGAGCACTTCTGCAACATGGCGCAGAACCTTGTCCCCGACTTCGTGGCCGTGGGTGTCGTTAATCCGCTTAAAGTGGTCTATGTCCACAATGGCGAGGGAAATGACCGGGAATTTTCCGGAGGAACCCGCCGCAATCCATCGACAATGATTATAAAAATCACGCCGGTTGCCGAGGCCGGTCAACGGGTCTGTCAGCGAGTCCTGCTCCAGGCGGATCATGGTGCGGCCCAGCGCATACTGGGTCTGGTAGCGGAGAAATTCCGCGCTCCATGCAAACACGAACGCGCCCATCATGGCCGCCACGAACCGCACCCTGGCGGTCCAGGCAAGCGGATCCGTCAAATGGGAATGCAGCGGCGTCACCATCACAAGAAGCACAAAAACGTAAAACACGACAAAAGCAACGGTGCCCTGCCGCAGCCCCAGGCACAACATGACCATGGGAGGAAAAAGCAAAAACCAGAAAAGGCTGCCGTTCGGCGTGTCCCGGTTGAGAAGCAGATAGATGCCCAAGACGCCCAACGTGCCGAGAATAATGTACAGTGGGCCGTAAACGGCGTTCTCGTCTATCCAGAGCCAGGCAAAAGCGCATGCGACCCCCAGAAGAACGCCGCCGAGCACGAACACCATGTTAATGTTGCCTTCATACCAGTTCAGCAACATGGACAGCGAAATAAGCCCGAAAACGACATAACACAAGGCATACCCGACCGCGCGGCGGAACCTGTCCTCAGCAAAAGCAATGTCTTGGAAATCGCCAAAGAAGTCGCTTCTTCTGCTCTTGCCAAAAATTTTGCGGAAAATTTCGGTTGTAACCTGCATATAATAAAAAGCAAAAAGAGGTTATTCCGACAGAGTCTACCTCGATCCCCCCACAGGAAAAAGGTACAACACGAACCATGGATTCTTTTGCGCCATCATCTGCATGCAAACAAAAGATGCACCAGAACTGCAAAAGAGTCATATCGCATGTGGCATATGGTACGCCAACTTCGCCATGACTGCAATTCCATTTTAACAATTTTACAACCAGCAAGAATACCACGACAAATTGAGCACAACCTTGTTGTGGACAAACCCGAAATCCGTCTATAGTGATAAAAGCATGGCATCCCTCCTGTCACGCGCAACCTCCGGAATCTGCAAAAAAAAGGTCATTATCGGCCTTGCGTTGCTGCTGCATTCCGGCTGCGCGGCCCTTTCCCCGGCCTGGAAGTGGTTTCCACAGCCCTGACTCTGGGGAACATCGGCCAAACCGTCATCAAGATGACGGCCTCCGGACCGGAAAAAGTGGCTGTCGGTGAGCTGCCGCCCCATTATTCCGGCAACAGGAGCCGGATGATCCGCGAGGCGTGGGAACAAAACTACCAACTCGCTAAAACGGTCCGCTGGGAGGGGGAAGACGCGCCCTGGCCGGAAATCGTCGCGGCGACGGCCAGGAAGGCAAACGGCGGCGGCGTTCTGTTCGCGCTTGTCGAAAGGCGGCCGCTGCGCACCGAGACCCGCCAGGAAGAGATCACGCTCTACCGGATGATATCGGGAAGGACGCTGACGGACCCCCGGCAGTCTCCGGGAGAGGGTTTCCATCCCCAGACGCAACTCCGCTCCGTTACCGTTCCCGTGTACACCTATACTGCCTGGTTCTTTTCCAGAAGCCGCCAGCCTTCGGGCATTCTGGCGACGGAAAACCCGCGGGGCGGCCCGTGCAACCTCCCCCAGGGAAGCGCTACCCTCGTCCTGGCGGCTGGTAAAAACACCCCGGCCCAGAGAGCGCATTTGCAAAGCGATGATATCATCACCGCCATAAACGGCCGATCCGCGCCGTACACCGCCCTGTATTCCATGCTGCGCCCCGGAGACAACCCCCTGACCATCTGCAGAAACGGGCTATATCACTCCGTTGTTCTTTCTCTCCCCGCGCCGGGAAAAGCGCCGTAAAAAAAGATGACCGGCGGAACCGGTCATCAAAAACACGAAAAAGAAGCACATCATGCGGCGTGTTTGCGCCGCTCCCAAAGCTTCATGGCTTTCATCTTTTTACGCCGTTCGCGCTGCAAGGACTTACACACCAACGGCGTGTTCCGTTTGATGCCCCACTTTTCGCGGTAGGCATCCGCGTCAAGGTTATGCGACGCCAAGTGCTTCTTCGTCAGTATTTTGAAAGATCTTCCGCATTCTAGGCAAACGATGGTCTGCTCTTTTATGGATTTGCGGACAGGAGCAGGCGAAACGTCTTCTTCAGGCTGCGCGCCGGCGCAAACGTCGCGAATACCTTCAGACAACTTTTGAACCATGGAAATAATTTCCTCTTCAACCATGGTTCTTACTTTTGCCTGCGCTTTGACGATCTCCAGCGCCTCNAGGAGATTTTGAACATGAGCCATCATAATACACTCTTTTCTCAAATGCTATCATTGATTCCCAGACATGTTTTTCAGAAACTGGAAGCCCGGCATAAAACAGGTCGTTCTTCTCGACAATTCGGCTTTAAGGAACAGTTTACGGTCATGGCTTTTATCCAGCTTGCAGCAAGGCGCTCCATGCGTGACGGATTGCGCTGTTTGGCCGCCTGCGGCAAGAGGCTGTATCATTTTGGCCTTTTTCCCGTTGCACGTTCCACTTTCTCCGATGCCAACAACTCCCGGCCTGTGGGCTTTTTCAAAGATCTATTTGCCGACATGTACAGCCTGTGTGTTCCCAAGGCCTCCAAACACAAATTTCATTTCAAATGCAAACTTTACAGCATGGACGCCACCACCATCAGCCTGTGTTTGTCGCTGTTTCCCTGGGCCACGTTCCGCCAAAACAAGGGCGGCGTCAAAATGAACACAGTGCTTGACCACGATGGTCATATCCCGGCATTTGTCACCGTTGATGTGGCCAAAACGCACGAAAGCCGTATGGCGAAAAGTCTTTCTCTGCCCAAAGGCTCCATCGTGACCTTCGACAAAGGCTATGTCAGTTACCCCTGGTTTCAGACCCTGCTCGAAAATGGCATCTTTTTCGTCACCCGCCTGAAGGACAACGCTGTTTACAAACTGCTGGAGCGCCGCCCGGTGAACCGCACAAGCGGGGTTACTTCCGACCACATTATCGAAGTGAAGCACAGCCGGGGAAAAGTCTTGCGCCTGCGTCGCATCGGCTACCGGGACGCCGAAACAGGCAAGCGTTACGAATTTCTGACAAATCACTTTCGCCTGTCCGCCCGCACCATCGCCGATATTTACAAAGAACGCTGGAAAATCGAACTCTTTTTTCGCGAAATCAAACAGAATCTACGCATCAAAAGCTTTGTCGGGAACACGGAAAATGCTGTATTGATTCAGATTTATACCGCGCTGACCGTCTACCTGCTCCTGGCCTACCAGAAATTCCTGAGTAAAACAGGGCTGTCCGTGCAGCAACTTTTCCAAATCGCCTCACTGAACATCCTCGGAACAGACTCGCTGGAAGAACTCCTGAAGCCCCGACGACGAAAAAATGAAAACCTCTATAACCTCAGTCTGTTATCCTTGGCAGCTTAACCGGACAGCATTGACTCAAAATGAATGAAACAATGCATAGTCAAAAAAGCAGTCCGCGCATATTCAAGAAAACTTTCAGCAACAAAAACAATGTGTTACTATAAAAATAGGGATTCCCTCAAAACAAACCATACCCTGTATGCTTTTCCCGCAAAAGCGCGAACACCTTTCGCCTCAGCGCAACACTGTACGTTTTACGTGCCATAATCAATAAAAAAATACAATATAATTTGCCCTAAAAAATTAAAATTCTTTAATATGAGAGGCAAAAATGCCTCATTATTCGATAAAATCTTCCTGTATCTTCTTTTGATTGGTAACAAGTTCTAAAAATATGCGGCAAGTTATGAGTATTACTCCGTATAATTTTAATTGTCACAGATATCTATCGATATTTGGCATGTCAGTACTGATTGTCGTACAGCGAAAAAGGCGCGTGTTTCTTGAAAATATGAAAATTGGCAATAGGAGAACAAGTTATCCGCCATTTTTTTATAAAAAACGCGGCAAGATAGTATTGCGCCGCAAAACACTGTCTCTTTTCCCTTACGTAAGGACAATAAAAACCATGCAACCTCTGCATCATCGTCTTCCTGCACAGGTTATTCTTGGAATTAATCCGATTTTGCGCTATGCAATGACAGATGTCGCCATGCCTTCCCGGAATAGAACATAAGGAACATTATGCGCCGATTCTTTCATAGTCTCCGCCTGCTCCTCGCGGCCTGTATCCTCACCGCCTGCACCCCCGCGCGGACCGGCGTCATCGGCAATACACTGACGACAAACGTCAAGCCGGAAATCAGCATCACCGGGCAAGCGCCTTTGACCATTCAGGCCAGCGGCAGGCTGCGGCCCAACTCCGGCATGGCCACCATTTCCGACTCCGCGGATTTTACCTTTGACTACGCTTTTTTTATGGCGAACACCGCTGAGCAACGGTTCGCATACGCCGCCATAGTCCGCATCGACAATGAAGGCCGGTGGCTTTTCCAGCCGCCGGCGCGTTTTGACGGAGCGTTTGCCGTCAATGACCGCATCATTGGCGGCTTCCAATGGTCGATACAACTGCTGCGCGTTTCCAGTGACAAAGACTGGGGGAGCGCTGTCTGGAGCGATGTGAACGGCGGCGCGCCCGCGTCCGGAATGCCGGAATTCTGGCTTGCAAAACGGTGGATAACGCACCTGAACAGCACCACCCGGGCCGTCATGGAATACCGGGAACCCTGGCCCGGCAACCTGGCCGTGCTGGGCGCGGACACGGTGATTGTGTCGGACAGCACTGCCGCGATCCTGCAACAGTTTGATGCCAGGGCCGACGCCGCCTTTCTGGTGGAAAAGAAACGCGGGGAGTTCGACACGAACACGCCGCAGCCGCAAACGTCAAAACCCCGAGTTCCCGTCAATATGGCAAAACTGGTTGGAACGGTCATAGACCGTGGCGGCAGTTGAGCGATTGCCCGCCGCAGAAGATGAAAACCCCCGGCGAGTGCCGGGGGTTTTCATCTTCTGGAATGCGTGCGCGCCAGCGCCGTTCTATTCAAAGCATTTCAAGGCGGCGGCGCCGGCCGGGAAGTTCGGCGGGCCGCAGCCCACGCCCGGCGTGTACGAGGCGGCAAGACCGGCCACGAGATATTTCTGCGCCAGCACAACGGCTTCCTCAAGCGGTTTTCCCTGCCCGAGAAACGTTGCCATGGCGGCGGAGAGCGTGCAACCCGTCCCGTGGTTGTTCTTCGTCTCGATCAATTTGTGCGGCAGGGCTTTGGGCGCCTTGCCCGGAAGGCAGAGCCAGTCGGTCATGATCCCGTCGGAGGGCATGTCCTCGGGCGCGAAGTGCCCGCCCTTGAGCAGAACGGCCTTCGCTCCCTTGGCCATCAGATCTTCCGCCAGGACGGCGATATCAGCGGCATACCGCAGCCGTTTCCCCGTGAGGGCCTCCGCCTCGGGGGCATTGGGCGTTATGACGTCGGCGAGGGGGATAATGGTGCGGATGAGCGCCTCCACGGCGTCGTCCCGCAGCAGTTTGTGCCCGGACTGGCTGACCGCCACCGGGTCCACAACAAGAGGAAAGGTCTTGCCCGCCAGGCATGCGGCAACGACCTCCATAAGCGGGGCGGAAAACAGCATGCCGGTCTTGGCCGCCGCGATGGGGAACCCGTCCAGCAGCGTTTCCAATTGCGTCCGCATAAAATCTGGGTCAGGCGCATGGATGCCGCGCACACCTTCCCCGTTTTGCGCCGTCAGTGCGGTAATGGCGGAGATGCCGAACGCGCCGAGCACCGTCATGGTCTTCAGGTCAGCCTGGATACCCGCGCCCCCGCCGGAGTCCGACCCGGCGATGGTCATGATAACTGCCGGATTTGCCATCACGCGCCCTGCCCTTTCATTATTGCGCGGACTTCCGCCACCCGCGCCGCGATCTCCGGCGCGCCGACAAGCTCGGAGACCAGGCAGCAGCAACGCCCGCCGTGGCGGACGACTTCCGCGATGTTGTGCCGCTTGATGCCGCCGATCACCACAAAGGGAATCGCTTGCGACGCCGCGACATAATCAAGATATTCCAGCCCCACGGGATTGCAGACATCTTCCTTGGTCTGTGTCGCGTACAAGGGGCCGACGCCGATATAATCCGCGCCGACGCGCACGGCCTCGGCAACCTGTTCCGGCGAGTGGGTGGAAAAACCGATGCAGCAATCGTCGCCGACCAGTTCCCGCACCCTGCCGACCGGCAGATCTTCCTGCCCCACATGCACCCCGTCCGCTTTGACGAGCATGGCGATATCAATATGGTCGTTCACGATAAAAAAAGCGCCGGCGTCCCGGGTCATTGTGCGGAGAATTTCGCACTCGCGCAGCATTTCCCCGGCTTTTTTCTTTTTCTCTCGGTATTGGATTATTTTGACGCCCGCGCCGAGCAGCGCGCCGACCACTTCCTCGACAGGCCTGCCCAGGGAAAGGGTGCTGTCGGTGATGGCGTAAATATCAGTTTTCGGTAATGCCCGCATGGACTCCTCCCAACTCGGTTACAAGGGCCAGAATATGCGCCAGCACGGCATCCGCCTGCATGGCCGCCGCCTGCATCACGCGCGGCGCAAGGGGCGGATTGGCGCAATCAACAGGGTTCACAAAGTCGCCTACCGCCGTGACGTTCGGGCGCGGCCTGCGGCAAACCATGACGGCGTCGCGGCCAAAGCCCCCCATGCCGGAAGCGGTCACATACAGTTCCTTCTCGGGCGCGAAAAGCTCGTACAGCATAACTTTTGTCTCGGCAAGATCCACGGCTTCCACAAGCAACGGGCAGGCGGCGAACAGGGCCGCCGCGTTGCTTCGCGTCACCCCCAGCTCGTGCACGGTGAGCTTCATGGCGGGCTCAAGCGCCGTCAAATGCCGCGAGAGGGCCTGCACCTTCGGAGAGCCGACATCGTCGGGAAAATAGGCCTGGCGGTTCAGATTGGACGCATCCACGATGTCGGGATCCGCGATCGTCATATGCCGGATACCGCTGCGCGCCAGCATCATGGCGACGTTCGACCCCAGCCCTCCCGCGCCGATAATGCCCACGTGCGCCGCGCGGAGCGCCCCCAGCGCCGCGATGGAAAAATACCGCCCCAGCCCTCTTTCAAGCATACCCATCAGATACCCGCCCCGTTGCAATCGATACCGGCCGAACCGGCCTTGCCAAGCGTTTGGCCCAGAGCGTGGCCGATCCCCGCCGTGAGAGCGGCCTCGCCTTTTCCGGAAAGCACCCAGTCCGTGAACACCGGTTGATACCCCATGGCTTCCAGCACGGCCACCATCTCGTCCACGGAACGCGGGTCTGAAATATCAAACTGCGGCTCGCGCTCTGCCGCGTCGTCCGCCGCGACGTGGCCCCCGACGGCCGTGCAGACTCCGGCGGAAATGCGCGTGACCCCGAGAGGAATGAGCTTGTCCCGCAAAAATGCGGGTTCGCGGGTGGACAACGTGATGCCCGCCTGGGGCATGAAGCAGCGAAACGCAAGCAACGCCTGCACAAAATGCGTATCCGAAACCGGCGTGGCCGCAAAATCCCGCTCTTCCCTGGTCGTGGGCTTCTCCCCGCAGGGCCGCATGCGCGGCAGCGAAACGCTGACCTCCTGCTCGGGATACCGCTCCTGCAAAAAGGCCGCGTGCAGGCCGGTGTAAAACATATCGCGGCGCCAGTGGTCCAGCCCGAGAAGCGCGCCCAAGTTCACGCTGCGCATGCCGCCCATGACGGCCCGCTGCGGCGCGTCCAGCCGGAAGCCGAAGTCGCGTTTGGGACCGGCGGGGTGCAGTTTTTCATACAGCACTTCATTGTATGTTTCCTGAAACATGGTCATGCTGTCGGCCCCGGCGGCCACGACAAGGGCATACTCTTCCACCGTCATGGACGGCACCTCGATGCCCACGGAAGGAAAGTAGCGGGCCAGGACCTCGATGCAGGACGCAAGGTATCGCGCGCCCGTTTTGGCCGGGGCGTCCCCGGTCAGGGCCAGAATTTTGCGCAACCCCGTGGCGGCGATGGCCTTGGCCTCGGCCTCGACTTCTTCCAAGGTAAGCATCTGCCGGGGGATGCTCCGGTTCGTGTTGAACCCGCAATACACGCACCGGTTGGTGCAGAAATTCGCAAGATACAACGGCGTGAAGAGTTGGATGGTTTTCCCGAAATGCCGGATCGTTTCGTCCCGGGCGCGGCGGGCCATGGGTTCGAGATACCCTTCCGCCGCCGGGGAGAGCAAAACGAGAAAGTCACGTTCCGTGATGCGGCCCGCCCCAAGGCTTTTACGCACGTCATCCTCGGTCACGCGGTCCGGGTCAAGCGCTTCCATAACGGCCGCGCCGCGCGCAAGTTCCGGATAAAATCCGTCGGCCATCGGCGTATACTGCTGTTTTGTCATACCAAACCTCCGGGCCCCGACTATGCTAAAAAGCCGGTCAGGTGAGCGTCGTCGGGAGACGAGGCCGCGGCGCCGTTTTCCAGCACCCTGCCGAGCCCGGCACGAAAGGCGGCGCGCCCGGCGGCAACGGCTTCGCCAAAGGCTTTTGCCATGAGCGCAGGATTATCCGCCGTTGCAATGGCGGTGTTGACGAGGCAGGAGGCGGCGCCCATTTCCATGGCGTCACAGGCTTGCGACGGCTTGCCGATGCCCGCGTCCACAATAACCGGCAGAGGGATTTCCTCGATCAGGATGCGTATCATCTCGCGCGTGGCAAGCCCCCTGTTCGTCCCGATGGGCGCGCCGAGCGGCATGACCGCCGCGGCCCCGGCGGCGACGAGGCTCCGCCCTACGTAGAGGTCCGGGTTCATGTAGGGAAGTACGACAAACCCTTCCTTCGCCAGAATTTCCGTGGCCTTCGCCGTTTCGTACCCGTCGGGCAGGAGGTGCCGGGTATCGCTGATTACTTCAATTTTGATCCAGTCCCCGCAGCCCGCCGCGCGCGCCAAGCGCGCGATGCGCACGGCCTCCTCGGCGTTGCGCGCGCCCGAAGTGTTGGGCAAAAGCTGCATGTGCTTCGGGATGTGGGCCATGACGTTTCCCTTGGGATTGCCCAAATCCACCCGGCGCAACGCAACGGTAATGACCTCGGCCCCGGATGCCGCGGCGACCGCCGGGATCAGCGAATCCGCGCCGTACTTGCCCGTGCCTATGAAAAGGCGGCTTTTCAGATTTTTGCCGCCAATGGTAAAAATATCGTCAGCCTGTACGGTCATGGTTCACCCTCCGCCCACAAAATGGACAATTTCAATCCTGTCGCCGGCATTCAGGAGCGTTTCGCCAAACCGCCCGCGCGGAATGATGACGGCGTTCACCTCCACCACCACGTTCCCGGATACGCCCGGCAGAGCGGACAACAACGAGGTGACCGTCATACCCTCCATGTGGGGATGCTCTTTGCCGTTGACCAGTACCGTCTGTGTATCCCGCATGCCGCCTCCACAAAAAAACCCGCCTCGCGGCGGGTTATGCAGTACAACTCATACCATACGAGCTTTCCTGCGTCAGCATTACCTGCCTCAGGTTCAAGGGGTCTGGAATTTCCACTCTCAGCCGGCGCACCCGCCAGCTCCCCCAGCATTGATGTCCAGAAGCTATGCCGCATAGAAAATTTCGTCAAGAAAAAACCGCCGACGCGAGCGCAGCCCGCCGCGGCATGATACTGCCGGGGGCAGCCGGCGGACCATTCTCGTCCGGCGCGCAACAAATTCGTTATCGCACACGAGACACAATAGACTTTTTATCATATAGAATTGGATTAAACCCCTTGCCTCCGCACCCTGTTTCCCGTGTATGCTGCGGGCAAGAAAACGGAAGGTGCCCCATGTACGAACTGTTACATAACTCCCTGTCGGTGACGGAACCCGGCTTTTTTGCCTTTGTCGCCGCAATGCTTGCGATAAGCCTGTTCGCGGCGCGGATAGCGAAAAAAAAGGGATATTCAGGCAGAGTGCTTCTCTGGGCCTGGATTCCTCTTATCAACATTTACGGCCTGGTCATGTTCACGAATCTTCCCGACCTCCATGTCCGGGCCAAAGCGGACGCTCTGGCGGCGCGGCTGGCGCCCCCATCGCGAACGGAAACCATTTCCAGCTATCAGGAGGGTGTTGAATGAGTTTCAAAAGATTACGCACATACACGTACGGTGTGGCATTCGTGCTGTTCTTGTCCCTGACCCTTTCACTGAGCGCTTTCGGCGCGGAGGCGCCCAGCATTCCGCCGGGCGAGAGGCAACAGCTTGACTCCAGCACCCGGGAATCCGGCGAGCGGATAACGGACAGCCGTACCCGCAACGAAACGCTCAATGAGATCCGCGCAACCCCGACAACGCCCCCGCCGGCGGTTGCCGCACCCTCAGCTCCCCCTTCGGCCCCATCGTCCGGGCCGCTGCCGCCCCTGTCCACCGGCGGCAAGTTCTAACTGACCAAAACGGCCCGCGAAAGCGGGCCGTTTTGATAAACATATGTCCAAACCGGGTCAGACGGCGTCCAGCCAGGCGCGCACGGCCGTTATCTGCCGGGCGACGGAATCCGGCCCGGTGCCGCCGGGGGTATTGCGCCGGGCAACGGCGTTTTTCATATCCAGAACCGCGAACACAGCCGCGTCGATGGATGCGCTGATACCGCGAAGCTGGTCGAGGCTCAACTCTTCCAGGCCCTTGCCTTCCTTTTCCGCTAGGGCGACGGCCGCGCCCGTCAGATGATGGGCCTCACGGAAAGGAATGCCCTTGCCCACGAGGTAGTCGGCAAGCTCCGTGGCGTTCAGGAACCCGCGGGCCAGCGCCGCCGCCATTCTCTCGCGGGAAAAGCCCAGTTCGCCGATCATGCCCGCCATGGCCTCCAGGGACATGCTGACCGTTTTGTCCTGGTCGATGAACGGTTCCTTGTCTTCCTGCAAGTCGCGGTTATAGGTCATGGGCAGCCCCTTGATGGTCGTGAGCAGCCCGAAAAGCGCCCCGTACGCCCTGCCCGTCTTGCCGCGCATGAGTTCCGCCACGTCCGGATTCTTCTTCTGCGGCATGATGCTCGAGCCGGTGGCGTAGCCGTCCGGCAGCAGCACGAAACCGAAAGCGGGGTTCGCCCAGATGATGATGTCCTCGCACAACCGGGAAAGGTGCGCCATGATGAGGGAACCGCAGAACATGGCTTCCGCCGCGAAATCCCGGTCGGAAACGGCGTCCATGCTGTTCTGGAAAATGCCGTGCATGCCGAGTTCCTTGGCCACAAAGGCTGGGTCCAGGGCATACGTCGTCCCGGCGAGCGCCGCGGCGCCCAGGGGGCAGACCCGTATGCGCGTATCCGCGTCCCGGAGCCGCGCGACGTCGCGCTGGAACATGGCCGCATACGCCAGAAGGTGCTGGGCAAGGCTCACGGGCTGGGCGGGCTGCATATGGGTGCAGCCGGGGAGCAGCACATCCTTATGTTTTTCCGCCTGCGCGAGCAGCGCGGCCACCAGCGAACGGGCGAGTTCCTGCCAGACCCGGGTCCTGTCCGAGACGAACAGGCGGAAATCCAGGGCCACCTGGTCGTTGCGGCTCCTGCCCGTGTGCAGCTTTTTGCCCACGTCGCCAACAATCTCCGTCAGACGGCTTTCGATGTTCATGTGCACGTCTTCCAGATCCCGCCGCCAGGCGAAGGCGCCGCGCTCGATTTCACTTTTGACCGTTTCCAGCCCGGCAACCAGGGCTTCGGCCTCCGCCGCCGTCAGAACGCCCTGCTTGGCCAGCATCCGCGCGTGGGCCTGGGAACCGGCGATATCCTGAGCGTACAGCGCCCTGTCGTAGGAAACCGATTCCGTGTATTCCTGCACCAATTCCGCCGGGCCGCGGGAAAACCGGCCGCCCCATGTCTGTTGTTTGCTCATAGTAGTGTCACAGGTAAATGGTTGCAAGCGTTCAGCCCGGAAACAAAAATCAGGCGTTCCGGAAGCGCCTCTTCCGTCGCCTGAGCCGCTGCCCCTGCCGCGTGAAAATCCCGGAAATGTATTCTGTTCTCTTCACCGGCACGGGCCCCCCCTATTGAAGTTTTTTGAAGGGGTGGGGTCCGGGGCGGGGAAACTTTTTTACAAAAAAGTTTCCCCGCCCCGGGCGTCATGTCAGCTAAAACCTGTCCTTGCCGTAGCCCTGGATGCGCCAGCCGTTGAGGCGGATGAACCCGGTGGCTTCGGCCTGGTTGTACACGCTGTCTTCTTCGAAGGTGGCAAGATCCACGCGGAAGAGCGAATTGGGCGACTTGCGGGCGACCGCCAGAGCGTTGCCCTTGTAGAGCTTCACGCGCACGGTGCCGGAGACCCTCTGCTGCGCCTGGTCCATGAACGCCTGAAGGCAGTCGCGCTCGGGAGCGAACCAGAACCCGTTGTACACGCAATCCGCGTATTTGGTAATGAGGGTATCGCGCAGGTGCATGACTTCGCGGTCGAGGCAGATGCCTTCGAGGTCGCGGTGAGCGACGTGCAGCACGGTAATGGCCGGCGTTTCATACACGCCGCGCGCCTTCATGCCCACGAAACGGTTTTCCACGATGTCGATACGGCCGACGCCGTGCTTCCCGGCGATCTTGTTCAGCTCCATGATGAGTTGGGCCGGGGACATGCGTTTGCCGTTCAGGGCCACGGGATCGCCGTGCTCGTACTCGAGTTCCACATATTCGGGTTTGTCGGGCGCGTTCGCGGGATCGGCGCAGAGCGTGAAGGTGCCGGATTCGGCTTCGTTCCACGGATCTTCCAATTCGCCGCTTTCATAGCTCAGGTGGACCATGTTGCGGTCCATGCTGTACCGCTTGGAACCGGTGGGCAGCGGGATGCCGTGCTTTTCCGCGAAACGGATCAGGTCAGTGCGGGATTTGAACTCCCATTCACGCCAGGGGGCGACGGTCCGGATATCCGGGGCCAGGGAAATGACGCTCAGTTCAAAACGCACCTGGTCGTTGCCCTTGCCGGTGGCGCCGTGGGCAACGGCGTCCGCGCCCTCGGCCCTGGCGATCTCCACCATGCGCTTGGCGATCAGGGGCCGCGCGATGGAGGTGCCGAGAAGATAGCGGCCTTCGTATACGGCGGCGGACCGGAGCATGGGGAACACGAAATCCCGCGCGAACTCTTCGCGCAAATCCTCGACATACGCTTTTGAAGCGCCGGTTTTCAGCGCTTTCGCGTCAACGCCGGCAAGGTCTTCTTCCTGGCCGAGGTCGCAGGTCAGGGTTACGACTTCGCATTGATACGTCTCCACGAGCCATTTGAGGATGATGGAGGTATCCAGCCCGCCGGAATAGGCGAGAACGATTTTTTTAATGCCTTTATCCATGGTACGTTTCCTTTATTTATGCAGTAAAGACCCACTCCAGAACAGCTTTCTGGATATGGAGCCGGTTTTCAGCCTGATCGAACACAACGGAATTGGGGCTTTCAAGGACGTCTTCGGTCACTTCCTCGCCCCGGTGGGCCGGGAGGCAATGCATGAACTTGGCGCCGGGCGCGGCCAGGGCCATGAGCCCGGCATCGACGCAGAACCCGCGGAAGGCTTCCTCGCGCAGAAGCTGTTCCTGTTCCTGCCCCATGGAGGCCCAGACGTCCGTATTGACGTAATGCGCGCCGGCAACGGCCTTTTGGGGGTCGTTGTCCAGCGTGACCTTGGCGCCCTGCTGTTTGGCAAAGGCGAAGAGCGCCATGTCCGGCTCGTACCCTTGCGGCACGGCGAGGGCCAACTCAAAGGGGAAGTGGATGGCGGCCTCAATCCAGGAGTTGGCCATGTTGTTGCCGTCGCCCACCCAGGCGACGCGCAACTTGGAAAAATCCGGCGTGCGCTCGTAGATGGTCAAAACGTCGCCCATGACCTGGCAGGGGTGGCCCTGGTCCGTCAGCGCGTTGACCACGGGAACGGAACCGTATTGCATCAGGGCGTCAAGTTTTTCCTGGCCGAAGGTCCGCACGACCATGCCGTCATTATAGCGGGATATGACCCGGGCGGTATCCGAAAGCGGTTCGGACCGCCCCAGCTGGCTTTCCGCCGGGGTCATGAAAATGGTCGTGCCGCCGAGCTGGCGCACAGCGACCTCAAAGGAAAGCCGGGTCCTGGTGGAAGCTTTTTCGAAAATAAGGACAACCGTCTTGCCGTCGAGCAGCGTGCTGCGGAACTTGGTATCCTTCATTTCCTTGGCGCGTTTTATCAACCGGTGCGCCGCGTCCCTGCCCAGTTCCCGGATACTGGAAAAATGTCTGGTCATTGGCCCTGTCCTCTCTGGCTCTTACGCCGGATAAAACTCCCGTGGTTGGGGAAAAGAATATACATAGAGCCAAACGCTACTCGTTGTAAAGCGGGGAAGGCCCAAAAACAATGAAAGAATAGTGTCCCCGCCAAATTTTCCGTGCTATGTAAAGCGGAGATATACCACGAGAAGAAACGGGAAACACCATGGCACTATCAACCATCCCCCAACCGGCGGTAACCGTTGCCGCCGATAGTACAGAGCCGCCCCCTCCGGCCGTGTCGCCCATGCTGCGCTGGATCGTGGCCGTGGCCTTTTTCATGCAGATGCTGGACGGCACGATCCTGAACACGGCGCTGCCGGGCATCGCGCGGGATCTCATGGTCTCGCCGCTGCGCATGCAGTCCGCGGTCATCGCCTACATGTTGACGACCGCCCTTTTTATCCCGGCCTCGGGCTGGATTGCCGACCGCTTCGGCACGAAGCGGGTCTTTATTCTCGCTATTTTCCTGTTCTCCTTGGGATCGCTGTTATGCGCGCTCTCACAGACCCTTGAGTTCCTGGTTATTTCCCGCGTGGTGCAAGGGCTGGGCGGCGCGCTGATGGTGCCCGTGGGACGGCTCGCCGTTCTCCGCGCCTATCCCCGCAGGGAGCTTGTGCGCGTTCTCAGCTTCATCACCATCCCCGGGCTTGTCGGCCCACTGGTGGGCCCGATGGCGGGCGGCTTTTTAGTGGAATACGCCTCCTGGCACTGGATATTCCTTATCAACATCCCGGTCGGGGTTCTCGGCATCATTCTCGCGGCGTTCTGCATGCCCGACATAGCGCCCGGCACGGGCTGGAAGTTCGATACCTCCGGATTTCTGTTGTTCGGCGCCTCCATGGTCCTGGTCACCTTCTCCATGGAAGGGCTCGGGGAACTGCATCTGCCGAAGGTCCAGGTCACTCTTTTGTGCGCGCTCGGCCTGATGTTCCTCGGGATATACTGGCTGCGCGCCCTGCGGACGGAGCACCCGCTTTTTGACCCGCGCATTTTCCGCACCCGGAGTTTTGCCGTGGGCATCTGCGGCAACTTGTTCGCGCGGCTCGGCTCCGGCGGCGTTCCGTTCCTGATGCCGCTCTTCCTCCAACTGGGGTTGGGATTTTCGCCGTTTTTCGCCGGGGCGACCATGATCCCGACGGCGCTCGCGGGCATAGCGGGCAAAAGCCTTATCACGCGGCTTGTGGAACGGATCGGCTTCCGGAAATTTCTGACGGCGAATACGGCGATTGTCGGCCTCTTGATAGCCAGTTTCGCCTGGGTGGACGCGGCCACGCCCTACCCGGTGCTGCTGCTGCACCTAGCCGTTTTCGGCACGTTCAACTCCATGCAGTTCACGGCCATGAACTCCGTAACCCTGGTGGATCTGGAAAACGAACACGCGGGCAGCGGCAACAGTCTGCTCTCCGTGACCATGCAGGTTTCCGTCACCTGCGGGGTCGCCATGGCGGCGGCCCTTTTGAACGGGTTCAGCGGCGCGGAAACCCTCGCGACGGACAGCCCCATCCCCATTACCATCTTCACCCGGACGTTTTTGTGCGTGGGCGTCTTCACGTCCGTCACGGCCCTGATATTCGCCCAGGTGCCGCGCGACGCGGGAAGAGAAGCCCGGAGCGAGTACAAAAAAGACGCGTAAACCAAAGTGCCGGAGAACGAAGAGAGGAATCTCTTGTCAAGCGGGAGACCAGGAATTATATGTATAAGTTCGCATGCGTCTCCATGACTTGTGCTTGTCCGTAAAAGTGTGAAGCGTGCGGCAAGGACAAGGGAAAAAAGTATTTTGACGCAGTAATCGCCACGATACACGCTTTTACGGACAAGCACATGCCGCAAAAAGGCCCGCACATATCGATCGACACGGAATCTCTCGTCAACCGCATTTTACGCATCAACGCCGAGGAATTCGCCGAATGGCCGGAAGGGGTCCGCAACCTGACCCTGGAGCTGGCGGGCGAGTTGTTCCTTGTCTGCTACAACCCCTTCATCAACGTTTCCATCGTGCGCGAAAGCGTGAACGCGCGGTTCGAGCAATCCCGCCGGGCGCTGGCGCACCATTACGCCAATACGCTCGCCGACGGCCTGACCATGTTCTGGAGCGCCTTTGACAACGAACTGGCGTTCCGCACCGAACTGATCTCCCGGCTTGAGGCCGTTCTGCCGAAAGACCGTATCGACGCGCGGCCCCATTCGCGCGTGGAAAGTGCCACGGACGCGACGGACCTGCGCATGGAGCTTCCCCTTTTGGTGGTGGCTCCGGCCAGCGCCGAGGAAGTCAGCGCCGTGGTCAAGCTGGCGAACGAAATGCAGTTCGCCCTCGTGCCGCGCGGCGGCGCATCCGGCCTGACGGGCGGCGCCATTCCCGCGAGGAAACGGACCGTCGTCCTCTCCCTGACCCGCATGAACACCATTTCGACCGTTGACGCGGAAACCATGACCATCACGGCCGAGGCCGGCGCCATCACCAACGACGTACGCATGGCCGCCCTGGACCAAGGGTTTCTTTTCAGCATAGATCCTGCCTCCAAAACCGCTTCCACCATCGGCGGCAACATCGCGGAAAACTCCGGCGGGCCCCTGTGCTTCGAGTACGGCACGACCATCGACAACGTGCTCTCCTACACCATGGTCACGCCGACAGGGGAAATCATCCTCATCGAGCGCATGAACCACCCGCGCCACAAAATTTACGAGGACGAGACCGCCGTGTTCGAAGTGCGCGACGTTTCCGGCGGCGTGCGAACCGTGGTACGCCTGAACGGGAACGAGCTGCGCTCGGCGGGGCTGGGCAAGGACGTGACCAACAAGGCGCTCGGCGGGCTGCCCGGCATGCAGAAGGAAGGCGTTGACGGCATCATCGTCGCGGCCACCTTCGTGGTGCACCGCATTCTGCCCCATTCCCGGGTGCTGGTGTTGGAATTTTACGGCCGCAGCATGACGAAAGCCATGGAAGTCATCAAGTCCATCGTGTCCATGCGCAACGAGGAACGGAAACAGGGCGACACGGTCAAGATCACAGCCCTGGAAGAATTCGGCTCCAAGTACGTGGATGCCATCGAGTACAAGAAAAAATCGACGAAGCACGAGGGCGACCCCATTTCCGTGCTCATCCTCCAGCTTGAAAGTGATGACGAGACCGCCCTGGATTCCATGGTCTCGCGCATCCGCGAGATATGCGGCCCCAACGAAGCCGTGGACTACTTCGTGGCCAGGGACGGGAAGGAGGCGGAACTCTTCTGGGAAGACCGCCACCGTCTTTCGGCCATCGCCAAGCGGACCTCGGGCTTCAAAATCAACGAAGACGTGGTCATCCCCATCGATGAAGTGCCGCGCTTCGCCAAGTTTATCGAACAGATCAACCTTGAGGGCATGGCCCGCTCGTTCCGCCGCGCGCTCCAGGAAGTGGGCCGTCTGCCGGGCTTCCCGGAGGAAGACAAGGAGATGAACCGCGAGTTCTCCTACGCTTCCAAGGTCATCAAGGGAGAAGTCCCGTCCTCCGAAGTTTCGGACCAGGAAATGGAACTGCGCGCCGTGTTGTATCTTAAAGCTTTGCGGGAACAGCACCCCGCCCTGGCGAAAAAAATCGACGCCATCGAGCAGCGCATGCACGCGACCCGCATCATCGTGGCCAACCACATGCATGCCGGGGACGGCAACTGCCACGTGAACATCCCGGTCAACTCCAACGACCAGCAGATGCTGCACGACGCGGAAAAAACCGCCCAGCGCGTCATGGCCCGCGCCCAGGAGATCGGGGGCGAGGTCTCCGGCGAGCACGGCATCGGCATTACCAAAATAGCCTTCCTTTCCCAGGAAAAGATCGATGCCATCAAGGAAGTCAAGCGCCTGACCGACCCGCGCAACATCATGAACCCGGCGAAACTGACGCAGCGGGAACTGCCCGTCGCGCCCTTCACCTTTTCCTTCAACAGCCTGATCCAGGATATCCGGGAAAGCGGCATCGAGGATAAAGAACGCCTCATCAGCCTGCTCGCCAACGTGCAGATCTGCACCCGCTGCGGCAAATGCAAGCAGGTCTGCCCCATGCATTTCCCCTCGGCGTCGCTCCTGTACCAGCCGCGCAACAAAAACCTCGTGCTCGGCGCGCTGATCGAGGCCATCTACTACACCCAGATCAACAAGGGCTCCACGGACCCGGCCCTTCTCGCGGAGTTGCGGGGCCTCATGGAGCATTGCACGGGCTGCGGCAAGTGCATGGCCGTCTGCCCGGTGAAAATCGATTCCGCGAGCGTTGCCCTGACCTCCCGCGCCATCCTTGAGCGGGAAAAACAGGGCGGCCACCCGATCAAAACGCGCGTTCTCGAGTACATGGCAAAAGACATCACCACGCGTGTGCCCAAAATGGCCCGTCTCGCTTCCACCGGCCAGCGGATGCAGAACAAAGCCATGGGCATCCTGCCCGCCGCCTGGCGCAAACGGTTCGAGAACCCGCTCTTCGCGGCCAAAGGGCCGCTTGTGGGGTACCGCCACCTCAGCGAAGTCATCCGTCTGGACAAGGGCACCATCTTCATGCCCGCCGGGACCGTGAAGGGGACTGTCTTATACTTCCCCGGCTGCGCGGCCAGCCTCTTTTTCCGGTCCGTGGGGCTGGCGGGAATCATGCTGTGCCTCAGAGCCGGGTTTGCCGTCATCCTGCCGGAAAAACACCTCTGCTGCGGCTACCCGCTGCTCGCATCCGGCATGGACGAGCAGTACCAGGCCGTGGGCAAGGACGCCATGGCGCACCTGAAACGGTTGTGCGCGAAAGCCGCCGGGCTGGGCCTCGCTCCGGGGCATCTTTTGACCGCCTGCGGCACCTGCCGCGAAAGCATGCACAAGCTGGCGGAGGAATTCGCCTCCCCCTCGGACGCCATCATCCAGCAGGACGTGGTGCAGTTCCTTACCGCGCACTTAGCTCCCCAGGCTGTCCTGCAAGGCCAGAAACTCTTGTACCACGCGCCGTGCCATGCCGAATGGTCGGGCGTGCGCGCGACCAAGGCGGCGGATCTCTACGCCGGAGCGCTGGAAAACATGACCGGCGCGTCCGTTGCGGTCAGCCCCCTGTGCTGCGGCGAATCGGGCATGGGCGCCATGACCAGCCCCGCCATCTTCAACAAGATACGCGACCGCAAAGCAAGCCAGTTGGCGACGGATTTCACGAAAGTGCCGGAAAACGCGCCGATCCTGGTCGGCTGCCCTTCCTGCAAGCAGGGGATCAGCCGCACGCTCATCGGCATGCAGGAAGACCGCCCGGTCCTGCACACCCTGGAGTTTCTTGCCAACACCCTGATGGGTGAAGGCTGGCGCGGGCAGTTCCCCAAACTGCTGCGGACCATCAAGCCCGACGAAAACGGCATCCGCCGGGTGGATCTTGCCGCCCTCGGCGCCGTCGAGCTGACGGACGCCGACAACATGGGCGACGACGACCACTAGCAGGGTATGATCCCCTGCACCCCATCAGGGAAGCATGGCGCGGGTTGCGTGCATGAAACGGTTGCCGCTCGCAAGGCTCTCGGATAACGGTATGAAGTATCTGGCCATTGATTACGGAGAAAAACGGACCGGCATCGCGGTAAGCGATTCCGGCGGGTCCATGGCTTTTGCCCGCACGACAATCCATAAAGTCACCAGGGACGGTTTCTGGAAAGACCTTCTCGGCGTGATAGAAGCGGAAGCCGCCGAAGCCCTGGTCGTGGGCATGCCGAAAACGGCGGACGGCCAGGACACCGAGATCATCCGGCAGATCCGCAACTTTATCGCGTCGCTCCACCGCCGCTGCGACCTGCCCGTGTATGTCATGGAAGAAACCTTAAGCTCCTTTGACGCGGAACTGAAACTGCGCGACACGAAAAAAAACCGCTCCGGCCTGGATGGCGCGGCGGCGGCGGGCATACTCGAATCCTTCCTCAACCTGCCGGAAGATAAACGGACGGCCGCATGACCGACAACGCCACCCCCGACTCCCAAACGCCCGAACCCCAAATTTCCGAGCAACCCCCCGCGCCCAAACGCACGGGCGGGTTCTTGAAAAAATTCCTCCTCTTCCTGCTGTTGCTGACGGCCGGAGCGGGCGGTTACTGCGCCTATGACGCCTATACCTTTGTGAACACGCCCGCCTCGGCGGACCCCAAGGACATCACCATCGACATCCTGCCCGGCGCGACCTTTGACCGTGTGGCCTGGGATCTTTACAAAGCCGGGGCCCTCAAGGACGTTTTCCGCTTCCGCGTCATGGCGAAACTACAAAAAAAACTCGGCGCGATCCAGGCCGGGGAGTTTACGGTCAATACCGGCTGGACGCCGAGGCAGCTCCTTACCCACCTGACGTCCGGCAAGGCCAACCTGTACCGCCTGGCATTACGCGAAGGCCTTCCCTGGTGGGAGGTGGCGAAGCTGGTGGAAGAAGGCGGGTTTGCCACGGCCGCCGATTTCGAAGCCGTGATCCACGACCCCGAATTCCTGCGCCAGTATGGCATCCCCTTTGCCAACGCCGAAGGGTTCCTGTACCCGGAAACCTATCTTTTACGGAAACCCAAGGATATCGGCGGCCGGGCCCAGGCGGAAACAGTGGCCCGTATTCTGGTGGAAATGTTCTGGAAGCGGACCTGGCCGGAACTGACCCAATTCGCGGCAGCCAATACCAGCGCCAAGGGTACGGCCATATACCTGCCCGACTTCACGCTGAAAAACGGCGTGCCCGTGCGCGTGACGCCGCAGGCCGCCCCTGCCCAACCGGCCTCGCCTGCCGACGGCGCGCCGCAAACGCCCCCTGCCCAATCAAACACGCCATCAGGTAGCGCCACGCAAACAACCCCGCCAGCTCCGGCGCCGCCGCTGCTGGTTCCGGTTTCCGCCGAAAACCTGCGCTACCTTGTCATTCTTGCATCCCTGGTGGAACGGGAAACGGGCGTTACCGAGGAACGCGCCCGCGTAGCCGGGGTTTACGCCAACCGGATGCGGATCGGCATGCTGCTCCAGTGCGACCCGACCATCATCTACGGACTGGGCAAAAACCAGAGCGGCCCCATCCGCAAATCCCAGCTGGAAGATGAAAAGAATCCCTACAACACTTACAAGCATCCGGGGTTGACGCCCGGCCCCATCTGCTCGCCCGGCGCGGCGTCCATCCTGGCCGCCGTGGCCCCGGAAGACCACAAGTACCTGTATTTCGTGGCCACGGGCAAACCCGACGGCACCCACACCTTCAGCACAAATTTACGCGACCACGAAAAGGCCGTCTCAGTCTACCGCGCGGCGCAAAGACGATAACCCTTTCGCATCACAACATATTCACCGGATCAAGGTCGAGCGCGAGCCGCAACGTGCCGGACCGGCCGGCTTTTTGTTGCGCGAGGAGGTAGAGATCCCGCACCGGCCCCCAGGATTCCGCCTTTATCAGGCAATGGAACCGCCGCATGCCCCGCAACATCGCGATCGGGGCGGGAGCCGGACCCAAAACCGTCAAACCCGCCTCGCGCGCCTTGGTCCGGACAGCCTGGGCCACCTCCTGCATCAGGAGTTCCCCCTTGGGGGAATCCTTGGCGAAGCTCATACGCAAGAGCGCCAGCCGCACGAAGGGCGGGTATTTCCGCTTCTCGCGCCGGGCGATTTCCTGGGCGTAAAACCCGGCGTAGTCCCCGGTTTTGACGAATTCCCAGCAATAATGGCCGGGATCGCGCGTCTGGATGACGACCTCCCCGGCCTTTTCGCCCCTGCCGGACCGGCCGGAAGCCTGCACCAGGAGCTGGAACGTCCGTTCCGCCGCCCGGTAATCGGGCAGGTTGAGGCCGAGGTCGGCGTCCGCAGCAATCACCAACGTCACGTCCGGGAAATGATGCCCCTTGGAAAGCATCTGCGTGCCGACCAGCACCTGGGCTTCCTTGCGGGCAAAGGCGTTTAAAATGGATTCCACCATGCCGGGCCGCCGCGTGCTGTCGCGATCCAGCCGCAGGATGCGCGTGCCGGATTTCAGGAGGGGGGCCAGGCTTTCCTCAAGCTTTTCCGTACCTTCGCCCATGGGCAGAAAATGCATGCCGTTGCAGGACGGGCAGGGAGCCGGATACGGCTGGGAATGGCCGCAGTAATGACAGACGGCCCGCTCGCGCCCCTTGTGGTACGTCAGGCTGATGGAGCACTCCGGGCATTGCAGCACCTTGCCGCAGTCCAGGCAGTACATGAGCGGCGCATATCCCCGCCGGTTCAATAAAATGACCGCCTGATCGCCCCGCTCCACGCAGGCGGCAAGCGCGGCGACGCTTTCCGGGGCAAGCACGCCGTCCGCCGACGCGCCGAGGCCCTTTGCCACGGAAACCAGCCGGACGGAAGGCAAGGTGCCGCCGCCGACGCGGTCGGGCAAGGTATGCAGGGGAAAAAGCCCCTCCTGGGCGGCGTGAAATGTTTTCACGTCCGGCGTGGCGGAACCGAGAACAAGCAGCGCCTTTTCCGTGGCCGCCCTGTACCAGGCGACTTCCTTGGCCTGGTACGGCAACCCCTCATCCTGCTTGAAAGAAGTGTCGTGCTCCTCGTCCATGACGATGGCGCCCAGGTTGGCGACGGGCAAAAACAACGCCGAGCGCGTGCCCACAACCAGGCAGGCGGCATCGCGGGCCGCGACGGACCGGAAGGTATGGTCGCGCAAAACGGCGGTCTGGTACCCGTGGTAGAGATAGACCGGCGCGTCCGGCAGGTGTTCTTTGGCGTCGGCAAAGAGTTTGTGGGCGAGCGCCACTTCCGGGGCCAGCAGCATCACGGAACGGCCCCGCGCAAGGCAGGCGGCGGCCAGCGCCATATAGACGACGCTCTTCCCGCTGCCCGTGACCCCGTGCAGGAGGTGCGTCGCGGCCTCCCCCCTTTCCAGACAGGCGCGAAACGCCTCAAGGGCGGCGTCCTGCTCCGCCGTCAGATCAAAGGCAACCGCCAGGGAAACGGCCTCGGAAGAAAGCGCGGCATGGGCCGGGGGTGGCGTTTCCGCCGCCGCTATGCAAACAAGCCCGCGTTCCGCCAAGAGAGCCAGGGCGGCGGCGCCCTGCGCGCCGAGGTCGTCCGCCAGCTTGCGGCGGCTGACCGCCCCGTGGCTGTACAGATACTCGAGAACCTCCATTTGCCGCGCCGCCCGTGGGCGTACCGGCCAGGGCGGGTCCTGGCCCAGGGAACAGATCTCGTTTTCCAGGGGGTCGTCAACCGCGCCAAGGCACACGGCATCCCCGCGCATCCAGGCCCCGGCGCAGGAGGCCAGAGCGGCATCATCAAGACCGGCCATGGCGAGCGGCGCGACGTCCTTCCCCATGCCTTCGCCCAGGAAGCGGATGCGGGCCTTGCCCGTCCGCAGGGGGGAAGGCAGCACGGTCCCGAGAATGCGGCCCATGGGGACGGATTGCCTTAAGGCCAGCTGGCGGACCAGATCGAGGTATTCCGGGGAAAGAAGCGGGTGCCGCTCAAGGGGCCACAAAAGATTTTTCAGGCCGGGCGGGGGCGGGTCTCCCTCGCCTTCCCCGCGCAGGGCAAGGATGACGGCGGCCCTGCTCCCCCTGCCAAGGGGCGCGGCAACCCGCATCCCCGCGCTCCAGGCTTCGCGGGGAAGATACGGCGGCAGGCCGTAGGTCAGGACACTGAACGGCGGGCTCAGCAGCACGGCGTCGGCGAGAACGGTTCCCTGCCCCTTGTTTGCAAACCGCTGCATCGGAATTGGTCTCGTATGCTGTTTCGGGATATAAAGCGAAAGAGCCGCGGGACGACCGGCGTCCCGCGGCTCCGGATTGCCGTTTAGCCTTTTCGCTGCGCGGCGGCGTATTCCATAACAATTTCGAGCCTGGCGAGCAGACTGTCGCGGATTTCCTCGTCGTGCAGCCCGAAATAGATGTTGGCGGTGAGATAATCCACCCAATCGCCCGCGTCGAACCGGCTGCCCTTCATTTTGACGGCCAGCATGCCCTTGTCCGCCGCGAGGTGGGCAAGGGAGTCGGTCAGCTGGATTTCCCCGCCGTGGCCGGGTTCCGCTTTTTCAAGGTAGTCAAAAATATCCGGGGTCAGGATGTAACGGCCCACGATGGCGAGGTTGGACGGCGCTTTCTCCACCGGGGGCTTTTCCACCATCTCGGTGATGCGCCAGATGCCGGGCTCTACCCTGTCGCCCGCCACGATGCCGTAACGGTTGACCTTGTTCTTCGGCACTTCCATGACCCCGATGCAGGGCATGCCGGTTTTGTTGACCACTTCCAGGAGCTGGGAAAGGCCCGTATGGTCGCCGAACATGAGGTCGTCCCCCACGCAGATGCCGAATGCCTCGTCGGAACGGACGACGTCCTTGGCGCACAGAACCGCGTGCCCGAGGCCGAGCTGCTTTTTCTGGCGGATGGAAATGACGTTCACCATCTCGGCAACGGCCCGCACCGTGGCAAGGAGTTCCTTTTTGCCCCCGCGCTCGAGCACGGCCTCCAGTTGCAGGTTGTAGTCGAAGTGGTCCTCGATGGCGTGTTTGTCCTTGTTGGTGATGAACACCACGTCCTTTACCCCGGCCTGGATAGCCTCTTCAACGACATATTGCACCACGGGCTTGTTGTAGATGGGCAACATCTCCTTGGGGATATTCTTCGATGCGGGAAGCGAACGCGTTCCCCACCCGGCCACGGGAATGACTACTTTCCGAATATTCATACCAACTCCTTCTTCGCGTCAGTGCAAATCCTTGGGCAAATCCGTTCTCTATCGTCAGATGTATCAGAACTTGCGGGAAAAGTCGCAGCCGGCACGCGCGTTCTGATAATTTTTTCCGGTCTCGCGCATAAAGTTCCTTATCATACATGACTGTCACGAGCCCGTAAAGGAGCCTTATTCAAGAGCGGCAACCTGTTTTGCCGCCCGTGCCGGGTCTTCCCGCTCAAAATGCCAATGTGTCCTGCATACATACCACCGCGCCCTTGCGTTATCGCCTCTACAACACATTGTAAGATAATACTTTTTTGATCTTTGCGATTTACAAAATATTCCGGTATATTTGATAACCTTAGCAGCATGCCGCATCATTTCATGAGTGAATGACGGGGGGACGCATGAACACGCCGCAGACCAGCCTGGCGCTTTCCAGGACCCGCAGGACGACGCTGGCCTTGAGCCTCGTTATTTTTTTCGCGGGCCTGTGCGCATTCGGTTTATGGGACAACCCCTATTTGCCGCAAATATCACGGGCGGCGGCTCCCGCCGAACCGTCCGAGGAAGAACTGCCGCAGCCAAAGCCCCTGCAAACGGAACGGGAATACGTGCCCGCGGAAACGGTGACCATTACCCCGCCGCCTGCGTCCGATGACGGCGCGGCCCAGGAAAGCCCGGCCCCGAGCGCCGAAGCACAGCAGGCGCAAGAAAAAAGGCCGGAACCGGCAGTGGAAGGGAAGACAGCGGCCCAACCCGTGGCGCAGCCCCCCGCCACACCCGCTCCCGGCGCCCTCTCCTGGGCTCCGCTCATCGCGCGCCTTGCGGCTGACGGGTTTGACGCCCGGCAGATGGAAGATCTTTTCGCGTCCCTCAAAAGCCCTCCCCTGCCGGAGTTCATGGCGCAAAAGGCCATTGAGCTCTATGGGCGCTACGGCAAAGCCATCCTCAATGTTACCGACGAGGATCGGGTCAAATTCGCCCCGCCCGACTACACCCGCATTGCGGGCGGCATGACAGTGGCCTCGGGCCGCCGGACCATGGAAGCGAACAAAAGTTTTTACGAAGGGCTGTATAAACGGTACGGCGTGCCCGCCCCGTTTATCATAGCCATCATGATGGTGGAAACCGGGCTCGGCGCGGAAGTGGGGAAACAAAGCGCCCTCCTGGCGCTGGGCAGCATGTCCGTTACCAGTTCCCTCGACGAGGTTCTGCCCGTCATCACGGGGCTTAACTCGAACAGAGACGAAATCCGGGAACTGCTCAAAGCCCGTTCCGACTGGGCCTACGGCGAGCTTAAGGCCCTTATCGAATACGCGCGGGCCGTGGGCAAGGATGCCGCGACCGTTCCCGGCTCCATCTACGGGGCCATAGGCATTTGCCAGTTCATGCCGAGCAATATCCCGAATTATGCTGTCTCCACCAACAAAGCCAGGCCGACTCCGGACCTGTTCGTTCTGTCGGACGCGGCGGCCAGCGTGGCCTGCTACCTCTCCGCCCACGGCTGGAAAAAGGCGCAGACGCCCTCGGCCCAAATAGCCGTGCTGCGGTCTTACAACCACTCCGATGTCTATGCGTCCACGGTCTACGGAGTGGCGACGGCGCTCATAGCCCCCTCCACTCACCGGGGAGCGGAAAGCGCGCGCAAGGGCGGGAACGCCGTGAGCGCCGCGCGGGAAAGCGCGCGGGCCAGCATCCCGGCAAACGCCAAAAAAGCCAAACCCATGGACGATCTGCCGAATTACAAAGACCTTCTCAAATGACAAAAAGCCGGGATCACCCGGCTTTTTGTCATTCCGCCTTTTTCACCCGCAGCATCGTCACCGTGCAATGCGTGCTCAAGGTTTACCCCGCCAGGCAACAACCCGCCAAAACACAAAGCCACGGGAAACGCTGTCAGCCTGCGCCCCTCGGCGGTTGCGGGTGTTTTCCCAAAGAGTTCAGCGCCTTCTGAGTGGCTGAGCGTTTTTTATAGGCATTTTCCTCTGAAAAGTGTACTACTTGGGAGAAGGAAAGTCTTCACTGGCGCTGTCTGGCGGTGTTTGGTACAACGCGTATTCGCGCGGCAGTCCCGTTTAGCTTGGAAGGAGAGAGCCCATGAAAATCGGATGCCCCAAAGAAGTCAAGGATAACGAAAATCGGATCGGGTTAACCCCCAACGCCGTCCATGCTTATGTGGCCGCGGGGCATACGGTGTATATCGAAAAAGGCGCCGGCGCGGGGTCCGCTGTTCCGGATGAAGAATATGCCGCGGCCGGAGCCGTTATACTGCCCGATGCCGACGCCGTCTGGTCCTCCTCGGACATGATCGTCAAGGTCAAGGAGCCTATGCCTGAAGAATACGGCAGGATGCGGGAAAACCAGATCATTTACACATACTTCCACTTCGCCGCGAATGAAACGCTCACCCGCGCCTGCATGGAAAAGAAGATTATCGCGCTTGCGTATGAGACGGTCGAGGAAAACAACAATCTGCCCCTCCTCAAACCCATGAGCGAAGTGGCCGGGCGCATGGCCGCCCTCATGGGCGCTTTTTATCTTGCCAAACCGCACGGCGGGCGCGGCACCCTGCCCATGGGCGTAACCGGCCTGGCTCCGGCGGACGTGCTCATCATCGGCGGCGGGGTCGTGGGCATCAACGCCGCCCGAGTTGCCGCCGGGTACGGCGCGAACGTGACCATTCTCGACGTCAACCTGAACCGCCTGGAATATCTCGGCCAGGTCCTGCCCCGCAACGTCGACCCGATTTTCAGCGACGAGGTCAACCTCAAACACTTCCTGGGAACGGCGGACATCGTCGTGGGCGCTGTGCTCATCCCCGGCGCCGTGGCGCCCAAACTCATCAAAAGGGAGTATCTCAAACTGATGAAACCCGGCTCCGTCCTGGTGGACGTGGCCATTGACCAGGGCGGCTGCAGTGAGACATCCCGCCCGACAACCCACAGCGATCCCATCTACGTCATAGATAACGTTGTCCACTACTGTGTGGCGAACATGCCCGGTGCGTACGCCCGCACCGCCACTTTCGCATTGAACAACGCCACCATCCGCTACGGCCTGATGCTCGCGAATAAAGGAGCGGAAAAAGCCTGCCGGGAAAATCAGGCGCTGAAACTGGGCCTCAATATGTACAAGGGAAGCATCACCTTCAGGGCCGTGGCCGAAGCATTCGGCCTGATGCACGAATACAGGGACGTCGACACGGTCATTGCCTAACAGGATGTTAAACCAATACCCTGCGGGCCGCTCGAGCCCGCAGGTTTTTTAAATTACTGCATGAAACAACTCAGCATCAATTCCATTATCGTTGGTTTCGCTCTTTTTTCCATGTTCTTCGGCGCGGGCAACATCATATTCCCGCCGTATGTCGGCCTTGCCGCCGGCCCCGAATGGTTCACGGGTTTTCTCTGTTACTACATGGCGGACGTCGGCCTTGCCCTGGTCGCGGTTTTCGCCATGCTGCGCACCGAAAGCATCGACAAGGTGGAGAGCATCATGGTCCGGCTGGGGGATATTCCCGCCAAAACCATGATGGTTGTCATCCTCGTCTGCATCGGCCCCCTCCTCGCCATGCCGCGCACCTGCGCCACGACCTTTTCCATGGCCATCGTGCCGCTGACGGGAACGGACGCTCTCTGGGCGTCGCTTCTCTTCACCGTTGTTTTCTTCGGCCTTACCCTGGCGTTTTCCATCAGGGAGTCCGCCCTTGTGGATCTTGTGGGCCGGTATCTTACGCCGCTCCTGGTTTCCGGCCTGCTCCTGATGATCGTCATGGGCACGGTCACCCCCATCGGCCCGATCAGCGAGATGCCGAAAATCGACAACGTTCCCTTGATGGGGATAAACGCCGGTTACCAGACCCTGGACGTTCTGGCGATCATCGTTTTCGGCCTGCTCATCGTCAACGCCATGAAGGCCAGGGGCTACTCCACGCCCCGCATGAAATTCATTTCCGTGGGGCTGGCGAGCCTCATTGCCGGGCTGTTTCTTTTCATCGTCTACGGGGGCCTGTGCTATCTTGGGGCGACCATTTCCACCATGTACCCGGAAAACGTGGACAAGGGCATACTGGTAATGGCCATATCCACCCGGATTTTCGGCTCCGTGGGCGCGGGTATTCTGAGCATCCTCATCGGCCTGGCCTGTCTTACGACGGCCATCGCGCTGGCAGGCTCCATGGGAACGTTTTTCAGCACCCTGACAAACGGCAAACTGCCCTACAAGGCCGGCGTCATAATCGCCTGCCTTTTCAGCGCGGCAGTCGCCAACTTCGGGCTGAACAACATTATCGCCCTGGCCGCGCCCATCCTGACCATCGTGTATCCCGGCGTGCTCGCGGTCATCCTTCTCTCGCTGTTTGACACCAGGATCAAAAACGACAACGTGTTCCGGTTTGCCGCCGGCGGCGCCATGGCCGTCAGCTTTTGCGAAGTCATGGGCTGGTACTGGCCGGAGACCTTCGCCTTTATCAAGGCCCTTCCCTTCCAGGGGCCGGGGCTCGGCTGGCTGCTCCCTTCCGCCGTCTGCGCCTTGGCCGGAGCGTTCGTCAAACCATCCACCCCAAAGAACGCCTATTCCAGCCGGTAGCGGCCTGGTTTGTGCGCCCGGGTGCACATTAGCCCCAAAAAAGGCCCATCCCGTGCGGCGTTCGGTGTCTCAATGTACCGAACGCCGCACGGGATGGGCCTGGCGCGGTATTACGCCGCAATGGGCCGCGCCCTCCGGGCCGGACGCTTGCTTTTCACCGCCGTTTGCTCCAGAGTGCGGGAAATCTGCTGTATCCGGAGGCTCGCCAATGTCCAGAGAGACCCACGTAGACGAAAAAATTCTTGAAGCGTTCCATCTCATGTATGACCATTTCCCGGAATCGGTAACCCTGGTGCACAAGACGAAACAGATCGTGGCCGTCAATGCCGCCGGCAAAGCGGCCGGGCGGGAGCCCGGCATGTTCTGCATCAAACAGGGCCGGCCGGAGGACCATGCAATCTGCAGGGCGGCAAAGGCTGTCGCCAAACACCGGGCCCAGTGGGTGAAGGCCTCGCCGTCCCAGGATCCGGATAAAAGCTTCGTCGCGTTCTGGCTCCCGGTCGACGGGCACCCCGATTTTTATGTTCATTTTTCAATCGGGTACCGGGTTGACTATTCCCAGCCTCCGGCGGAGTGACCGCGGAGACTGTCTGGCGCGACCGCTGCCATGAAAAAGGCTGCCCTGACGGGCAGCCTTTTTCATGCGCGTTCACGGTCCGGCGCTACCAGACGGGTTTCGGCGCGCAGGTTGTCGGCACGAGCCCGGCCCTGGACAAGCCGTTCAGGATCTCTTCCTTGTGCTCGTGGCCGAAGGCTTCGAGCGTCACCTCCACCTCCACGGCCGCGTTCCTGTTGATGTAGGCGAACTGGTTGTGCTCCACGCGGATGATGTTCCCGCGCAATTCGCTGATAATCTTCAGGGCGGTGGCCAGCTGGCCGGGTTTGTCCGGCAGGGTCAGGGTAAAGGAAAATACCCGTCCCCTGCTGATAAGCCCGTGGTGCACCAGGGTTGCCATGCCCAAGACGTCCATGTTGCCGCCGCTCAGGACGGAAACGACCTTTTTCCCCGTCACGCCGAGATGCTTGAGCGCCGCGACGGTAAGCAGGCCCGCGGTCTCGATAATCATTTTATGGTTTTCAGCCATGTCGAGGAAAGCGTCCGGGATTTCCCGGTCGTCCACGAGGATGATGTCCGCCACGTTGGCCTGAATGTAGGGAAAAACTTTATCGCCCGGCGTTTTGACGGCAACGCCGTCCGCGATGGTATCCAGCGTGGGAAGCGTGGTTACGGCGCCCTTTTTCAGGGATGCGTGCATGGACGCCGCGCCTACGGGTTCCACCCCGATAATCCGCACGGCCGGGTTGAGCATCTTGGCGTATGTGGACACCCCGGCGGCAAGCCCCCCGCCGCCGATGGGCACAAGAATGATATCCGCGCCCGGCAGCCCCCGGTAAATCTCGGCGGCGATGGTGCCCTGGCCCGTGGCGACTTCCAGATCGTTAAAGGGGTGGACGAAGGTATAGCCCTTTTCCTCCGCCAGTTTCGCCGCATGCACATACGCTTCGTCGTAGGCGTCACCGTGCAGGATGACGGTCGCGCCGTATTTCTTGGTGTTGTTCACCTTGACCAGGGGCGTCGTGGACGGCATGACGATCACCGCTTCGGCTCCCATGACCTTGGCGGCGTAGGCCACGCCCTGCGCGTGGTTGCCCGCGGAACTGGTGATGATGCCGCGCGCTCTCGCCGCCTCCGGCATCTGGGAAATTTTGCAGTACGCGCCGCGAATCTTATACGCGCCGGTTACCTGCAAGTTTTCCGCCTTGAAAAAAACTTCATTGCCCGTAACGGAAGAAAAATACCCGCTGCGGGTAAGCGGCGTCCGCGCGATGACCGGCTCCAGCAACTCTTCCGCCCGGCGAAAACTCTCAATACTGTCCATATGCTCTCCCAGCCTTGTCGGATGCCCGCACGCGCGGCAAACACACGCGCGGCGTCCCATGCTCTAATATAATACCCGCCTTCCCGCAATATTACCGCGAAAAAACACCGTGCCCGCGCCCAGGCAAAATAAAACGGCACGCGACGGGGATCACATTCCCGAGCGCTTAGCGGAAGGGTTTTTGATAAAAAATAGTGGCTATAATCGGAAAAAACGTGATACTTATACTACCCTTTATCATGTCCCTGAACCGGAGGTGTTCCATGTTTCGGCGCGTCACTGTTTTACCCGTCGTTGTCCTCATGCTTCTTTCTCTTGCCGCTTGCGGGAAAGGAAACTTTCCGCTCGGTCCATCCGGCTCCATGACCAAAATAGACGCGGAATCCGTTTTTAACGGGCAGAAGAGTCTTGTGGTCACACGCTTTTCCACCCCCTGGGGAACCCCGACTGAAACCCGCTGGATGCAGGTAGAGACCGGGCAACTCTATACTGTTACATCGCAATTCGCCGCGAGCACCCAGGAAGTGGCCAAGGAATACGACATGGTCACCCTCCCCGCCGGAACGTACGTGCTGATGTATGTCCTGTATTCCAGCGGAACGGGCGCTGTCTGGCCCGCGTCGCCGTTTGACATAGACCCGAGCCTCTCCAAGGTAAGCGAGCTGGGGCAGGTGCAAACCAAGGAAAGCAGCGGCGTAACCACCTCCATGCTCCGCAGCAAGGGCCTGGCGTCAAACGGCAAAACGCCGCTCATCGCCAGCTTTGCGCTGAAGCCGGGCCAGGCCCTGTACCTCGGCGACATCACGGTTTCCTTCGACATCGAAGGCCCTGTCCAACTGCCGGGCTATTATCCGGCCGGGAAGTTCCACTACACGGATAAAAAGGATCTGCAACGCGCCAAGTTCGCCCTCGGCAAGGAAGATACGGCTCTTGCCGCCGCCCTGGAGCAAGGGCACATAACCTGGGGCAAGCTCGCGCGGAAACGCCCGTAAGCGTTTAGCGCCTGTTCACGCCACGGACTGTTTGCAAAAAAACGGCCGGCTTTTCCCGTGAAGTACAGGGGAAAGCCGGCCGATTCCGTTGCGTCCGCGGAACGGAAAGGCGTTACGACACCGTGCTCCCGCCGGGAATCTTGTTGTTCACGGTAAGCAGCTCCAGGCCGCTGCCGGTGTCCGCCGTCAGGATCATGCCCTGGGACTCGAGGCCGCGCAGTTTGCGGGGCGCAAGGTTCGCGACCACGGTCACCTGGGCGCCGACCAGGGCCTTGGGATCATAATGGGCCGCGATGCCGCTGACGATCTGGCGCGGTTTTTCCTCGCCCAGGTCGATCTCGAGCCGGAGGAGCTTATCCGCGTTGGGATGCTGCTCGGCTGCCACAACGGTCCCGACGCGGATATCCAGCTTCTGGAAATCGTCATACTCAATGAGCGCTTTGGAGCCGGGAGCCGTTGCCGTCGCGGGGGTTTTCGGTTCCCCGGCGGGCTTGGGTTCTTTGACGGCCTTGGCCTCTTTGGGGGCCGGAGCCGTTTTTTCCTTTTCCACGCGCGGGAAAAGGTTGGAGGCGGCGGCCACTTTCAGGCCGGGTTGCAACGCGCCGAAGGAACCGAGTTCCTCGGGCAGCAACACGCTCTCCGGGGCAACGTTCTGACCAAGTTGCTCCAGAAGAGTCTGCGCCGTCTTCGGCATGACCGGCAAGAGGTGCAACGCTATTTTCCGCAAAAATTCCAGCAGGGTATACATGACCATCTGGAGTTCCCCGGTCTTGCCCTCTTTCGCCAGGGTCCAGGGCGCGGCGGAGTCCACATATTTGTTCAAGGCCCGGACGAGTTCCCAGAGCGATTCGAGCGCGTTGGAAAACCGGACGTTCCCGAACAGGTCCTGGAAGTTGCGAAAGCTGTTTTCCGCCAGCGCGAGAAGATCTTTTTCGCGTTCTCCCGGAACGCCCATGGGCGGCACGACGCTGTCGAAATACTTGGCCGTCATGCCCAGGACGCGGGAGTAGAGGTTGCCGAGGTCGTTGGCGAGGTCCGCGTTAAAGCGGGCGACCAGCGCTTCCTCGGTAAAGTCCGCGTCGCTCCCGAAGTGCATTTCGCGCAGCAGGAAATAGCGGAAAGCGTCATAGCCGTATTTTTCCGCCTGTTCCAGGGGGTTGACCACGTTGCCCAGCGATTTTGACATCTTGGTGTTGCGCGTGAGCCAGTACCCGTGGACATTGAGATTTTGGTACGGCTCGATTCCCGCGGCCTTCAGCATGGTGGGCCAGAAGATCGCATGGGGCTTGAGGATATCCTTGGCCACCAGGTGCTGCGCTCCGGGCCAGAAGGTGGCGAATTCCTTGCCGTCCGGCCAGTTGATGGCGGATATGTAGCTGATAAGCGCGTCAAACCAGACGTAGCAGACATAGTCCGCGTCAAAGGGCAGTTCTATGCCCCAGGTCAGGCGCGATTTGGGGCGCGAAATGCACAGATCTTCCAGCGCGCCGGAATCCAGAAGGCTCAGAGCCTCGGTGCGGTAACGCTCAGGCCTGATGAAATCCGGGTTGGCGAGAATATACTCGCGCAGCCAATCCTGATATTTGGACATCTTGAAGAAATAGTTCTTCTCGCTGATGTATTGCGGTTTTACCAGGTGCTGCGGGCAAAGCCCCTCTTCCGTCAGTTCCTTTTCCGTATAGAACCGCTCGCAGCCAAGGCAGTAATGCCCGCCGTATTCGCCGAAATAAATATCGCCGGAATCGTAGACCTTTTGCAGAATCTTCTGCACAGCGGCCTTGTGGTGCGGTTCCGTGGTGCGGATGAACCGCCCGACCTGGATATCCAGCTTTTCCCACATCGCCTTGAATTCCGCGCTGATGGCATCCGTAAACACCTGGGGAGATTCCCCTGCTTTTTCAGCCGCCTGCACGATCTTGTCGCCGTGCTCGTCGGTACCCGTCACCAGAAAGGCCTCACGCCCCATCATCCGCTGAAAACGGACCAGACTGTCCGCGATCAGCGTGGTATAGGCATGGCCTATGTGCGGTTTGGCGTTCACATAGTAGATCGGGGTGGTCAAAAAATAAGGCTGCACGAAATTCTCCAACATTTCTGAGTGATATAAATACTTACAGTAGAGGTATCTATGCTCCGGAACGCGGCTTGCGGCGGCGCGGCCTTCTACGCCTGGCGCCGCCTTCCCGCTGGCCGGGTTTTTCGGCGCCGTCGCCGGGGGCGGCAGCGCTCCGGCCGGGAGAAAGGCCGAAAATGGAGCCGCCGTCATCCTCGTCGTCGCCGTCATCGTCTAAGTCTTCCGCTTCGGGTGTCACAAGGGCCGCCGCTCTGGCGTTCCGCTCCACGGCCACGGCGGTGTCGCGTTCCGTGACGGCGGTCCGCTCTTCCATGGCGAAAGACACGGAGGATTCGGCCTCGTCCTCCGCCGTATCAGCGGCGTCAGCCACCAGAACATCGCCATCATCGGCAAAAAGTGCTTTCCCCTCCTGCGGGCCGCGATGCGGACGAGCGCCGTTTTTCCGCTGCCTGCCCTCGCTCACGGGCGCATCTTGCTTGCGGGAACCCTGGCTCTGTTGCTGCGCGTTGGGACGGAAGGGATTCAGCGTATTCCATTCCGCGAGGGGGTATTCGACTTCCTCACCAGCCTCGGAGAGGACCGTGACGCTTTCCCGGAAAAGGCTCGCCCGGAGCACCCGCACGACCCCGGAATCCGTATGGTACTTTTTGCCGAGCTTCGGGCAGGAGCGGTAAAATTCGTCGTAGTGCTCCTGCTCATAGGCAAGGCAGCACAGCAGCCGCCCGCAGATGCCGGAAATTTTGACGGGATTCAGAAAAACGTTCTGTTCCTTTGCCATCTTGATGGCAACGGGTGCGAATTTACGCAGATAGCGGCGGCAGCAGCAGACCATGCCGCAGTTGCCCAGCGCGCCGACCATCTGGGTTTCGTGGCGCACCCCGATCTGGCGCAGTTCTATGCGGGTGCGGTACCGGCGCACGAGATCCTTCACCAGCTCGCGGAAATCGATGCGGGCCGGAGCGGTGAAATAAAACACCATTTTGCTGCGGTCATGAAGGATGAGCACATCCACCAGCTTCATGTCGAGATCGCGTTCCCTGATGCAGCCCCGGCAGTACTCGAGAGCCTCCGTCGCGAGAATCCGGTTGTTTTCCGCCGAAGAGACGTCCTTTTCCGTGGCTTTGCGCACCACTGGCCGGATTTTGCCGTCATCCCCGGACGCGCCGTCCAGATGGTCCGGGTTCACGCGCATGACGCTGGCAACGTCGCCAAAAGCCTGCCCTTCTTCCATGGACACGATAACCGTGTCACCGGCCTCGCAGTCCACGCCGTTGGCCGTGAAGAACAACGCCGGGCCAAGGCCGCCCAGACGCACGGCGGCGACCGCGACCAGATCATCATACCGGGGAATATCCTCACGCGGCCTTACCGGCGCTTCGGGATACTCCGGCCCATCCTGGGACGCCGCCTGCTGTTCGGCCCGGAAGGATTCGCTTTCACAGGGAGGAATCTGGTCGTATGCCATGTCCGTGGGTTCGGCCACGGCCACCAGGATGGTGCCCGCCGTGTGGGGCTCCACAATATGAAGGGCCACGCCGTCTTCCACAATATCTGTCACAGGCACAATATCTGTCACAGGCACACTATCGGTCACGGGCTCGGTATAGCCCGGAACCGCATCGGCGTTGTGTGTAACGATCGTCTCGGGAACAGGAACGGAACGGCTCTTGTCCTGAAAACCGGCGCCAGCGCCGGTACCGGCCTCTTCATGCGAAGAAGCGGGCGCGGGAGCAGGTTCGGTATCCGGAGCGCTGTCTGGCGTAATCTCAGTCATGTAAACCCGGTTCCGGGACGCAAGCGCTTTCGTGCCGCCCGGTAAGTTATAATGTAAACCAATATCTTCCGCTTTTCCCGGCTGCCTGTCAATCAAACCGCTTCAAAGCGAAACACTCTAGCCCAGATGTTTTTTGAGCAACTCGTTCACCAGGGCCGGATTGGCCTTGCCCCCGGTTCGGCGCATAACCTGGCCGACAAAGAACGACATGAGCTTGACGTTCCCCGCCTTGTATTTGGCCGCCTCGTCGGGGTTGGCCGCCACCGCGTCGGCAACGGCGGCTTCCAGCGCGCCGGTGTCGGATATCTGGGCAAGGCCCCGTTCACGGACCAGCGCTTCCGGGCTGCCGCCGCTTGTGAACAGATCCGGGAAAATATCCTGGGCTATCTTGACGCTGATAAGCCCTTCCTCGATTATTCTGGCAAGCTCCGCCAGACCTTCGGGGGTAAGGGCCATGGTGCGCAGCGTTAATTCCCCGGCGTTCAATTCCCGCAACAGCTCGCTCTGCATGAGGTTGGCGATCCGTTTGGGCTTGGCGTACACGCCCACGGTTTTTTCAAAGAAATCCGCCAGATCCTTTTCGGACGTCAAGATGTCGGCGTCCTGTTCCGACAGCTCGTATTCCTTCATGAAACGGACTTTACGGGCGTCCGGCAGTTCCGGCAGCTCGCTTTTCCAGCGGGCGAGATCCTCGCGGGAAACCACGACGGGCGGCAAATCCGGGTTGGGGAAATACCGGTAATCGTGGGCCTCTTCCTTGCTCCGCATGGATTGGGTCACGCCTTTTTCCGTATCAAAGAGGCGCGTTTCCTGGGTAAAGGTCTCGCCGTCCTCATAGCAGTTCCGCTGCCGGGCGATCTCATACTCAATGGCTTTCTGCACGTTGCGGAACGAGTTCAGGTTCTTGATTTCCACGCGGGTATTCAACACGTCCGAACCTTCCGGGCGGATGGACACGTTGGCGTCGCACCGCAGGCTCCCCTCCTCCATGTTGCCGTCGCACACCCCGAGGTACAGGAGGATGGCCCGCAACCGCCGCACGAATTCAGCGGCTTCCGTGGCCGAACGCAAATCCGGCTCGGTCACGATCTCGATCAGGGGCGTTCCTCCCCGGTTGAGGTCCACCAAACTGACGTTCGCTCCATTGGGATGGATGCACTTGCCCGCGTCGTTCTCCATGTGGATGCGGGTTATCCGCACCCGGCGCGTGCTCCCGTTTTCCAGGGGAATGTCCAGGTGACCGCCGACGCAGATGGGAGGATCGAACTGGGAGGTCTGGAACCCGTCCGGGAGGTCGGGATAAAAGTAATTTTTACGGGCGAAGACCGAGTATTCGTTTATGGCGCAGTTGATGGCCATGCCCATTTTGGCGGCGAATTCCACGGCCTTCTTGTTCAGGACCGGCAACGCGCCCGGCATGCCGGCGCATATCGCGCACACGTTCTCGTTGGGGGAATCCCCGAAGTGGTTGGCGCAGGAACAAAACAGTTTCGATTCCGTCGCAAGCTGGGCATGCACTTCCAGGCCGATGACGGCTTCATATGCGGGCATGGGTCAACTCCCTATTTCTTTCCGTACAACTGCGGGTTCAGCGCGGGATCGTTGTACATTTTAAACTGGTAATACGCTTTCGGCCGTTTGATTCCGGCGCAAAAGTCATCCACAAGCTCGAGCAGCGCCCGGACAAGATCCCCGTGCTGCTCTTCCAGCACGGCGAGTTTCGCCGCGCACGTTTTTCTGTGGTTTTCATCCGCGTCACCGCGCCGCGCCTGCTCCGCCATATGGTATATCTTCAGGGCCAGAATGGACAACCTGTCTATGACCATACCGAGGGATTCCGTGTTATGGCGCGGCTTCTCCCCTTCGGGCAGCGGCGGGATGAACTGCCTGAGCCGGCGCACAAGATGCTCGTCAACCGCTTCGAACGCGTCCGTCCGCTTCTGGTTGGACACGTCGATGTCGTACTTGCACCGCGCGATGGCCGCGGCGTCGATATCCTTGCGCCGGGCGACATCTTCGATATGCCACTGGCGGAAGTTTATCACATGCTGCGCAAGCACGAGGTTCCGCAAGGTCTTGGCGGCATCGTCGCAAACCTCGACCGTAATGTCCACCGGTTCGGTTTCGTGCCACTCGGCCACGGCCCGCAACTGGGCTTGTATGCTTTCCGCAATGTCGCGCTTGATCGCGTCGCAGGAATCCATGATAGTCCTTGGTTAGTGTTTTATCCGCGCGTCAAAATATTTACCGACGCCATACTCGCGCCTGCGGAAAAACTTCTCCGCCGCCGGGCCGATAATTTGCATTTCCGGATGCTTGCGCTGCACATCCATGGCAATAATCATTTCCTTGGTACACCCGGTGGAAAAGGTCGAATCCTTGCCCATCCAGGCCGAGGGGACTTTTTTCCCGAGCAGGTCGAAGCTGACTTCGATATCATCAACGGTCTGGAAACGCCAGACGTCAAGATACCCGCTGCGCTGCACCCGCTCCCACATGAACATGAGGTCGTCGCCGTCCAGGCCGTTCTCAAAGTGCTCCGCCGGGTTGATGATGAAGGTGTTCTCCAGTCTGTTGCGCAGGTATTTGACGAAAACGCTCACCACTTTTATGGCGAGCCTGGTCTGGCCGGGAATGGACCCGATGACCGCGCTGTAAAACATGACGGATTTGCCGCTCTCGCGGGCCTCGCGCATTTGCTCGATGATCCCGTCCGCCATATGGATCAGATCGGATTCGGTAAACGTGCGGATTTTTTTACTCTTGGGCTTGCACCGCATCGTGAACACGCCCTCGTTGTCGCGCCAGAAGCAGAGAACGTCCCTGGTGAACTCGTGGCTCGTGCCGAGGAAAACCCCGGCGTTGCGGCGGCCTTTGGCGATAATGAGGTCGCACTCCTTCCACGCCCGCGCGAAGGTTACGCTGACCCGATAGAGATTCATTTGTTCGGACGTTCCGTCGCTGACAATGACCAGGCGATGCTCCCTGAGGTATTGCAGCAGCTGGTTTTTGCTGACCGCGTCATCGTCTATGACAAAGATGCCGTCCGTGGCTTTTTCCAGCACGGGGTCCGCCTCAAGGTCCCACAAGACCGGGGATTGGAAATAAAAGGCGTCCTTCAAGGCCAGCACGACCTGGTGCCCCTGGCGGACAAGGGCTTTTACCAGCTTCAGATCCACCATGAACCCGCCGGCCACGTCCGGGATGTACAGAATTTTCTTCCGGGGTTTGGTTTCCGACCCCAGGAGATCGTGCAGGCAGGCGGCTTCCGCGCACGGTTCCTCCAGATCGGCCGCCATGTTTTTGGAGGAAAGCTTGCCGGACCAGAGGGAGCGGAGCGTGGCCACCCGGAAAAGCCGTTCAAGCTCGACATAATCGAGCTGCCAGCGCAGGTCCGCGAGCGTCAGCCCGCAGGCGACGTCGGGACAGGCCTCAATGTGGGCCATATATTCCGGGTCTTCCAGAATCTGGGCCATGTGCGCGTTGGCGAGCTGCTTTTTCTCCCGGAAGGGGTCCGGGTCGCTGAGTTCCTGCAGCACGATGCCGACCAGGCGTTTGACCAGCCGGGAGGGCAATATCATGCGCGAGCCGACGTAGAGATCGAACCTATAACGACAGAGACGCAAAATTCTCTGGCGGCCAGTAGGGGGAAGGTCCGACCCCTCGACCAGCGTCTCTATGAACTGCCAGGCGTCGTCATATTCCTTCTGCAGGGCGGAGGAGACTTTTCCGTTATAGAACTGGAGAAAAAGCGAATCCGCGCAGGGGACATACACCTGGTCGTCATCAAGCACGACCATGAACCGGAGCTGTTCAGGCGTTGCCACAAGGCCGGGGCTCAGTTGCGAATCGATGTTGTTCTCGATCAAAAAGTGCTGGATCCAGGCTTCCTGGCCGGCGTCCCTGCCAAGGTGGATGTCCGTGACGGTCGTTATTTCAGGCAGTTCAGGCATGGCTGCTCCACTATGAGGCAATGCTCCATACAGACGCTATTCGGCGAAGTCGCGCACGAAACCGGCGGACCGGAGTTTCGCGAAATAGCTTTCGTCGTCTATCCGGGCAAAACAGATGCCGTCCTTGTGGCCGGTTGTTTTCAGGGTATCCCCCTGTTGCAGTTCCAGCGATTCCTGCCCGTCGACGGTCAGGTAAATGCCCGGCCCGCCCGCGTCGACCGCGATGGATATCCGCGTTTCGCCCGCAACGACCATGGGGGAAAAATTGCTCATGAAAGGACTGATGGGGGTCACCGCGTAGGCGTTGATGCCGGGGTGCAGCAGCGGCCCCCTGGCGGAACTGGTGTAGCCCGTGGAACCGGTCGGGGTCGCCACGATAAGCCCGTCGGCGCGGAGCCGCGCCAGGCGGATACCGTCCACGGTCAACGCCAGCGAGACAAGCCGCGCGGGCCCGCCGCGGGAAACCACAAGATCGTTGACCGCGAGCCCTTCCCAAACGGTCTTGCCGTTCCGCAGCAGGGAATACTGTAACGCCATGCCGCTTTCCAGCCGCACGCCGGAATCGATCATACGGGAAAAAGCGCCTTTCCAGGAATCCGGCGCGACTTCGGCCAGGAACCCCACCCTGCCGAGGTTCACCCCGAGAATGGGGCGGGGCGTCACGGCAAGCTTGCGCGCAACGCCGACAAAGGTGCCGTCGCCGCCGAGCACAATGACGATATCCGCGTTGCCGAGCCTGGCCTGAAAATCGGACGCGGCATGGTCAAAGACGAACGCCGCGCAGGTCACGCCCTGCCCGCCGAACCATTGTTCCATGGCGTGGCTCAGGGTCTGGACCAAGGGGCTCGCGTCCCTGGCGACAAGGGCGACGTTTCGTACGGGATGCCGGTTCATACGCGTTTTCCGGGGTTGTGGTGCATGGAGCCGCGCATTGCCTCAGGAAGCGGGCCCTTTTTCCGGGCCGGTTCCGAAACGGCGGAGGAAATCCTCTTCATCCTTGTCGATAAAAGCCGCTTTCTCGGCAAAGGCCGTCCGGGAGCCGGGGGCGAAATCGTACGCCGGTTTGCCGCCGCCGAGCGAGGGGTTATCCACAAGATTGGGAAGCCCCTTCTCCAGGAGCGCCCCCAGGCAGTCGTCCGCCGGGTCCCGCGTGACGGTGCTCTGCGCGTCTTGGGATGCTTCCCGGGATGCCGCCCGGGATGCCGTAACCCCGCGCAATTCGCCGGCCAGATTCGCAAGCTCGCGGTTTTGCTGGGCCACATCCACCGCATAATACTGAAGGCTTTCACGGATATCGCCGAGCGTGCGGCGCAAGGCGTCAAGCTCGCGCCAAATACGGAAAAAGATGGCGAGTGTCCCGATAAAAGCCAACAAAATCAACGCCATAACAGCTGAAAAAGGATCTGCAAACATGCGCAACTCCACATGGTATTCGTATCCGCCCCGGACCCGGTTCACGGAACCGTTGCATGGCGCGGCCAAAAAAAGCTATACCACGCCGAGGACACTTTACGCATACACGGCTTATCACGCCACAAAAATATGAAAGTTCAGGGATGCAAACCATATGGCATCGTCATCACTTCGTCCAGCCCTTGTCATGGCGGACAGCAACGGCAACATATTCGACCATCCCGATCTTTTCATGGTCTGCCGGCAAGGTGAGGCATTCACCCTGCCCCGCCCGAACGAACTCATGCCCCTGCCGGACGAAAGCGAGCTGTTTCTCCTGCCCGGCCGCAACGCCGTGGGCCTGAACGGGGAAACCGGCGAACTTGAAGTGGTGGAAGACGCGGTCGCGGTCGCGGCCTTCGTGTCCCCGGCCCACACCATAACCGCCCACCCGGCCTACGAAACGCAGGAAACCGCGCCGGTTCTCCCGTTATTCGCCTATGGCGCCCTGGGGTTTGCCAACGACCGGTTCTACGTCTGCGCCAAAAAGGTCGATGACGACCCGCGCCAGGTGTTCCGCGACATCCCCCGGAAGACCATCGAGAAAAAAGCCCACGCCCTGATGCGCGCCTATCCGGAAAACCGCCTCATGCAGCACCTGATGGCGAAATGCGCCCTTACCTACGCCTGCCCGGCGGCGCGCAACCTCTGCCTGGGCCGGTACGAGGCGCCCCTGCCCGTTTCCCGCGTCTGCAACGCGCGCTGCGTCGGCTGCATATCCCAGCAGGAAGAAGGCTCAAAAATCTGCGCAACCCCGCAGAACCGCATGACCTTTACTCCCACTCCCAAGGAAATCGTCGAGGTCATGCTCCACCACGCCGCCAATGAAAAGGACAGGCCGATCTACTCCTTCGGCCAGGGGTGCGAGGGCGAACCGCTGACGGAGGCGGACCGCATTACCGAGGCCATTGCCCTGTTCCGCGCGGCCGGGGGCAAGGGCACGGTCAACATCAACTCCAACGCCTCCATGCCGGAGGCCCTCGTCCGCATGGCCGAGGCCGGTCTTTCCTCCTTGCGCGTCAGCTGCAACAGCGCCCGCGAGGAGACTTACAACCGGTATTACCGGCCACGCGGGTATGCGTTCCGGGACGTTACGGACAGCATCCGCGAGGCCAGGGCCAGGGGCGTGTTCGTCTCCCTGAATCTTCTCTATTTCCCCGGCGTCACGGACACGGAACTGGAAACGGACGCGCTCGTCGAGCTTGTCCGGACCCTGGACGTCAACTGCATCCAGTTGCGGAACCTGAACATCGACCCGGAACTGTATCTCGAGTTGCTGGGCGGCATCCCCATGGGGCCGCATATCGGGTTCGCCAACTTCCGCAAACGGATCAAAAAGGCCAGCCCCACGCTCCAGTTCGGGTATTTCAACCCCTTTGTGGACGAAACGGGACCGGAAGCAACACCGCACCTTGCCCCGCAAGGACAAAATACGTAAGATACAAGAATACCCACCGGAGGACCCATGGAACGCCCGACCGTGCTGATGAACGCCGAAGAGATGGCCCGCACTCTTGACCGCCTCGCCTACCAGGTTCTGGAAAAACGCGGCGACAGCCTTGACCTCGCCCTTGTCGGTATCCAGCGGCGCGGGGCGGACCTTGCCGCGCGCATCGCGGATATCCTGAAAGAGCGCTTGAAACGCGACATTCCCTGCGGCGCGCTGGACATAACCCTGTACCGCGACGACTGGACCAGCGTCGGCGTGCGGCCCACCGTGGGCCCCACCAATATTTCCTTTTCCATCCAGGGCCGCGATCTGGTCCTTGTTGACGACGTTCTGTTCACCACCCGGACCGTGCGCGCCGCCATGGAAGCCCTGCTCGACTACGGCAGGCCGCGCCGCGTGGAACTGCTCGTCCTTGTCGACCGGGGGCACCACGAGCTGCCCATCCATGCCGACTACATCGGGCGCAGCGTCAACACCGCCCGCGACGAACACGTGGACGTGCTGCTCACGGAACGCGACGGCCATGACGAAGTCCGTCTGACAACCCGCTGACCGCGTCCTGTTTTCCCGAAAAGGCTTTCCTGTGCAAAAGGCTCCCGCGCGTCGCGCGGGAGCCTTTTGCATACGGCGTTATTGTGTCAGCGCAGGGTGAACACGTACGCCTTTTTAATAATGACCGGGTCGCGCGGCACGTTCTGGTGCCCACCCTTATTGCCGGTGGGCACGCCCTTGATGGCGTCCACAACGCGCATGCCGTCCACCACCTTGCCGAACACGGCGTAGCCCCAGCCTTGGGAGGTCTTGGAGGTGTAATTCAAAAAGTCGTTGTTCGCCACGTTGATGAAAAACTGGTTCGAGGCCGAGTGCGGGTCGTTGGTCCTGGCCATGGCCAGGGTGTACCGTTCGTTTTTCAAGCCGTTGTCAGCCTCGTTGCGGATAGGCGCCGTTGTCGGGCGCGGCCGCATGTCGGGCTCAAAGCCGCCGCCCTGGATCATGAAGCCGTCCATGACGCGGTGGAAAATCGTGCCGTCATAAGCCCCGGCCTTCACATAGGCCAGAAAATTCGCCACGGTTTTGGGAGCCTTGTCCGGGAAAAGCTCGATAACGATATCGCCCTTGGACGTTTCCATCTTGACCAAAGAGCGTTCCGCACCCGCAGCCACACCGGCGCCCATGGCGAAAACCAGAACCGCCAGCGCGGCGCAAACAAGCAATTTACGCATTGTGTCCTCCTAAAAAAATGACCGTGACCGGCTAAAAAATGACTGTGACCGGGGAACAATAGCCAAAATGCGGCGGCCCGGCAATGCCGGAGGAAGGGCGTCCGCCGTAATACCCCTGCAAAAAAGGAAAAACGACGGGGAGCCGCGCGTGCCGCTCCCCGTCGTTCGACAATCCGGGCATGTGCCCGGGGCTATCCGTTATTTACTTTTATCGGCACAGTGGCAGCCGTCTTCTTTTTTGCCCGGTCCTTTACGGCCTTCCGGGCCGGACATACTCATGGCTTCTTTTTTACCGTCTTTTTTCGGCATTCCCGAGCAGTGTTTGCCCGTATACTGATTGCAGCCTTTGGGATTGTTATTCATGCCGTTACTCCTTTTCCCGGGAACAAACCGTTCCCGCTTCATGGTGTTCTCTCTACAGGTGTAGAGGTATTTTCAGGAGTAACGGCGTGCCGTTTAGCTCTCAATGATTACGATACTGTGTAATTACAGCGTGTTGCTAAACACAAAATAGCCACTGTCTCATCCTACAGATACAAACGCTCGTTTTCGCCGAGGACACCCATGGCCTGGCAGATCAACGTCCACAAATGCACGGTTTTATAGTGCCCTTCATAGAATTCAGACAGATCATGGATCTGCGAATGGCAGTTGTGGCAGGGCGTGATGCAGTAATCGGCCCCGGTCGCCAGAATCTGGTTGAACTTGCGTTTGCCGTATTGCCGCCGTTCCGCCGTGTACCCGGTGGCCTGGAGAAACCCGCCCCCGCCCCCGCAGCAATAGTTGAAGGAGCGGTTGGGATGCATTTCCACAAAATTTTCCTCGCCGACCACCTTTTTGATGACGAAGCGCAAATCTTCGGCAACGGGGTCGCCAAGGGTTTTGCGCACAATCTGGCAGGGGTCCTGGACCGTAAACTTCAGGTTGTCCGTGTTCCAGTCGCTGCTCACCGGGAGTTTCCCTTCCCGTATCCAGCGCGCATACCAGGAGATGAGCGTTTCCAGACGGAAGGTGTGCGGGATATTGAATTTCTCCAACCCCGCCTTGACCGCGTAATAGGAATGCCCGCATTCCGTGTTGAGCCAGACCTTGCAGCCGAGTTCCTCGATAAACGCGACCTTTTCCTCCAGGACCTTGCGCCAGGCCTCCTCGTTGCCCGAGAATATGCAGAAGTTCTCGGCGGCCCAGCCCTTGGTGCCGTAAGTCCAGTCCACTCCGGCCATGTGCAGGATTTTCCATAAGGGGGCCATTTCCTCCGGCTCGTGGACCGGCTCGCGCGAGTTCTGGTTCATGAAGAAATACGCGCCCTTTTTATCAAACGGCACTTCCATGTCCTCGAATTGCGGGAATTCTTCCTTGACCTCCGCCAGGATGTCCTCCGCCACTTCCCGGACATCCTCGGTCCTCGCGCCCATGGCGCTGTGCCCTTCGTTGGTCAGGGCAAGCTGGCAGGACCGGACGATGCCGGAAGGCTTTTCCGATTCCGGACGGCTCTTGCGGGAAAGGTACACAAGCTGGGGAATGTCGATATGCATGGGGCAGACGTGCGTGCAACGGCGGCACATGGTGCACATCCAGGCCCAGGGCGTTGTGGAAAGCGCCTCGTCCATGCCCAGCATGGCCATGCGCACGAACTTGCGCGGGTCCATATCTTCCAGCCCGGCGGCCGGGCAGGCCTGCGAACAGAGCCCGCAGGCCAGGCAGGTATTGAAGGAATGCCCTTTGGGCAAAAGCTCCAGAGCGGCATCACGGAACGAAATCATACAGCCTCCTTTGCGGCGCGCGCAATGGCGGCAACAGCGGTGTACGCGCTGGCCAGGGCGATCCCGGCCCCGGATTTCTCGCGTACCCAGTCCTGGCCCGCGAGCACGGATCCTATTGCGTACAGGTTGGGGTCAACAATGGCGCCGCCGGGGCCCAGGGGACGGAAATCCGTATTCACCTGTACGCCCGCCCTGTTGACCGGATGCCCGGCGGGATCGAAAAAGTCTTCCCGGTGCCAGTCGTCGCGGTTTGCCGGGGCCTCGACCGGAAGATGCAGAAGCGGCTCCCGGATGCCCTCCACCCTATCCGCCACAAGCCCTCCGCTTAAAAACCGGCCCGTGGCCAGAATGAGCGCTTTGGCGCGCACCGTGAACTCCGGCGCGGATTCTCCGGCCTCTATGCAAAAAAGGCCGTCTTCCGTGTACACGCGGTAAGCATACCGCTGGGAGAACAGATTCACGCCCTTGGCGCGCAAAACGTCGTCCAGGTTTTCCCGGAGCCGGATGCCCGGAACGCCGGGCGGCAAGGTGGGTATTTCGAAAACAGGCACGCCGAGGAGCGATGCGAGATGCTCCTGCACCAATGCGCTGCCGGTGATGCCCAAAATGGCGGGCAATCCCACGCAGCTCGCCGCGCCCAGGTGCGGGCGGATCAGGTCCGCCAGCGCCACCCGGATCGAAGGCACTTCCAGGGCCCGCGCCATGGCTTCGGGATACAGTTCGCCGAACCACTGGTCCGGGAACGGCAGCGTCACGGGCGTGATGGCCGGCCAGACTTCGCGCAATGCGGCGGCAATGCCCTTGGCGGAAAACGCCTTGAGGCCGGTGAAATCCACCAGCAGACAGGAAGACCGTTTCGCCAGGGCGTCCACTCCGGCCAGCATGGTGGCCGGCACGGCATAGGTCGTCTTGGCGGTCCCCATCGGGGAAAAGGCCGTCATATTCCGCCCGCGGGACACATAGGGCAACCCCGCCTCCCCGAGAAAGGCCGTGAATTCCGCCATGGCGGCCTCCACGCTCTCCCACGCGACCTTTCCATAGGGATGGTCCGGATTTCCCGCCAAAAGCGCGGCCAGCCCGTCGCGCGGATCCGCTGCAGGATCGCAGCCGCCGACGGGGATACCGAGAAGATCCAGATACCCCGTGGTGTAGGCTATATCCCCGGTGCTGCCCAGCCGCGCCGCGGCAAGGCCCCGGTTCACGGCGAACACGCTGGCCGCGAGACCGGCCATGCCGGACCCGATGACGGCCACATCCATATCCTTTTCCAGCAACGCGGGGGGAACGGGAAACGTTGCATCAGGCATTGCTCTCTCCTTTTTCCCGGCCAAGGCCTTTGCAGGCAAGCCGCTCAAAACTGAACAGACCGCAGTGCAGCGCTTCGGAAAGCTCGGCCTGCGCCATCTGCGTGCCCCAGAGAATGGGCTTCTGCCCCTTGAACCGGGACCGTAAAAAGGCGATCAGTTGGTCGAGCCCTTCCGTGCCGTCAACAATGCCGTCGTCGTAAAAAGCCGAGGTTATCCTGGCCGAACAAAACGCGCCCTGGCACGGCCCTTTTCCCACGCGGCTGCGCAGGCCGATGGCGTTCAGAAGCAAGGCGTCCCTGTCCGGAAGCGAGGCCAGGATTTCCATAACGGCCTTTTTCTGGACCATTTCACATTCGCAGAGCACGGGATCATCCGGCCCGTGGCTGCTCAGCCAGGCTTTGGCCGCCCGTCCCGGCTCGGTCCAGCTCGAGGCGGCAACCGAGGGCAGAAGCGTGTCACGGGTGCGGCACAGCGCGGCTATGCCGAGTTTTTCGCTGACGAGGTTGCTGGTTTTCTCGGCCATCAGCCGGAAGGTGGTCAGTTTCCCGCCGGTGATGGTCACCATGTTTTGAATGCCGCCCCATTCCGGTCTGGCATGGTCAATGACGGAAAAGTTGCGGCTGACGGCGCGGTCCGCGTCCCCGCTTCCCGCCAGCGGCCGCACCCCGGCGTAACAGCGGATATACCGCGTGGTCGCCAGCGCGGGCACCATGGGCGCGCCTTCACGGATATTGGTCTCGACCTCTTCCACGGTCGGCACGATGGCATCCAGGGTTTTCAGGCGGATGGAGGTTGTGCCCAGGACCGACACCGTGCCGCCGGGCACCAGGATATCCCCGTCGCCCGAGGGGCGCAGGCGGTTGATGGCCCGCTTCGCCAGCCGGTCGTGGGTCACCAGGAGCGTTCCCTTGGAATAGACCAGGGGAACGTCCGCCCCGGCCATGGCGGCGATTCCCGCGCTCCAGGCCCCGGCCGCGTTGACGAATTCCTTCGCTTCTATGCGGAAGGCGCCGTGAACCGGGTGCTCGGCCTTGGCCGCCACGATCCGGTTATTTTTTATTTCCAGACCCAGGATACGGGTATTGGGCAGAAATTCGCTGCCGACAAGGCTTTCCGCATGCGCCATCAGATCCAGGCACAACCGGAAGGGGTCCAGGGAACCGTCCGGCACCTGAAAGGCCCGGACCAGCTTTTTCGAGAGCGCGGGCTCCATTTCCAGGGCGTCCTTGACGTCCACGGGAAGGGCCGGTATCCCGGCCGCCGCGCATAAGGACGGGAAGGCCTCGGCGTAGGAAAGGTCGTCGCCGTCGACCGCCACGAACAGCCCCCCGGTATCCTCGATGCAGTGCCCGGCGGTCCGCCGGAGAATTTTCCCTTCCTCAAGGCATTCGGCGGCCGCTTCCCTATCGGATTTCACATACCGGGCCCCGCTGTGCAAAAGCCCGTGGTTGGCGCCGGACGCGCCGCCGGCAACGTCGCGCCATTCCGCCACGATGCAGCGGACGCCGCGCAGCGCCATGTCTCTCGCGATCCCCATGCCCGTGGCGCCGCCGCCGATAATAAGCACGTCCGTTTGGCGGACGGCGGGAAACGATGCGTGTGATGCCGTGTTTTTTCCGGCCATATGCTCTCCTTTCATGCTCTGAAGCGACGATACGCCACCTTGTACCACAAACGCGTTTTTCCGCAATAATATCAACCTGTTTATAATCGTGAAACACTCCGGCACAAGGGAATATTCGTTTTATACGCCGCCGGGGCGCCGTCCCGTATCCGCTCTCCGAACGCTATTTTGTTTTTTTTCATGCGCTTGCCATATCAAGATGAATATGGCATGATTTTGGCAACAGCGGTCTTCCATCTCATTTTCCGCTTGCAACGCTGTAACTTTTACTGGTGCAGTTACTATGGCGCTTGAGCTACGACAACAACTGAAACTCTCACAGCAGCTTGTCATGACCCCGCAATTGCAGCAGGCCATCAAGCTGCTGCAATTGTCACGTCTCGAACTTCTGGAAACGGTCCAGCAGGAATTGCTGGAAAATCCGTTCCTGGAAGAAGCGCATACGGATGAGGGGCCCGCGCAGGCGGAGGAAACCCGCCCCGCCTCCGACGACGACACCGAAGGGTACACGTCCGAAGTCGCCCGCAACGCAGACTGGGAAGACTACCTGGGCGAATTTGCCAGCACCTCCCGCCAGGCCTCCGCTCGGGAAACGGAACTGCCCGAGGAAATGACGTCCTATGAGGCCCGTTTCTCCATCAAACCATCCCTTGAAGGGCACCTTACCTGGCAGCTGCGCCTCTCCCGCCTGACGGAAGAGCAGATGGACATCGGCGAAATCATCATCGGCAACCTGACGTCCGCCGGCTACCTGCATACGGATGTGGATGAACTCGCTGAAATGTGCTGCGCTACCCCCGAAGCGGTGGCGGAAGTCCTTAATGTCATACAGCGGTTTGACCCCGTGGGCGTAGCCGCGCGCAGTCCACAAGAATGTTTGATGATCCAGCTCGAGGTGCTCCGCTACGACCGGGACCCCATCCTGGTGGGGCTGGTCCGCGACCATCTCGAGGACCTGGAAGCCAAGCGCTACAAGCCTCTTCTGCGAAAGTTTCAACTAACACTTGAAGATTTGCGGGAATACCTCGACATCATCCAGACGCTGGACCCGATGCCCGGCGCCAGCTACGGCGAGAGCGAACCCACCTATGTTTCGCCCGACGTGTTCGTGTACCATTTCGACAATGATTTCGTGGTGGTACAGAACGAGGAAGGCCTGCCCCAGCTGCAGCTCTCCTCCCTCTACAACGACAGCCTGACCGCCAGAACCGACGCGGAAAAAGACTATTTCCAGGAAAAACTGCGTTCCGCCTCCTGGCTGATAAAAAGCCTCTACCAGCGGCAACGCACGCTCTACAAGGTCGTGGAGAGTATCGTCAAATATCAGCGGGCCTTCTTCGAGGAAGGGGTCTCAAAGCTCAAGCCCCTTATTCTCAAAGATATTGCCGACGATATTGGCATGCACGAATCCACGGTCAGCCGCATCACCTCGAACAAGTATGTGGCCACCCCGCACGGCGTGTTCGAACTTAAATTTTTCTTCAACAGCGCGCTCTCCCTTGACGACGGCTCGGAAGTCGGCTCGGAAAGCGTGAAAGCCCTCATCAAAAAACTCATCGGCGAGGAAGATCCCAAATCTCCCGTCAGCGACGAGCGGCTGGGAGAAATCCTGAAAGACACCCTGAAGGTCAACATCGCGCGGCGAACTGTCGCCAAATACAGAACCGCGTTGAACATTCCCTCTTCGTCCAAACGCAGGAACATCTTCTGATGTCCTGCGACAACGGTTAACTGGAGGTAATATATGAATATCGCCTTTGCATTCAAAAACTTCGAACCTTCCGACCATCTGAAAAAGTATGCCAGCCGCCGGTTTGAAAAACTCGGTCGGTTTATCAATAAAGCGGAAAACGTGGAGATGAGCGTCAACCTTGCCGTGGACAAATTCCGCCATAAAGCGGAGGTCCAGATCGCCGGAGACAATTTTAATCTGAGCGCCGCCGAACAGTCCGAGGACATGTACGCCACCGTCGACATGATCCTGGACAAACTCGAAGCGCAGATAAAAAAACACGCGGAAAAGCAGAAGGAAAAGCGGCGGAGCTCCGGGCAGTCCCCGGATCTGCCCTCCTCCGAGACCACGGAACGGAGCATTATCGGCGAGGACAAGTTCATTCCCAAACCCATGTTCCTGGATGAAGCCGCGATGCAGCTGGAACAACTTACCGATGAAGCGTTCCTCGTCTACCTTGATGCGGAGACGAACCGGGTCAACGTGCTTTATCGCCGCAAAGACGGCGACTTCGGCCTTATTGACGCCGGCCAGTAGCACCCATGCGTCTTTCGGAGTATCTGTGCCCCGCCTGCATCGTCGCGGAACTGAAGGCCACGGACAAGGAGCAGGTTCTTCTGGAACTCGCCGCCGCGGCAGCGGGGGCGCACCTGGATAAAAATGCCGTGCACGCCGTGCTTCTTGAGCGCGAGCGCCATGGAACGACCGCCGTGGGGAATGGGTACGCCATTCCCCACGGCAAACTGCCGGGCCTGGACAGAATGGTCCTGACCTTTGCCAGAAGCGTCGCGGGCGTGGACTTTGCGGCTCCGGACACCGTCCCCTGCCGGTTCTTTTTCACGGTCATCGCTCCGGCGGGGGCCGCCGGCCAGCATCTGGGGCTTTTGGGCAGCATCGCAAGGCTGGCGAAAGACGCCACCTTTACGAACCGGCTGACGCAGGCAAAAACGGCTGAAGACTTACTGGACTTTCTTGCGGGAGCATGAGGCCGGGCTGGTAAAGACCACGCGCCCATGGCCCGGGGCACGGCAACACCGTGGATTTCCACTCTCCGCCACGGAAAAGATTTTTTATACAAAGAGTGCACGTATCCAACCGGAATAAAAAGTTTCTGACGCGGGCAGCGCGCAACAAGGCCAGCGTGCCCGCATGCCCGGCGCGAGAACCGTATGAATACCACAGACCTTCATGATTCTGCCCAACAGTCTGAGTTTCCCATCATTTTCGTCACCGGTCTTTCCGGAGCCGGGAAAACGACGATCCTCAACGTCTTTGAAGATATGCGTTTTTTCACGATGGACGGTCTGCCCTCCACCGTCATCAGCGGCATCACCAAAGTCTTAAACAAAGACAACCTCAGGGATTTCAAGGGGCTCGTCATCGGCGTCAACCTGCTGCATCCCGACGCGCTCGCCCTGTACGACGAAGCCATGGACAAGCTGCACAAGCGGGGGATGTCTCCCGGCCTTTTGTACGTGGAGGCCAAACCCTCGGTCCTGATGCAGCGGTACGCCACCACGCGCAGGCCGCACCCGCTGGAAAACGAGGGCCTCGGCCTTGAGCAGGCCCTGGAAGAGGAGCACAAACGCCTTGCCCTGGTCCGGGAAAAAGCGGACCTTATCATTGACTCCTCCAGCTATTCCATCCACGATTTGCGCCGGGTGATCCAGAAGAAGTGGGAAACCCTCCGGGCGCGCTCCCATTCCATGAAGATCCACCTTATATCCTTCGGCTTCAAGTACGGCACGCCGTCGGAAGCGGATATGGTATATGACCTGCGCTTTTTGCCGAATCCGTATTTTGTCCCGGAACTCAGGCCCATGTCCGGGCTTGACGCGCCCGTGGCCGATTTTCTGCTGGGGCAGGACCCGGGCCGGGCTTTTGTCGCGAAATTGGCCGAATTCCTGCTCTACCTTCTGCCCCAGTTCGAAAGCGAGGGACGTTACCGCGTCACCATCGCCATCGGCTGTACCGGCGGCCGCCACCGCTCGGTCGCCGTCACGCATGCGTTGTGCACATTGTTGACCGAAAACGGCTTTCTTGTAACCACCGAGCACAGGCACTTGGAATTGGGCTGATTTTGCCCTATATATTCCGCACAGTCTTTTTGCTTTTTTGAGCATTTTCACATTGAAATTTCTCTTTATGAAAAATGCTCCGGGCTTGAGAAGCCTTGCGTAACAAGGCCCGCGAGATTGACGCAGGCGGGGTTTCCCCGCCGTTAAGCGGCAATCTCAAAGCGAATATGCTCTAATGAGGTGCTCCGGCATGTCCAAAACAATCGCCCCCAAAAACCCCGCGGCCGGGGTCATCCTGGTAACCCACGTCGATTACGGCGCGGGCCTCCTCCGCGCGGCGGAAACCATTCTCGGCCCTCTGGCGGACTGCTCCTCCATCCAGGTTGACGCCGGTCTTGACGTAGGCGGAACCGTTACCCGCTTAAAGGAAGCCGTCAGCCTCCTGGACAAGGGAAACGGCGTTATCGTGCTGACGGATATGTTCGGCGGAACGCCCACCAACCTGAGCCTTTCCCTCCTCGGCTCAGGCGCCATAGAGGTCGTCACGGGCGTCAATCTGCCGATGCTGCTGAAAGTTTTCGAGGCCCGGCACCTGGAACTCCCGGCCCTGGCGGACGTCGCCATGGAAGCCGGGGGCAAGGGAATCGTCTCGGCCAGCAGGCTTTTGCGCAGTAAAACAAAGGCCGAGAAGACCGAAAAGGCTGAGTGAGCATGATCTGGTTCAGGATAGACAACCGGCTGATCCACGGCCAGATCATTGAAACATGGCTGCCCTACACGCGCGCCACCCGTCTGGTTGTCTGCAACGGGGAGCTCGCGCGGGACGACTTGCGGCAACAGATCATGATGCTGGCCGTTCCCTCGCGGATCACGGTGGATTTCACCGCGCCCGCGTCGCTGAACCAGCTGCTGCATGCGCGGCACGAGCAGGACGAGCGCGTTCTTGTGATTTTCGCGGACTGCGCCGACGCCCAAGCCGCGCGAAACGCCGGGGTGCAGTTCACCATGCTCAATATCGGCAACATGCATTATGCCCCGGGCAAACAGCAGGTTTGCGGGCACGCCGCTTTTTCCCAGGAAGATTCGGACTGTCTGCGCTCGTTTTCCGAGCTGGGCATTAATCTTGATTTCCGTTGCGTTCCCAACGATACAACAGAGGTGACGGAGTGGTGAGCACCGATATTCTGGCCGCCGCGGGCCACAGCATCGCGCCCGCTTTTTTTTTGCCCTGTTGAGTCTGGGCCGGTTCGGCGCCAACCTCGGCTTCATCGAGCGCCCTCTCTTCGCGGGGTTCGTCTGGGGAGCGGTCACCGGTGACATGAGTCTGGCGCTTTCACTGGCTGTTTTTTACGAGCTCTTCTGGCTCGACCTTTTCCCCGCCGGCACGTACATGCCCCCGAATCCGCTGTTCCCGATGCTGTGCGTTCTCACCCTTTCGGAAAGTCTTGCCGCCCCCGACATCGTAACGCTCTTTTTGCCGGTCATTTTAACGCTGCCTCTGGCGGCTCTCGGCTCATTCATCGAAAAACGCCAGCGCGAATGGCAGGTTGCGGGCTATAACCGGGTCATACTCTGCCTCCGGGCGGACGGCGATATCGGCAAGGCCGCCGGTCGCGCGGTATCCGCGTCGCTCGCGCAGCTGTTCACCGTCAACGCCTTCGTCTTTTTCGCCGCCACAACCCTGGTCGCGTTTGGGGCGTCCGCCCTGACGGCCTGGCAGGGCCAGCCGCTCACGTTCCAGTACGCCTCCTGGCCCCTGCTCTGGGTTATCGGCGCTGTCGGCGGCATGCTTTCGCTGCGCATACGGCGCAACTATATCCTTTTTACCGCCGGCGGCACGGCCATAGGGTTGTTCCTGCTGCTGCCGCTTTGACCGGCGCCGCAAAATGACCTGATGCCGCGGTTCCGGAAGGAGCCGCGGCATCAGGTCATTTTCCAGGGCGTTCCGACGCCGTGTTCAGACGTTGAACAGGAAGTGGACCACGTCGCCGTCCTTCACGGTATATTCCTTGCCTTCGGTGCGCAAAACCCCGGCGGAACGCGCCGCGGCCTCGGAGCCGAGCGTGACGTAGTCGTCATAGGCAATGACTTCCGCCCGGATAAAACCGCGCTCAAAATCCGTATGGATAACGCCGGCCGCCTGCGGGGCTTTGTCCCCCTTGTTAATCGTCCAGGCCTTGACCTCTTTCTCCCCGGCGGTGAAATAGCTGATAAGCCCCAACGTGGCGTAGCCGGAACGGATAACCGTCGCCAGGCCGCTTTCGGCAATGCCGTAGGAGGAGAGCATTTCGGAAAGGTCTTCCCCCTCCAGCCCGAGAAGTTCTTCTTCGATCTTGGCGCAAATGGTCACAAACCCGGCGCCGCGCCGGGCGGCGAGCGCTTGCAGCGCTTCGGAGTGCGGATTTTTTCCGCCTCGGGACAAGGTCGCCTCGTCAATATTGGCGCAATAGAGAATTTTTTTGGCGGTAATGAGCCCCATTTCCCGGAAGTGCTGCCGGAAAAGGTCCGTATCCGGCGCGTCAAACCGCGCCGCCGGGTTGCCCTCGTTCATGAAGGCGAGCAACGACGAAACTTCCGCGTGCAGCGCCTGCACGGCCTTGTCGCCCTTGGCCATCCGCCCGATGCGCTCCAACCGTTTTTCAACGGACTGGATATCCGCGAGCAGCAGCTCGGTCTCCACGATCTCCACGTCGCGCAAGGGGTCGGTGCCGCCTTCAACGTGGGTGACGTTTTCATCCTCAAAGCACCGCACCACATGCACGATGGCGGCGCATTCCCGGATATTGGCCAGAAACTGGTTGCCCAGCCCCTCTCCCTTGCTCGCGCCGCGCACAAGCCCCGCGATATCGATAAAATCGACCGTCGCGTGCACCACCTTCTGGGGTTTGACCAGGGCTGCAAGCTTGGCCAGGCGGTAATCGGGCACTGGGACAGTGGCTTTGTTCGGCTCAATGGTGCAGAAAGGATAGTTGGCCGCTTCCGCATTCTGGGCGGAGGTCAGCGCATTGAAAAGCGTTGATTTGCCCACGTTGGGCAACCCCACGATACCGATGCTCAAGCTCATGACAATACTCCCGGGAAAAGACATCAATGCAGCGGCGCTGTGTACCGTTTTTTAGACAAAAAGCCAATGCCTTTCACACCCCCTGACGGAACGGCGCGCGGGGCGACGTTACAAATTTTATAAATGCGGTCTCAGGGGTCGAAAAAAGCGCATATTCTCCTTGCCCAGGCAAAGCACACGCGGTACACACAGAAAAGAGGCCGCCGGACTTGTGTCTCACGGCGGATTATGGCAACTACCAAGCTGACAGCTGCGCTGTAATACGAAGCTATAAATAATCCAGGAGCATCCTTTATGAACAACCCCGAAGATCTTTTGTACGCCGCCACCCACGAATGGGTTCGTATCGAGGGTGAAGAAGCTGTGATCGGCATCACGGACTTCGCCCAGGAGCAACTGGGGGATATCACGTTCGTCGATTTGCCCTCGGTCGGCACCATTCTGGAAGCCGGGCAGGAAATGGGGTCCGTCGAATCGGTCAAAGCCGCCAGCGAAATTTACGCTCCCGTATCCGGGGAAGTCGTTGAATGCAATACCGACCTTGACGCCAGCCCCGAGGTTATCAACGAATCTCCTTACGACGGCGGCTGGATGATCCGGGTCAAACTTGCCACGCCTCCTTCCGGCCTCATGAGCGCGGAAGAATACGAAGAACACGCGCAAAACGAAGCGCACTGACCTGTCTGTTTTTTCGTGCCACTGCCAGACCGTTACCGGGAAGAGACCTGCTCGCTTCCCGGTCTGAATATGTTATCCCTGCCGGGCCATTTACCGCTCTGACTCTTTTGATGGAGGAAGCATGCCCTTTATCCCCCATACTCCGGAAGATTGCAGCGCCATGTTGCAAACCATAGGAGTCGCAACGCTTGACGATCTTTTTGCCGATATCCCCGCCGCGATGCGGCCCCAAAGCTTCAACCTGCCGGGCGGCCTCAGCGAAACGGCCACCTGCGAGCGGATGGAGGGGATGGCGGCCCGTAACCAATATGCCACCCCAAGTTTTGTGGGCGGCGGCTTCTACAACCACTCCATCCCCAAGGCCGTGGACGCCCTGACCGGGCGCGGCGAATTTTATACCGCGTACACCCCGTACCAGCCGGAAGCCTCGCAGGGCACGCTGCAAGCCATTTTTGAATACCAAACGGCCATCTGCCGCCTCCTGGAGATGGACGTCGCCAACGCCTCCGTCTACGACGGCGGCAGCGCCCTCTTTGAAGCCGTCATGATGGCGGCCCGCGCGACCAAGCGGGGCCGGATCGTCATCGACGCCTCCGTGAACCCCCTGTACCGGACCATGCTCGCCACCCTGACGGCCAACCTCGGCTTTGAGTTGGTGACCATCCCCCACGCGGCCGGAGCTCCGGACATGGAAGCCCTGCACAAGGCGCTGACGGATACCACCGCCGGCATTGTGGTGCAGAACCCCAACTTCTTCGGCGTTATCAGCGATTTTTCCGGCCTGTTCGCCACAGCCAAGGAAAAAGGCGCTCTCTCGGTGCTCTCCGTATACCCGGTCATGCAGTCCGTGCTGAAAACCCCCGGCGAAATGGGCGCGGACATCGCCGTGGCGGACGGGCAGTCCGTCGGCCAGCCGCTCGGCTTCGGCGGCCCGTACCTCGGCATCATGGCCTGCACCAAAGCGCTCGTCCGCCAGCTGCCCGGCAGAATCGTCGGCAGAACGGTCGACTCGGAAGGCAAAACCGGCTACGTGCTCACGCTGCAAGCCAGAGAGCAACACATCCGCCGGGCCAAAGCCACGTCCAACATCTGCTCAAACCAGGCTCTCTGCGCCCTGCGCACCCTGGTCCACCTCTGCCTGCTCGGCCCGGAAGGCCTCGCCCGGACGGCGGAAATAAGCATGCTCCGCGCGCGCGAGGCGGAAAAGGCCCTGACCTCGATTTCCGGCGTCAAACGGTTGAACGCCCTTCCTTTCGGAAACGAATTCGCCGTGGTCCTGCCCAAACCTGCGGCGGACGTGGTGGCCGCCATGCTGCGGGAAAAAATCATACCGGGCCTGCCCGTCAGTCTGTGGTATAAAGGCATGGACAACGTCCTTCTCGTCGCCTGCACCGAACAGACCCGGCACTCGCATATAGAACAGCTGGCTGCTTTCCTGGGAGGCAATTTATGAAAACCGTCTTTCGCCAATCCGTTCCCGGCCGCACCGGCGTTGTTCCCGCGGCTCCCGATAAAAAAGCGGCGGACATGCTTCCCAGAAACCTTCTGCGCAAAACAGCGCCCAGACTGCCGGAAATGTCCGAGTTGGACGTCGTCCGCCACTTCACCAGACTGTCCCGCCTGAACTACTGCGTTGACGGCAATTTTTATCCCCTGGGTTCCTGCACCATGAAATATAACCCGAAATTCATTGAGCACGTGGCGTCCCTCCCCGGCTTTACCCAGCTGCACCCGCTGCATGCGCAGCTGCCGCAAGGGGAAACGCTGACCCAAGGCGCGCTGGAAGCCATGTACCTTGCCGAGGAACTGCTCTGCGAAGTTACGGGCATGCGGGCCTTCACCCTGAACCCCATGGCGGGCGCGCAGGGCGAACTGACCGGCGCGCTTCTCATCGCCGCGTATCACAGGGCCAAAGGCAACAAAAAATCAAAAGTCATCTGCCCGGATTCCGCTCACGGCACCAACCCGGCAACCGCCGCTCTCGCCGGTTATGAGGTCGTCAATATCGCCTCCAAAGACGGTATCGTGGACCCCGCCGCCCTGCGCGACGTGCTTGACGACTCCGTGGCCGCCGTCATGATGACCTGCCCGAACACACTGGGCCTGTTTGAAAAAAATCTGCCGGAAATCGTCAGCCTGCTCCGTTCCGTGGACGCGCTGCTGTATTATGACGGGGCCAACTTCAACGCCATCATGGGACGCATGCGCGTCGGCGATGTCGGGTTTGACGTGGTCCACCTCAATCTGCATAAAACCATGGGCACCCCCCATGGCGGCGGCGGCCCGGGCGCGGGCCCCGTCGGGGTTTCGGAACGTCTCGTCCCGTTCCTGCCTTCTCCCCGCGTCAAAAAGAAAGAAGACGGCTCCTATACGCTGCATCGCGACACGCCCCAGACCATCGGCAATGTCGCGCCGTTCCAGGGCAACTTCTGCGTGACGCTAAGAGCCCTCGGGTACATGCTCCGTCTGGGCAAGGCAGGCCTTGCGCGGGCTTCGGACTACGCCGTCCTCAACGCCAACTATATGCGAAAACTGTTGGAAAAACACCTGGAGATCCCGTACAACCGTATTTGCATGCACGAGTTCGTCGCTTCCGCCTCCAATCTCGCGCCGCACCACGTGCGGGCGCTTGATTTAGCCAAAGCCTTGCTTGATAAAGGATATCACGCGCCCACGGTGTATTTTCCTCTTATCGTCAAGGAATGCCTGATGTTCGAACCGACGGAGACGGAAAGCAAGGAAACGCTGGACCAGTTCTGCAACGATCTTATCAGCATTATAGAACAAGCTGAAAGTGACCCCGAATCCGTTATAGCCTGCCCCGTGACGCTGCCGGTAAAGCGGCTTGACGAGACGAAAGCGGCGAAGGACATGGTTCTTACCGACGACGACTAACCGAAAATAGCTGTTTTTTTACGCTTCGAAAAATTGAAAAAATACGCTTAGACAAAAGTTGCCCGGGAAAATGGTTATTTTTGTTGTGCCAGCTCTTGACGCGTTTACGGAATCGGCTATGCTCTACAAGTGAGTTGTGTGCGCAGAGAAAAGACGTTAAAAAAATATATGTTTTTTAATTTTGTCTCTGCGCATATACGAAATATGTGGTACGTAATCCTCAACGCGAACCCGATTTTAATTCTGGAGGAAGAAAATGAAATTTTTTAAGTCCTTTGCTCTGCTCGCGGCCATGACCCTCATGTTCGCGGTGAGCGCTACCGCGGCCCCGGTCGGTAACCTGATCCCCAAAATCAACAGCTTTGATTTCCTGGTGGACCAGTCCGGCTCCATGATGATGTCCAACAACTCCGCCGGTCTGCTGACCCGGACCACCACCAAGGCGGCCATTGCCAAAGAAGCCCTCTTCCGCGTCAATGACGAAATCCCCGCTCTCGGTTACTCCGGCGGCATGCACACCTTTGCTCCCCTGAGCGAAGTTCTGCCCCAGAGCACCTATAACCAGGCTTCCATGAAGAAAGCCATCGAAAGCCTGAAGACCGACCTGCCGATTTACGGCCGTCTGACCCCCTGGGGCGACAGCATCGGCTCCCTGGCCGGCGACTACAACCGCATGAGCCGTAAGGCCGGCGTCATTATGGTTACCGACGGCAACTCCAACCTCGGCTCCGACCCGGTTGCCCAGGTGACCGCGCTGTACAACGCCAACCCCGACATCTGCGTGCACGTGATCTCCGTTGCGGACAAGCCCGAAGGCAAGGCCGCCATCCAGAAGATCGCCTCCATGCGCAGCTGCTCCGTGGTTGTTGAAGCCGCTGAACTGGTCCGCAGCGACGCCGCTGTCCAGAAGTTCGTGGCCGACGTGTTCTATGATGTCGCCGGTGGCCGCATCGACCTGCGCAGCGTGCAGTTCGGCTTCGACTCCGCCGTCATCACCGACGAATCCGCCGCCATCCTTGACGAAGTTGCCAAGATGCTCCAGGGCTCCCCGCGCAACCTCGAAATCGGCGGGCACACCTGCTCCATCGGTTCCGACGAATACAACATGGGCCTGTCCCAGCGCCGCGCCAATGCGGTTAAGAACTACCTCGCGAAGAAGGGCATCCCCGCCGCCTCCATGACCGCCGTTGGTTATGGCGAAAGCCAGCCCAAGTTTGACAACCGTACGGAAGAAGGCCGCCGCCTGAACCGCCGCGCGGAAATCAACTAACAAATAGTGGTTTAAAGACCCGGCGGATACTTCCGCCGGGTCTTTTTTTATGCTAAAGACACGCCCATGAAGACCAACACCACCCTCCCTTATGCCCTTTCTTTTCTTTTCCTCCTTGTTTGCCTGACGGTTACGCCAGGCACAGGCGTCTGCCCGGCCCATGCCGCCGACGCCGCTCCGGCGGCGAAAAAGACGCCTGAAGCGAAAAAGCCCCCCGTGGCAAAAGCGCAACCCAAAGCCAAACCCAAAGTTGCGCCGCGGCAAACCCCCGCAGCCCTGACCAATATTGAAGCATCCGCTCCCAAAAAAGTGGCCCCGGCCGCGCCGACGAAAAGCCAGACAGCGGCCGCCCCGGCGCAACAGCAAACGGCTGTGGACGACAAGCTGAAAAATTCGCTGGACGTTTTTGCCAAGGACTGCATTACCCGCATGAACAAGCAACGCAGGCCCGGCATCACGGATAAGGAAGTAAAACGGCAACCGGACGGGTCCTTTATGGCCCGCTACATGGCCGTTGACCCGGACTCCCTTGTAACGTCCTACAACCCGACCGATAATAACAAGACCATAAAATATATCGGCCGGATGAATTACCACGAAGTTGAATACGTCTGCACGGGCAAGGACCAGAAACAAGCCCTGGCGGGACCGTTCAACGAAAGCAACCGCACGCCCATTACCGAACTTATCAAGTACAAAGGCGGCAAGTGGACGTATTGAGCGGCGGCGGAACGGCGTTGCCGTTTTCCGCTGACCTGCCGTAACACCTTACGCAGTCCCGTATAGAAGGACCGCACGTACCGGGAGTTTCCCTGGTACGTGCTTTTGTTTTGGGCTTCCACACGCAACTCTTTCCAAAGATCAGGTAGTGGCTCAGTTTGTTCTCAGACAAGGAAGGCTCGCTTTTGCCGCAGGGAAGCCGACCCGAAGGGCTTGTGCCCGTTGGGCGAGTCCGCGAGCCCTTACGGGCATCGAGAGCAACGATGGGCTCTTTGGCCCATGACCGAGGACAAAAGCGGAGCCTGACGCAGTATCAGGGCAAACTGAGCCACTACCGGGGATTAAAAACTCTAGGCAAACACCCCCGGAAACGATATAAATGGCACCTTCCGATCCGGCCCATGGCCGGAGATTTTGTGAAACCGCGCCGCGGTAAAGGATTTGACAATGCGCGCTAAGATATTGCTTTCCACCCTGCTGCAAAACTACGTTGCTTCCGTCGGCCTGCCCTGGCCCGACAAGGCTGTCATAGAACCGCCGCGCGACAAGCAGTTCGGCGACATTGCAAGCAACATTGCCCTCCTGCTGGCCAAGGACATGGGAAAATCCCCGCGTGACCTGGCCGAGGAGATTGCAAAAAATATCAAAACGAAATCAACCGCCATCGAATCAGTTTCCGTGGCCGGCCCCGGGTTTGTCAACGTCACGCTGACCCCCGGGTTTTGGCAGGACACGGTCCGCATGGTGGAAAAAGAACAGAACGCTTTCGGCGCATCGCAGATCGGCGCGAATAAAAAAATCCAGGTCGAGTATGTTTCCGCAAACCCCACGGGTCCGTTGCATATCGGGCACGGGCGCGGCGCGGCCATCGGCGACTCCCTGGCGAGAGTTCTGCGGTTTGCCGGGTATGATGTGCATACGGAATATTATATCAACGACGCGGGACGGCAGATGCGCCTGCTCGGCCTCTCCGTCTGGCTGCGCGTGCAGGAGTTGGCCGGCAACCCCGTGACCTGGCCGGAAGACTGGTACAAAGGCGACTATATCATCGATATCGCGAAGGAAATGCTCGCGCAAACGCCCGATCTTGCGGCTATGCCGGAAGAAAAAGGCGTGGACGCCTGCTTTGAATACGCAATGCAGTCAATCCTTGACGGCATCAAAGAGGACCTCAGGATATTCAGCGTCGGCCACGACGTCTGGTATTCCGAACGCAGCCTCGTTGCCAAGGGCGCGGTTGAAAAAGCGTTCGAACGGTTGAAAAATGCCGGATACACGTATGAAAAAGACGGCGCGCTCTGGTTCCGCACAACAAACCTCGGCGACGACAAAGACAGGGTCTTACGCAAATCCGACGGCAGCCTGACCTATTTCGCCTCTGACATCGCCTACCATGATGATAAATATAACAGGGGCTTTGAGCAGGTTGTGGATATCTGGGGCGCCGACCATCATGGGTATGTGCCGCGCATGCGCGCCGCCGTTGCCGCGCTGGGCAGAGAAAAGGACCAGTTTGACGTCATTCTGGTGCAGCTCGTGAACCTGTTGCGCAACGGCGAGCAAATCGCCATGTCCACACGGGCCGGGGAGTTCGAAACCCTGGCGGACGTCATGAAGGAAGTCGGCGTCGACGCGTCCCGGTTTATGTTCCTTTCCCGCAAAAGCGACAGCCACCTTGATTTTGACCTTGAACTCGTCAAGCAGCGCAGCATGGACAACCCCGTCTATTATGTGCAGTACGCGCATGCCAGGATTGCCGCCGTTCTGCGCAAGGCGGCGGAAAGAGGCTTAACGCTGCCGGAACACGGCGGCGCCAACCTCGCCCTTCTGACGGAAAAAGCGGAAGTGGAACTTTTGCGGCGCATGGACGGGTTTGCGGATGTCGTTGCAAACGCGGCCGGCAACCTCGCGCCGCACCACATAAGCCATTATCTTATGGAGCTTGCCGGGGACCTGCACAGCTACTATGCCGCGCACCAGGTTCTCGGTTCCGGGGATGACGCGTTGGCCCTTGCCCGGCTTGCGCTTCTGCGGGCGGTTGGCCGCGTTGTCGCGAACGGCCTGGAACTTCTCGGCGTTTCGGCTCCCGACAGTATGTAATGAACCAGTCCGCCCCGGAGGCTCAAGCCCGAGGGTCGCGGCCAAGGGAAACGGGCTTAGCGGGGGGAACCATGTCACAATCGCCACAGAACAGGGATGACCGCGCGGCGGGGACGCCGCCCAAAACGAACGCCCCCCAGGCAAGGCGCGCCTCTTTCCGCGACAAAAAAATCACCGTGACGCTCAGCCTGCCCAAGGCTGTTTTTGGCGTCTTCTTTTCACTGTTCGTTCTCATATGGGTCTTTATCTTCGGCGTGATGCTCGGGCGCGGCCATAACCCGGAAGACGTCGTGCCGGAACTGGCCAAGGTGATGCCCACGCCCGCCGCGCCGGCCGCTCCCGCGAACACTCCGGCTGATGCAACTATAAACGACGTTCTCACGTCGCAGGATCTTAAATACCACGATACCCTTAAGAGCAAGGACCCGGTGGAAAAACCGCGGCCCCCGGCTCCGGTCCAGCAGGCGGCCCCGCCGCAACCGGCGGCTCCGGCAAAACCCCAGACGCCGCCCCCCGTTGCCCCGAAACCGGCGCAGCAGACACCCGCCCCCAAACCGGCTCCGGCTTTGCAAAAAGAGGACCAGGACAAAACCGTCTATAATTACGTCTACCAGGTGGCCGCATTTAATAATTCAGCCGCGGCCCAAGCCATGCAAAAAAAGTTACAGGATGGCGGGGTGGCCTCGCGGATAACGCAGACGGAATCGGGCGGCACGGTCTGGTACAGGTTGCTGGTTTCGTTCAAGGGCAAGCCCGAGGAAACGCGTGAACTGAGAGCCAAACTGGCTCCATACGGTATCTCGACCATCATTTTGCGCGGGAAAACCCCAGCAAAATAGTCTATTGCTTGACGCAACCCCAAACGCGCGGCACAGTGTATATTTACGACGTTGCAAACAGAGCATGCCATGAACGATGCGACACAACACAAGACAATCACCGGTCCCGTCACCGCGCTGGGGGGGCTTGCCATTCGCTTTCTTTCCGAGCTTGGCGCCGTCTTTCTGTTCATGCTCGACGGGCTGCGGTACATTCTCCTCGGGACGAAACAGGCCGTCAAAATATTCCGCCAGACATATATTATCGGCGCCCGGTCGTTGTTTCTCATTGCCCTTATCGGCGGCTTCACCGGGATGGTCCTCGGCCTGCAAGGCTACTACACCCTGATAAAATTCGGCTCCGAGGGCATGCTCGGCGCGGTTGTGGCCCTGGCCCTCATCATGGAGCTCGGCCCCGTGCTGACAGCCATCATGATAACCGGGCGGGCGGGTTCCGCCATGGCCGCCGAAATCGGCGTCATGCGGATAACCGACCAGGTGGACGCGTTGTCCGTCATGGATATCAACCCCATGGGGTATCTGGTTTCCCCGCGCATTGCGGCGGCGATCATTTCCTTCCCGCTCCTGACCGCCCTTTTTGACGTTATTGGCATCCTCGGCGGGTATGCGACCGGTGTCCTCATGCTGGGCATCAACCACGGGGTGTATTTCGACAAAATCGAACTGAGCGTAACCTGGCCCGACGTTTACGGCGGCTTTATCAAATCCCTTACGTTCGGTCTCCTGGTCGCGGTCATCAGCTGCTACCAAGGCTACTTCGCCCATACGCGCCGCGATGCCGTGGGGCCGGAAGCCGTGAGCAACGCCACGACGGACGCCGTTGTGTACTCCTGCGTGCTCATCCTGATCGCGGACTACGTGCTGACATCTTTCCTGCTGTAGGTGAATAATGGGCGCTTGGGACATACAACTGCAAAACCTCCGCCTGGGCTACGGCAACACCGTGGTTCTGGACGATATCAACGCAACGCTCCCCGGCGGGCGCATCAGCGTTATCCTGGGCGGCTCGGGCGGCGGCAAATCCACCCTGCTGCGCCACATCATCGGCCTGGCCCGGCCCATGAGCGGCAAAATCCTGCTGGGCGGGAAAGATATTTTTGCGCTGTCCGATAAAGAATTCCGCCGCCTGCGCCGCCGGATGGGCGTCCTTTTTCAGGACGGCGCGCTGCTCGGCTCCCTGACGCTGGCGGAAAACGTCGGGCTTCCCCTGCGCGAGCATACGAACCTGACGGCATCCGATATCCGGGATCTTGTATTGCACAAGCTGTCCCTTGTCGGGCTGGAAAAATTCCCGGAATACCACCCCGGCCAGCTTTCCGGCGGCATGCGCAAACGCGCGGGCCTGGCCCGCGCCCTGGTCACCGATCCGCCCATCCTTTTCTGCGACGAACCGACGTCGGGCCTGGACCCCATCAACGCGGCGCAAATGGACGCACTGCTCCTTTCGATGAAGAAGCAGTACCCGGAAATGACCATCGTGGTCGTCAGCCACGACCTTGCCAGTTTACACACCATTGCCGACCATGTGCTCGTGCTGCACAACGGCGGCGTGGCGTTCAACGGTTCCCCCGCGGATCTGACGGCGACGGCGGACCCGTATTTACGCAGGTTTCTTGACAGGAAACCCGAAGAAGACATAGAAACCGCACCGGCCGATCTGGCCCTGGCCCCGAAAGTCAGAGCCGCGCTTGATGCCTGGCTCGGGCGTTGAAAGGATACGTCATGTACGCAAAAAAATACTCCATGGAATTCCTCGTCGGCATTTTTGTGCTGCTCGGCCTTTTGTGCGTGGCCTATCTCACAATCCAGCTCGGCAAGATGGAGATTTTCTCCAACAACGGGTATACCCTGGCCGCCAAATTTTCTTCCACCACCGGGCTCAGATCCGGAGCGAACGTTGAAATCGCCGGGGTGACCGTCGGCCGGGTGGTAAAAATCGAACTTGATCCGGAGTACAATTCCGTGGTGCACCTGCGCATCCGCAACGGCGTGAAACTGTCGGAAGATTCCGGGGCGTCCATAAAGACCAGCGGGCTTATCGGCGACAGGTATGTCAGCCTGACGCCCGGCGGCCTTTCGGACTACCTCGGCGATGGGGACGAGCTGACGGAAACGCATGCTCCTGTGGATATTGAAGAACTTATCAGCAAATATGTTTTCGGGGGTGTAAAATGATCCGCCGCGCAGCTTTTTTTGCCGCTCTTTTTCTTTTTGTCGTCGCCGCCGCACCGGCCGCTTTCGGCGCGAAAAGCGCCACCGATACGATCCGCCAGACGGTGGATAACGTCCTGAACATTATAAAAAAGCCGGAAATGCATGACCCCGCGAAAAAAACGGCCCTGCTCAAAGACGTTGAAGAACAGATAAAAACCATTTTCGACTTCGGGGAGTTTTCCGCGCGGACCGTGGGCCCCAAGTGGCGGACCTTCACGCCCGACCAGCAGCGCAGATTCGAAGACGCCTTCGCCTCGCTTTTGCGGGCCACGTATATTGAAAAACTGGAAGGCTACAGCGGGGAAAAGGTCAACTTTACCGGTGAAATAGTTAGTACCAAGGGCGACAAGGTCGAAGTGCAGTCCTCCATCCAGATGAAGGACAACAAGGTCATTCCCGTTTCCTATCGCCTGCTTGACAAAAACGGTCTATGGAAGGTGTACGACGTCCGGATCGAAAACGTCAGCCTGATAGAAAACTATCGCGGCCAGTTCAAGGATCTTCTGCTCAAGGGCAGTGCCGAAGACCTGATTAAACAGGTTGAGGAAAAAGCCCGGACGACCAAGAACGAAAACAATACGGTAAAACGATGAAATCTTTTCTGCTTTTGTGTTGCCTCCTGTTGCTGACAGGGGTTGCCGGATGCTCCTCGCACACCGGCGTCGGTGCGTTTGATTCCACAGACCACGCCTCCATTGCGACGTCCCTGGACGACGACGACGCGTACCTGGAAGAAGCCTACGCCACCCAATTGATTCCCGACCCGCTCGAGGGCTGGAACAGGGCCATGTACGTGCTCAACGACGGCATCATTACCTATGTCGCCAGGCCCGTGAACACGGCCTATACGGCCGTGACCCCACGGTCGTTCCGGGACGGGTTCAACCACTTTTTCACCAACCTGCTCTTCCCGGTCCGGTTCCTGAATAACCTGCTGCAGGGCAAGGGGTACGCCGCCGGGCAGGAGTTCGGCAAATTCGTCATCAACACCACCGCGGGCCTCGGCGGGTTTATCGACTATACCGGCCTCAACCACCCCGAGCTGGCCAAACTCGACAGCGAGGACTTCGGCCAGACGCTCGGCGTCTGGGGAGTCGGGGAAGGCCTGTATCTTTACTGGCCCTTCATCGGCCCCAGCAACGCGCGCGACACGGTCGGCAAGATCGGCGACTGGGCGGCGGACCCCGCCACCTGGGTCCCGCCATGGTGGGCCCCCTGGGCCATAAAGGGTTTCAGAACCGTCAACGAACTTGAGGGCATTCTTGATTTCTACGATGACTTCACCGGCTCCGCCCTTGAGCCGTACACGGCGATTCGCGATGCGTTTACCCAGTACAGGCGAGCCAAAATAGCAAAGTAACCCTATTGGAGCACCCATGAAAGAACGCACCTTGTCCATCATCAAGCCGGATGCCGTCGCGCGGAATCTTATCGGCGAAATTTTCGCCATGATCGAAAAGGCCGGGCTGCGCGTCGTGGGCATGAAGCGCATCCGCATGGCAAAAAAAGACGCGGAAGGCTTTTACGCCGTGCACAAAGACAAGTCTTTTTTCAACGAGCTGACGGGCTTCATGGCGTCCGGCCCCGTGGTCGTGGCCGTGCTGGAAGGGGAAAACGCCATTGCGGCGTACCGCGACCTCATGGGCGCGACCAACCCCGCCAACGCGGCGGAAGGCACCATCCGCAAACGCTACGCCAAAAGCATCGACGCCAACTCCGTGCACGGGTCCGATTCTCCGGAAACGGCCCGCGAGGAGATCGCGTATTTCTTCAGCGCCTTGGAGATAGTCGAATAGGAACCAGAAACACAGAAAGGGATACTGGTGTGTGCAGTATCCCTTTCTCCTTTTGCCCAATACAGTATGCGCCGCGACAACACGGCGCATATTTTTTATTGCCCGCCTCGCTATGCCAGTAAGAACATCGTCGCGAGACTGAGGAAGAAGAAAAAGCCCGCGCCGTCGGTGATGGCGGTGAGGAAGATGCTCGAGGCCTGGGCCGGGTCGCGCCCGAGCCACTTGAGGCAAAGAGGAATGGACGCGCCCGCGAGCGCGCCGAGAATCATGTCCGCAAGAAGCGCGGCCACCATAACCGAGGGAATGGCCGGGGAACCGGTAAAAAGGAACACGGCCAGCCAGACGATAACGCCGATGATGACGCCGTTGACGATGCTGATCTTGCCTTCGCGCCACACGGCGTGCAGGGCCTTTTTCCGCTCAAAGCCCTCGGTCGCCAGTTGGCGGATCATCACGGCAAGGGCCTGTTGGCCGGTATTTCCGGCCTGGTTCGCCACCATGGGCATGAAAACCGCCAAAATCGCCATCTGTTCGATGGTGCCGTCAAAAAAGAACACGACGCCCGCCGACAGGGCGGAATTCAGCATGTTCAGAAGCAGCCAGGGAAGCCGCATGCGGACGGAATCCTTCCAGGGCGTGTCAACGCTCTCGTCCTGGCCGGCGCCCACCATGCCGAGCATGTCTTCGCTGGCGGTTTCCTGCAGAATGTCCATCACGTCGTCGTGGGTGACGGCGCCGAGAAAGATCCCGTTATCGTCCACGACGGGCAGGGCCATGAAGTTGTAATGGCTCATCACACGGGCGACTTCTTCCTCGTCCGTATCGGCGGTGACGGAAATCACGTTTTTCCCGGCCATGCGGTCTGCCAGGAAGGTGCCCGGCCGCGCGAGCATGAGGTCGCGCAAGGACAGCACGCCCACAAGCTTGTGATCGTCATCCACGATATACGCGTAGTAGGGAACTTCCGTATCTTCGATCCCGGCCCGCATCTTGGCGATGGCCTGGTCCACCGTGAGGCGCTGCTCCAGAGCAAAGACCTCGGTGTTCATGACGCCGCCGGCGGTTTCCGGGTCATACGCCATGAGCGTCCGGATTTCGGCCGCGTCTTTGGTATTCAGGCTGGAGAGCAGCTCGTCCCGATGTTCCTCTTCGAGCTCGTCCAACACGTCGGCGGCGTCGTCCGGCGACATGGAGGCCAAAAACTCGCCGCCGATCTCCGGCGTCATGCTTTCCAGGATGCCCACCCGGTCGTGCTCGTCAAGCTCGGTCAGGGCTTCGGCGGCGACGTCCGGATCAATGGCGAGCAGAACCTCGACCTGGGTTTGCAGGGGAAGGGTTTCAAGAAGATGGGCGATGTCCGCGGGGTGCGAATAATCAAGCCCTTCAAGAATATGGTCTATGGATTCCGGCTGAGCGGCGGACGCGTTTTCCGCATTTTCCGGAGGGGTGGGGGAACCGGACGCATGGTCGGCGATCGCAGCGGCTTCGCGCTCTGTTTCTGTAGTCCGGTTTTCCACCATACAACACCTGAAAAGTAAAATCGTGAAGCTGCCGCGCCGATGCCGCCAAGAGCGCTCCATGGCCTTGTTCGCGCCCCCTGCTCATACCTTGACGAAACAGCGTAAGCACCCTACATACAGGAAAGCTTATGTGCATTCCGGCTGTGGCCCCTGTCTCTATCACCTTCTTTCAAGACTTACAAGACTATGCCAACCGAATCCAGCGACCCAGCAGACCCTTTCGAGAGTTTCTTTGACGGCCCCGCCCGCCGCTACCTTTTCGACGCCATTGCCCTCGCTTTTCGCGAAGACGGCCCGGACCTGACCTCCAGTGCAGTGTTTTCCCCCGAAGAAACCCTTGATGCGGAAATCATCGCCAAGGCGGATCTCGTCGTCGCGGGGCTGCCCCTTCTTCCCATCATTCTGCAGGAAGCCCTGCCGGAGATGGAAAGCACCGCCTGCACCTGGGAATGCCACGCCCGCGACGGCGACAAGGTATGCGCGGGAACGCTCCTTGCCACCATCCACGGCGGGGCGCGCAGGATTCTGAAAGCCGAACGGGTCATTCTGAATTTTCTCTGCCACCTTTCCGGCATCGCGACCCTGACGGCAGAGTATGTGGACATGCTTGCAGGCACGGGCATTACCCTGCTCGATACCCGCAAGACCCTGCCCGGGCTCCGCTACCCGGAAAAATACGCGGTTCTCATGGGCGGCGCCAAAAACCACCGCAAAAACCTGGCTGAAGTCCTGATGCTTAAAGACAACCATAACGACATGGCCGGCTCCATAACTCGGGCCGTTGCCAAACTGCGCGAAGCGTATTCCCCCTGCCCTCCCATCGAGGTCGAATGCAGGAACGAAGCGGAAGTGCGCGAAGCGGTCGCCTGCGACGTTGACTGGATCATGTTCGACAACATGACCCCGGCCCAGATAACGCAAGCGCTGACCCTGGTGCCCCGGCACATCGCAACGGAAGTGAGCGGCGGCGTGACCCGGGACAACATCGGCGATCTTGCGGCCGCAGGCAGGGCCGGTCTGACCTATATTTCCGTCGGCCGCCTGACCCACTCCGCCCCGTATGCGGATTGCAGCATGCGCATAGTAAAAAGGACCTAACATGCTTCCCAATCTTGACCCGGCCGCCGTGGCCGCGCGTATCGAGGAACTCCGTAAACAACTGGGGGCCCGCGTCACCATCCTCGGGCATCACTACCAGGACGACACCGTCATCAAACATGTGGACATCCGGGGCGACTCCCTTGAACTCGCCCGCAAGGTCGAGGATATCGCGTCCGAGCACATCGTATTCTGCGGCGTGTACTTTATGGCGGAATCCGCCGCGCTTCTCGCCCGGCCGGGCCAGAAGGTCCATCTCCCGGAAATGAGCGCGAACTGCGTCATGGCCCAGATGGCCCCGGCGGACCTGGTGGAAGCCGTGCTCAAAAAATGCAACGCGACCCGCAAAGTCATTCCCCTGACCTACGTCAACTCTTCGGTCGCGGTAAAAGGCGTTACCGGCAAGTTCGGCGGCGCGGTCTGCACCTCGGCCAACGCGACGAAAATGATGGAATGGGCCCTCAAGCAGGGCGACGCCGTTCTCTTTCTGCCGGACAAAAACCTGGGCTGGAACACGGCGGATCTTCTCGGCCTGCCGGAAGACAGCCGCCACATGCTCTCCATCCGCAAACGCGCGGCCGAGATGGATATGGGCGCCGTCAATGTGGCCCGGCTCATTCTGTGGCCGGGGTGCTGCGCCATCCATGCCCGGTTCAATGTGCAGCAGGTCGAAAGCCGCCGCAAGGAAAATCCCGGCTGCCGCGTGGTGGTGCACCCGGAATCGTCCCCGGCCGTGGTGGCCAAGGCCGACGCCGCCGGGTCCACCTCCTTCATCATCAAGTACGTGGCGGCCGCCAAACCGGGCGAGACCATCGTCATCGGCACCGAAATAAACCTGGTCGAGCGCCTTGCCGAGCAGTACAAGGAAACGGTAAAAATCGTGCCGCTCCTGGAGAGCGAATGCTCGCACATGGACCGCACAAAGCCCCTCAACCTGCAGACGGCGCTGGAATCCATCGCGGACCCCGCCAATCCCGCCTGGCCCTCCTGCGTCGTCACGGTGGACCCGGGCATTGCCGCCAACGCCAAATTGTGCCTTGACCGCATGCTCAAGGAAATGCAATGAGCAAGATGCATTGCGCCCCATGCCGGAAAGCATGGGGCGCTTGTTTTTATTGATATGAAACGAGCGGTAGCGGCTCAATTTGCTTGATCCTGCGTCAGGCGCGCCTTGCGCGAAGCTCGTGTATGTTTTGATACACTTCGCTCCGCCCAAGGCTCGCCTTCCTTGGCTGAAGCTAAATTGAGCCGCTACCGAAAAGCGCGCATTCTTGACAGTAGGAGGAATGCGGCAGTATCATAAGCGATTAAACAAATACGCGGCTGCGTGTAACCGTTATTATTTCCGGGAGTCATTCATGAGTATTTCTTTCCCCAAGGCCCTGACCTTCGACGATATCTTGCTATTACCGGCCTATTCCGAAGTCACGCCCGACAAAATTGAAGTAAGCACCTACCTGACTCCCTCCATCAAGCTCACTATCCCCCTGCTCTCGGCCGCCATGGACACCGTGACCGAATCGGAAATGGCGATCTCCATGGCCCGCAACGGCGGCGTCGGCGTCATCCACAAAAACATGAGCATTGTGGACCAGAAGCTGGAAGTGGAAAAGGTCAAAAAGTCCGAAAGCGGCATGATCACCTCCCCGGTCACCATCTCCCCCAACAGCACGGTTGCCGACGCGCTGAGGCTCATGGGCGAGTTCCGCGTTTCCGGCCTGCCGGTCGTGCGCGGCGAAAAACTGGTCGGCATCCTGACCAACCGGGACGTGCGCTTCGTCAAAGACCTCGACACAACCCTGGTCAAGGAAGTCATGACCAGCCGCCGCCTGGTCACGGTGCCCGTGGGCACCACATTGGAAGACGCCAAAGAGCACCTGCACGCCAACCGGATTGAAAAACTGCTGGTGGTGGATGACAACAAGCGCCTTGCCGGGCTTATCACCATGAAGGATATCGAGAAGATCAAAAAATATCCCGACTCCTGCAAGGACGACTCCGGCCGCCTGCGCGTGGGCGGGGCCATCGGCATCGGCGCGGACTGCCTGCCGCGCGCGGAAGCGCTCCTCGAAGCCGGGGTGGACTTTCTGGTGCTGGATTCCGCCCACGGGCATTCCAAGAACGTGCTGGACGGCATCCGCGAGGTGCGCGCATCCTTCCCCAACTGCCAGCTGATCGCGGGCAACATCGCCACCTATGAGGGCGCGAAGGCCATTCTTGACGCGGGCGCGGATACGGTCAAGGTCGGCATCGGCCCCGGCTCCATCTGCACCACGCGCATCGTGGCGGGCATCGGCGTGCCCCAGGTGACGGCCGTCATCGAGGCCTCCCGCGCGGCCAGGGAAAAAGACCGCTGCCTCGTCGCGGACGGCGGCATCAAGTACTCCGGCGACGTGGTGAAAGCGCTCGCCATGGGCGCGCACTCGGTCATGATCGGGAGCCTGTTCGCGGGCAGCGAGGAAAGCCCCGGCGAAACCATCCTGTACCAGGGCCGGACGTATAAAATTTATCGCGGCATGGGATCCATCGACGCCATGAAGGAAGGCAGCTCCGACCGCTACTTCCAGGAAAAAAGCAAGAAATTCGTGCCCGAGGGCATTGTGGGCCGCGTGCCGTACAAAGGCCCTGTCAGCGACAGCTTGTACCAACTCATCGGGGGGCTCCGCTCCGGCATGGGCTACGTGGGCGCGCCGGACCTCAAAGCCCTGCGCGAAAACGTGCAGGCCGTCCAGATATCCTCCGCCGGTCTGCGGGAAAGCCACGTGCACGACGTCATCATTACCAAGGAAGCCCCCAACTACCGCGTTGAATAGCCGCGCGCCCGCGGAAAACGCCGGATTTCCGGCACGGTATATTACTTGGGCCGGACCCGGCCCATAAAGGATTGACTCCCATGACTGAGAGCCACAGCAAAGTTATCATCATCGACTACGGCGCGCAGTATACCCAGCTTATCGCCCGCCGCGTGCGCGAAGCGGGCGTATACTCGGAAATCATTCCCTGCACGGCGTCCCTGGAAACCGTCAAAGCCGCCAAACCGGGCGCCCTGATCCTTTCCGGCGGACCGGACGACGTGGGGGAAGAAGGCGCGTTCACGCTGGACATGGGCCTGCTCTCGCTCGGCGTTCCCGTGCTCGGCATCTGCTACGGCATGCAGCTGCTCGCGCACTATCTCGGCGGCAAGCTTTCCCAGGGGACGGACCGGGAATACGGCCGGGCGGATCTGACCCTTACCGGCCCGTGCCCGCTCTGGAAAGATCTTGATCTCACAACGCCCCACATCGCCTGGATGAGCCACGGCAACCACGTGAAGGAAGTGCCCGCCGGGTTCAGATCCGTCGCCAGCACCAAAACCCTGCCGGTGGCGGCCATGGCCTGCGAGGAAAAGAAGATCTACGCGGTCCAGTTCCATCCGGAAGTGCAGCATACGGACTGCGGCACCGCCATTTTGCGCAACTTCCTGTTCGAGATCGCCAAGCTCGCCCCGGACTGGACGACGGCCTCCTTCGTCACCCGCTGCATCGCGGAAAGCCGCGAGAAGGTCGGCGACGCCAAGGTCGTGCTGGCCCTTTCGGGCGGGGTGGATTCCACGGTTGTGGCGGCCCTGCTGCATAAAGCCATCGGCGAGAAACTCCACTGCGTTTTCGTGGACCACGGCCTTCTGCGTAAAAACGAAGGCGCCAAAGTCAAGGCCATGCTCGAAAAGCACATGCCCGGCCTCAACCTCCACTATGTCGAGGCCCAGGATTTGTTCCTCGACAAGCTCGCCGGCGTTGAGGACCCGGAACAGAAACGCAAGATAATCGGCGGCACGTTTATCGAAGTGTTCGAGCGCGAAGCCAAGGCCATTGACGGCGTGACCTTCCTCGGCCAGGGCACGGTCTACCCCGACGTCATCGAGTCCATCACGCCCAAGGGCAACGTCATCAAGAGCCACCACAACGTGGGCGGCCTGCCGGAAAAAATGAATTTGAAGCTCATTGAGCCGGTGCGCGAACTGTTCAAAGACGAAGTACGCAGGGTGGCCGGAGAACTCGGCCTGCCCGATGAACTCATCTGGCGGCAGCCTTTCCCGGGCCCCGGCCTTGCCGTGCGCATCCTCGGCGACATCACGCGCGAAAAAATCGCCGTCCTGCAGGAAGCCGATGCCATCGTCACCCAGGAAATGCGCGCCAGCGGCTGGTACCGGAAGGTGTGGCAAAGCTTCGCCGTTCTGCTGCCCCTGCGCACGGTCGGCGTGATGGGCGACGCGAGAACGTACGACAACGTCATCGCGCTCCGCATTGTGGACAGCGTGGACGCCATGACCGCGGACTGGACCGCCCTGCCCTACGACCTGCTCGGCACCATTTCCCGCCGCATCATCAACGAAGTCAAGGGCGTAAACCGCGTGGTCTACGACGTATCCTCCAAGCCGCCGAGCACGATTGAGTGGGAATAGCGCCACTCCGTCACTTTCTGTAGAGTAAAGCGCAGCCGTTCCCGCGCCTTGCGCGCGGGAACGGCCGGCGGCAAACACGGCCCACGCAAACACGGCCATCACGGCGGAAGACTCCCATGTTTAACCTTGGCGGCATGGAAATAGTTGTCATTCTGGTAGTGGCGCTCCTGGTCCTCGGCCCGGACAAACTCCCGAATTTCATGCGGACCATCGGCAAGGCCGTGGGCGAACTGCGCCGCGCGTCCACCGAATTCCAGCGCACCATCCATACCGAAATCGCGCAACACGACGCGTCCCTTTCCCGGACGTCCCTCACGCCGGAGCAGGAAGCCCCGGCGCGGGAACCGGCATCCACCGCTCCCAGAAAAACCGCCGCTGAAAAAACCACCATAACGGACGCCGCGCGCAAGCGGCCCCTGCCCCGCGCCCATCGTCCACGGCGCCCGCTCACCCGGAGCGGCGGCGACACGGGGGACGCATGAATCCCTTCGCCCGCGGCAAAAAAAAACCGCGCACGGCCATACCGGCCCCGGAAACGCCGCCCGCCGCTCCGTCTGGCCCGGAAGCCGCTTCGCCTGGACCGGAAGCCGCTTCGCCCGGAGTAGACGCCGCTTCGCGGACGCTCACCGGTGAGGAAAAAGCGGACGCCATGCCCTTGCGCGAGCATCTTCTGGAACTGCGCACACGGCTTATCCGCTGCGTCATCAGTGTGTTTGCCGCGTTCGCCGGTCTTTTTTCCTGCGCCCCGTTCATCCGGGGGATAATGGAAAAAACCTTGAAGGCCGCTCTCCCCCCCACGGGCTCCATTACCTTCACCGACATTACCGAGCCGTTCATGGTGGATATGCACCTCGCCTTCGTGCTCGGTTTTTTTGTGGCGAGCCCGTATATTTTTTATCAGATATGGGCGTTTATCGCGCCGGGCCTGTACGCGTCGGAGCGCAAATACGTCGTGCCGGTCGCGCTGTGCTCGGCCCTTTTTTTCATCGCGGGCGGGGCGTTCTGCTATATCGTGGTCATCCCCTTTACCTACAGTTTCTTCATCGGGTACGGCGGCGGCGAAGCCACCCCGCTCATCACCCTTGCCAACATGTACCGGTATTCGCTCAAGCTCATGCTGGCTTTCGGCATCATGTTCGAGATGCCGCTGTTCAGCTTTTTCCTGGCGAAACTGCGCATCGTGACGGCAACCCGCCTCCGGGCCTGGCGGAAATACGCTATCCTGGCCAATTTCATCATCGCCGCCCTGATAACGCCGCCGGATGTTCTTTCCCAACTGCTCCTGGCCGGCCCCCTTCTGCTCTTGTACGAGCTATCCATCCTGGTGGCGGCCACGTTCGGCCCCAAACCGGCTGCGCCCGATAAAACGGACAAAGCGGACAAGGCGGACCCCCAACCCGCCGCTTGAGCCCCGAAAAACACGGTACAAAAAAACACCACGGCATGCCGTGGTGTTTTTTTGTACCGTGTTCCGCCGGATCTATTGCAGCCGCTCAATCAGACCGCGCAAGGCATTGGCCTGGGTGGCAAGGCTTTCCACCGCCTTGGCGGCTTCCTGCATGGCGGAGGACGTCTCATCCGAAATCCGGGCCACCTGGCCGACCGAGGCGTTTATCTCGTTGCTGGCCGCGGATTGCTCTTCCGCCGCCGTGGCAATGGATTGCACCTGCCCGGCCGCGCTGTCCACGAGCGAAACGATCTGCGCGAGGCTGCTCCCCGCCCGGTCCGCCAGCTCCGCCACCCGCGAAACGGCGGAAGCGGCGGCGTCCACGCTGTTGACGCTGTTCTGGGTACTTTGCTGAATACCGGTGATGACCGTCCCGACCTGGTGGGTCGCTTCCATGGTCTTTTCCGCCAGTTTGCGGACCTCGTCCGCCACAACGGCAAAACCCCGGCCCGCGTCCCCGGCCCGGGCGGCTTCAATGGCGGCGTTCAGGGCCAGCAGGTTCGTCTGGTCGGCGATGTCATTGATAACGTTGATGATTGCCCCGATGCCTTCCGCCTGCTTGCCCAGACTGTTCATGCCTTCCTTGACCACCCCGGTGAGACCGGTTACGTCCTCAATGCCCTTCGCCAACTGGGAGACGACAGCGGCGCCTTCCTGGGCCTTTTCCTTCGCTTCCCCGGTCGCCTGCGACGTTGAGGCCGCGTTGCGGGCAACCTCAATAACCGTGGCATTCATCTCGGCCATGGCGGTCACGGTCTCTCCCACCCTGTCGCGCTGCTCGGCCGAGCCCTTACTGGCCTGATCGACCTGAACCGATATCTCCGTGCTGGCGTTCGATACGCTGTGAGCGACTTCCTGGGCGGACGCGGCAACGTCCGCAATTCGGCGGCTGCTCTCCTCAATGGCCTGCTGCTTTTCCACAACGTCGGTGATATCAACCCAAATGGACAAGGTGCCCAGAATAACGCCGTTCTTGTTATGGAACGGGGCCGACGAAATCCGGACATGGCGCTTGTGGCCCTTGCGAGTCATGATTTCACGCTCGACGGACAGGGCTTTATTCTCACGCAGCGCCTTTGTGGACAGGGTTTCGCTGTTCTTGTCCCCCCATATATATTCGCCTGACGTCATGCCGTAGTAATCTTCCGGGCTTCCGTCGCGTTCGATAAGGGCCATCATCTGCCGGTTCGTATAGCGTGTTTTGTCTTCCGCCGAAAACACGGAGCAGGGAACCGTCATGCCGCGCAATATCCCCTGCGAGAATGCCAGTTCCTCCCCAAGATGCCCGACCATGGACGCGATGTTCGCGGCCAGAATGCCCAGTTCGTCTTCCCGGTGATACGCAAGCTCGCAGTCCTTGCCCTCCTTGCAGCACTCGGAGTAGTGCGTAATAAGCCCGATGGGACGCAGGATGTTGGTAAAAAGAAAAACCGCCAGAAGAATTACCACCAGAAGGGTCGCGCTCCCGAGAACGGCGATGGTGATGTAGGCGGAACGGATCTCCGCGTTAAAGGCAAGCAGTTCGGCCTGGACTTCCGCCTGGAGCAGAGAGCGCACATCCGCGAGCTTTTTTTGCACCTGCTGCAATGCGGGCAGCGTGCGGGTGCGGAAAACCGCGCGAGCCTCACCCATTTTTTCCGCTTTGACGAAACCCTCTATTTCCTGCGCTGTCGCATGCAGTTCCTTGTGCGGCGTTTCTATCGCGGCCAGCGCTTCACCCACGACCGGGAACATGGAGCCCGCCTTTTTCCTTCCTTCCCCGTAGTACCATTTGCCGAACCCGCACAACGTCGGGTCTTTGACCACGGTAACGGCAACGGGGTCTTCCGCGATAAGATAAATGGAAAGGGTGCTGACCCATTGCAGATGCTGTTGCTCACGCTCAAGCAATTCTTGGCTGAGTGTTACGCCATCGACATAAATATCATAATTGGAATCAACGTTTTTCAAGGCATATGCAAAGAGCAGCGAGCTTGCTATAGTAGACAGGGCAACAACAAAAATTCCAGCTAAAAACTTTCGCTTTATACTTAAGTTTTTCTGGATGCTCATATTTCCTCCTCATCGCCCCCCATTTTTTGCAGAATGGTCAGGATACGTTCGCAAGAAATTTTTGAGACTGGAAAAATAACGTCTAAAAATGAATCAGGGGATATAAAAAAATATTTTTCTTATATATATCAAATCAGAAAAAATAGTACAGCGGAAAAAAACATTGCCATAATTGTTTCCGGATATTTTCATCGCTCAAGGAAAAACCCGCCGTCGCCTCCCGGCGGAAAGTACCCGGGAAAAATTCCGGCGCGCGATCCGGCGCGAAACGCTCCGGAAACAAAAACTCCCGGACAGCTTGATTTTTTACGGCAAAGTCTCTTGCACTCTTTGCACAGGCATGCCAAAAGTAACCGAGCAACTCTGACCACCAGCAATAAGGACACGGCGTATGACTTCCCGCCAAACAACATTACGGCGCACATCTTCTGAAACCGATATCAGCCTCAGCCTGTCCCTGGACGGAAAAAAGGAAATATCGGTTAAAACCGGGTATGGTTTTGCCGACCACATGATAACCCTTCTCGCGTTCTGGGCCGGGTTTGACCTTACCCTGGAATGCAAGGGCGACCTTGACGTGGATGCGCACCACACGGTGGAAGACGCCGCTCTCTGCCTCGGTCAGGCCCTGCTCGAAGCGCTCGGGGACAGGAAAGGGATTGCCAGGGTCGGCACGGCCAAGGTTCCCATGGACGAATCCCTCGCTGACGTAGCCATTGACCTTTCCGGCAGGCCGTTTCTCGTTTTCCGGGGGGAGGAACTCCTGCCGGAGATCATTGCCGGTGAGGAGCGCGCCCTGTGGCACGAGTTTTTCAAGTCGTTCGCTTCCGGCGCGCGCATGAATCTGCACATTTCGTTTCTCTATGGTTCCAACGGCCATCATCTTCTCGAATCAGCCTGCAAAGGCCTGGGACTGGCGCTGCGTTCCGCCGTCTCCCTTTCCGGCACAAGCATCCTCAGCACCAAAGGAAGGTTGGACTAATGAAATCCTTCAGTTTCTCCCGCAGCCGCATCATTGTCCTGGTTTTCGTCTCGCTCGCCCTTGGCCTTTGGGGGTGCGCCACTCCCCGGCAAGGGCCGGAGCTGCCGAAGGTCAACATAGGTGTTGCCGCGTTCACGCAGCCCCAATCCACCATGGAAATGCTGGCAGGGTACATGGCTGAGGACGCGCCGCGCGTGCCGCAAAAAAGCATGACGGAACTTGATGCGGCGTTTGCCGACGTGCTGCGCAAGGAAACCAAACGCAGCTACGCCTCGGCGGAAGCCTATCTCGGCTGCCGGGACGCCAAGGCGCCCGGCCAAACCACGGGCCGGGTGGCCGCGCTCAAACATTGGGCCGCGGTCGGCGCCTGCATGAAAGTGGATTTTCTGCTCGTGCCCCAAGTCCTGGAAATGCACGAACGGGAAGGGAGCGAAGCTGGGGTGACGCGCCCGGCGGGTATGATTATGGACTTTTTCCTGATCGACGTAAAAAACTCCGTGCTGACCAGCCGCTCGCATTTTGATGAAACACAAACCGCCCTCGCCGACAATCTGCTGGAAACCGGCAAATTCTTCTCCCGCGGCGCCAAATGGATTTCCGCGATCGAACTCGCCAAGGAAGGAATGGTCAAAGCAGTAAAGGATCTGGGCCTGTGATCATTTTTCCCGCTGTCGACATCAAGGACGGCCAGGCTGTCCGCCTGCGCCGGGGCCGCGCGGACGACGTGACGGTATTCTCCCCCGACCCCGTGAGCATGGCCGCGCAGTGGCAGGCCATGGGCGCCCGGTTCCTGCATATCGTGGACCTGGACGGCGCGTTCGCCGGGAGTGAGGTCAATTTGCCGCTCATTACCAGGATGCGGAACGAGCTTTCCATTCCCGTCCAGGTGGGCGGCGGCATCCGCTCCCTGGCGGCCGCCAGAAAATACGTGGAGGCCGGGGCGGATCGCTGCATCATCGGCACCATGGCCCTTGAGGACCCGGACGGATACGCCGCACTGTGCGAAGCCCTGCCGGGAAAAATAGGGGTGTCCCTCGATGCCGAGGGCGGCAAACTGAAAACCAAGGGCTGGGTCGCGGATTCCGGCCTGACTGTTGACGACGTTCTGCCCCGGCTGGAAAAGACGGGAACCGCTTTCATCGTCTATACGGATATTGACCGCGACGGCATGCAGACCGGCGTGAACGTTCCGGCACTAGAAGCGCTGGCGAAAAAGAGCAGCATTCCGGTTATCGCCGCGGGCGGGGTGGCCACGCTTGACGATATCAAGGCCCTCTACCCCATCAGCCGCACGGCCAACTTGGAGGGAGCCATCTCCGGGCGCGCGCTGTACGAAGGCACCCTGGATCTGCGCGAAGCCATGGACTGGATACGCTCCCAGGAACAAAAGCCGGGGCTTGCATGATGTGGCGATCCCCCCGCTCGGCCCGGACGGACATACCGTGCAAGGAGTGCAAAACGCCGCTTGTGGCGGAACGTTCCTGCCGCGAAATACGGCTGCATTGCCCTGTCTGTAAAACGTCCGCCGCCGTTGCCGACTATGCCGGAAAGATGGATGCAAAACTTGAAGAATTCATGAGCGCGGTTCCCTGCGACAGAATCTGAACGGCAAAAAAAAACAAGCCGGTACAAAAAGCGAGACTCCCATACGGGAGTCTCGCTTTTTGTACCGGCACGACCGGGCTCAGGAGGATTTGGTAAGCGGCAGCCCCAGGGCCGCGATTTCATCAAACAGGGCCTGGTTGTGGATAGGTTTGACAATGTAGCTCGTCGCGCTGCCGAGGAAAAAGGCGTCATGCACTTCCTTGGCGTCATCAAGGCCGGAAACCATGATAACCTTAACGGCCTTGTCTTCCGCAATCTGCATTTCTTTTTCTATTTCGCGTATCTCGCGCAACGCCTCCTGCCCGTCGATGTTGGGCATCAGAATATCGAGCGTGATGAGGTCGTAGGGTTCATCCTGCTTGAGGGCAAGCCGGAACGCTTCAACCGCTTCTTCGCCGTCGGTCGCAACTTCAGTGATGCCGTAAGGATGCAACAGCCGCTGTATCAAACTGCGCGCCTGAAAATCATCGTCCACGACAAGAAACCGCATAGCTTGCTCCTTGGTATATACTCTCTGTTACAATGTACCCTGTTACCTAGCATGCATCAACGCGGCAGTCACCAGTTTTTCGGCTTCCGATTGCAGAGCGGCCAGATGCTCCCTTCCTTTGAAGCTTTCGGCGTAGATCTTGTAGACGTCTTCGGTCCCGGAAGGACGCGCCGCAAACCAGCCGTCATCCGTTACGACCTTAAGACCGCCGATAGGCGCGTCGTTCCCCGGGGCGCGCGTCAAAATCGCGGTGATGGGCGAACCCGCCAGCTCCTTTGCCGTGACGTTCTCCGGCGAAAGGGAGGAAAGCGCTTTCTTCTGCGCGGGGGTCGCCGGGGCGTCTTTGCGCTCATAGCAGGGCGCGCCGAAGCGTTCCGTCAGCTCCGCGTAGACGTCCGCCGGGTTTTTTCCCAGCACGGCCGTCATTTCGGCGGCAAGCAGCCCGAGCAGGAGGCCGTCCTTGTCCGTCGTCCAGACCGCGCCGTCCTTCTGGAGAAAGGAGGCGCCGGCGCTTTCCTCGCCGCCGAAAGCGCACACGCCTGTCATAAAGGGCTCCACGAACCATTTGAAGCCCACCGGAGTTTCATACAGTTTCCGCCCCAGGGAGGCCGCGACCTTGTCCAGCATGCTGCTGGACACAAGCGTTTTGCCGATGGCCGCGTTTTTGGGCCACCCGGCCCGGCGGGTGTAAAGATACCATACGGCGGCGGCCAGGTAATGGTTGGGGTTCATCAGCCCCTTGGGGGTGACGATGCCGTGCCTGTCCGCGTCCGGGTCGTTGCCGAACGCGATATCGTACCGGGAGGCATGGTGCAGCAGGCCGGACATGGCCCAGGGAGACGAGCAGTCCATGCGGATTTTACCGTCATAATCGCGGGGCACGAAATGGAAATCCGGGGCCAGTTCCTTGTTTGTCACGGTCAAGTCAAGTTTGTAGTGTTGCGCCACCGGCTCCCAGTAGGGGAAAGACGATCCGCCCAACGGGTCCGCGCCGATGCGCAGCCCCGAAGCGGCAATGGCGTCCATGTCGAGAATATTCGCAAGCTCTTTCACATACGGGGCGATAAAGTCGCCGCTGACCATCCCCTCGCGGTGCGGGGTCCGTTTCACCCCGGCCAGTTTGTCGCTCAGAAGCTCATTGGCGCGTTTCTGGATCCAGCCGGTGACGTCGGTATCGGCGGGCCCGCCGTTAGGGGGATTGTACTTGAAGCCGCCGTCGGAAGGCGGGTTATGCGACGGGGTGATGACGATGCCGTCCGCCGGCGAAGACGGTTTTGCCGCGTTGTAGCGCAAAATATTGCGCGAGACCACCGGCGTCGGTGTCGGTTTGCCGCCTTCTTGCACATGCACGGCAACGCCGTTGGCGCACAGCACGTCGAGGGCGGTCTCGCAGGCCACGGAAGAAAGCGCGTGCGTATCCCGCCCGAGATACAGCGGACCGCGTATCCCGGCCTGGGCGCGGTAATCGCACACGGCCTGGGTAACCGCCAGAATGTGGGACTCGGTAAAACTGCCGTTCAGGGATGTCCCCCGGTGCCCCGACGTACCGAACGCTATGCGCTGCGCGGGGTTCTCCGGATCGGGGACGGCGGTTGCATACGCTTGTAACAGCGCCGCCACGTCAAGGCGTTCGGATTCAGGGACGAGCTTTCCGGCATCAGGGTGGATGGACATGCGTATCTCCTAGGGCTAGTGCGAACAAAACATCATTGCATTCTACCGTGCGGGCACTCAAAGCTCAACAAAAGAGAATAAGCTATTTCTTATATCTTGTATTTTGTATATCTTCCGCAGTATATACGGCTAGTTCTATGATACATGGGGAGGCTCCCTTGGACGTTATCACCGCCATTCACATACGCAGAAGCGTACGGGTGTATACCGCCGAACCCGTCGCGGCAGAGGATATCCAAACACTGCTCGCGGCGGGCATGGCCGCGCCGAGCGCGGGCAACGGCCAACCCTGGCAATTCGTCGTGGTCGACGACCCCGCCCTTCTGGCGAAAATCCACCGCAATCAGTTCTAATATCACTTATAAATATCAATTTATAAAAACATTGCGCAGCCGGGCAAACAGGCTTCGGCGCGGCGGAAAGCATAAAAAAAACTGCTTCTCCTTTCATATTATAATAGCGTATGATACAAAGGACTTAATTTGGGCAGCCACCTGTTTTACCGGCGATTAAAACGGCTGCATGCAACGGATAGCAACACCCCCGCCCGGCGCGTGGTTGTGATACGGAGGGATCCATGGCTCATACGACACCTGATAACGCTTCTATGGAACAAGTGCGCGAACTGCTGATGGGGACGCAGCTCAAGGATATGGAAAACCGCATCCAGCGCCAGGAAGAGCGTTTCATGCAAGAAATCGCGGATCTGCGCGATACCGTCAAAAACCGCGTGGAATCGCTTGAAAACTTTATGAAAAGCGAAGCCTCTTCCCTGCTCCACCGGTTGCAGGAAGAAAAAACGGAACGCGCGACCGCCATTAAAAACGAACAGCGCGAACGCGCGGAAAGCCTCAAGGCCGAGCATAAAGACCGCGTGGACGCCATGAAGCAGGACAAACGCGAACGCGACGACGCAGTCGCGCAGTTGAACAAAGATCTGGCGAAGAAGGAGGAAGACTTTGAGCGCAAGCTGACGACCCTCTCCTCAACCCTTGATACCGCCGAACAGCAGCTGCGCCAGTTGCTGCTTGCGGAAAGCGCGAGACTCTCCGCCACGACGGAAGAAAAATACAAGGAAGCCCTTTCCGCCCTGGCCCGCACGGCGGCGCAACTGCGCCACGATCTGGTCTCCCGTTCCGCCCTGTCGGCCCTGTTCACGGAGAATGCCGTCACGCTGGCGGGCGATTTGACGATCGCCGAAGGAGAAGGCTCTCCTACGAAAACCACGAGCGGAACTGACAAAGCGGCCGTTGCCGGATCATAGGAATGACGGATCTCGACGCCTTGTCCCCCCCCTCGGTTGAGGGCACAAAGGCCGAATCCCAGCTCCCGGGGACAGAGCCGGACGACGCTGGCAGCGCCGGCCACACGGTCGACGCCACGCTGACGCGCGACGTGCCGCCCCCGCCCGACAACGAGGAGCTCATACGCCTGCGGGAATTGTTGTTCTCGCGGGAAATCGCGCTTCTGGACAATATCAGGGAGGCCCTTGACAGCCGCCAGATGACGGCCAAGCGGGTCAGTGACGTTCTCGCCGAGGCCATTCACCTGCGGTCCGGCAAAGACCCCCACCTTTCCATGGCGCTGGAGCCGGTCGTCGACGCCATCGTCAAAACCTCGCTGCACACCCGCCGGAACGATTTCGTCAACGCGCTCTTCCCGCTCATGGGGCCGACCATCCGCAAGTCCATGTCGGAGAGTTTCCGCTCCATGCTGGGCAGCTTCAGCAAAAGCGTCGAAATGGCCTTTTCCTGGAAAGGACTGCGCTGGCGCTTCGAGGCCATGCGGTCGGGCAAGCCGTTCAGTGAAATCGTCATGCTCAACACGCTTGTCTACCGTGTCGAGCAATTGTTTTTCATCCACAGCGATACGGGTCTGGTTCTCTCGCACGTGGCGAACGAAAGTGTCGAGTCCCAGGACGCCGACATGGTTTCCGCGATGCTGACGGCCATCCAGGACTTTGTGCGCGATTGCTTCGCCGGCGGCAGGGAAGAGGATCTGGATTCCCTCCAGATGGGCGAGTTCACCATCTACATTGAAAAAGCCCCCCAGGCCTATCTCGCCTGCGTTGTGCGGGGCACGCCCCCGGCGGACTTCCGCTCCCACTTGCGCGCCACGCTGGACCTCATGCTCGTGGAATACGCGGACACGCTCGAATCGTTCAACGGCGACACGGAGCCGTTTGCCGACGCCGTCCGCTATCTGGATTCCTGCCTGCTGTCCCGCTATGTGGATGAAAATAAAAAACTCCCTTTCTGGGCCAAGGCCTTGCCCGTCGCCCTCCTCCTGGCGTGCATCGCGGGCGGCGGGTGGCTGTACTACACAAAGGAACGGGCCCGGACGGAACAGGCCGCGTTCACAGCCTCAATGCACACTGCCCTTGGCTATTTGAGGAACGAGCCCGGCCTCATGCTCATTAACGTCGTTGAAGCTCCGGCCGCGCCCTGGGAAATCCTGGTGCTCAAAGACGCGCTCACCCCCTCTCCCGAAGAGGTTCTGCGCGGCAATAACGTAGACCCCGCGCTTTTTTCCGTCCGGAGCATCCCGTTCATTTCCTACGATCCCTCCGTCGTCATGCGCCGGGTGAAAAAATCCATCCAGCCGCCGGACTCCGTGACAATGGTTTTTGACGAAAAGGGAACGCTGACGTTTACCGGCACCGCGCCGATGTCCTGGATCGTCGCCACCCGCGAGGACGCGCGCGCCATACCCGGCGTGGAGCACGTGGACGTGGACGGCGTGCGCGACCCCATGATGGACCGTATCTCCTTCATGATACACGAGATAGAGACCGCCGTTATCGAGTTCCCGCTCGGGAAGGATACCCCCCTGCCCGCGGACATGCCCGCGCTTAAAAAAGCCATTGACACGCTGATCGAATTAGAAAATATTACTAAAAAGATGGGTTTTTCCGCCACGCTGACCATTTACGGTCACGCGGACACGGTCGGAAATGATCGGCGCAATTACGAAATCAGCCAGGCTCGCGCGCGAACCGTTGCGGCCATGTTGTACGGCAAAGGCTCCAGCATGCCTGTTGCCACATACGGCATGGGATCTGAGTATCCCCGGGGCGGCCATGAGGAAACGGCTCCGGCAACCGCCAGAGGTGGGGATCAGGCCAACAGGCGCATTGAACTGCGCGTGCATTTTGCCTTGTCGCCTTCCGCCAAGCCTGAGATGTTCAGAAGATAGCATAAAAGGTGTTTAGGAATCATGGTCAGTAAGAAGGTCTGTATGCTCGGCGGGTTTTCCGTGGGGAAAACATCCTTGGTGGAACGGTACGTGCATTCGCTTTTTTCCGATAAATATCTTTCCACCGTCGGCGTCAAAATCAGCAAAAAAATCCTGTCCCTGGGCGATACGGATATGACGCTGGTCCTCTGGGACATGGAAGGGAAAGATATCTACACAAACGTCAACCTTGCGTACTTACGCGGCGCCATGGGATTCTTTGTCGTTGCCGACGGAACGCGGAAAGAAACCCTTGAAATGGCTATTTCCCTGCGTGAAGCGGCCATAAACATCGCGGGGGATATCCCCTCCTGCCTGCTCGTCAACAAGGCGGACATGCGGGATCAGTGGGAAATTACTGAAGCCATGCTGGCGCCACTGGCCGAACAGGGCATTACCGTTCTGCGCACCAGCGCCAAAACCGGGGAAGGCGTTGACGAGGCGTTTACCGCATTGGCCCGGAATATGTTGCAGTAGCGTTGCGCATCGTGCCCGGAAAAGGCCCGCCCTCTCCGGAAAATCCATAAGGACGATCCTGTGACGAATACTGAAAGCCTCGCCCTCAATCTTCTGCAGTCCTTTAATTACGCGATTCTGCAACGGATCGGCCCCAAAAAATACACTTTTTTCGGGCAGGCTCCCGCGTTTTACAACGCGCTTTTCCCCCCTTGCGCGGACGGCCCCTGCACAACGCCATGGGAGACGTCTCCCATGCTGGATTTTTTTCTGGAGGAAGCGGAAGCATTTTTCGCGCGCAAGGAACTCGGCGCGTTAGCGTCCGGCATTTGGGAAGAGGACGGCATCACCCAAAAAGATACCGCCCTTATGGCTTTGGCGAAAAACCTCGGCGAGACGCAGCTTATCGTCATCCGTCTTTTGCAGGAAGACTACATCGATCGCGTCGGCATTTTGCGTAAAGCCCGCGAACAATTGCTGGAAAACAGGCAATTGTCGCAAAATCTCGCCATGTTCAAGGAAAAGTCGCGCATTGACGGGTTGACCAGCATTTTCAACCGGGCCACGTTCATGGAACTGCTGCACGATGAAATCAAGCGCAGCCAGATACTGGAGTACCCCCTCATTCTCCTGATTCTGGACATTGACGATTTCAAAAAAGTTAACGATACGTATGGGCACCTTGTCGGCGACAAGGTATTGCAGGGTATGGGAGCGACCTTGAAAGCCTCTCTCCGCCGGAACGATATTGTCGCCCGCTACGGCGGCGAGGAATTTGCGGTGCTCATCCCCCATGAGGCGATGGACAGGGCCTTGCAAATCGCGGAAAAAGTCCGTAAAAACGTTGCGGCCATGGTTATTCCCGATGCGCCGCCCATAACCGTCAGCATAGGCTGCACGGCGTATTCCCCGGGGGAGGCCTCCGAAAGCTTTTTCAAACGCGCCGATGAGGCGTTGTATTTAGCCAAGACGACCGGCAAGAACAAAGTATGTATCGGGCGTTGATGGAAAAACAGGCATGCGACAAGTCTTGAACGCGTGAAAGGAAGGAGTGCATCATGCTGGCTGTTTCGGTCCTGATTGAAGTCTATCCGGAATTCATAGAGCAGTTCATGAAAGCCGCGTTGCGCCACGCGAACAATACGTGCGCCAAGGAAGAGGGCTGTCTCGGGTTTGCCGTGCACAGGCACGAGAACGATCCGAACCGCTTTTTCTTTTACGAAACATACCGTTCGCGGAAAGATTTCGACGACGTCCACAAGGTGGCGCCGTACCTTGCGGAATACAACACATTGACCGCTCCCTGGACGAAATCAAAAGAAATTCTTGTCTGGGACGGCGTTTCCCCGGACCAAAAAACATGAACCAGGCGTACACCACTACGGCGGCGGGCACCGGCCCGCCGCTGGAATTCTCACGATGATTACAGTACGGAACCTTGAAAAGCATTACGGCGGCGCCCCTGTCCTGCGCGATCTCTCCTTTTCCATTGAGAAAGGGGAGATTTTCGGCATTGTGGGGCACTCCGGCGCGGGAAAATCAACGCTTCTGCGCTGCTTTAACGGCCTGGAGCGGTATCAGGGCGGCAGCGTCACGGTTATGGACAAGGAAGTGTCCGGCCTCAGCGAGGAGGAGCTAAAGCGCCTCCGCCGCGACATGGGCATGATCTTCCAGAACTTCGGCCTGATGGGCCGGAAAAACGTGTTCGAAAACGTGGCGTTCCCCTTGCACATATGGGAAACGCCTACGGCCGGCGCCGGGGAATTTTTGGCGCGGCTGCGGTTTTGGCGCGGGCCGTCGCGGGAAATCACCGACCGGGTCATGGAATTTCTTGAGCTTGTAGGCCTTGCGGACAAGCGTTTCGAACGGGTCCAAAACCTTTCCGGCGGGCAAAAGCAGCGCGTCGGGATTGCGCGGGCGCTGGCCCTGTACCCAAAAATTCTGCTGTGCGACGAAGCGACTTCCGCCCTGGACCCCAACACGACCATGGATATTCTGGACCTTCTCCAGGACATCAATTCACGGATGAAGCTCACCATGGTTGTGGTCACGCACCAGATGGAGGTCGTCAAACGCATCTGCCACCGGCTGCTCCTTCTGGACAAAGGCGTCGCCCAGTGCCTCGGCAAGACCGAGGAACTGTTCATATCCCCCCCCGAAGGCCTGAAAAAGTTCGTGGAGGACGAATACACGCTGATACCGACCGGTACGAACATCCGCATGATTTTCCCGCGCGAAATATCCCAGAACGCGGTCATCACCACCATGGCGCGCGACCTGGACATCAGTTTTTCCATCGTTGGCGGCAAACTGGAGCGCTACCTCGACGATGTGCTCGGTTTTCTGATAATAAACGTACCGGACGAACACCTGGAAGCCGTGCTCAACTATATGCGCGGAAAAAATCTGCATTGGGAGGTGCTCGGCAATGGCCGAAATGCTGTTTAGCGCCCTCTACGAAACCCTGTACATGGTTTTCTGCTCTACGCTCCTCTCCGCCGCCGGCGGGTTCGGGCTTGCGATACAGCTTATCATGACGGGCCCGCACGGCTTGCGCCCCAACCCCAGAGTGTATACCGTTCTGGACATCGTCGTGAATTTGCTGCGCTCCTTCCCGTTCATGATCCTGATGGTCGCCCTGATCCCCTTCACCCGGATCGTCGCGGGCGTGGCTTACGGCAGCACGGCGGCCATCGTGCCGCTGACCGTCGCGGCCATTCCGTTCATGGCGCGGCTCATCGAGGGCAGCCTTCTGGAGGTCGATCCCGGCGTCGTTGAAGCCGCGCGGTCCTTCGGCGCGTCCGACAGCCAGATCATATTCAGGGTCATGGTCAAGGAAGCCCTGCCGTCCATCATCCTCAACCTGGCGATTCTGGCCATCACGCTGCTCGGCTATTCCGCCATGGCCGGTGCCATCGGGGGCGGCGGCCTCGGGGCTTTGGCCTACAACGAAGGGTATATCCGCTTCAAGGCGGATATCATGTTCTGCGCGGTCGTCGTGCTCATCGTCGTGGTGCAATGCATCCAGAGCGGCGGCAATTACCTGTACAAAAAACTGCGCTGATACGCGCACGAAAAGGAAATACCATGAAACGTCTTCTTCTGGCTTTTGCCGTCGTCATCTGTCTCGTTGGGAACGCCGTCGCGGCGCAGACCCTTACCGTGGGCGTAACGCCCTTCCCGCACAAGGATATCATGCTTGTGGTCAAAGACCTGCTCGCCAAGGAGGGCATCGAACTGACCATCAGGGAATTTTCCGATTACGTGCAGCCCAACATGGCGCTCGCCGACAAGGCGCTCGACGCCAACTTTTTCCAGCACATACCGTACCTTGACAACATGAACATGGAAAAGCGGCTGAATCTTGCCTGGGTCGCCAAGGTCCACATCGAACCGCTGGGGCTGTATTCCAAAAAGATCAAAAGCCTGGATGACCTTAAAAAGGGCGATACCGTCGCCGTGCCCAACGACCCGACCAACGAGGCCCGCGCCCTGCGCCTTCTGGAAAAGCACGGCATTATTGCGGTAAATTCCGGCGAGCTGATAACGGTGCGGGATATCACGAACAACCCGCGCGGCCTGAAATTCGTGGAACTGGAAGCGGCCCAGCTGCCGCGCATCCTGCAGGACGTGCGCGCGGCCGTAATCAACACCAACTTCGCCTCTGAGGCGGAACTCATCCCCTCCCGCGACGCCATCATCATTGAAGGCAAGGATTCGCCTTACGCCAACGTGGTGGTCGTGCGCAAAGACGACGTGAATTCCCCCGCGATCAGGGCGTTGGTCAAAGCGTCCAACTCCCCGGAAGTGCGGGCCTATATCGAGCAAAACCTGATTCCCAAAGGGATCGTGCCTGCGTTTTAACCGCCGGATATCCGGCATGCGCAAGGGCGGGGCGGCAATTGCCCCGCCCTTTTTTCATCCCGTAATATCGGGCCTCTCATACATATTTCACAAATATGCATTGTAATACAAGATGTTATAAGTCTAGATTTTTCTTGCTCCAGGGCCACCCGTCCTGTATACATACTAACCATGAACAACACACACGCTGACGGCGCCGTTGGCAGCACGTGTCTTCTCTTTACGCGCCGTATACTCCCTCTGGTGTTTCTTGTTGTCTCTCTCCTCTCTTTCTGCGCAGGAGACCTTTTTTTGCCGGCCCCCGCGCAGGCTAACCCGGCTCAAGCGGCAGCCAAAGCGCCGTTCAAACCATCCGCCGCGCCGGCGGTGACAAAAGCCTCGGCCAAGAAGGCCCCCCAAAAGACCGCCGTAGCCCCAAAACGGCGCAGGCAGGTGTACGCCCGCTCCCTGATGCCCGCGGAAGAACGAGAAGCCCTTAATGATCGTGGAATCAGTTCGGGCTTCGGCGACCGGGCCATCTCCCGCAAAAAGACGCGCATGCACAAGGGGATTGATATCCCCGGCCCCAAAGACAGCAAGGTCCTCGCCTATAACGACGGCGAAGTCATTTTCGCCGGCGTCAGAAACGGCTACGGCAAAACGGTCGTCATCCGCCAGCTTGACGGCCGGGAAGCGCTCTACGCCCACATGAACAAGTTCGTCGTCTCCGTCGGGGACAAAATCAAACGCGGCGATCATATCGGGCACGTGGGCCGGACAGGCCGCGCGACCGGCTACCATCTGCACTTTGAAATTATCGACGACGGGGAAAACCTGGACCCCGCCCTGCATGTCTGGCATGGCTCCGAGTTGGTTCTCGGTCCCAACGACCTTGATCCGGATGCCGCAAGCCAGACCCAGGTGGCTGAACCCAACAACAAGCGCGCGCCCGTTTCTCTCTATTGACCGTGCATTTTTTGCTTGGCTGAACGAGCGAGAATGGCTACATTCGCTTTCCCCGGAGCGTAGCGCAGCCTGGTAGCGCGCCTGGTTTGGGACCAGGATGTCGGAGGTTCAAGTCCTCTCGCTCCGACCAATAAAAACAATGAGTTACGACATAAAAATCGTAACTCATTTTTTGTTGTAGGTACAAAAGTAGGTACATAGTACTTGGCGCGATTCTTGATTCATGTAGCGCGACATTTATTCTTACCCTAAACGACACTTATTTTTGCCGCGATTTTCTGACGTGATCAGGGGTGTCGGTGGTCGGTGCGCGGGGCAAAATTCGTTCTTCTTTTATTTCCCGCCATGTTGCGTTCTCCTTACCCCGTGGGGCTTGCGTTTTTTACCCTGTTACGGCACTTATAGTTTGCCGCTGTAGAACGTGGCACTTAGAAGGGCTTCCATATGCGTGTAACAATCAAGCCAGGGGGGATTGCATGTCTGCTATTGAGAGCGCCATAAACCTATTGAACAGCCTCAAATTATCCAGCGTTAAGCAGGCTGAGATTGACTTGCTCAAGACGCACCTGAATCTTGCCAAAGACAAACTTTCCTCTCTTGAATCAGAAAATTCCGGCTTGCTTCGAGAGAACCGCGAATTGCGAAACACGATTGAGCAAATAAAAAAAGACAATCAGTATCTTGATCTTGGCGCTTGCGCGGTAAAAAAGAACGATGATGGAAGCATTGTCGATACCCCTCTGTGCCGCGACTGCCACAATCCTTTCAGGGCAAAAGCCAACAATTATTCCTGTGGCAAGTGCGGGGTTGTAGTATCGAGAGAGGAAGTATACCGTGCCATCGCCAGCGTTGCCAATCCATAGGCCGGGGAACACATGGTGTCCGCAATTTAGCGGCCTCGGGGGTGTCGGTGGTCGCTGCACGGGGCAAAATTCGATCATTTTTTCAGGTCGATTTTGCCCCGTGTGTGGAGCAAAGCTTAGTGAGCTTCAGTAGTTCCGAATGAGTACCTCGCCTGCGGGCATATTCTTGCCGTTGCTGCAGGTGTATTGGGTCTGCACCGCTTCAATGGCAAAGGCTCCGAAGGTCTCGCGCACACCGGGCGTATCGTTCAGGCTGAGAAGGAATTTCCCCTTGATGCCCGCGAGCTGCGCGGCCAGTTTTGCGAAATCATCCCGGCTGAAGATGCCCTGGCCGTAGCGGTCCTCACAATCCCAATACGGCGGGTCCACGTAGAAAAACGTGTCAGGCCCGTCATACCGGCTTATGACCTCGGCATAGGGCAGGCATTCCACATACACCCTGGCCAGCCGAAGGTGCGCAGCCGAGAGATACTCCTCTATCCGCAGCAGGTTCAGCTTGGAAGCCCGGGTAATCCCGTACCCGAAGGTCGGACTTGTGATGCGCCCGCCGAAGCACGCCTGCTGCAGATAGTAAAACCGGGCTGACCGCTGAATATCGGTCAACGTGTCCGGATCGGATTTTTTCAGCCGCTCAAACTCCTCGCGGCTGACCAGCACCCATTTGAAGTAGCGGATAAACTCCTCCAGGTGCCACTGGAGGCAGCGGTACAGGGTGACCACTTCCTTGTTGATGTCGTTAATCACCTCCACCTTGCTCTCGGGCTTTTTGAAGAGAACCCACGCGGCACCGGCAAACGGCTCCACGTAGCAGGCGTGCTCGGGAATACGCTCAATGATGCGCTTGGCCAGCAGACTTTTGCCGCCCATCCACCCGGCAAGCGGCGGACGGCTGGAGGTGTTTATGGGAAGATCAGGGATGGAATTTGGCATGAGAGCCTCCTTTATATATAGAGGCTCTCGGCCTTCATTTGTGTTTGGCGGTCTGGATCACCCGAATGCCGCTCTTGGTTAACAACAGCCTCGCACCACATCTGGGGCAGACTGTCTCATAGTCTTCAGCAACGCCTTTGCCGAGCAGCCTTTTGCAAGGTCTGCCGCTTGGCAAGAAACACACACACCGGTACTCATCGGCTCTTTTCACTGTAAACACTCTTGTGTGCTTGCCCTGTCCGCTGGTAAACACTTCTTGTCCCGTCGACGTGGACAAGGCAGCGGCTGATCCGTGCGGGTGGTACCGCACTGGGGACGTGGGCGGTGTTCGCGCACCGCTCGGTGGGGTGTTTCGGCACCCCGCCTGCCTCCTCTAAAATTATCTTCCTAAAATAGCTTGAGCATGGCGCATATCAAGGTAGTCGGCCCAGGCTTGCATCATATTGCGGCGCTCGGTCAAAAGCTCCGACCGCTGATATGCGGCGCGGACCTGATTGCGGTCGACGTGGGCGAGCTGGCGCTCGATAACCTCGCTCGGCCATCCCTGCTCGGACAAGGTCGACGCAGCCATTGCACGGAAACCATGTGCGCTCATGGCTTCGGGACCGTATCCTATGCGCCGCAACGTCCTACTCAAAACACGGCCCTGCATGGGCCGGGTTCTGTCCTTTGGTGAGGGGAACAGCCAATTCCCGCCCCCGGTCAGGCCGCGCAGATCGCGGATTACGTCTTGGGCTTGCCGGGACAACGGTACAATGTGCGGGCGCTTCATCTTCATTTTCCTGGCCGGGATTCTCCAAATTCCGGTATCCATTTCTATTTCTCCCCATTCCCCTTTGCACAGTTCGCCGGGACGGACGAAAGTTAACGCGGCCAACTGCAATGCACATCTTCGTTGTTTTGCCGGGAAGGCTCCTATATCCCGCATCAACTGCCCAATCTGGCGGGGTTCCATTATGGCCGCCCGTGGTTGGTGCTTTTTGGGTTTCAGCGCAAAACCTAGATCTCGCGCCGGATTCGTTAGGATAAGCCCGCAGGCGATGCCATAGCGCAGTGTCTGTGACACATGGCTCCTGACCTTCCGCGCCACTTCATACGTGCCGCGTTCTTCTATCCGGCGCAGAATTTTTAATATCGCCGGAGCTTTGATTTTTTTGACATCCCGGTCCCCAAGGTCCGGGAAAACCTCGCGCTCAAGGCGCTCCCAGGATTCCTCCGCATACACGGCGCTGCCGGTAAGCATGTGCCGTTCCCACCATTCCCGCGCCAATTTCCGGAAAATGACCTCTGCCATATGACCTCCTTTTCTGAGGAGGCTTATCGGCAATTTCCGGCCACTCCCGGCGTGGGATGTGTCATTGGGGACAGGAATAGGCCGGTTGCAGGAACAGTCTCCGATACCAACGGGAGCGGAAGTATTTTTGCACGTGGCGGATCTCAAAAAATAGACAGCGCACTGACGTTTGGCGGGACCGCTGTATCCACATCATACGCAGCCGGTTCGTTTGGGTTGCCTGCCTATGTACTGGGGTTGGACACCAACCGCGTCACGCCGACCGGCCCGACAAACGAGGTCCGTAGCTTCGTCTCGTCGCTCCGCGTCTACGTTGGCCCGCTTGCCTCATGACGCCAGCGGCCCGACATACACCCGCAAGCTGGAGACGAAAGAGCGTACTTCGTTCGTGTCGCCGGTGGGGGTGACGCGGGCGGTATCAAACAACTCTCGCCATGCGGCAAGAGTCTGACCAGCCTGCCCGATACCTCCGCCAACGTTCTGCGGCGCAAAGGGGCCGTTACCATCTGCCCCATAGCATGCATAAGAGCCGGTTCGGCCCGTAAGCCGCCTCTGCCTGTCCCCAATGACACATCCCACGCCGGGAGTGACCGGAAATCGAAAAACTCTCTATTCGGTTTTCAAAGATCAATGCGGTTTTACCGCGTAGACTCACAGCGACGGCAGACCCACTGGTCGCCGTTGAAAACCATTATGTGGCCGCAGCAAGGGCAGGTCACGGAGCTACCTCTTTCAAGACGTGGGCGGGAAAGATCACATCCAGGGACTTCCGGACGCGGTAATCATCATCCAGGAAGTCGCCCTTGATCGGGTTGCGTTCCCATATGTAGTCGCCGCCCCGGAATTGCGGAGGCAGAATGCACTCGGAGCGCACAACTTTTTCAGGAGGCCAGAACAGGGATATATAGCTCTTGGTCTGCGGGCAGATGCAACAGCCCTTGGAAACGGCATGGCCGATCAGCTCCAGGGCGTTCTTGTACCAGCCCTCTTTACCGGCAACTGAACCGGCCAGGACGCAGATGTCCGCGTTGTATGCGCCGTGGCGGCGGTGGGCTTGGGCCAGGGCCAGCTTGAAAAAGATATTACCGGTCAGCTTCCAGCCAGCATAGCAGCCAAGAACTTTGGAGTGTGTATTGTAGGTGGCGATGCCGTAAACACTGCCAAGCCATATCTGCGCATCCGGGCATCCCATGAGCAGGCCGGGAGCCTGCAGGATCAGGGTGGCATAATAGGCCGTGAGGTAGCGGCGCTCGCCGGTGATCTTCCAGCCCATGTAGAGCCATACAAGGGCCGTCAAAATATCTTCCGACCCGAAAACCCACCAGGGACGCCAGATATGGCCGCGTGCGAAAACCTCTTTTTTGCCGGTGGCAGCGTTAGCAAAAAGGAGCGGGAAGCCCTGCCATGTGGTGCGCTCCCACAGCCTACAAAGTTTTATCCATTCTTCCCTGGTCGCTTCCCCCTTGGTCAGTGCCGGAAGACGGCGAAGCACTGCCAGCAGCAGCCCGGAAAGCATATCCCCGGAAAACGGCACGGTGCTGGTTTCCGGCGCAAGGCTGCGCTTTATGGTGCCGTCATCCTGCACCAGCGCCAGAACGTTTTGCCACTCCGCATGGTCGCCGGTGGCATAGTACAGCATGCCAAGGAATTTGGCGCTATCACCGCCCTGGCCGTATATGGAGCGGTCAAGGGTTTGCAGCCGGTCCTTGGCGACGGCAAGCAGCTCGTCCAGGATGTACGGCGAGGGCATGCCCGCCACCATGGGTGGGTGCCATAAAAAACGCATGACAAAGCCAAGCAGACAGCGCAAGGGCTGTAAGACGAGTGAATCCACGATGAGGACAAGGTAAAAGAGAATCATACGGACACCTCTTCTGCAGGAGGAATGGCCGCGAGGCGCTCACGCCAAACCGCCGCTTCTTCCTCATGAATGTTGTATTGTTCCCGCGCAAAGGCATCGCCAACAGCAAGGCCCGCAAGGACTCTGGCTGTGAGATACTCCGCGTCCAGCGCCGCGAGTTGTCCGAGCACATAGGCTCGGGCCTCGGCGTTGATTTCTCCCTCGGTGGGGTTGGGATATTCCGTGAAGTCCTTTGGCAAGGGACCCGGCTCCCCGCCCTCCATAAACGTCAGGTAGTCATCCACCAGCGCCACGATGCCGAGCAGGCCGGTGATGATCATACCGATGGGCGTGGCCAGGAAACCGGCGTTCATCAGCTTCCACGCGGCCAGAAGGAGGCCCACGCCGACGATCACCTGTTTCTGGCCGTCACTGAGCTTGTCGAACCAGGACACCAGTGCGCTGATCCAGGTGATCACCCGGTAGGCAAAACCGCTGATAACCGCCGCGATACGCAGGATGATCGCGATGGCCCCTTCGAAGATGCGTTTGATCTTGTCGAAGTTTTCCATGATCACTTTGCGTAAATTGGCCACGTCATGGCGGATCTTGCCGATGAAAGCGAGAGACACGCTTTTGGCCAGCAGCCCCACCATTGTGGAGAGCTTGCCGATTTCCCCCATGAATTCCTTGCTGGCCTTGCCCGCCTCTTTGGCGTCAATGCCAGCCACGCTGTACATGGCCCGGAATTCGTCCTTCAGGGCGCTGGCGTCATTGATGAGCGCCGGGATAAGCGAAGGATCAATACCCATGCGGGCGGCATATGCCTTGCGCTGCATGTCGTTCATCCGCTTCATGCGGTCCCCGGCCACCTCCAGCGCCTTGGCCGCGTCCTTGATGCGCGGGTTTTTGCTGACCAGCCCCTCCATGCTTCTGGTCACGGCATCAAGGCTGGAGCCGCTTTGCTCCGCGATATAGCCAAGTTCCTGGAGCTTGTCCGAGGTGGTGCCGAGTTTCTCCGCCTTGCGGGCCATCTCGGCTTCGCCTGAAGCCACCTTGACCAGACCGGCGTAAATACCAACGGCCATCATCTGCACCGTGGCACCGAATGCTGCCACCTTGGTGAGTGATGCTTTCAGCGACTTCTCGTCAGCCTTAAAACCGACGCTCGCTAAAAATTCCGTAAGTACGCCGCCTGCGCTCATCTATTTTTCCCTTCGCAATCTTGCGGCGGCGGGCAAAGCCCGCCTTGCGCCGCTTCGCGGGCGTCTATCGCCGCTCTTTCGCCGCCATGTACCGGCGCTCGTTTTCAAACTGGACGTCCAGCGCGTCGTTCATCAACGCCACATCAACCAAAGACAAGGTGCCGTCCTTCAGACTTTCAAACTTACACATGCCCTTGAGCACTGGCCGCAACAGGTAATCCTCCCAATCCGGCAGGCTTACCCAAGCAATCCCTTCGCTTTCAGGAAGCCCTCCAGGCCGGAAAGAGAGGGCAGGTCGTCGAAAAAATCAGTCAGGTTCTCCGCGATGACGTGGTAGGCGATCTGGAGCATGACCGGGAGGGTTATGCCGTCGAACATGGTCGCATTGCCCACGCGCAGCCGCGCCCATGTGTTACCGGCCTGCTTGCGCTCCGTGACCGCGAGGCAGGCGTTCAGGATGTACTCCACATCCTCATCCTTCAGGGAACTGAGAGCGTTGGAAAGCGGCGTCATGATTTCGCCAAGGTCGCCCTTGAAGTCTATTACCTTGCCTTTCTCGTCCTTTATGAGTTCGATATCGGCGGAAGCGAGGCCAGCGAGCGGCCCCAGGCAAGGGGTCAGGCGGCGGGCGATGTGCAGCTGGTTGAACGCGTCAAGCGGGCACGTTCTGTAAACATTGTTCTTGATAGTGAATTCCATGATGCCTCCTTAAACTTCCGTCATGCCCGCGCCGAGTGTAGGCTCGAATCTGCCCACATCAAACACCCACGCCAGCTTGCCGCCTTCCACCGCAAAGGGGATGCCCGGCTGTTTGGCAAAGGCCACCCCCTCGCAAGGGATGAGGTCGCCGGAAACAACCTGCCGGATGGTGACGGTATTCCGCCCGTGGTAGCGGGCGGAACTGCGCTGGTAGTTCAGCATGGCCTGCAGCTTGGCGTTGGTCGGGCTGTTCCGCAGCAGGGTCACTGTCAGCGTGCCGCCCTTTGACGCCCGGAGGCTGTGCATCCAGGAACCGTCCGCGCCCTCGGTCATGATGTTGACGTCGCCTTTGGGTTCAATATTGACGCCTTCCTCGGCGGTCCCGGTATCGGGACCGCCGAGAGTGAAACCGCCTCCCGGCCCTTCAATGGACGCCGAGACATCCAGAAAACTCCATGCGAATGACATTGATTGCTCCTTATCTGTTTACGTCGACCTGAACGTCGATAGAATGCACCGCGCCCGCCAGCTTGACCGCCACCTGGATGGGCGGAGCCTTGCGCTGCTCGCGCTCGGACTGCGGCTGATCATCAACCGACTGCGCGTAGATGTACCAGCCGGTCTGCAGGTAATCGCCGCGCTCCAGATCGCCAAAGCCGTCGCCGTTCCACACGCCGGGCGCGATCAGGCCGTTGTTCACGCCCTCGTTCAGCACCTTGGCGATGGTGTTTACAATTTGGGTAATCCCCGGCTCGGTCTGCGGGATCTTGGTCTTGCTCTGGTACAGCAGGTTCCAGCACTCGTTCTGGATGGCGTTTTGCAGCCAATCCAGACCGTGGACTTCGTCAAAGAACGCGCCGTTACTCATCACGCCTTCCTGCAGGATGGCGGTGTCGTTGTCGTATTTGACGAAGACGTTGCAGTTCTTTTTTTCCAGGGTAGCGGCCTGGCTCTCGGTCAGCCCTTCGGCCACGATGCTCGGCTCCTGCTTGAATTTCAGGGTCAAGGTGGAGCGGTTGGCGTTGAAGTTGACGGTAAAGGCCCGGCCAAAGGCGGAGCACACGGCATGCGGGTTTTTGCTGTACTGCAGGAAGGTGCGTTGCCTGGACAGCGCCTTGGAGCGGGAAGCAAGGTCATTCGTCACGGTTGAAGACAGCACCCGGCTGTCCGTGATGGTCGCGCCGTAGATCCGACTCTTGGAGCTGGCTTCAATGAACCCGCCGACCTCCAGGTGATCGTCATCGTCAATTTCGTCGGCAAAGGTCAGGCCGTACCAATCCCCGGAAAGGTCCGCCAGATTGGCCACGCATTCCAGGGGGGTCTCGGCGTTCCTGCCGGTGATAAGCGGCAGCGCCTTGGCCACCGTCAACGCGAGGCGGGAGGAAAGGTCCGTGCCTTCCCCTGCGGAGGCTGCGTAGCCGAGTTCCTGAGTCGGCCCGGTGCCCTTGGTGGAAACGACAAAATACTCGCCGGTCCATTTGCAGATCAGGTTGTCTTGCGCCAGCTTGGCACTGATAACCGAGGCCACCCCGTTCATGTTGGTCACGGTGCTGAAATTCAGACCGGAAACCGTAATGCCGGTATTGTTCGTGATGATGCCGAAAGAACCGTCAGTAATTCCTTTCCAGGCGGTGGCGTCCAGATCCGCGTCCGCGACCAGCCCGCCTTTGAGGTAGGCCGGGGTCGGCTCCTTGACGTGCCGGGCCAGCATGAGGATGTAAGGCCGGGGCACCTGTGAGAAAAACAGCGCGGAGCTTTTGTAGAAGTTGGAATACACCCCGCAGTCCTCGGTGATGCCCGTGATGCCGGTGTATGTGCGGATACGTTCCAGCGGGTCGATGGCCGGATCGTCCGACACAATGGCCAGCACGCCGAAGTTGCGCCGGGCGGAGGCTTTGGGCTGCAGGTTGACGGTAACGCGGACGACGCGGTCCACGGATAATGCATTGGCCATAATGGTCTCCTATCAGCGCCAGCAGGCGCGGGAACAGGCTTGGCAGCCGAAGGGAGCGCTCGCGCCCGGCCTGCTGCCGTCTTGAGGTTGTTCGGAAACAAGCGTTCCGCTCATTTGCTTCAGGTTCAGGGCCGCATATATCTGGCTGGTCACCAGTTGGAAGGTGAGCGTGATGTCCACCCGGGCACGCCATTGCAGGGCCACCTGCTCCGGCACCGGAACGATTGCCCCGGCCTTGACGAAGGCCAGCCCGTTTTTCCGCAGGATCTTCCGGTTCTGACTGATATGCAGGCTCCGCCGCAGCTGGCGTGCCTGATCCACAGGCCCCGGCCCGTAAAAGGATATGAGGACGGTGAGGTTCTCATGATCCGTCAGTATGTCGTGCCCTTCGCCTTCCCCGGAGTGTTCGGCCACCGGGAAATTCAGGGGGTCATAGTTGGTGATGCCGAAGGCGCACCAGGAAACGCCCGCCTTGGGCACGCGGGGAGCTTCCTCCTGCCAGCGGGGGCGGACCAGATTGCCGCAAAGCCTTGTAACGCCCGCGATGCAATCGTGGAGCACGTCCTCTATCGCTTCCTGCCCGGGAACGGGCGAGGGATGGATAAACCCTCCGGCGGCGCTGGTGTTTTCGCTCATAGCGGCCTCTCCAGCACGGCGATGGCCTTGGTGAAACCCGCGTGGTGCTGCCAGGGTTCCGCCAGGGAAACTCTGTAAACACTGCCCTCATGGTAGATGCGGTCGGCCTTATCCTTGCTTTCGCCTGCGGTTAAATTTGCCGGGGTGAAGATGAGGATGGCCGCTTTCTGGCGGTCGCCTTCCTCCAGCACTTCCCGCTCCTTGCCGGGCGCAGGCTGGATGTTCCCGTCAGCGGGAAGGAGCTGCTCCGACAATTCGGCGCGGCCCTTGTCGTTGACGGTCTCCGTGATGCGCCCGTACCGGAAGCTGCAGCCGCCGAGATCCGGATCCGTTATGAGGTCAAGCAGATCATCCATCATTTCACCACCAGCGCCGTGTTGCCTTTTTTCCGGATCACGTAGGTGTACGCCTTGCGCAGCCCGGACGTGTCGATGAGCGGGTTGATGGCCCCGCGCTCGCGCCGGGACTTGCCCATCTTCTTGACCGTTTTGCCCTTGGCGGTGACGGTCTCACTGACTTTTTTACGGCGGTCCAAAGTGCTGTCCGCCAGCGGGGCCCAGTCGTTGCTCACGAACCGCGCCCGCACCGCGTTCTGCCCAAGGAGGCCGATCTTGTTCAGGCCGGTGTCCACCGCGCCCTCGTTGCCCTCCAGCGCCTTTTTGGCCGTGTCCTTCAGGATCTCGGTGGCCTCGGCCTGGATATCCTGGATGCCGGGAATGAGCGCGGCCCGGGCCGGGATGTTTTTCTCCGGCACGCCGTGCTCATGGATGTAAGCGAGATAGGCGTTGCTGATGCCGGTGTCCCCTGCAGCTTCCCGGGCAGCCTTGTCCTCGGGCACGCCGATAAACACATCTTGCTCGGTCAGCTTCTGCACGGCCCGGCGTATGGCGGCGGTGTTGTCAAAGGTCTTGGTGACGTTGACGGTGGGCATCATAGCTGCAGCCCTCCCGCGCCGACCATGTGCCGCATTTTCCAGTACTTCTTGCCGTACCACGTCAGGTTGTATTCACCCGCTTCCGGATCGTCGCTGGAGGCTGTCCCGGCCCGGCCTTCCGATTTGGAGACGCCGCCCACGGCTTTGCTGGTGGAGACGACCGGCCCGGCTGCGGCAGTGATGCCGCCCGTGCCGTCTTTGCTTTTGATCGCTTCCCGTTCAAGGGTCAGGTCGTGGGCGGCGTGCAGATAGCAGCCTTCGAGCCACCAATCATCCCAACGCGCCCTGTCGAGCTGCTTACCGGCGAGATTCAGATAGAAGCTCACGCGGCCATCGGGGAACAGCTCCTCGGTAAACTGCGGGAAAGACTCCCTGAACCCTTGAACGGTCAGCATGGTTATTCCGCCAGTCGGACGTAGATGCCGTCCGGGCCTTTGACGAGTGTGACGCCTTCCTGGCCAGCGAGCAGCAGATCACTGAGGACATCCTTGGACGGGTTGCCCGGGGGAACGGTCCCACCGGCCTGCTCAAGAAGAGTCTTCAACTCGGTCGCCTTCAACTCCATCAGCTGTGCCTTGGTGGGAGCGACAAGCTCGCCGCCTTCGTCTCCGGCCTCGTCTGCCAACGGGAGGGCGCGGCCTTCCTTCAGGCAGGCTTTGAGAAACCAGTGGCCGTGTTCCTCTTCGGTGATGTCGTGAACGCCTGCCGGGAATTCGCGCACCGGCTTGTCGGAAGCGAGGCGGAGGGAGAAAGGGTGGATGACGGTAATTTTCATATTATTCACCATCCATGTACCCGACGGTCTCGGGGTAAACGAACTCTATATGGCCGAGCTTGCAGAAGTAGACCATCAACTGGTAGATGCCGCGATGCTCCAGGGGAGTCTTTTGCATGGGCACCAGCGGGTAGCGCACGTACTTCTTGTCCTTGGTGTAGGCGAGCGTGCGGTCTTTTTTGCCCACGCCGCGCTCGTTCAGCCACTTGAGGGACTTGATATTCAGGGCGCGGCCCGTTTCCACAAAGGTCAGGCATTTTTCGGAGATATACTTGAGCAGGCTCTCGCTGCCCGCGCTGGTGACCGGGCGGGTCAGCCGGGCGAGCTTTTTGGGCGGCAGGCGCAACTGATCCGGCACAACGGCATAGCCGCTCCGTTTCCAGGTATCAGCGAGCAGGTCGTTCACATCACCGAGGATCTGCTCCGGCTGCGCGGTCTCCCAATTCAGGGTGGAGTTGCCTACCGGGACGTTCGGGTTGTTGACGAGGCCGTACAGCCCTCCACCGCGTCGACGATCTTCATGAGCAGATCGTCGGTGATGGAAACATCGGGGCAGAAAATGCGGGCCAGCAGTTTGCAGTCCGCCAGATCGCAAGGCTGCGCCTTGACCCAATCCAGCATGCGGTTGTGGAAACGCTCAAAGCGCTTCAGCGTGCGCGGCAGGTTCTCCTCGCCGATCAGGATGATGGTGGCGAAGCTGCCCTCGTAAATATCGCGGATGATCTCGACCATGCCCTTCTGCACCAGGAAGTCCGCCTCATCCACGATCAGCGGGCGCTTGGACTTGGTGAGCTGCTCTGCTATCTGGTCCACCATCTCGGCCAGGGTCTTTTCCGGGACGATGCCCATCTGGCCGAGAACCGTCTGGCACAGATACTTGCGCGTCCACGCGGCCTTGACCTGCACATAATAGGCTTTGTGCTTGTTGGCCGCGTAGGCTGCCGCCGTGCTCTTGCCGACGCCCGACTTGCCGTAGAAGGCAGCCATGCCCGGCAGATTGTCGCGGCGCTGTTTCACCCGCTCCACCAGGGAGGAGAAAGCGGCCACGTTCCGCAGAGGCGCTGTTGTGGGAGGAGTGGTCTGTTCTTGCGTCATGAGTCTCTCCTGTTATGAGATGGCGAAGGCTTCTATGCCGTCAAAGGCACTCGGCCCGAAATCCGTGTACATGCTCAGATGGACCCGGTATTCTATAGTGCTCTGGTAGCCCATGTTCCATTTGACCTCGGCGGGAGTGAGTTTGCCCCCCTCGCGCTGACGCTGGACCAGGGACATGTGCGTCACAAAGGCTTCTTTGCTGCCCAGGTCGTTCTGTGTGATGTTCTGCAGCTTGGGGATGTTGTTCAGCACCCACTCTTCGGTAAAACGCTGCCGGTCAGCGGCCTCGGCAGCCGTCATGGGCGTGGGTTTTGCAAAGTCGCGGGAGGCAGCGGCAAGGGCTGCTTCTTCCAGGGCGGGGGTGGAGTATTCTTCTGTCGGAAGGTTCGCGGCCCGGGCAGCCCGGTTGACCGCAGCCGTCTTGGCCTTGTGCTCAAGGATGAGCTGCGCGGTCTCATACGGCTTTTGCTCGCGCACGATGCGCTTGCCTTCCTTGACCTTCTCGCCAATGACTGCCTTCTGGTGCGCCTTGCGTGCGAGCGCCAGCTCGCGCAGGGAGACGCCGGTGAGTTCCGGATCTTCGGCCCGGCAGATGAACATGCCATTGAGGTCGAACACGTAAACGTATCCGGCGTTCTGCTCGTCGAGGCGGATCTTCACATCCTGGCCTTCCAGCCCGCCGAGCAGCGCCGCGTTGTAAACACCGTTGTTGGCACGCAGACCCTTTTTGGTAACAGCGCGGATGCCGTTATTGCCTGCCAGCGGCATGAGGAGCATATCCAGCGCTCGCTCGTCCGGAACGGATCGGATCACGCCCTCGGCTTGCGCGGCTGCATCGTTGGGAGGCATGCCGAGTTCGGAATGCTTTTTCTCGTTGTAGTCGTCCTGGCACCATGCATCGCAGATGGCCTGGAACTCTTCCGGCGTATAGCGGAACTCCTGCACCGGAGTCGCGCCTTCCTTGCGGCTTACCCGCTCGGCAAAGGATCTGCGGCTCTCAATGGCTTTTCTGTCCGCGACGGAGTGGCCTATGAAGCCTTCCAGCCTGATGCAGAAGCCATGCTGGAAGGTCTGGAAGAACCGCTCGATATGCGGCTTCTCTTCCGGGGTGAAGGGCGTGCACCAGTTAGGCATGATGTCGAGATCGTGAACGACGCTGGTCACCTGAAGGCTGGTGTAATCTGAACCGTTGTCCATTTTGATGCTTTCGGGGATGCCGAAGGAGAGAAGGGCCCGGCGCAAAAGAGCGCAGACGCCCTGTGCGCTGGACGTTCTGGCCAGATGCAGTATGCCCCGGCGCGTGGAAACGTCGATGCAGCCGATGAGGGTGTACCGCTTGCCGTCCGCGAGGATCACGTCCGTGGGGCTGGAGTCCAGCTCCCAAAGCTGGTTGACGCGGTTAATGCCAGCAGAACGGCTGCCAGCTGCGGATTGGTATTTGCTGCGCCAGCCGTCCGGGTTCTGAATTTTCAGAATGGCCTGCTCGTTGTCTTCGCGGTACTGCTTCATCCACCGCTGCAGGCTGCGCAAGGTAGGCAGGCGCTGCCCTTCAAACTTCGCTTCCAGCGCTTCCATGACGGATGCGGCGGACACATCGTAAAACTCTATGATTTCAGCAATGATGTATTCCGCCATCCCGGGCGTCGAGTCGATGACACCGGAACCTTTGCGGTGCTGCCCGTGTTTACCACTCAGAGCGGCCACGCCTTTTTCCAGAATGCGGTCCTCCCAATTGGTGAGGGATGAGCGGCATACGGATGGGATGAGGTTGCGTACCCAATCGGGCACGGTGATCGCGCCACGGTTGTATTCGTGACAGAAAACTTCATATGCGGAGGTGCGCGGCGTGCCGGAAGCAGCGCCGAATTCCCGCGCCATACTCACCAGCAGCGCCCGGGCGCTCGCCCGCTCGCGCTTGCGTTCCGGAATGTTGGCCAGGGTGTTTACGGTAAACAGTACCGGCGCGATATGCGGATGCAACGCGGAGTTTCTGTTGGGCTGCGACTGCGCGATCTCGGTGACGATGGCGGTGGCAATGGCCTGCCGGGTGGCTTCCGGCATGGATTCAAGCAGCCATTCGTGACCGCCGCCCTTTCCCTTGCGTGGGCGCGACATCCAGCCTTCACGAGAAGCCTTTTCGAGCACAGCCTTCCGCGTAAACGAAAGCAGCTCGCAAAGCTCTTTCGTGGTATAAGCCGTCAGTACACCCGCCATAATCGCCTCTATCTTGTGAGTTCCCGTTCCCGCATTTCTCGGTTCACGGCCAGCGCGGGTACAACCGCTCGGCGCGGGTCAAACAAATATTCCTCGGGCACGCCAAGCTCGCGCAGGGCATCAAGCACCATCGGGCTGTGTGCCCCGCCGGTGATCGTCTTGGAAACGTTCTGGCCACTGCAGCCAAGCGTTTTAGCCAAGGACAAACCGGAGTAGCCGCGCAGTCGCATTTCATGCAGGATAAGATGGCTGACCTCGGCACGCTGTGCGCCAAGCCGTCTACGAAGTTCAGGTGTCATGATCTCGCCTCCAGGGCCTTCTTACGCTCGCGCAGTTTGCGCTCCGCCTTGCATAGCTTGCCGTACTCCAGATCCTCCAGGTCGCTCTCGGGAATGGCAGTAAGGCCCAGGTATTTCAAAATGGGTTTGATGGGGCTGGCTGTTCCGGTTGCGAGACAGAAACAGATGACGGCTTCCCAATTCGGTGCGTGGCCGCGATCCAAAGACTGGAGCCATTTGTCGAGAGTGGCGGGATCAATCGTCTTCGCACCGCCAGGGGTGAGCGCAACGGCCTCCCGTTGGGCCACTTTTATGATGGCGTCGACGAGGAGTTTGCGACCCGGCTCATACGATGCGGCCACCCGGTTCATCTCGGCCCGGACGGAAGGCATCATGCCAGCCAGCCCGATGGCTTCATCGGGATTTTCCGGAGGGAGGAGATCAAACAGGGAGCCTTGGCGCATAAGTCCGTCCATTTTCAGGTGGTAGGGCTGCTGCTGCCGTCCATAATTAGGGCGGCGGCAGCATTGACCCTCTTACGCGAGGCGGGTAATGTTGGATTGCAAATTGGACTATCAACCGGCTCGCACTTCCTTTTTATACTTTTTAGGCGTGATGTCAACGCCTAAAAAGGTAAATAGTTGTAACAAGACATATATTGGACTTTTCCAATAAGTTCATTGTATTACTTGAAGCGCGAGGTAAACAGAAAAGTAAACAGAATGGACGACAAACTCTTACGCCTTGAGCAACAAATAGCTCGACTTAAGGAAGCAACGGGGGCCACCTCTGACACTTCTCTTGGCAAGATTCTAAACATCTCTCAAAGTGGAATATTCAACGCTAAAAGGCGTGGAAATATCCCCCATAAGTGGTTTGTGCAGATTGCCACGCAATATGGCGTAAATTTAGAATGGCTTATCTCAGGTGAAATGCCTATGCGGCCCGATGAGCCGCTAAAGGGTGCCCCTAATTCCGGAGAGCCAAACATTGAATATTTGAAGGGGCGCAATGAATATCTGGAATACGCCCAGAAAGACTTGATGGCGCGGATTGAGCGGCTTGAGAAAAGAAATGAATACCTTGAGAAGCGCAATGATGAAATGCATAGCAAGCTTGTTGAACTAATGGAAAAAACCTTGGAACTGAAGCAGACGATCTCTAAACCGGATCCTATTACAGGTGTGCCCGTATCTGCCCCCAGTGCCCCTTCGACAAACCCACCCAGTGAATAAGAGTTGCCGTTTACACGAGGCAAAACACGAACAAAAAAATAGCGACGGATTGCTCCGCATATGGAGCAAAACCGGCGCTTCTTTTCGGTAAAAATAAGTGTCGTTTCCGGATCGTCTCCGGACTTTTTATGTGTCGCGCCCTCCGACGCTCGCCCGCGTTTCTAACACCGAGCCGACGCGCCCGGCCCCTTGCCCCACGCGGATTCCCGTTCCCCTATGTCCTTCTATATCCCGCTGTATCCCGGGTGTCGGTCCCGGTAAATCTATGTGGCGTGTGACAATTCAATTGTTTAGATCGTCCCCCTACCCACCCCGCCTCAGGGCAGCCGGGCGCGCAGTTTTTCCCGGATGCCGCACACACCGTTGACGATTATCGCGACAGGAAGAGCGACGAGAAGCATGATGTCCAGACTTAAAAAGGCCCACAGCACTTTTACGGTCATAGCCTGCCTCCCTCAATAGATGTTTGGCTCCAGCATACACCCTTTTTCAGTTCTTGCCATACTATTCGACGCGAATGATCTTCTCACGCCAAAGACAGTCCCCGTGAGCCCCCCTTTGTGCAAAAAGCGGGGTACGGCGCGGGTCCGGCCGGCTGCGCGACAAGGTTACTGCAGCTGAAAAATCAAATAAAACTACTATGATAGGCAGCATAACCGGCGGCGGCGTTTTAATCATACTGCTATAAACCACCTGCCGGTATTTGACAGATGAAGTCCTCGGGAACGGCCGCCCGATGGGCATTCTATATACGAGGGAACCATTTAACCGCGCCCGAAGGACCCACGGGCGCGCTTCGATACAAAACCCGGCAATTTGCCGGGTTTTGTATTTATCATTCCATCATTCGCCTGGGTATGGTTATATGAAGCCATGCGGGCCGGAATGGTCAGGACTCCGGGTGCCCGCATGGGCAATGATTCATACACGTTGCACAACAGGTCTCCCACAGCCGCCCCGGAAGCTTCGCTTCCGGGGCACCGTATTTTGCGGGGTGCCGTTGCGCGCTCCATCCGGCATAATAAGCCCCTCTTTTTCCCACCGGCAACATGGTTCGAAAAAGAGGGGCTTACCGGCTCCATCGAGCCGCCGTGTGACTGCCTCACAGCGCCGGTTCACTCCCCCTGCTCCCGGCTTCCGCCATATCCAGGCAGTTTTCAGCGGCCTTATCTATCTCTTCCGAACGCAAATTATACCCGTGCAAGATAAGCTCCACCGTTCCCCTGGGCCAGCCGGAGCTTCTCATTATCGCAAGCGTCACCCGTTCCCTGATTGCCGCGCCCCCGGCGGCCTCACGCCGTCTGAGTTCCTTGAGCCAGGCAGGAAGTCTGTTGTCTCGCATACTGTCACCCGCAATCTATATTTTCCCGGTGCCGCTGAGGAACGACCGGGTATATACCGGCATAAAGGTAACTATACCTGTTGTGTATGATAATCAGATTGATCTATCTTCCTAAAATACCAAATAAAAAGGGGCCGCGGCTACACACCGCGGCCCGCCTCCGGGAAATGGGCACAACAAATATTTCTAGCGCTTCAGACCGAACACGATCGTCTCACCCTGCGTCTTTTCTTCCGCCTCACCGAGCGCGACAAGCCGGTCAAGATGAGAAAGGGCTTCGCCGCAGGCGAACCATTTTTGCGGCACGGGGAAGTCTTCCCATTCTCCCCGCATGTCCCACGTCATGTGCGCGGCAACGTCGTAGGCCTGCCTCGGCCCCTTTGCGAGAAGCTCCCTGACCTCGTTCAACCGCCGCTCGTGGTGCGCGTAAAGCTCGCGGATGCGCTTTTTGGTATCCGGAACAAGAGACCGGTGCGCCGGAAGGGTGAGGGAGACGTCCATCTTCTCCACCATCGCCAGGCTGTTTAAAAAATCGCCCAGAGAATCCCGCACGTTGGGCCAACGGGCTATGTTGGGCGTGATGTCGCCCAGAATAAGGTCGCTGGAGAACAGAATTTTGTTGCCGGGCTCGTACAGGACGAGAAGGCCCGGCGTGTGCCCGCGCGCATCCAGGATGTGGAGGGTATACCCGCCGTATTCCAGCACGTCGCCATGGCCCACGGTGACAAAATCCAGTTCATGGCTGGGGCAATACCGGATTGCCGGATGGTTGGAACTCAAGATCGCGGCCTGTTCCTCACTGAATCCGTGGGGAATCATGCTCCGCAAAAAGCCCGCCCAGTGGGATGGGCCGCGCGTCGTGTTATTGATGCTCACCCCGTCCAGCGCGCTGGCGTAGATCTTGGAATCGCCGCTCTCGCACAGGTCGGCGGTAAGGCCGCAGTGGTCCGCATGCAGGTGCGTCAGGAAAAAATCCAGATCCTTGCGCGCAATGCCGAGGCTGTCCAAAGCGCCGTTCATGGCTTCGAGACATTCCGGACGGTTGAAGCCGTTGTCAATGAGCAGGTGCCTCTCTTTCCCCTTGATGCAATAGGCGTTCAGCATCCTGAGGGGGTTCTTCGGCAACGGGACCTCTATCTTGATGATGCCCGGGAAAAGTTCTTCGATCATGCAAATCTCACTCGTCAGCCGCCGGATACGTCAGCGGTCGACTTTCGCATAGAGTTCCGCGATTTCCGCGTTGTCGGGATCCAAACGGACCGCTTGGCGCAGGACATCAAACGCCTTGTCCTTCTTATTCCACTGAATGTACAGCTTCCCCAGATTTGTCAGCGTCTTGGGATGCGCGCCGAATTCCTTGATGGCCGCAAGGTACAACTTTTCCGCTTTTTCAAGCTCCCGGAGATCCAGGTAACAGGAGGCAAGCATCGCATAGGCCCGGCTTTCCCGTGGAAATGCCGCGATGGCCTGTTCCAGATACGGAACCGCGTCGTGCGGGAAATTCGCCTCGACCAGAATACTCCCGATCGCGGCCAGAGCTCCCGGTTCCGAGCCGTACTCCTCGCCGAGCCTGCGCAGCAATGCCCTGCCTTTCGGGGTTTCTCCGTTCCGGATGGCGTTGTGCGCCGCCGCGAACTGCGCTTCCTTGCGTGTCCGCGCCTCTTCCTCCGCCGCTTTTTGCCCGGCGTTTTCCGCCTCAGTCAGGGCTTTGCGGATCAGGCCGAGGACGGCGACGAGTTTGGCCTCCTCACCGGGAACATAGACAATGGCAGCCGTGTCCGATCGGGCGATTTTCCGGATCAGCCCACGGATATCCTTGTGGTTGTTGCAGGCGTCGACGCATTCCTGGATGGAAAATTCCACCCCGGCCCGCGCTCTGCCCAGAACCTCGGCCGCTTCAAAGGTGTTGATGGCGGATACAAGCGCTTCCAAAGCGCGCACCGGTTCGTTGCGCCCAAGCAGGCTTTTGGCTCTGGCAAAGTTCTGCGCGACCGTCGGCGGCACTGTAAGCTGCATGGTCTCCTCCCGGGTTTACGCCGGGAATGCGTCCCGCGCGCGTTTCAGGCCGTTTTCGGCCCGGCGGATAACGTCCTCCCCGACGCAGAAGGTCAGCCGGAAATGCCCCGGCCCGGCAAACCCGGAACCCGGCACCGCGAGAACGCGCTCTTCCTGCAAGCGGTTGACAAAGGCGACATCGTCGCCGCCCGGCGCTTTGGGGAAGAAGTAAAACGCACCCTTGGGCATGAAAAACTCATACCCCGCCCTGGTGAGAACTTCCGCCATGGCCTTCCGGCGGGCGGCGTACACGCTCACGTCCGCCTGAGAGCCGAGCGCGGCAACCATAATGTGCTGCCCGATGACCGGCGGGTTCACGAAACCGAGAATCCTGTTGGCCAGGATAAGACCGGCCACCAGTTCCCCGCGCCCTTCCAGGCTGGGAGAGACCGCGATATACCCCACCCGCTCCCCGGGCAGGGACAGGTTTTTGGAAAAGGAACTGGCCAGAATCGCATAAGGATACAGCGGCAACACCGAGGGAACGTCGCCGCCCTCGAAGTTCAGGAAGCGGTAGGGTTCGTCGAGCAAGAGGAAGATGGGCCTGCCGTTTTCCTTGCCCTTGCGTAAGAGCAGCGCGGAAAGCGCCACCAGCGATTCCTTGGAGTATATCTGCCCCGTGGGGTTGTTGGGGCTGTTGATAATCAGGGCGCGCGTCCGGGGGCCGATCGCTTTTTCCAGAGCCGCGAGGTCCAGCGAGAAGTCGTCGGGATTGGACGGCACGGCTTTCAAAACCCCGCCGTGGTTGCCCGCATAGCCGCCGTATTCCACAAAATAGGGCGCAATGGCGAGGACCTCGTCACCGGCCTCGAGAATGGTCTTGAACACGACGTTCAAGGCCCCGGCCGCACCGCAGGTCAGGATGACGTCATCACTGGTCAAGGGAGCGCCCTGCTCCTTGGAAAGGTGCTTGGCCAGCGCTTCGCGCGCCCAGGGAAACCCGGCGTTGGGCATATACCCGAAGGCAAAGGGCTGGTCGGCTATCGCGAGCACGTTCTTTAAACCTTCCGCCACGGCGGGAGGAGCGGGAAGGTCGGGGTTGCCGAGGCTGAAGTCGCACACGGCGTCTTCACCGTACTGTTTTTTCAGGGCGGTTCCGGCTTCGAACATGCGGCGGATCCAGGAGGCGCTCTGAAGCTGGCCGGCAATGGATTTGGTGACAAGACTCATGCTATTCTCCCTGTTTGAGCATCGCGATATTCACAATATACACTGCCAAAATGTTCCGGCCTTGTGAAGCCGCGCGGAACACACCGCGAAAAAATCACCTTTTCGCGGACGGCATTAAAAAAACTAAAACTCTTGCGTGCGTATCCGGCGGCGTTGCTTTTCTTCTTTTTCGGGAGCTTTTTTCACTTCCGAAGGATCGGGCAACGCATTGTACAACGCCCAGAACGAAGGCATGAGCGAGGCCACAACGGTGGGGTTTGCCAGGCGCATGTTCGGGCTGTCGTAGGCGCAGAGCGCATAGGCGAAAGCCCACTCCGGCGAGGGGCTTGTCCATGCGGAACGCTCGCCCTGGAGACTCGCTTGGGCGGAACGCTCACCCTGGAGACTCGCTTGGCCGGAACGCTCACCCTGGGGACTCGCTTGGCCGGAACGTTCGTCCGAAGGACTTGCCTGGGCTGAACGCTGCCCCTGCCCCGCAGCAACGGGTTGGGGAACAAGCATGCCGTCGCGCACGCCAAACCCGGCGTGGGTATAAAACCCTTCCGCAACGGCGGGGTCGAGCGATTCCGGCAACAGGGGCAGCGGCATTTCCTTTTTCAGACGCCAGGCCTGCCGCGCGGCAAGAGCCAGCCCGAGCGGCACAAGCGGCTCTTCCGTCTGGCTGAGGTCGAAGGGCGCGTTCCCTTCCTCCCCGGCGCCCTCCATGGCGCTCTCCACCGCCGTCCGGATACCGTCACTCCCGGCCTGCACGGCAAGGCCGCCCCGCCGCAAAAGATGTTCCGCCGGGGCGGCAAGGGGCAGGCCGCCCTCCCACTTTCCGGCAAGGGCGACCGTTCCGCCGGCAAAGACCGGCAAGGCGAGCAGATAGGCCGTCAAAACCGGGTCCAGCGGGCAAACGTCCGCATCGGGAAGGGCCGCGTTTGTCGCGTCAAGGGTCACAACGGTGCCGCTCATGCCGTCCGTGACGGAGCAAGCCCGCAGCACCGGCAAACTTTCGGCAAGGGCCGCCGTAAAGAGCGGCAGAGGCAAGGCGGCGCAGTCTATGCTCACCTTTTTCCGCCAGGCCGCCGCCGCGCAAAACAGCGCCATGACGCCCTCGCGGGGCAGGTCCGCCGGGACGGTGATCCGCTCCGGCAGCAGCCCGGAAGATTCCACGCTTCCCGGCAGCCCGTTGGATTTGGGAACACTGTGGGCCAAGCGCGCGCCCAGATCGGGCAGGAACCGCCTGAGCGGCGTGAGATCCGCCATTTTCAGGCCGGAACCGCCCGTGAACCGGGCCTTGCCGGTATGCGAGGCGGTAAGAAAGGCCATCAGGTACATGGTCAGGAGGTCTTCGCCTATGTACAGGGCCTTGTCCCTGGCCAAAGAAACGCGCGCGCCGGAAGGCGCATGGCGCAAGGTCCCTTCGCCGATTCTCGCCCCGACGGTCCAGGAGAACCCGGCCCCGGCGTTGTTCAAGGCCTTGACGGCATCCATCAGGGGATCGTTCAGCAACACGTTTTCAATGGTGAGGGGGCTGCCGAACCAGGCCGCCAGCACCGCGAACATGCGGGTTGCCGTGACGGAGCGCGGCCCCGGAAGCGCTACGGCGACGGGGCGGCGGGAGGGCGCAAGGTTGAACGCGCCGCGCGCCGAGGCATCGGCCTGGGAGTCGACGCGCACTTCCTGCAGCAGGGAAAAAAGCTGCCGCGCGAATTTATCGTCACGGGAAAAGGACACGGCGTTCTTTTCCCAGGCCGTCCTGACCTCTTTTTCCGCCCCGGCGGCCGCCGGGGTCGCCGCGTGCTCTTTTCCGGCGCGCAGCTTGCTCACGAGCTTTGCCCGGCGCACCAGGAGCTTCATGATGTCGCGGTCAAGCCCGATCAGTTCCGCGACGATCTCGGGCTTGTAGGCTCTGGGTTTTCCCGCATCGGCCCCGGCATCGAAATTGTTATCCGAAAAATCGATCTCCGGAGAACGCTTCTCCGAGAAATTCCTCCCCGGGCGATCACTTCCCCTGGGATTTTTTTTGAAAGTATCCATATACTACTCTGTCACGTGATAAAAACTTCGGCCTTACAGCCGTTTCAGGGTGCGGTCGTTTCCGGCCACACCTCTTCCAAAGCCGCCAGCACTGCCGCCGCGTCAATACGGCCAAGGCATTCGCCGCCATGCGGGCATTGCTTACGCCCATGCAACGAACAGGGGCGGCACGGCATATCGCTTTCCAAAACGCGGTCACGCGGCCCGGAGGGGAAAAAACCCCACTCCCTGGTCGTCGGACCGAACAAACCGATAACAGGCGTCCCCACGGCCGTCGCCAGATGCATGGGGCCGGAGTCGCCGGAAACGAGCACGGAACAGGCCGCAAGGAGCGCGGCGCTCTCCCGCAAGGTCGTTTTGCCCGTGAGGTCTCGCGGGTCCCCCGGGAAAAGGGCCTCTCCCTGGCCGAGCGCCACCCAGGGAATACCTTTTTTTTCAAACTCGCGGACGAGCTCTTTGTACCGGTCCCCCGGCCACGCCTTGTGCGCGTGGGCCGCGAATGGGTGGAGCGCCACGCACCGGGAAAGCGGATCAAAGGTGTTTTTCAGTACCCCATCCCGGAACAGGTTAGCAAGAAAAGACTTCGCCCGCATCCGTTCCGCGTCCGTGAGATACAGGGAGGGGAGAAGCTCCCCGGCAGGCGGCGCCGTCTTTGCCACGGCAAGCGCATACCGCTGCGGCACGGTCAGGGAACGCAGAGTCTCTTTATAGACCCGCCCGCCGGAAAGCAAAAACGCCCGCCGGGCAAACCCGTGTTTGGCGTACCGCCTGACCGGCCCCTTCCAGAGCGCGGCCAGCAACGCCGACCGCAAAGTCCCGTGCAGGTCGAGGAGCCCGTAATCCTTATATCGGCGCGCCAGTTCCGCGAACCAGGCCCCCATGCGCGGCATGGCGAGGTTTGCCGCTTCAGCCGTGATAACGCCGTCCACCATGGGGTTGTTGTCAAACACCGGAGCAAAGGCTTCTTTCGTCAGCACCTGAAAACGCCAGCCGTACATTTCATGCCAGTGCCGCAGCACGCCGGTGGTCAGTACAATATCACCCAGCGCCGAAAGGCGGAAAACAACCCATTTTTTCGGAAGCATGTGCATGTGCCGTACGCCTTGCCGCATTGCAGCGGACCGTCATTGTTCCTTTGTTCGGCGGATACTATCCCCTAGGGGAAGCGAAGTCACCGAAAAAATACGCCCGCATGCCCGGACGTCAAGGCCCCTCCCGCAAGCGGGAAGGGCCTCGGAACGACATGTAGCGTTTTACGTTCAGAGCTTGTCCGTGAATAACGGCCAAGCTCTATTTCATCATATTCGGCAGCCAGGTCGTCGTCGCGGGCACGTAGGTGACAATCATCAAGACCAGGATGGCGATGAAGATCATCGGCAAGGCGCTTGCGATGGTCTTCTCCAGCTTTTCTCCGGCAATCTCGTTCCCCAGCAGGATGCACGCTCCGACAGGCGGCGTGACCAGCCCGATGCAAAGGTTGAGCGCCATGACGATGCCGAAGTGCACCGTGGAAATGCCGTAGGATTTCAAGAGCGGGATGATCAGCGGGGTCAGCATGACGATGGCCGCGTTGCCTTCCATCAGCATGCCCACGATCAGCAGCAGGAAGTTGAGGAACAGCAGGATGACGACCGTGCTGTCCGTAAGGCTCGCGAAGACGCCCAAAATATCCATGGGCAGCTTGGAAGTTACCACCACCCAGCTCGAGACCTTGGACAAGGCCAGCAGCATCAGGATGGTCGCGGTGGTAATGGCGCTGTCCACCAGGATTTTCGGCAAATCTTTCAGCGTGATGTCCTTATGGATGAACAGGCCGACGAACAAAGCATAGGCCACGGAAACGGCCGCCGCCTCGGTGGCGGTGAATATCCCGAAAAAGATGCCGCCCAGGATGAGCACCGGCATGAACAAGGCCCAGATGCTGTCCAGCGTCACTTTCGCCTTTACTTTGGCGCTCACTTTCTCGTGGACCGGAAACTTGTGCTTGCTCGCGTAAAAATACACGTACAGAAGGAGCACGGCGGCCACCAGTATGCCCGGAATCACGGCCCCGAGAAAAAGCTGGGCAATGGAGGTATCCGTGGAGCTGCCGTACACGATCAGGAAAATGCTCGGGGGAATGATCGGCCCGAGAATGGAGGCCACCGAAGCGACCGCCGCGGCGAAGTCCGGGTGATACTGTTCCTTCTTCATGGCAGGGATGGTCATGCCGCCGATGGCGGAGACGGTGGCGACGCCGGAGCCGGAAATGGCGGCGAACACGGCGGACGCGCACACCGTGACCATGCCGAGCCCCCCCCGGATGGACCCGATGATGGCGTTGGAAAAATTCAGAATTTTTTGTGTTATCCCTCGCGCCATCAGGTTCCCCGCCAGGAGAAAGAAGGGAATGGCGAGGAGCGGTACGGAATCGACCCCGGTGAACATCTTTTGCGGGATGACAAGAAGCGGCATGCCGCCATAGATCATGGCGACGATGGTGGCTATCCCCAGGGAAAAACAGATGGGAATGCCCAGAAACGCCAGCAGCAGGAGGAGTAAAATCAGGAGCAGGCCGACGTTCATGAAGTTTCTCCTTGCCGGCTCGCGGCGCCTCCGGAAAGCTCCCGCAACGCCGCGACTTTCTTGGCGATAAATTCAACGCAGGCCAGCACCATGAACGCTCCGCCCACCGGAATGGCGGCATAGGGAACAGCCATGGGAACCCGCAGACCGGCGGATTTGTTGATCATGGTCCTGCCCATGAGGTCAACGCCCAACCGGCAGAGGTACAGAAGAAAGAGAAGGATCAACGTGTAGGTGACGATCTGGAGTATATATCGCGACCGCGGCTTCAGGGTATCGACGATCAGATCGACCCGGAGATGGACGTTGCGGCGGATCGCCACACTGGCGCCCAGCGTGGCCACCCAGACGAACATGAACCGCGCAAGCTCCTCGGCCCAGACGTTGGCGGCGGCAAAGCAATAACGCAAAACGACCTGGTACAGAATAACGACAACCATCGCGGCTGAAAGGGCGCCAAGGAGCAAACAAAGCACCTTGTCAAGCTGATCGAGAAAAGCACTGTATTTTTTTAGCACGCGATTCCTCCTTCCGGTCTTTCTGCGCTAAAATGGGGCATGTCGTGTTTCGCGGCACGGCCTGCCGCATTGCCGGAAAACGCAAAAAAGTTGTCCCTCCGCATCGCGGAGGGACAACTGCACCATGGTATTACTTGAGCGCTCTGATTTCCGTGGCCCACGGAACGAGTTTGGGGAACAGTTTTTCCACAAAGCCGTCAAAGGCGGCGATGAACTGGGCGCGGTCCGGCTCAATGATGGTAACGCCCTGTTCCTGGAACTTTTTCTTGAAGTCGGCTTCAACGCGGATGCACTCTTCGTTGCGCCACGCGGCGGCTTCGAGCATGGCTTCGGTCAGAACCTTCTGCACGTCGGCAGGCAGGTTTTCAAAGTACTGCTTGTTGAAAATGAACATGTCCGCGCTGAACACGTGGTTGGTTTCGATCAGGTATTTGCAGACGTCGTAAAAGCTGAAGGCGTACGATTCGATGGTGGGGTTTTCCTGCGCCACAACCGTGTTCTGCTGGATCGCGGTGAAGGTTTCTGTCAGCGCGAGAGGCGTGGGAGAAGCGCCAAGGGTCTTCCAGGTTTCAATGTACACCTGGATGTTGGGCACGCGCAGCTTCAGGCCCTTCAGTTCCGCCAGATTCTTGAAGGGAACCTTGCTGGTGACGATACGGGCGCCGCGGTTCATGGGGCCGATAAGCTTGAAGTTGCCCTGGTCGCCGACGGTTTTCAGAATTTTTTCGCCGATGGGGCCGAACCAGACTTTGCCGAAATGGTTGAGATCGCGGTACAGATAGGGAACCGCGTCGATATTGGCCATATCGCTGTAGGCGTCCAGGGTGCCGAGGCTTTCCAGCACGATTTCGTTGATGCCCATGCTCAAGCCTTCAATGGCGTCGCGCCAGTCGCCGAGCTGGCCGCCCGAATATACTTCCACGATAACCTTGCCGTTGGACTTTGCTTTCGCCAGTTCGGCCATTTTCAGGCAGGCTTTGTCGCGAATGTCGCCGGCGGGGCTGGAGAGCGCCAGTTTCAGAACGATTTTGTCACCCGCCGCCTGCGCTGGAGCGACGCTGCCCAAAGCCATGGCCACGGTGGCCGTTAACGCCAGCACGCTCAACATTTTCACAAATCGTTTCATACGCACTCAATCCTCCTCAACAGGGTTATTCGCCCGGCTGCTCAGTGCAAAGCAACTCCGCGGCATCGCGGGAACAGCAGCAAAACCGACTCCGCCCAACGGGAAACTTCCGTTTGCCTCAGTGGGATATAAACAAAAAAACGTTTTCTCACGGCCGCAAAGGGCCGGCAAACACACCCGCCCACCCTCCGCCGGATCGACAAGGGGGCTTGCACAACCAAGCGGGATACCCTAATGTTCACAAGCAGACGTATGATGTCGTTGACAGTTTTTATTATCAGGGTACAAAAAGTAGATGTGATTTTACAAGGAATCTTCTATTTGTCAACTCCGGGTGTTATGGGGTACTATCGTTCCAACCCTACGAAAAAGACAAATATTACTTGATATTAACAAATATACCCTGTAAAAAGCGCTACGCCGCAAACGAACGCGATGACGACACCCCAGCCCCGCTCCTTTTTACCGGGAGCAGTTCGCAATATTCCCTAAATAAAAACGGCAAGAAGGCAATTGCAAGAGGTATGACGTGAAAGGCAAAAGGAAAAGCAGCACATGAAAAATCTTTACGTCCCCTTATCGCATTCCGTTGCAAACGCCATTACGGAAATGATTTTTTTGCAAAAACGATTTCTGCCGGGAGACAGAATTCCCAGCGAAGTCCAGCTTGCAAAGGAAATCGGCGTCAGCCGCACATCCATCCGGGAAGCCGTGCGGCTTCTCATCGCCAAGGGCGTGCTGGAAATCCAGCGCGGCAAGGGAACGTTCGTCACCGCCGCCCCGGACGTCACCGACGGCCTTTTGGGCATCCCCATGATTGAAGACCACCGCCTGCTGGTCCGCGACTGGTTCGAGTTCCGCCTGATCCTGGAACCCGGCGCCGTCCGGATGGCCACCATGCAGGCCACGGCGGAAGAGCTGGACACCATTGAGCACTATGAACAGCTGGCCGCGGCCCACCTGGGGGACAACCAGGTATTCGACGTGGCCGACGCCCAGCTGCATATCGCCATCGCGAAAGCGACCCACAACCGGGTTATCGAACGGCTGGTGCCCTTTCTTCAGGACTCCTTGGCGGAAGCCCGCCGCAGATCGCGCTACATGCACACCATAACCCCGGACCCGGTGGCTAAAAATGCGGTTGTGACCCATCGCCAAATTATCCACTACATGCGCCTCGGGGACGCCGAGGGCGCGAGCGTGGCCATGGCGTACCACATAAAACGCGCCATGCTCGACCTGGAATTGTAATAGTCCCGCTCCGGGGCGGAGCGGGACACGCCGGAAATACGGAATCAACCTCAGCACACACCAGGCGCACGCGCGGGAGCAAACGCTCATCCGGACAGTGGCCGCAACAAAGGAGCCTCTATGGATTTCACCGGTAAAACAGCGATCGTCACGGGTGGGGCCAACGGCATCGGCAAGGCGGTTGTCGAGGGCATCATCAGGGGCGGCGGCACCGCCGTCATTACGGATATCAACGAGCAGGCCGCCAAGGCGACCCAGCGGGAGCTGGGCGACAAGGCGCATGTCTATGCTCTGGATATTTCCGACCCCGCGGCCATCCGCAAGACGATCGCGGCAATCATACACGACCTGAAGCGGGTGGATATCCTGATCAACTGCGCCGGAATCGTCAGCACCAAACCGTTTACGGAAATCACCGATGCCGAGTGGGAACGCGTGCTGCGCATCAACCTGACCGGCACCTTCACCACCTGCAGCGCCGTTTTTGAACACATGAAAGCCATCGGCGGCGGCAGCATCGTCAACATAGCCTCGGTCGCCGGTAAAATCGGCGGCGGGCTTCTCGGCACGTCGGCGTACGCCGCTTCCAAGGCCGGCGTTATCGGGCTGAGCAAGGCGGTGGCCCGCGAAGGCGGCCCCTTCAAAATCCGCTGCAACGCGGTCTGCCCCTCCTACACAATGACCGCCATGACGCAGTCCATAACCGACGATCCCTCCAGAATGGAGCGCGTCTTCAGCATGATCCCCCTCGGCCGGGGCGCTCAACCGGCGGAAATCGCCAATATGATTCTGTTCTTCGCGTCCGATCTTGCCAGCTTCGTCACCGGTGAAATCGGCGACGTTGACGGCGGCCTCACCAGGGACGGCTGAGCATCGCCATTGCATTAAGGGCCTGAGCCGCCCTCCCCTCACTCCGTGAGGCGGAGGGCGCTTTTTGTTTGCCGCCGTGGCGTTCGCGAACCGCGCTGAAAAATTGCTGGCGTAAAAAATTGTTTTTCGGTAGTATCCAGGCAACAAAAGAGTTTTCGGATGGACACACGTAACCCCGCCATTTTAAAGAGAGCCTCCTGCTCCTTTGCCGGCAAAAGCCAGGGGTTTACCATTGTGTCCTCTTCTTTTTCCTCCCCTGTTTCTTTCCTCTTTTCCTCTCATGACGCATCCCTCCTTTCCGCTTCCGGGTCCGCCGCCGCGGCCGCCGTCGTCGCCGTACGACTACTCTAGCCGGTTCCGAGGCAATTTGTTGTACACAGCCTTGGCGCCGGCGGCAGCCAGTCTCTATTGCATCGTAAAAACAATTTTTGCCGGTACCGGCAAAGATATTTGGACAATATAACAAGGTTGCGCTACACCTGAGCGCCGGAGGACTTATGAACATCAAGTATGAATTGATCGACGAATCCAAACGCGGTTTCCTCAAAAGCGAGGACAACCTCCCCTTTGGCGCGATGCGTACCGACCACATGTTTGTGGCGGACTATGAAAACGGGGAGTGGAAAAACCCCCGCGTCACGCAATACGGCCCCTTCTCCGTGATGCCCGGTGCCGTGGTTCTGCACTACGGACAGGCCATTTTTGAAGGCGCCAAAGCCTTCCTGCACCCGGACAAGGAAATCTACCTGTTCCGGATCGATGAGAACATCAAACGCCTCAACCATTCCGCGGACATCCTGTGCATGCCCCACATGCCCCTCGAGATGCACCGCGAAGGCCTCATGCGCCTCATCGACGTGGAACGCAAATGGTGCCCCTCCGTCCCGGAATCCTCCCTCTACGTCCGGCCCTTCATGTTCGGCACGCAGGACACCCTTGGCGTTAAGTCCAGCAACAAATACACCTTCTGCATCATTCTTTCGCCCTCCGGCCCGTACTACGCGGGCGGGTTCTCCAAGCCGGTCAAACTCCTGATAACCCAGAAATTCCACCGCGCGGTTTCCGGCGGCACCGGCACGGCGAAATGCGGCGGCAACTATGCCTCCTCCCTGCGCGCGGCCGAGTATGCCCACTCGCACGGCGCGGGCCAGGTGCTCTATCTTGACGCGAGCAACGAGTTCATCGAAGAAGTGGGCACCATGAACCACTACCACGTCCTCAAGGACGGCACGTTCATCATCCCGGAATTCAACGACTCCATCCTGCGCTCCGTCACATCCATTTCCGTCCTTGAACTGGCGAAAAAAGGCATCATCAAGGCCAGAACGGAACACATCCGGGTCGACGATTTCCTGAACAAGGTCAAATCCGGGGAAATCATCGAAGCCGGCGGCTTCGGCACGGCGGCCGTGGTCAGCCCCGTCGGCTCCTACCTCCTTGAAAGCGGCGAGGAAATCACCGTCGGCGACGGCCAGATCGGCAAACACTCCCGCGCCCTGTACGAAATGTACAGCAGCATGCAAATCGGCAAATCGCCCGCCCCCGAAGGCTGGCTCACCCAAGTGCCCCGCTACGGCAAATAGCAGACCCTATGCGAAACGCCGGAGCCGCAAAGGTTCCGGCGTTTTGCATTATTATGCGTATTTTCTTGCCCCCGCCCCGGATAACACGTATACCTCATCGTTACGTCTTTACTGTAAACAATTCAGGCGCACTTCCCGGCGCCGGAAAATCTATTGTTATTGCGGAGAGTTAGTCATGAGTAAACGGAAAATCGGTATAATCATCGGTGCGGTATGCCTGCTCGCCATTGGCGGGGGCTTTATCGCCAAAATGCAATTTGAATCAAAGGTCCGCGGCGGCATTGAGGATTTCCTGGCAAGCCTGCCGCCCTCCGTGAGCGCCAAAGCGGAAAAAATCGACGTTTCTTTCTTTGAAAAGTCGGTAACCCTCACCAACCTTAAAGGGGTCTACAACCTTCCCCTCCGCCAGGAGGGGAAAGAGACGACCATCCCCATGGCCTTCAGCTCCGAACGCATTACCGCCACCGGCGTGAACATGGACGGGTTCAAGGAAGGCGCAGGGGTCGCGAAGCTCATCGATTCGCTGACCTGCGTGAATACCACCGTGGACAGCTCCGTGGCAAAGTCCAGCATTGAAAGTTACGTCGTCGAAAATATTTCCGGCGACTTCACCCAGCTTCACACGGCGATAGAAAAGGCGCTCCCCGCCCTGATGGCTGCCGGCGCCGCAACGGACTTTCCCGCGAGCAGCGAGGACGCCCAGCGCCTCATGGGAGCCGCGGCCGGTATCCTGAAGGCCTATGAAACCCTTCATATCGGCAAATCCTCCATCAAAAACTACACGTATGTCGTGGATGTTAACGGAGAAAAACTGGATATGGTCATAGAGGCGGCCGACGCCGCGGATTACTCCATCCGCAAAATGGGCCCGTTTTCGATGCGTAACGTAAAGGCCGCCTACAACGGCGCGCCCATCCTGGACATGGAATCCCTGACCTCGGACGAAATCCTTCTCCCCAGCTTCACGGGCCTCTTCGAGATGCTGGCGAAAGACCCCTTCCCCATGCCCCATATGGTTCAGGAGGCGTTCAAGGGCCAGACCTTCTCCATAAAAAACATGCGCGTTAAAAACATGAACGTGCGCCACCCCATGCTGAAAGACCGCGTCCTCTTTTCCCTTGCGGACACGAACTTCAACTATATGGCGGAAACGGCCCACACGATGGACTTTTCCTTCAACAACCTAAATATCGACAGATCGCTCCTGGCGGCGCAGTCGCAGCTGCCCGAGCAGGTATTCGCCTCCCTGCCGGAAACCATCACCCTTGAAGGTTCCGTCCAGCAGGTCACGACGCCCAAGGAAAAGAACACCTTCGACATCGACTGCAAAAAAATCTTTCTCAAGGGAACGGGCATGGGCGAAGCCACCCTTTCTTTCGCGGTGAACGATCTCAACCTCATGGCCCTGGCCATGGGAATGCCCAACCGCAGCGCGCTGAAAAAGTACGATATCGCGCTGACCGACCAGGGAGCTTCCGAAGTTTTCTTCGCGATCGAGGGTTTCTATGACGACAACACGGCGGAACAGGCCCGCGCCAAAGAACTGGAGTCCCTGCGCGCCCAGATCGAGGTTGAGCAAAGCCAGGCAGGCAAAGACATCCTGAACGGCCTCGTCAACTTCCTGGAAAAATCCGGCGGAACGCTGCAGATCGTCGTGCAGCCGGAAAGCCCGTCTACCCTCGAGCAACTGATGCAGGCGTATATGATGAACCCCGCCGCGCTGGGCTTGACCGTGACCTTTACCCCCGGCAAGTAACCCGGAACCGCCCATTATAAAGCGGGTCTTTTACAGGCCCGCTTTTTTTTGTATGGTGCATTTGCGTGCGGCGGCCGCCGGCCGCCGCGAAATACTCTGGACAGCATCCTATACGGGGAGTATAGCATTTACCCATGGTAAACTTTGATTGTTTCGCTCTCTTCCACGTCTCGAACGGTGCCCGCATTGCGTTGCTTGCCGCGTTGGTCTTTGTTGCGCCTTTTTCCGCCGCGGCCGCTCCCGCCCCGCTTTCCAAGGCGGCGGAGCCGGAAGCCGTCGTGGACCCGTTCCCGTCCGTCATTGAAAAGGCCCAGCGAAGGGCCACCCGGTCCTACAAACCGGCAGAGGCCCAGGCGCCGGATTTCCTGCTCTCCCTGCCGGAAGCCCAGTGGCGGTCCATCAGCTTCAAACCGGAAAAGTCTTTATGGCGCAACAAAAACCTGCCGTTTGAGGTCGAGTTCTTCCATCCCGGTTTTATTTATAACCGCCAGGTCGATATCTCCATCGTTGACGGCGCCGCAACCACGCAGCTCCCCTTTTCGCCGGATATGTTCGCATACGGCAACAAGGCTCTGGCGGAGAAGGTAAAACAAACGCCTCCGGGCTTTGCCGGATTCCGCATCGTATACCCGCTCAATGCGCCGTCTTCCCGTGACAGCGTCGCGTCTTTTCTCGGCGCGTCCTATTTCCGGGGCGCGGGCAAACACTCGGCCGGGGGCCTGCACGCCCGCGCGCTGGCCGTCAACACCGCCCTTTCCGACGGCGAGGAATTCCCCCTTTTCCGCGAGTTCTGGATCGTCACGCCGAAACCCGGCGACACAAGCCTGACGTTGTGCGCCCTTCTGGATTCGCCGAACCTGACCGGGGCGTACCGGTACGTCATCACTCCAGGAACATCTACCGTCATGGACGTGGAAGCCAGAATTTTTCTCCGCAAAGACGCGGCCTGGCCGCAGAAAATCGGCGTGGCTCCGCTGACCAGCATGTTTCTATACTCGGAAACGGATAACGTGCGCCCCAACGACTACAGGCCGGAAATCCACAACTCCGACGGCCTCCTTTTCTCCACCGGGGAAAACGCCTGGGCCTGGGCGCCGCTTGCCAACCCCGCACGGTTGGCGATCAACACCTTCCCCATGGAAAACCCGCGCGGTTTCGGCCTGTTGCAGCGCGACGCCAATTTCGACCACTACCAGGACATCGCCGCCCGCTTTGAACGCAAAGCGTCGGTTTGGGTCGAGCCGCACGGCGACTGGGGACCGGGAAGGATAGAACTGATCCAGATCCCCAGTTCCGAGGAAATCCACGACAACATCACGGCCTTCTGGGTTCCGGATTCTCTCGCCCCCGCCGACGGCGCGAAAGATTCCCAAGCCCTGTCGCTGGCGTACAAGCTGTATTGGATGACGCCGGGAGTCACCCCCCACGCCCTGGGCCGCGCGACAGCCACCAGGCTGGTAAAAAGCGGCGATACCGCCCGTTTTTTGGTCGACTTTGAGAGCGAGGCGCTGGCAAGCCTGCCGGCGGATTTCGGCCTCACCAGCTTTGTCGAAACGCCGGAAAACGCCCCGATCGTCGAAAAGCAGCTCATGAAAAACCCGGCGACCGGCGGCTGGCGCTTGTCTTTCACCGTCAAGCTGCCCCGCCAGGACAGTGTTATGCAAAGCATCATCTCCGCCCGCGAAGGCTCGGCCCGGCTGCGCTTCCGCGCCCTGCTCAAAAAGGGGGAGAATCTGCCGGCCCCCCTTACGGAAGAATGGATTTACGATTTGCCGCTGTAGCCCGCCCGCAGGCATGAACGCACCATGACAATGAACCAGGCACGCATACCGGACACCAAAAGCCTTGTCGCGCGCGACAGGGTCCTTCTCTACACGCGCGGCATGGATATCGAGCCGGAGGACGGCGTGGCCCTCGCGCTGGAAAGTATGCGCCGCGCGGGGCGCGGCGCCGGGCCGGACAAGGTGATGGCAGAATTGTTCGGGCTCTTGCGGGAAAACGGCGGCCCTCCTGCCGTGGCGGGCGGCGAATCCCTGCCGCTGGTATGCGCGCCCCCTCTGAACCGCAGAACCGTTTTGCCGAAAGATATGGAACCCCTCTCGCTCACGACGGCGATCATCAAATGGTGCCGGACGGTTTTTACCCGGACGGCAAAAAAGGATGCTACAAAGGATGAAGGCTGAGACTCCCAACCCCGCATGGATGCATGCGGGAAACCGCCGCCGCTCGGTCCTGCTCGCGCTTATCCTCATCCCGTCTCTTCTCGCGGCCACGATCATGTACTCGCTCCTGCCCGCGGCAACGGGTTTGTTGTGGAACTCCGTCATCACGGCGCTCTTCGCTGTCCTCTTTTCCTGGATATCCGTGGGGTTCTGGAGTTCCCTGGCCGGGTGCGTCATTGTTTTCAACAAAGTGGACAAATACAGCGTAACGGCGAACCTTCCGGAAAGCTGTGATCTCCCCGATGACTTCCGCACCGCCCTCCTGTTTCCCGTCTATAATGAAGACACCCGGATGGTGGCCGAAGGCATACGCACGGTTATCGCCTCCCTGCGCGAGCTGGGTGTTGCGAATCATTTCGACACCTTTATTTTGAGCGATTCCACGGACCCGGAAGCCTGGGTCCGGGAAGAAGAGGCATGGTACTCCCTGGTGCGGGAGGAAAACGCCTTCGGCCGCATCTTTTATCGCCGCCGGAGAAGCAACCTGAAACGCAAAAGCGGCAACATCGCGGACTTCTGCCGGCGTTGGGGCGCGAATTACCGCTACATGATCGTCTTTGACGCGGACAGCGTCATGGCGGGAAAAACCCTGGCCCGCATGGTGCAGGCCATGGAAGCCCATACCGATATCGGCATCTTGCAAACCCCGCCGAAAGCCTTTGGCAGCCGTTCCCTCATCGCCAGGGTCCAGCAGTTCGCCAACCACCTGTACGGCCCTATTTTCGCGGCGGGCCTGCATTACTGGCAACTCGGCGACGCCCAGTACTGGGGGCACAACGCCATCATCCGGACAGCCCCGTTCATGGAATTCTGCCAGCTGCCGACCCTGCCCGGCAGGTCTCCGCTCGGCGGCGACATCATGAGCCACGACTTTGTGGAATCGGCGCTCATGCGCCGGGCCGGCTACGGCGTCTGGCTGGGATACGACCTGGACGGCTCCTACGAGCAATGCCCCCCGACCCTCATTGACGAACTCATCCGCGACAAACGCTGGTGCCAGGGCAACTTGCAGCACAGTCGCCTACTGTTCACGCGCGGCTTCTTCCCCACCCACAGGGCGTTGTTCATCAACGGCATCATGTCGTACGGCTCGGCGCTGCTGTGGTTTTTCTTTCTTATTGCCAGTTCCGCCCAGGCCATGGCGGAAATTTTCGTCGTGCCCACTTACTTCCCTTCCGGCCCAAGCCTTTTTCCGGACTGGCCCCAGTATTTCCCACGCTGGGCGTTAACGCTCCTCAGCAGCACTGCGGCGTTGCTCTTTCTTCCCAAAATATTCGCCCTTATTCTGGTTGCCGTCCGGGGAGGCGCCAAGCACTTCGGCGGGGTTGCGGCCATGACGTTCAGCGTGATCGGGGAAGTCGTCATCTCCACCCTGCTCGCTCCCGTCCGCATGCTGTTCCACAGCTATTTCGTGGTTACCACGCTTCTGGGAAGCCCCAGCGGCTGGAACACCCAGAACCGCTCGCAGGAAACAACCTGGGGCGACGCCGTGCGTTTCCATTGGTGGGGAACGCTCCTCGGCCTGCTCTGGGGCGGCGTCATGTACCTTGCCAACCCCGGCTTTTTCCTCTGGCTGTCCCCCATTATCATCGGGCTTGCCGTTTCCATTCCCCTGTCCGTTCTGACCAGCAGAGTCCGCCTCGGCAACGGCGCGCGGCTGATACGCCTGTTCACGACGCCCCCGGACGTCGAGCCGCCCAAAGAGCTGGCCTTTCTCAAGCGCAACATCCGCAAACCCCTGCCCCCCAGCCCCTTTGAACTTGCCAGGGACAAGGGATTCATGCGGGCCGTGGTTATCCCCCGGGTCTTTTTCCTGCATATGACCCTCAACGGCCACCAGCGCAAGAATTCCGCCAAAAAGCAGGCCTGGCTGGCCTCGCTTACCGCCAAGGCCCTCGCCTACGGGCCGGGTTCCCTGAACGCGAAAGAAAAAATCGCCATTCTCAGCGACCCGGAATGCCTGCGCAACCTGCACGACAAGGTATGGCAACTTGACGTTTCCAGCGCCCGGCGATGGGGGATTGTGTAAACGGAAAAAGGGCGCGGCTCCGCGCCGTATCTGCATGACGCGCAATGACGGACAGCCTGTCCATGCGGAAGACCGCAACGCAACGGCGGCCGGAACCCCGGCCGCCGTTTATGGTATCCTATGCGTGAAGGTGGAAATCAGTGCAGCCTGACCGGCAGGGAATACGTCTTGCCGTTCTTGTGCATGGTCAGGGTGAGCACCGCGCCGTCGGGAGGCATGAATTGCGGGAACGTCAGCACGTTCCGCCCTTTCGCGGCCGTTTCGGTCACGCTGCGGATCTCGTCGCCGCCAGCGGCATGAAACGTAAAGCGGACCTCCCCCTCGTCCTCCGCCCAATAGGGGATCATGAAAAGCCCCGTATCCGGGTGGCGGCGGATATCATAGGCGTCCGCGACATAGCCTTTTCCCTTGCGGACCAGCGTCACGACCGCTTCCGGAAACCCTTCTTCCAGTTGGGGGTCCGTAATGCCGGCCACCTGCAGCCCTATCCGCACATCCTTGTCCTGCATCAGCAGGTTCCAGAGCAGGCCGGAGCGGTAGTTTTCCACCATGCCGACCATGGTCAGCTGGTCGATGGCGAGGTAGGAGTTGCTGAACCAGTTGTCCCGCAGGCTGAACGCATCGTACGGGCCGTTTTTTCCCCAGACGTTTTCCCGCAGGGGGCCGTCAAGGTTTTCCAAAACCTGCATGGAATAGTGCGGCGTGTAGGGCATGGAGGAAAGCGCCGCCGTGGGCGCGATCGTGCCGGAATCGCGCGAGGGCTCGTTGGCGGCATACCCGCCCTTGATCTGGCTGGCCGTAAGCCCCCATAACGCCGGGCTGTAGCGGTTCCTGGACGGCGCGTTATACAGGCAGTAGCCCCTGTTGCTCAAGGTGTGTTTGACGTTGCGGGTAAAATACCCGCCGGGCACGAAGGGATCGGCCATGCGGCGCGGGTCGAGGCCGATGAAGGGATACTGGCTGACAAAAAGCGGGCCGCCGCCGGGAAGAGAAGCCGCAACGGTATACCCGTAGAGCTCTTTCGGCTGATAGCTCTTGTCGGAAGTCCAGTAATCGTAGGCCGAACTGCTGACAGGGTTCGTCGGGGAAGACAGGGCCAGGATATAGGCGATGAACCCTTCGTTATAGCCGAGTATCCGCAGCCCGTGGGAAAAGCCGGTATCGGGATTCCAGTGCCAATAGAGGCCGCTGTTTTCCCCGTTGGTGAACCAGTCCCAGTCGATGCCTTCCCACAACTCGGTAATGACGGAGCGCAGCGTCTCTTCCACGCCGGGCCCGTTGAAGTAGGCGCGCGCGATGAGCAGCCCCTGCATCAGGAGGGCCGTTTCCACGATATCCGCGCCGGTATCGTTCTTGCCGAACGGGATGGTCGCGCCGGTTTTGCCGTCGATCCAATGGGGAAACGCGCCGTGATACTGCTTGCGCGCCGTTTTGTCCCGCAAAAAGGCGGTTATGGTCTGGAGCCGCGCAAGAGCCTGCTCCCGGGTTATCCAACCCCTGTCCGTCGCGACGACGATGGCGGCAATGCCGAACCCCGTCCCGCCGGTAGTCACGGGGGTGAAATCCCCGGCCCCGACCGATTCGTACGCCATGCCGGAAACCGGACAGCCGTCCTCCCAGATGTAGCGGAAAGCGTCGCGCTGCAGCCGGTCAAGAGCCTGCCGGTCGGCGAGGTACGCGGTATCGGGGCGAAAGGGAATTTCCGCGGCAACGGGCGCCGGCTCCGCCGGAGAACCGTACGCCGGGAGAGGCAGTACTAAAAGAAGAATGCACAAAAGAAATTTTTTCATGATAGCAAAAAACGGTTATTCGCCGGTGTCTTTACCCGTGTCCGCACAGCTTTCCACCTCCGGAGCAGCGGGAGCGCGTCTGAGCCGGGCCTGACGCCGGACGCGGTAGGCTTGAACGCCTTTAAACGCAATAAAATACGAGACAATGGACGAAGGAGTCGCAACGACGAGGCCTCCAACCATCATGACGGCAAAAAACTTCCATCCCATTTCAAGCATTTCCGTCATTTCAAGCTGGGAAGGGTTGAACGGGGGCACGTCAAAAGGCACGACCGCCTTTCCCACATAATAGAACAGCATGTAAACGGGAACCCAGTTGAGCGGGTTGGAAATCCACGTCCCGAGGGCGGCGGCGATTTTGCTCCCGCGCACGACAAAGGCAAGAGCGACGGCAATAATCGTCTGGAACGGCAGCACGGGAAGCAGGCCGACAAAAACTCCGGCGGCGAGCCCCATGGCTATATTGTGCGGGGTTGCCTGGATGCGCACCAGACGCAGATACCAGTAACGGATAAATCGTTTCAGTTTTTCCAGCATAAAAGTCCGCTATACGGTATCCTCACCTGTCCATGCCGCCCGTCGCAACGATGGGCGGCACCGCGCAAACCGGAAACGGGTTCACGCCTGCCACGGCCAGCAAACAGAATCTTGAAGTATTAATCCCATTCCGACCAAAGTCAACCAAAACCACCGCAAAACGCCGCTGGCGCTTGGCGTTTGTGTTTTTTCCCGTTTTGTGGAATAGGCACGGAAAACCACTGCCGGGAACAACCATGCCCCAGATTCACCTTATCGCCGTCGGCCGGTTGCGCGAGCCCCACTGGAAGGCCGCCGCCGAGGCATACGCAAAACGACTGAAACACGGCTATGAGCTCATCGAAACCGTGGTCAAGGACGGCGATGCGACCCTGTCCGCGGCCGACAGGACGGCCCTTGAAGGCGACCGGATACTCCAGGCGCTGAAGGGCAACCTCATGCCCGTCTGCCTGGACGAACATGGGGAGGCGCTGACCTCCGCGCTGTTCGCCCGGTTTATCCAGCAGTGTTTCGACACGGCCAGAACGCCCTGCTTCATCATCGGCGGGGCTTACGGCCTGGCCCGGCCGGTCAAGGAACGCGCGGCAAAGCTCTTAAGCCTCGGTCCCATGACGTTGCCCCACGAGCTCGCGCGCGTGCTGCTGCTGGAGCAGCTGTACCGGGCGGACTCCATCATGCGCGGCCGCCCGTACCATCACGAGTGACCCCGGCAGGAGCAACCCCGGCACGAATAGCCCGCGACAGGGCGCCATGAAACCGCGGCCGGGTTTCACGAACGCCGCTGGTCGAGCGCGTAGGAACTGGTAACGGATTTCTTGGCGACCTTTTTCAGCCCCATGGCGAGGCTTGAGGCCTCCCCGTAGTGCTTAAGGTTGCCGTTCCTGTTGAAGACGACGGCAACGGAAATGGCCATGAGCGGGAACGTGCAGACGTTGTTCTGCCTGTCCACGGAGACGATGCAGCCTTTGGCGAGATCCTCGGCATCGTAAAACTGGGGAATAATGGCGTCGAACGCGGATACGATCTTTTTGCTGACCGCTTCCGCCGCGCCGACCGGCACAATGAAGACAAAATCGTCGCCGCCGATATGCCCCACGAAAGAAAACGGCAGCGCCTGGTCATGGACCGAATTGAGGATGATCCGTGAGGTCATCATGAGCACTTCGTCCCCGCGCGCGAACCCGTACTTGTCGTTGAACGGCTTGAAATAGTCCAGATCGCAGTACCCCAGAGCGAAATCCTGGTTTTTATCGATAAGCCCCTGCGTATGCTTGATGATGGACGTGTTGCCCGGCAGCCGACTCAAGGGGTTGGCGTCAAGGGTGCGCGTGGCCCTGCCCATGGCGAGGTCGAGGCGCGCCCTGATGACCGGGATGGGGCATGGGAAAACAAAAAAATCGTCGGCGACGAGGTTGTGCCAATCGGCGTACGCTTCGGCTTCCTCAGGGGAAAGGCACATCACGACCGGCACCTGGGAATAGACGTTCTCCTCCTTGAGAAGCCGCGCGACGTCAATGCCCGACATGTCCGGCAGCGTCATGGAACAGAGCAGAATATCCGGCGGCGATGTCAGGAGTACGCCGGTGGCCTCGCGGCCGGTATCAAAAAACGTCCAGTTGGCGACGGCGGGGTCCCACACGTCGGCAAGCGCCTTGCGTATGGCCTGGTTGCCGCCCACATAGCAGGCGTTGTACACGGGTGCCGTCATACGTTACCCTTTCAACTGCGCAAGGACGTTCACTATTTCCTCACCCACGGAATCGAGCAGCCCTTCAACCTTTTTCTGGTTCAAGCCGAGTATTTTCAGGCACCGGGGATCAACGGCGTTAACGCCCCTGTCCCCGCCGAACCCGCAATCATAAATCCGGGCGAAAAAATCACCCAGTTGCACGACCGCCGCAACTTCCGGATGGAATTCCGCTTTCATGGGGTCGTGGTGGTGCACCATGCCTTCCTTGATGACCAGGGGCAAATTCCAGTGTTCGGAAAGCCATTTGTTGATCCTATCATGGCCGAAGCCGAGGATGCGGATCTCCGCCTCAAAAAAACTGATATCCTGCGACGCCACAAGCCAGTCGACTTCCTTCTTCGCCTCGGGAATTTGCAAGGAAAACACGGCCTTGCCAATATCGTGCAGCAGCCCGGCAACCGCGAACTCCTCGGGGTTCTTTTTCCCCGTCTCCCTGGCAATTTGCGAGCAAGCCAACGAGCAGCCGAGGCTGTGGTCCCACAAACCCGCCATGCCGGCGTTCATGGCGTCGAACACGGCGGTTGAGAGAATGACCCCGCGGATCACGTTCAGCCCCAGCAGCGTCAAGGCGTGCTGCAACGAGGATATCCGGCCGGGAAACCCGTAAATCGGGGAGTTGACCATGCGCAGCACTTTGGCGGCCATGGCCTGGTCGTAGCTGATGGCTTTCGCGATCTTGTCCGTGGAGACATCCGGCGACTCCATCAGACGGTTGACCTCGTCCAGCGTCGTCGGCATGACGGGCAGGCTTGCCACCTGCAAGATGCGCCCCTTGTATTCCGTCGTCAGATCGTTGGTCATTGCGCGCCCCCGGCGGAAGCGCCGTCATTTTCTCCCTTCGTCTTGTTCCTGGCGGCTTCTATGGCAGCATCTTCCATGGCCCGCTGCTCGGCCATCCGACGGGCAAAATGACGGGAAAAAACCGTGCAGAGCGTCATCATGAACACGTTATCCTTGTGACGGCGGAACAAAAACGGCAGGTTATCCGCCACGACGCGCAAGTTCCCTACCGTTCCCTGGGCGCCGAGGGGGTTGCCCTCAACGCAGATAGTCCCCACCCCCGCCTGGCGGATGCGGTCAATGATGGATTCGGTGAGGGCGACTCCCGCCCCCACGAGAACCGGCCCCTCGCCCTGTCTGCTGACGCCCTGGGCCAGCACCATGCCGGGGGTCGCTTTTGTTAGAGCAATACGCTGCATAAATATATTCGATTACAAATAATTACAGACGCATGTAATAAGCCGGTAGTTCTTTTATGAAACTGGTATTTTTCTGCTTTTATAATATCCGGAAACCATTGAACGCCATGGCAAAAACCCGAGATAACCAGTCATACAAAGAAAAAGTATACAAATCTTTGAAAAAGGCGATCACCAATTGCGCGTTGCGTCCCGGCGAGGTTGTCAACGAACGCAAGCTTGCCGCGAAGCTCGCCGTGAGCAGGACCCCCGTGCGGGAAGCGCTGTACGCGCTGCGGGACGAGGGGTGGGTGAGCATTGTCCCCTGGAAGGGGGCCTTTGTCCGGCCGGTCACCTATTCGGACATCAACGAGTGCATGCATTTGCGTCTCGCCATTGAACCCTACGCCGTGGAGCTCGCCACCCCGTTTATCGGGGCCAAGGAACTGGCGTATTTCGATTCGCTCATGGAATGGCAAAAAAGCCTTGCCGGCAAGGAAGACGCCGGTGAATTCATTACCATAGATCAAAATTTCCACCTCTATTTCGCCGAACTGACCAAGAACGGAAGACTCATCAGTATTCTGCGCACCCTGCGGGACATCCATCTCCGTCTCGGCGTGGAAGCGGTGCGGCTCAAGCAGCGGTACAGCATGACGCTGCGCGAGCATCTGGCCATTGTCGCCGCGTTGCGCGATAAAGACGGCAAAGCCGCGGCCTATGCCATGCGGGAACACCTTCTGCTGACGCGCGAAGCGCTTTTGGAAATTTTCGCCACATCCACAAAGGAGAACAACACGCCATGAAAGTAGCTTCCATTCAGCTGGAACTGAACGATTCCCGGACCAAGGAGCAGGTCGTCGCATACGCCCTTTCCATGATGGACAAATGCAAAGGGTACGATCTTCTTATCCTGCCGGAACTGTGGAACATCGGGTTTGCCAATTACGACCGCTACTATGCCGAAAGCGAGCCCCTTGACGGCTACACGGCGAGCGCCATTGCCGGGAAGGCCAGGGAACTCGGCGCGTATGTTCACGGCGGCAGCTTCGTGGAAGCGCGCGACGGCAAATATTACAACACCAGCGTGCTCTTCGACCGGACGGGAAAGCTGATCGGCACCTACAGCAAACTCCATTTGTTCACCTACAAGTCCCGGGAGCCGGAACTGCTCACCCCGGGCTCCGGTATCAGCGTCATTGATACGGAATTCGGCAGGATGGGGCTTTCGACCTGCTATGACCTGCGGTTCCCGGAATTCTACCGGAAAATGGCCGACGTGGGCCTGGATTTCATCCTGGTACCGGCCTGCTGGCCCTATCCGCGCAACGAGGCCTGGGAGGTGCTTAATCAGGCGCGGGCCCTGGAAAACACCTGCTACCTCATTTCCTGCAACGCGGCAGGCGGGCAGGCGGGTTCGATGTATCTCGGGCACAGCAAAGTGGTGGACCCCTGGGGAACGGTTGTCGCGGGCACCAGTTTCAGGGAAGCCATCGTCACGGCGGAGATAGATCCCGGCCTGGTGAAGCGGGTGCAGACCGCGTTCCCGGTGCTCAAGGACAGGGTACTGTAACCAGGGCACGGCGCGGGCTTTCCCGCGTCCCGCCCGAAAATGCAAAGGGGCTGTATTGTGAAACTTACCGGAATTGTGGCGAGAAGCAACGGGACTCTGGAAAAGGTGGATTTTACCTGGCAATACTGTGTTGCCATCGGCTACGCGGGGCGCGACCAGGCCAGCGTCATCGCGCATGTGGAGGAACTGAAAGCCATCGGCGTTCCCGCGCCGGAGACCGTGCCGAGCATGTACTGGCTTGATCCGACGCGGGTTTCCTCGAATACGGAACTCCAGGTCGTGGGCAACGGGTGTTCCGGTGAAGTGGAATTTTTCGCCGCGTTCGATGCCGCCGGCAAAATGTATTTCACCATCGCCAGCGACCACACGGACAGGCATCTGGAGACGGTCTCCGTTTCCAAGGCCAAACAGGCCTGCTCCAAAATCATAGGAAACCTTTTCTGGTGCTATGACGACGTGAAAGACCACTGGGACGGCATTCTGCTGCGGTCCTGGATCACGGAGCCGGGCCAGGCCGAACGGATCTACCAGGACGGTTCCCTGGCCAAAATTCTGGTCCCCGAAGAGCTGATCCGGCTGGCCAAGGAAGACCTGAAGGGCAAGGGAACGTTCTCCTTCTTCAGCGGAACGCTCCCCCTTGCCGGCAAGATCGCCTACCAGGGCTCGTTCAGGATGGAGTTGTCCGACCCGGCGCTCAAACGGACAATCCAGCACAAATACGATGTGATCGAACTTCCGGACCGCAACTGACGCATCCGGCCACCGAATTTACCAATCATCAACCGACAGGAGAATAGCGATGAAAAAATGCCTGCAACTCGCCATGGTATCTTTCGTTTTTACCCTCATGTTCAGCCTGACCGCCGGGGCGGCCGTAACCATCAAGTTCGCCCACGGCGGCAGCACCGAGCACCAGTACCACATCGGCGCGGGGTTCTTCAAAAAAGCCGTTGAGGAACTTTCCAACAACGAAATCGTCGTGCAGATCTTCCCCCAGGGGCAGCTCGGGAGCGAACGCGACGCCATTGAGGGCGTGCGCATGGGCACCATTGAAATGGCGGGCGTCGCCGCTGTCGGCCCCCTGCCCAGCTTTGTGCCGGAAATGAGCGTGCTCAGCTATCCGTATGTTCTGCAAACCCGCAAGCAGGCCTATGCGGTTCTTGACGGCCCCTTCGGCCAGGAACTCAACAAACTGATCTCCGGGAAGAAACTGATAAACCTGTGCTTCTGGGAAGTGGGCTTCCGCCATTTCACCTCCAACACCAAGGCGATCAAAACGCCCGCCGACCTGAAGAACCAGAAGATCCGCGTGCAGGAATCCAAGTCCTGGATGGAATTCATCAAGATGCTCGGCGGCGTGCCGACCCCCATCCCCTTCGGGGAACTGTACAGCGCCCTGCAGCAGGGCGTGGTTGACGGCCAGGAAAACCCCATCGCCACCATTTACTCCATGCGCTACTATGAAGTGCAGAAGTTCGTCTCCCTTGACGGGCACACCTATGAACCCGTCGCGGTGCTCATCAACCCGAACTTCTTCAACAAGCTCAGCGACAAGCATAAAAATATCGTGATCGCGGCCGCGAACACGGCCCGAGACCTGCAGCGCGCCGAACTGGAGCGCCTTGACGCCGAACGCATCGAAGTCATCAAGAAGGCCGGCGTGACCATCGAAGAAAAGCCCGACGTGGCCGCCTTCATGGAAGCGACCAAGGACTTCGGCAAAATCCTGGACATGGTTCCGGCCGAGCTGGTCCAGAAGTTCAAGGACGCTGCCGCCGCCGCGAAGTAACATCCCCGTCCGGCGGCGGAAGGCTGGTCCTTCCGCCGCCGCAAGAGGGCTGACCGGCGCGGACGGCCCGGCCCGCGCGGGCCTCCGCTCCGGAAACGCCGCCCCGCCCTGATCGCGGGATACCTCGCTTTATGGAGTAAATCGCTAAGGAAGTGCCCATGAAAATTTTTGAGCGTTTTTTTATGTGGGTCAGCGGCGCGTCGCTCACGATAGTGTTTCTGGTCACCTTTTTCCAGGTGATCCAGCGCTACCTGTTCAGCATATCCTTGCCCTGGGCCACGGACATCATCCGGATATTCTTTATCTATTCCGTGTTCTGCGGGATGTGCGTCGGCATCATCCGCAAGACCCATCTGAACATCGACGTGGTGCTCCAGCTCGTATCGGCCAGGGTCAAGATCATGTTCGGCATCATCTCGAATTGCATCGTCATGTTCTTCCTGGCCACGGTCATGCGGTACAGCATTTCCTTCATTGAGCTCAACGCCGACCAGACCACGCCGTATATTCTGTTCCCCATGAGCTATGTATACGCCATTTTCCCGGTAACCATCGTGATCATGCTTGCCGCCCTGCTGCTTGACACATACCGGTCGCTCCGCACGTTCGCGGGCAAAGAGGAGGGCGCGGCATGATCTGGATAGTCCTTCTTTTCGGCGTTTTCCTTTTTGGGGTGCCCATCTCCTTCGGGCTCGGCTTTACCACGCTCGTGGGCCTTCTGGGCACGGACCTGCCCCTGGAAATCCTCGCCCAGCGCATGTTCGTCGGGGTGGACAACTTTACCTACATAGCCATTCCGCTGTTCATTCTCGCGGGCAACCTCATGGCCATCGGCGGCATTTCACGCCGCATCACGGACTTTTCCCTGACCGTGGTCGGGCACATGGCCGGCGGGCTCGGCATGGTGGTCATTGTGGCCTCCATGATCTTCGCCGCGGTTACGGGCTCGGCCATCGCGGCGACCGCGGCGATCGGCGGCGTGCTCATGTACGAGCTGACCCGGTCGGGCTATTCCGCGCCGTATTCCGCGACGCTGGTGGCTGTTTCCGGGTCCATCGGCCCGATCATCCCGCCGAGCATCCCCCTGGTCATCTATGGTGTCATCGTCAGCTCGTCCATTGCCAAGCTGTTCATGGGCGGGCTGGTGCCCGGCCTCTTGATGGGCTTCATGCTGATGCTATTCAACTACTTCATCAGCAAAAAACGGGGCTATGTGGGCCGCGCCTACCGCTGCTCCTTCCAGGAAATGCTGGCGGGGCTGAAGGACGCCATTCTCGCCCTGGTCATGCCGTTCATCATTATCGGCGGCATCGTTACCGGCGTCTTCACCCCCACGGAATCCGCGGCCACGGCCGTGGCCTACGCCTTTGCCGTGGGCGGCCTGGTTTACCGGGAACTGACCTGGAAGAGCATCTGGGAAGCCATTGTGGACGCCGCCATCATGAACGGCATCATCCTGACCGTTCTGATGACCGCGAGCCTGTTCATCTGGTTCATGACCGTGAAAATGATTCCCCAGGAAGTCACGGCCATGCTGACCACCTTCATCACCAGCAAGTGGGGCGCGCTCCTGATGATGAACGTCGTGCTCCTGGTCGCCGGCACCTTCATCGACACAATCAGCGCGCTGACCATTTTCGTGCCGCTGTTCCTGCCCCTGGTCAAGGCGTTCGACATCGACCTTATCCACTTCGGCGTGGTGGTCACGGTAAACCTGACCATCGGCATGTGTACGCCGCCGCTCGGCGTGTGCCTGTTCGTCGCGGCGGGGATCGCCAAAATTTCCCTGCGCGAGATGCTTAAGGATCTGGGCATCATGCTGCTTCCGTTGCTGATCGTTCTGGGGCTCATCACCTATATACCCGCGCTTGTCACCGGGATCCCGGACCTGCTGGGGCTTTGATACGCCGGGAGGGAACCGCAAGGTTTTTTACTCTTGCGGTTCCCTCCCCGGATACCCTTAGTCCACATCCAACTCGCGCGCGCTGTAATCTTCCAAAGCCCGGCCCGTGCCGTCACCGAGCGGTTCAATGACCCGCCGGGGAACCCAGCCGCCCGCATGGCCGGGCGCGGCGCAAAAGTACCAGTCTTCCCACGCCTCGGGGCCGTCATATTTTTCCCCAATGGTAAGCAAGGTTCCTTTGCGGAAGCTGAGAGGATCCGGATATTCGCTGCGGTGCGTCTTGATGACGATATACTTCATGAAGTACCCGCTTTGTATAAAAATTTTGTCAAGCATTCCATACTGGAAAAACTACATGAGCATCTTTGCGGGTGCACTCGCGATATGTTTGCGTTTTCCGTTTTTGAGTGCAGCGCGGCATTGCAATGCAATCATACTTGCTGCATATGATTTCTACTGCTTGAGGTATATTGCATATACTGCTATATCCCCCTGATCGATTGTTTCATATAACACCTGTTGTTTCCCTCGGGGGGCTGATGATTACTTCGCTCGTGGCGCACACCTTTGAAATCGACGATATTGATGCGGCCGTTTCCGACGTTCTCATGCAGCTTGACCTCGCCAACGCGCTCCGGAAACATTCCGTGGGGATTATTACCTGCCATTGCGAATGCATGTATTCCGGGCTGGTAAAAGCTTTGTCCGCCAAGCTCCCCTTCGACGTCGTCGGCATATCCTCCCTCGCCTCCGCGACCAAGGAAAAAAGCGGGATGGATATGCTGACCGTGTGCGTGCTGACAAGCGACGAAGTTTCCTTCACCACCGCCCTGACCGACCCGCTCGGGAAAGAACAAAAGGGGCCCATCGCCCGGGCCTACGCGGCCGCCGCGAAACCGCTGGAAAGGCCTTCGCTCGCACTCGCCTACGGCCCTCTGCTGGAACACATCAGCGGCAACACCTTCGTCAACGAAATAACGGAAGCCTCCGACGGCGTTCCCCTTTTCGGCACGTTGGCCTGCGACCATACACCGGCCTTTGAAGAGGCCTCCGTCATTTACAACGGCGAATACTACCGGGATCGTCTGGCCCTGGTTCTGGTGTACGGCCCGGTAACGCCGAAGTTTTTCTGCATCGCCATCTCGCCGCAGAACATGCAGAACCAAAAGGGCCTTATCACGGCCTCGACGGGGAACGTCATCCATGCCGTCAACGGCATTCCGGCCATGGAATATCTTGAATCCATCGGGCTCAACAAGGAAGACCTTAAAATAAGCGGGTCGTTCCCTCTTGTCATCGACTACAACGACGGGGGACAGCCCGTGGGCAGGGGCATTTACACCATCGCGGACAACGGCGACGTCTATTGCGGCGGCGATGCGCCGGTCAACGCGTCGCTGTCGACAGCCATCCTCAACGACGAGGACGTGCTGCGCTCCGCCGGCAGGCTGGCCGAGACGATCCGGAATCAAGGCACGCCCGGCGCCTTGCTGCTGCTCAGCTGCATATCCCGCAGCCTGCTTCTCGGCGCGAATCCGCTGGGGGAGGCGGAAAAAATCGCCGGGATCATCGGCGCCCGGATTCCGTACCACATGTCTTACTCCGGCGGGGAAATATGTCCCGTATACACGGATAACGGCGCCACCGCCAACAGATTTCACAATTTTACGCTTATTGCCTGCGTTCTCTAGAGGTCCTGAAGACGCGACGGCATTGACGGCAACCGCCCTGGGGAGGGCGGGAATATCATTGTAAGGGGAAGGTATTTTCATGTTCGATCAAGACGCGCGCCCGGACCATCTTACGGTGGAAGATGAACTGCTGTTTTTACGCCAGGAAAACAAGCGCCTCGCCCGGCAGGTAAAATCCCTCCAGGGTCTTCTGGACAGGAGCAGAATCGCCTCCGCCGCCCAGGCCGCCCGCGATGCGGCCTTTTCCGCAGAAAAGACCAAGCAGGAAAAATATCTCAAACTGCTGCTGGAAAACAGCCCGGACATCATTATCATGCTGGATCGCGACGGGCGGTTCGCCTATTGCACCGACGCCTTCCTGCGGCAGGCCGGTTTCGCCGATTTTTCAGCGGTCAACGGGCGGGCGTATCTGGACGTGTTCAAAACCTTTGCCGACGAGAAATGGCTTGCGCATATCCACGCCATATTCACCAAGGCCATGGCGGAAAAACAGGCGGTCGCCATTGAGGAATTCCTTGATATCGGCCGGACGAACAGCCCGCGCAGCTACTCCATCCACTTCAGCCCCATGCTGGACGAGCAGGGAAACGCCGCCGCGGCCATAGCCCTGTTCCATGACATGACCAGCCTGGTGCGCGCGAAAGAAGGGGCGGAACAGGCAAGCAAGGCCAAGGGCAACTTCCTGTCGAACATGTCGCACGAGATGCGCACCCCCATGAACGCGATTATCGGCATGGCCAACATAGCCAGAACGTCCGACAGCCTGGAAAAGAAAGAATATTGCCTGGGCAAGATCGCGGAAGCCTCCACCCACCTGCTCGGGGTCATCAACGATATTCTGGACATGTCCAAGATAGAAGCCGGCATGTTCGAACTGGCGTACGCGGAAATAGACCTTGAACGGTTGATTATGCGGGCCGCCAACGTGGTAACCTATCGTATTGACGAAAAAGATCAGAACTTCATCGTTAAAATAGACAAAAACACGCCGCAGTTCATCATTTCCGACGAGCAGCGCCTTGCCCAGGTTATCGCCAACCTGCTCTCCAACGCCGTCAAGTTCACGCCGGAACAGGGAACGATAACCCTGTCGGTGCGCTGCCAGGAGATACAGGACGATATCTGCACCCTGCTTGTTGAAGTAACCGATACAGGCATAGGCATTTCCCCGGAGCAGCAGGAAAAGCTCTTCCGCTCCTTCGCGCAGGCCGACGACAGCATTTCCCGGCGGTTCGGGGGCACGGGGCTGGGCCTTGCCATCTCCAAACGCATCGTCACCATGATGGACGGCGATATCCGGGTTGCCTCAACGCCCGGGGAAGGTTCCACCTTCTCGTTTACCATCAAGGCGCAACGCGGCACGCAACAGAAAGTGTGCGCGCTGCCGGGCAACGTCGCGTGGAAAAACCTTCACGTGATGGCGGTGGATGATTCCGAGGACGTTCTGGAATATTTCAGCAGCCTGTCGGAAAATCTCGGTTTTCAATGCACGGTTGCGCCGGACGGATTCAGCGCCTGTGAGCTTTTGGAGCAACGCGCCGAGGCCCCGCACGTCATTTTTGTGGACTGGAAAATGCCGGGCATGAACGGGGTGGAACTGGCCAGGGAAATCAAACGCCGCTATGGCGACAACGCCATCATCATCATGATCTCCGCCAACGAATGGACGGCGGTTGAAGGGGAAGCCAAAGCCGCGGGGATTGTAAAATTCATCCCCAAGCCCCTGTTCGCGTCCGTCATCGTCGACTGCATCACCGAATGCTTGCGGAACAGCTGCTACCGGCCCGAACGCAACCTTACGCTGCAAAACGCCGGTTGCTTTGCCGGAAAACGCATCCTTCTGGCGGAAGATATTGAAATAAATCGGGAAATCGCCATTTCCCTGCTTGAGCACACCGGGTTGACCATCGATTGCGCGGAAAACGGTGTCGCGGCATTCCGGATGGCGGTCGAATCGGACGCGCCGTACGATCTGATCCTCATGGATATCCACATGCCGGAGCAGGACGGGTATGAAACCACCCGCAAAATCCGGGAACTTGACGACCCCCGCAAACGGGACATCCCCATTATCGCGATGACCGCCAACGTGTTCCGTGAAGACGTGGAGCAATGCCTCGCCGCGGGGATGAACGCCCATATCGGTAAGCCGCTGGATATCGACGAAGCCATGACAAAATTGCGGGTGTATCTTTCCGCGTAACCGGCGGCTCTCAGGGCCTGTTCACACTAATGTGAACAGAGGCCCTAAGCCAGATATTGGTCGATGGCGGCATAGAGCCGGTCAACATCGATGGGCTTGGCAATGTGGTCCACCATGCCGGCCTCTGCGCACCGCACCCGCTCTTCCCCCAGAACGTGCGCCGTCATCGCGATTATGGGCATGGCCTCCGGGCCGACGGTTTTCCGTATCAGCCGGGTCGCTTCAAAGCCGTCCATGACCGGCATTTGCAGATCCATCAAGACGAGATCAAACGGCGGGAGCGCCGTCTGTTCCCTGACCACGGCAACGGCCTCTTCCCCGTTGTTCGCGACCGTCACGGCAAGGCCGACGTCTTCCAGCAACGCGAGCGCGATTTCCTGGTTAATCAGGTTATCTTCCACAAGCAGGATACGCCTGCCCTCCAGCCGCGCCCGCAGGGCATCCGCAAGGCAGCCGGGCCGGTCGGCAACGACGGGAGTCTCTTCCTTGTCGGCAAGAAGCCCAAGCACGCAGCTGAAACGTATCGTCGTGCCGATTCCGCTTTCGCTTTCCGCGCTGATCGTTCCCCCCATCATTTCCACCAGGTGCCGCGTTATCGTCAATCCAAGGCCGGTGCCGCCGTAATTGCGCGTATGCGAGGCGTCGGCCTGCGTGAACGGCTGGAACAGATGCGCCTTGTACTCGTTTTTTATGCCGATGCCGGTGTCCGTTACCGCAAAATCAAGGGTGACGCCGGCATCCGACACGTCCCGCGCGCGGCACGACACGGTTATCGACCCGTTTTCCGTGAATTTGAGCGAATTGCCGATGATGTTGTTGAATATCTGCGTGAGCCGGAGGGTATCGCCGGAGAGATTGTCCGGCACCCCTTCCCCGATATCCACGATGAGGTCAAGCCCCTTCTCCTTGCTTTTGTGCTCGAACAGCGTGTGGATGGTATCGAGAAACCCGCGCAGCCTGAAAGGCGCCGGGACGATCGTAAATTTACCGGCTTCTATTTTGGAAAAATCGAGGATGTCATTGACGATACCCAACAGGGCCTGCCCCGCATGGCTGATTTTGGTTATCTGTTCCCGTGTTTTTGCGGAAACCTCATCGTTCAGGGCGATATGCGCGATCCCGATGATCGCGTTCAACGGAGTCCGTATTTCGTGGGACATGTTGGCGAGAAACTCCGCCTTCACCCGGGACGCTTCCTCCGCGTTCTCCTTGGCGGTGGTGATTTCGGTGATGTCGTTGTGGATCAGGCTCACGCCGATGCAACTGGCTTCCCTGTTGGTTATGGGCATGGCCAGGGTCTGGACGATCACTTCCTCGCCGTCTACTTTTCTGAACACTTCCTCACGGCGCACCGGCTCGCCGGAGACCATGACCCCCCGCAAAATGGATTCCATGCCGTCCAGCCACCCCTCGCCTTGCGGGGCGTATAAAAAAAGGGACCGGAACGGCTCAAACGTCAGCGCGGCACCTTGGGGCAGCCCCAAAAACTTCCACACGGAAGGCGAGCCGAAAACGAACCGGAGTTCCGTATCGAAAATGGCGACGAACTGCGGGTGGTTGTTGAGGAAAAAGGAGTTGTACGTTTCCTGCAATTCTTTTTCACGGGCGTTTTTGGCCCGCATCTGCTCCGCATGGGCATAGCTGATCCGCAAATACTCACAGTCAACCTGCAACGCGCTTAAAGAGCGCTTCAGGAAGCCGACTTCCTTTTTAAGAGATTTGATGATCTCTTCAGGAGTCTGTACCAGCTGATCCGCCATGGTCCCCCAACCCTAAAACGCGCAAAAGATGACGGACAGATTGTGGCTGTGGTTGCTCGCATAGCCGTCATCGTCGATGCGCGTCGGTCCTATTTCGGTAAATGCGTAGAATCCCGCATACTGCATGCTGCCCCCGAAATACTTTTTGGCGATATCCGCCTCGTATTCGCGTTCAAAGGCAAGCACCACGTGCCTTCCGGCGCATGTGACGCAAAAAACGGAGGAGTAGGTGTAGTCATCCGAGGTTGCCGCGATTGTGTCCATGACCTTTTTGGCGGCGTCTTCAACGGTGCGTTTCAAATCGTCCGCTGAAATGATCTGGAACGACACCATGGAACCTTGCGGCATGTTGACGTAACTCAGCGCGGTGCCGTTTTCCTTGTCCAGATGGATCAACGGGCGGCAGATGGGCTGCCCGTTCTCGTCGGAATCCCCTTGAACCGCGCTGAAGGGGGCAAAAAGCAGCCCTTCGGATGAATTGATATTCACCTCATGCTTTTGGAGAAACTCAAGAATCGGGATATCGTCGATACTTTTCAGAACAGGCCCGTCGGAACCCGTAATTCTATACCGGGGAAGGCCCTTGTTGGGGACGCCGCCGACAGCCACGACCGGTTTGAATTTCCCGGCGATAAGGATGACCGCGTAGCCGTCGCTCAAAACCCTGCCGTTCACGAAAACCTTTTTCTCGGCGAACTTGAATTCGTCGGAAGCAATGCCGCCGATAATCGGCTTATGGCCGATCAGTTCGTCCAGCAGCGTGAGCTTGTCCTGTTCCGTATACGCGTCCGTGAGGCTGGAAAAAACAAACGCCCCTTCCGGCTGCTTTCCGTCAAGGGCGGCCAGGGCCTCCGCATACGCTTTTTTTATTTTTCCGGCGCCGTCGACGTCCAGATGCTCCGCTCCCGCAAGCCCGAACCAGCAATCGTCCGCCGTCAGGACAAGCATCGTTATGCCCAGGCGGCTGTATCCTTTCGGGCTGAGCTGCGCAAGGCTCGTGGCCCCGATGAACGGAATATCGGGACGTTTTTTGCTGAGAAGCGCAAGACACTCCAGACATTCCTCTTCCGGCTCCGTAATGACGAGCGCGCAGGAGTTCGCGCACAGTGAAAACCCTGCAAGCTGTTCCGCCAGATATGCGGCAGCGTCTTCGGCGTCAAAAACATCAGGGCAGGTGACGGTATACGAGCGCATAAGTCCCCCCTTTGGAATCGTACCGTTGGCGTGGAAAAGCAATCTATAATAAAAGGAGTGTCCCCGTCCACTCCCCTTTTATTATATTTCCCTCCCCCGATATTGCGGGGGAGGGAAATTACAACCCTATGCGCTTGCCGCCTTTGGTTTCAGCATGAGCATCAACGCCACGCTGGCTGCGGAGCACACCGCCGCAATGACGAACGCCGGAAACATCAGGGAAATATCGTTCGCGGCGATGTTTTTGTAATGCCCGGCGATGGAGGAAGAGGCTATCGCCGCTATCCCGAATCCCAACAAAACCATGCCGTAGTTGGTGGCCATGTGCCGCGCTCCGAACAGATCCGCCGTGAGCGACGGGAACGTGCTCAAAAAGCCGCCGTAAAAGAACCCGATGCACCCGATCAGCACATAGATCGAATAGCCGTTGGCGCTGTTTACCAAGAGTGAAAATGCGCCAGACCCGGCCAGCAGAATCACGATGGTTTTCTTCCGGCCCATATGGTCGGAGGCCATCCCCCAGAACAACCGCCCCAGGGAATTGGACATGGCGATGACAAGAACGCCGATCGTCGCGGTTGCGCCCAGGCCCTTGGCCACGGCGATCGGTTTGGCAAAGCCGATCATCATCAGCCCGCCCATGCACGCCAGCATCAAGGAACCCGTCACGAGGTAGAACCGGTGATCCTTCAACACTTGCGAGGGGGACATGTCGCCGCCCGGAGCGCCGGCGGCCGCGCCGCCTTTTACCGTTTCCTGGGGAGGGTTTTTCAGAAACATTCCCCCGGTCACGCAGACGACGAGAAAAATACCGCTCAAAACCAGCAGCGTCTTGGGTTCGCCGACCTCCGCGCCGCCGAATCCGGCGACAAGCCGCTCAATGATGGGCGTGAACACCACCCCGCCGAACCCCAGGGCCGAAACGATCAGGCCGGTGACAAGGCCCTTTTTCTCGGGAAACCACTTTTGCACGCACGCAATGGTGGTGGAATAGGTGAACCCCATGCCGACCCCTCCCATGACGCCGTAGCCCAGCCAGAGCAGCCAGGGCGTCTCGGGCGTGACGAAGGAGGCGAGGAAAAAGCCTGCGCTCAGAATGATCCCGCCCACGATGACCACCGGACGGGTGGCGTATTTTGCCGCGAGCTTGCCGCCGAACACGCTGCCGATGGTCAGCGTGGACAGGAGCAGGGAAAACGTCAGACCGGCGGCCGCGTTGTCTCCGCGAAAGATGCTGTTTGCGATACCGGTTTGAAAAACACTCCAGACATAGGCAACCCCCAGACAGAGCTGGATTGCGACGGCGGCGACAACGGGAACGATTCTTTGTGATCCTTTCATGATACAGTCCTTTTTTTGAATATAAAAAAGCCCTTACCGCTTTGCGGTAAGGGCTTTTTTCCGATATATCCGGAAAATCCGTATGGTACGGACTCCTACAACAAAACTCCATCAGGCCCCATCGACCGCGATGTAATAATAGAAATAGTGATAATAATGGACTGATTTAGTAGTTCTGATAGGTACAACATACATTTTTTCCTTAAAAAAAATCTTGTCATGATGGATATTCTATAGCGAGCGGAATGTCAAGTATTTTTGTATGGAATACGTTCAGGGAGACAACCAGGGAAGGCGCGCATGAACGCCTGGCCAAACCCCAGTGGTCATGCGGGCGCGCAAAAAGCAAAACATGCCTCACGGATGGCGGCATTTTTCTATCGTCACCGGACCTTTTCTTGACGCAAAAATATATGGTATGCTAAGGCAAAGACAGTATAGTAATAATATTTGTTATTATTAAGAAACATAACCGGGCTTTTCAACGATAAGGAGAACGTGCCATGGAGCGAAAAAACACCAAGTTAACGACAGCGGCAGGCGCCCCGGTCGCCGACAACACCAACTCGACAACCGCCGGAAGCCGCGGCCCGATGACCCTGCAAAACCCCTGGTTCATCGAGAAACTTGCCCATTTCGACCGTGAGGTTATCCCGGAAAGGCGGATGCACGCCAAAGGCTCCGGCGCGTTCGGCACGTTTACGGTCACGCACGACATAACCGCCTACTCCAAAGCGCGGATCTTTTCTGAAATCGGCAAGAAAACCGAGTTGTTCGTGCGCTTCTCCACCGTCGCGGGCGAACGCGGCGCGGCGGACGCGGAGCGGGATATCCGCGGTTTCGCGATCAAATTTTATACCGAGGAAGGCAACTGGGACCTGGTGGGCAACAACACCCCCGTCTTTTTCCTGCGCGACGCGCTCCGCTTCCCGGACCTGAACCACGCGGTCAAACGCGACCCCAAAACCAACATGCGTTCCGCCCAGAACAACTGGGACTTCTGGAGCATGCTGCCCGAAGCGCTGCACCAGGTCACCATAACCATGTCGGACCGGGGGTTGCCGTTTTCATACCGCCACATGCACGGGTTCGGCAGCCACACCTTCAGCCTGATTAACGCGAAAAACGAACGGGTCTGGGTCAAGTTCCACCTCAAGACCCAACAGGGCATCAAAAATCTGACGGACGCGGAAGCCGCGGCCATCGTGGCGGGCGACCGGGAAAGCCATCAGCGCGACCTCTTTGAGGCCATTGAACGGGGCGAATTTCCGAAATGGAATTTCTGCATCCAGATCATGACCGAGGAACAGGCCCGGAATCACAAAGAAAATCCGTTCGACTTGACAAAGGTCTGGAGCCAGAAGGAATACCCGTTGATCCCGGTCGGCGTCCTGGAATTGAACCGCAACCCGGAAAACTACTTCGCGGACGTGGAACAGGCGGCGTTCAACCCGGCGAACATCGTGCCGGGCATCGGCCTCTCCCCGGACAAAATGCTGCAGGGACGCCTCTTTTCCTACGGGGACGCGCAACGGTACAGACTGGGCGTCAACCACATGTCCATCCCGGTCAACGCGGCCAAGTGCCCGGTCCATGCGTATCACCGCGACGGCCAGATGCGCGTTGACGGCAACTACGGCGCGACCATCGGCTACCAGCCCAACAGCCTGTGGGAATGGGACGAGCAGCCGGAGTTCAAGGAGCCGCCGCTGGAGCTGCAAGGCGCCATGGATTCGTACGAACCCAAGGACGACGCGACGGACAACACCTTCTACCAGCCCGGCGACCTGTACCGGCTGATGCCGGAAGACCAGAAGGCCCAGCTCATTGACAACACGGTCCGGAACATGACGGGCGTGACGGAGAACGTGCGGTACCGGCACGCGGCCCACTGCTATCTGGCCGACCCGGATTACGGCACCCGCCTTGCGGCGGGCCTGGGGCTTACCCTGGACAAGGTCCGGGAACTCGCCGGGATGAGCCATGCCGAGCGCATGCGGGCGACAGCCGCCCCGCGCTAGCGGAACGCCCGGCAAACACGGGCGCCGACGAGCCTAAAAAAGGGGAACCCGACGCGTCGGGTTCCCCTTTCCGTTGCCGAACGTTGCGAAAACGGTTACCGCCTGAAAGAAAGGATCTCGGCCTTGATACGCGGGTCCAGGTCCTGAAGCTCCATCTCCGGCCGGCCGAGGTAAAACCCTTGGGCGTAGTCAAACCCCATCCGTATCACGCTGACCAGCTCTTCATACGTTTCCACCCCTTCCGCCAGAGTCCGGATGCCTTTCGCGCGGCAGTAGGCCAGGATATTGGAAAGAAACTCCTGTTTTGTCGCGGGCGCCTCCTGGATGCGGCTGATGAAAAACCGGTCGATTTTCAAAATATCCGGGGAAATGTTTATCAACCGGAGGGCGTTCGAGTGGCCGCAGCCGAAGTCATCTATGGCTATCAGCGCCGAAAGCTTGTGGCGGAGCTCGTTTACCCGTTGCAGGAGCGTGCTTTCAATAGCGGCTGTTTCCAGGATTTCGAACACCATGCTTTTGCTGATCCGCTCATAATGGGGGTGGATCTTGCGCAACTCGTCGATGTCAAGATACTCTATGGATATGGTATTAAAGAATATTTTAAGGGCGTCAAGCCGGCCAAGATTCTGAAAAACCCATTCGAAAATGACGTCGAAGGTGACCTTTTCAAGCTGAGGGAGCTTGGATTGCGCTTCCGCCAGTGAGAGAATGTCCAAAGGGTTGGTGAACGCAGCCATCTTTGAGCGCATCAGGGCCTCGTATCCCGTGACGGCGGCATCCCGCAAACAGACGATGGGCTGAAACGCGAAGTGGATCAGTTTTCCTTCGATAAGCTCGTCCAGCCGCTCCTGCCTGCTGAGGAGGTTGGCCTTCGTGCGGTATATCTCGGGGCTGAACCGCATTATCGTACCGCGGTTGAGGGTGCGCACTTCAAACATCGCGTTGAGGGCGTAGTTCATGAGAACGTCGCTCGCCATGGCGTCATGGGGGTACACGGCCATCCCGCACGACGCCCGTATCCGCACCGCCTCATGCGGCAATTCCACCCGCGTATTGAGCAGGGTTTTGAAATTGTCCTGGGCGAACCGGCAGGCGTCGTCCTCGTTGTCAAACCCGTGGGCGTATACGGCAAATTCGTTACCGCCCAAACGCGAAATCAGGTTTGCCCTGCTCTCGCACGAACGCAGGACGTCGACCACTTTGCCGATGTATAAATCGCCGCAGTCATAGCCGTGCGTATCGTTGATGTATTTTATATTGTCCAGGCTGCAACAAAACAGCACACCCACCTTGTTCGGCCGCGTCTGCAGCATGTCGTATACGCCGCGGCTGAACGCCTTGCGGTTCAGCAGGCCCGTCTCGGCATCGTGGTCGCGGTCGTGCTCCAGCTGCTTTTTACGCTGCACCGCCTGGGCCATCAAAAAATCCAGCCCTTCGGACAAATCGCCCATGTAATCTATGGAAGGAACGGGGTAGCCCGTTGTCGCCATGAGCACCTGCCGCGCGAGGCGCTTTAGCTTCAAGTGGAAGTTTTTGAGATCCGTGGCGTGCGAATTGGCCGGGCTTGGCGTTTTTACCGAAAGGTTGCCCTTTGACAACTCCGCCGCGTACGCGGTCAGCTCCGCGAACACCCGTGTGATCTGGCAAAGCTTTTCAGCCTGCGGCAGTGGTCTGTGCCGTTCGAATACGGCCAGCGCGTCTTCGAACTGACCATGCAATAATTTATCCAAGCCGTCTTCTATATCCATGCTGCTTCCCGGGAAAAGTCATTACCTCACAATACACGGCCGAGGGACGGATTCCACCGCACCCCTCGCCCAATTAGGGCACAAGCGTCGTTAAAATTCCGCCTTGGGAGTCGTCAAGGCATTGCGCCGCCGCCATACCGAGAGCGGCCGCGTCGCAACCTTCCGGCAGGAGCGCGAGGGCCTCCTCGCACAGCCGCCCTTCCGCGTCCGGCTCGTTGTGCACGATGCAGTCGGCGGCGGCGAGCAGCCGTGCATCCATCTTATACGCCGGAGCCAGCTCCGGAGCGTGGTGCCAGTTGATGGGTTCCGTCAGCAGCAAGGGCAGCTTCCAGATGTGGAGAACTTCCGCGCCGATAAGGGCGTGGTCCATGCCCCAGTAAGCGTCTTCGGCTTCACAAAACCGCTGGCCGTTTTTCCGCCTGCATTCTTCCACGATTTCCCACAAGTCGGGCCGGGAGATGGCGAAAAAAACCTTGCCGATATCGTGCAGAAGACCGGCGACATAGGCTTCGTCCGGGAGCATGACCAGACGGTCTTCCTCCGCGGCGGACGGCCCGCAAACGCCGGAAGGACCGCCCAGTTCGCAGGCCAGGACCTTTGCCACGGCCGCGACTTTCAGCTGGTGGCTCCACAGGCCGGCGGCGTTAAAATCTTTGGGGAGTTTCGCCTCTTTAAAAACCGCGGCCGTTCCCGACAAGATGACCAGGGTCCGTATTTCGCACACCCCAAGAATACTGACGGCGCGACGCAGCGTGGAAACCTTGAATTCCATGCCGTAAAGCGCCGAGTTGGCAATGGTGAGCACGTGGCTGGCCAGTTTCTGGCTGCGCTCGATAAGCGCGACCAGATCATCAGTGGGAGCTTTCGAGTCTTCCCTGGTCACAGCGAAAAGCATGGGCAGAAGAGCCGATTCAAACGGTAGAGAAGGAGGGTTTTGCAGAAGTTTTTGCAAAAAAGAGCGGGATTCCGTTGATGGCTGCATGGGTCAATCCAGTTCTTGAGTGTGTTCTGTCGCAGATATCATATCGGCTCATTTGCGATCCGGTTTAGGGCTTCAAGAACTACAATGTAGTGTTATCCTCTCTTACACCGGTTTACAACCTAAACCGGTTAAATTTTACTTTTTTTCCAGAAACGATCACAAAAAACCTTTTCACCAAAAGAAAACAACAACAAAGCGCACAAGATCGATCACATGCGCAACACATAAAGTCGAGAATATCAATCATATGATTATTGTTTTACATCGCCTTAACGATCGCAGGCATCAAGGGAACGCGGTAATACAGAAGCCGTGTGGCCCCTCCCCGATCAAAAACGCGCAGCCGCCTGGCGAGCCGTTATCGGAGAAAAAACGGACCGCGCACGGGAGCGCCGCTCCCGCGCGGCGGGCGGGGACGGCGCTCCCGCGCGCGGCGAGAAGAGCGGCGGGTATTACGGCCGCGAGGCGAAGGGGCTCACCCCTTCGCCGTATACGGGTCCAGAAGGTTGTTGTTGTACCACTTCCGCAGAAACTCCGCCTCACCCAAATCATTGCCGGGCGCTATATTGACGAAGCAATCCGCATTCCTGGTTTTGATCCTGAGGTCGTGGCTGTACTGGCTTATCACCGGATTATCCTGACCGCAAAACAGCGACCGCCCCATCAGGTGGCCGGGACGGCGCAGGCCAAGGGCGTCCACGATCGTCGGCAGAAAATCAAGCTGGCTGCAAACCGTGTTGGGATTGAGCCCGGCAAAGGGAGACGCGCTCCCTTTACCCGTGACGAACAGGCAGGGGATCAGATCCGGGGAGTAATCGTCCGCCCCGAAAAATTCCAGGTATTCCGGCCCGGCGCTCGGGGAATGGTCGGAGGTGATGATGACGAGTGTGTCCTCGTCCAGCAATCTCAGTTTCCCGAGCCCCTTGAAGAAGCCCATGATATCCCTGTCGGACTCGAACAGCGCCCGCAAAAGCTTTGACGAAGTTTTCCGGATGTATTCCGGAAACGCGTCCTCTTCCAGAGAATGAAAAAACGTGGGGTGGGTGTTCAGGGTGTGCAAGGTGAGAAACACCGGCGCGTCGCGTTGCGCATCAAGCACCCTGAGCGCCAGGTCGAACATGACTTTATCCGCGATGCCCCATTGCAGGCTCGGGGGAGAGTCGTACAAGGCCCGGACGCTTTCCTCCGAAAAAAAGTGTTCGTACCGCAGCAGCGATTTGCAGAAAAGTTCCTTGTCGCCATAGTGCCGCGTCACGCCCGTCAAAAAATAGGTACCATAGCCGGCTTCCCTGAGAAGGCTCGCCAGGCTGTCGATGCGCCCTATTCCGTGCCGCATGTCATAGTCATATGCCATGCGGGACGACAGAAGCGCGTGCATCCCATGGTTGGTGGGCGAGTGTGCGGTGCAGAGCTTGTCAAGCCGGGGGTGGCTGCCGAGCAGGGTGTGCAGGAACGGCATCGTCTCCACGGGTATGTTCTTGTTGTAAAACGGCAGCATTTTCTGGCTGACCGACTCAAAGCAGAGCAGGACGATCCTTTTATACAGCCGCAATGCTGTCCGGTTAAGCTGCCAAGGATAACAGACTGAGGTTATAGAGGTTTTCATTTTTTCGTCGTCGGGGCTTCAGGAGTTCTTCCAGCGAGTCTGTTCCGAGGATGTTCAGTGAGGCGATTTGGAAAAGTTGCTGCACGGACAGCCCTGTTTTACTCAGGAATTTCTGGTAGGCCAGGAGCAGGTAGACGGTCAGCGCGGTATAAATCTGAATCAATACAGCATTTTCCGTGTTCCCGACAAAGCTTTTGATGCGTAGATTCTGTTTGATTTCGCGAAAAAAGAGTTCGATTTTCCAGCGTTCTTTGTAAATATCGGCGATGGTGCGGGCGGACAGGCGAAAGTGATTTGTCAGAAATTCGTAACGCTTGCCTGTTTCGGCGTCCCGGTAGCCGATGCGACGCAGGCGCAAGACTTTTCCCCGGCTGTGCTTCACTTCGATAATGTGGTCGGAAGTAACCCCGCTTGTGCGGTTCACCGGGCGGCGCTCCAGCAGTTTGTAAACAGCGTTGTCCTTCAGGCGGGTGACGAAAAAGATGCCATTTTCGAGCAGGGTCTGAAACCAGGGGTAACTGACATAGCCTTTGTCGAAGGTCACGATGGAGCCTTTGGGCAGAGAAAGACTTTTCGCCATACGGCTTTCGTGCGTTTTGGCCACATCAACGGTGACAAATGCCGGGATATGACCATCGTGGTCAAGCACTGTGTTCATTTTGACGCCGCCCTTGTTTTGGCGGAACGTGGCCCAGGGAAACAGCGACAAACACAGGCTGATGGTGGTGGCGTCCATGCTGTAAAGTTTGCATTTGAAATGAAATTTGTGTTTGGAGGCCTTGGGAACACACAGGCTGTACATGTCGGCAAATAGATCTTTGAAAAAGCCCACAGGCCGGGAGTTGTTGGCATCGGAGAAAGTGGAACGTGCAACGGGAAAAAGGCCAAAATGATACAGCCTCTTGCCGCAGGCGGCCAAACAGCGCAATCCGTCACGCATGGAGCGCCTTGCTGCAAGCTGGATAAAAGCCATGACCGTAAACTGTTCCTTAAAGCCGAATTGTCGAGAAGAACGACCTGTTTTATGCCGGGCTTCCAGTTTCTGAAAAACATGTCTGGGAATCAATGATAGCATTTGAGAAAAGAGTGTATTATGATGGCTCATGTTCAAAATCTCCTTGGGCTGCAATGGGTTATGCAACTGTTTTGTAGCATAAACCTCGGAGATTTTGAACATATTTAACGCACCTTAGCCGGACAGCATTGATACAGCCGCTGGTCGGGCTTCTTCTCGGCATACGTCCGCGTCTGGAGCAGCGATATTTTCCGTAAGATATCCTGCTCGTTGGGGGTGTATTCCATCGGGACGATCCGGCTGTGTCTCTCCAGCCACCCATCCCGCAGGCAACCGATAAAGTTACGGAACGCGGACAATTTGATGGTTTCAATCCTTTCGGCGGTCCGCTCCGCGACCCTCATGACGTTCCACGAGCAGGACGACGCCGTCAGGGCGAACGCATCGATTTCCATTCTTCCCAGAAAGCCGCCCGCCGCGAAGAAACAAAAAGAGAGGCCAAGGCAGACGAACCCGGCCTCCGCCGTCGGGCGCGGCGCCAAGAAGGGCAGCGCGGCGTAGACCGCCATCAAAAACGGCAGGCACGCGAGTATCTTTCTCTGGGATGCGGAAGCCGCCTTCATGATGACGCGCGGCCGCAGCTCAGCCAGCAGGGAATAAAAAAAGCGTTTATGGCTCTGGGCATAGATGACCGCGTCGGCAATATTGAACAGCACAACGGCCAGACAGATGAGAGTCATAAAAATGACGCCGGAGACATACGCAACCGTACTGGCCGGGAACAGGCTCAAAAGCAGAAACACGGCCGCGCCCGGGCACAGGACGAACAGCATGTCGGCGCTCGCGCCGGGAATGATAACAGCAAGAAAAGCGCGCCAATCCAGGAGGGTGTGCGTGACGGCGTGGTACATGCTGATACGCGACAGGACACATGCAATCAACGGCGGAATAACAAAAAGCCCCAATGCAAGCATGGCGGACTCCTTCCATTTGCTTTTACTCGCACCCATGCCTGCAAGATGCATTCCGGAAATATTTTCCTCCCGGCAGCATACGAACCGTGGTACGCGTCCGCCATCCGGCCCCCCTCCCCGGCCGCACCCGGCGCTTGAAACCCGGCCGCGCTTTCTATATTGTCATCCGGCATGTGACCATCATCCGTACCGGGAAAAAACCATGGACAGCCGCATTCTTAAGCAGGCCGTCGCCTTGCGCCACGAACTGCACGCCCGCCCCGAACTTTCCGGGCAGGAAACCTGGACCAAACAACGCTTGCAAGACTTTCTCCGCGTGAACACCGCGCTGGAAATAACGGACCGCGGCGCCTGGTTTTACGCCCGCAAAAAGGGGCATTCCGCCGCCCCGCCCATCGCCTTCCGGGCCGACATGGACGCCGTGGCCATGGAGGAATCTGTTCCGCTGCCATATGCTTCCACCGTCCCCGGAGTAGCCCATAAATGCGGGCACGACGGGCATTGCGCGGCGCTGGCCGCCCTGGCCCTGGAAACGGAACGGCGTGAAAACGGCCGGGACGTGTATTTCATCTTCCAACACGCCGAGGAAACCGGCCGGGGCGCGCGCGAATGCGCGAGCCTGATCGGGGAAAAGGGCATAGAGGAAGTTTTTGCGTTCCATAATATGTCCGGGCATTCCAGGGGAGTTGTCGGCATCCGCCCCGGGACCATGAACTGCGCCTCCCAGGGCCTCTCGTTCCGCTTCCGGGGCGTTCCCGCCCACGCCAGCCTGCAGGAAACCGGCAAAAACCCCGCCTTCGCGATCGCGGACCTGGTCAGGGCCATCCCGGACTTGACCCGGCAAAACACGTTCCAGGGCGCGGTCTGGTGTACGGTCATCCAGGTGGCGCTCGGGAGTGAAAACTTCGGCATCGCGGCCGGGGACGGCGTGGTGCTTCTCACCTGCCGGGGGGAACGGGAAGAGGACATGCTCCGCCTAACCAAGGCCGTGGAAGCCGCCGCCGGGAGTTTTGCCGCTCGCGACGGCCTGGAAGTGGCCCTCTCCCTCCACGACGTGTTTCCGGAAACGGCGAACCACGCCGAGTCCGTGGCCAAGGTCCGGGCCGCCTGCGCGGGGCTGGGGTACCCCCTGTACGACATGCCGGAACCCATGCGGTCCTCGGAGGACGCGGGCCATTATTTCAAGGCGGCCAAGGGCGCTCTTTTTCTCATCCACACCGGCGACCGCCCGCCCATCCATACGCCGGGATATGATTTTGACGACAGCATCATCGAACAGGCCGTGACGATTTTCTCGGCCCTGATATAACTTCCCCGATGCGGCCGCGCGGCCGCTTGCCGGTCCCCGGCGCAGCCGCCGCTTGCCGGTCCCATTGACCCTTCGCGGGAGAAAACTGTACGAAGACACAGTACGAGCCATGCCGCCCCGGCGGCGAAACCGGATGCCGACCGCTCCGCGCGCGGCGCCAGCAAGAGGATTTCATATGAAATTTACCTTCGCCCACAACAACATCAACGTGCTTGACCTTGAAAAAAGCCTCGAATTTTACACGACGGCCCTGCAGTTGAAGGAAACGCGCCGCCTGGAACGGCCCGCGTTCACTCTGGTCTACCTCGGCGACGGCACCACGGGCCACCTCCTGGAACTCACCTGGCTGCACGACCGGAAAGAGCCGTACAACCTCGGCGACAACGATATCCATCTCGCCATGCTGGTGGACGATTTTGAAGCGGCCCACGCCATGCACAAGGCCATGGGCTGCATCTGCTACGAAAATGAAAAGATGGGCATCTACTTCGTCAAGGACCCGGACGGCTACTGGACCGAGATCGTACCGGCCTCCAAATACGCATGAAGGAGAAAACCATGAAAGCAGCGTTCATTTTTGTCGCCCCCGAAGCGGATGCGGCACAGCACCGGGCGTATGTCGATACGCCGGTGGTCAAACTCACGGTCGTCGGCGTGAAGAACTACGCGGAAGGCGTGGCGGCAGCCCTTGCACTCGTGGACGAAGGCGTCACGGCCATCGAGTTGTGCGCCGGATTCGGCAACGAAGGAACGGCGATGATTAGCAATGCCGTGAAAGGCAAGGCCCAGGTCGGCGCCGTGCGTTTTGACGCCCACCCCGGCCTCAAATTCAAAAGCGGCGACGCGGTCTTTTCCTGACCGCGGCCGCCGCCCCGCGGCCCCCGGCATCCGGGGGCCGTTCGAAGCGGTTTGCGCTACCTGGCCTTGCCCTGCTTGGCGACGCTGTCCATTTTTTTCCTGATCGCCTCCTGGTCGCCGAGATACCGGCTGCCGCGAACGTTCAGGCTTTCGTCGAGCTCGTAGACCAGCGGCACGCCGGTCGGGATGTTCAGTTCCACGATCGCCTCGTCGGAGAGGTTGTCCAGGTATTTGACGAGCGCCCGTAAACTGTTGCCGTGGGCGGCGATCAGCACCCTCCTGCCTGCCAGAAGGTCCTTTTTTATGACCGATTCGTAATACGGGACGACCCGCGCGATGGTATCCTTGAGGCTTTCCGCCAGCGGCAGCAGGGCCTTGTCCTCATTGCGGTACTGTTCCTGCATGCGGGGGCTCCGCGCATCGTCTTCCGCCAGGGGCGGGGGCGGCACGTCAAAGGACCTGCGCCAGATCTTCACCTGTTCCTCGCCGTACTTTGCCGCCGTCTCGGCCTTGTTCAGCCCTTGCAGCGCCCCGTAATGGCGCTCGTTGAGCTTCCAGGTCTTGACGACCGGCAGCCATTCACGGTCCAGCTGCTCCAGGACAAGGTTCAGGGTGTGTATCGCCCGTTTGAGGTATGAGGTGTGGCAGATATCAAAATCGAACCCGCCTTCCCGCAGAAGGCGCCCGCCTTCCATGGCCTCGTTGACGCCTGTTTCCGACAGGCCGACGTCGTGCCAGCCGGTGAAGAGGTTCAGCCGGTTCCATTCGCTTTCGCCGTGACGCACAAGCACAAGCTGCATGCTCCACTCCTTTTTTGCCAGTATACCATGGATAATGCCGCAATGCGCGCTCTATTGCCATTATTACCGCGCGCGTCTGGCCCTCTCCCCCTTCCGGCCACAAGTGGGCCATATTCCAATACAGCCGGTCTTCATGAGAATGGAACCATTATACATTTCTTTTGCATTTTTACCTTCACAAAACTATCTTTTGCTATTAATCAGCCGATAAGATCTACCGCGCCCCTTTCACGGCGCGCACACGTCCATGCCGAGCGATGCGACCGGATTTCTGAAGGGACTGCTGCGGAATATGCCGCGCACATTGCAACAAACGGGGAAAATCAATGACAATAAAGAGCAAGCTCATCTTGTTCTTTGTGGCCGGGATCATTATCGCGATCTCCGGTATGGCGCTGCTCGCGACCATGCAATTCAACAATTACGCGGTGCTGGCCTTTGAGCAGCAGGCCGTTTCCGAGTTGCGGCGCATCGACACTGTGCTGACACAGTATGTGCAGAGTGGAAAGCGGGCCGCCAAACGCCTGGCCGACAACCCGCTTCTCCGCAACGGCGTCGGCAAATTCACGAACTATACCCAGACCACGACCGACAACCTGCTGCTGTACGCGAACCATAACCCATACGAGCAGGACGTGTACAACCTGTTCGCGGCAGCCCGGGAGGCGGATCCCAATTTCGGCCTCATATTCATGGGCGCGGTGGATGGCGGCTTCGCGCAGGCCCCGGAAAAAGACACGCTCGGCCCCGGCTACGACCCCCGGAAGCGCCCGTGGTACAAGGATGCCGAAGCCAACCCCGAAGACCTCAACGTCAGCAAGGTCTATACCTCCTCTTCCGGCGCGCTGGTCACCGGCGTCACCAGCAAAATTTATGACCCGCAGCGCAAACTGGCCGGGGTGCTCTGCATCGACCTCGACCTCTCCTCCCTGAGCAAATACGTCAACGAACTGAAAATCGGCAAAACCGGGTATGCCATGATCTTTGACAAGGACGGCACCATCCTCGCCGACCCCAAGCACCCGGGCAACTTCATGAAGCTTGTGGGCAACGTGAATCTGCCGCTCCTCTCCGACGTCATGAGCCGGAAGGACAATTTCCTCAGCGGCGAAATAGACGGCACAAAACGCAATATCGCGCTGTACACGTCCCAGGCTCTGGGCTGGAAAATCGCCGTCATCATCGACTCCGCCGAGGTGCACGCCGTCTCGACCAGCATGGTCTGGCGGCTGGTCGGGGTCGGCCTTGCCATCTGCGCCTTGTTCATCATCGCCATCTTCCTCCTGGCGCGCTCCATCACCCGGCCCATAGGCATGCTGGTGACCGCGGCCGAGCATATCGCGGGCGGCAAATTCGACGCGCTGCCGTCGAAGCAGTACTTTTCCGGCGAAATGGCGGACCTGCACTCCAGCCTGGAACGCATGGTCCAGGAATTGGGCGTGCTTATCGCGAAATCCAATGAAAAAGCCGTGGAAGCGGAAGAGCAGACCCGCAAGGCCACCCGGGCCCTGGCCGACGCGGACGCGGCCCGCAGGGAAGCGGAAAAGGCCAAGGGCGAAGGCATGCTTCTGGCCGCGCAACGGTTGGAAAGCATCGTGCAGAAAACAAAAGAAACGGCGGACACCCTCGCCAAGTATATCGAGGCCGCCGTGCGCGGCGCATCCTCGCAGTTGCAGCATGTGGGGAAAACGGCCGCCGCCATGGAACGGATGAACGACAGCGTTGCCAGGGTCTCCAGAAGCTCTTCCGACAGCGCGCGCAATGCGGAGGAAACGAAACACAAGGCCGAGGGCGGCGCGGGCAAAGTCTCGCGCGTGAAAGCGTCCATCGGCGAAGTGGAGACCAAGACCAGCCAGCTCAAATCGGCCATTACCGATCTGGGCGGCCAGGCGCGGGAAATCGGGCAGGTCATGACCGTGATTACCGATATCGCGGACCAGACGAACCTGCTGGCCCTCAACGCGGCGATTGAAGCCGCCAGAGCCGGGGAAGCCGGACGCGGCTTCGCGGTGGTCGCCGACGAAGTGCGTAAGCTGGCGGAAAAAACCATGACCGCCACGCAGGAGGTCGGCAGCGCCATCAAGTCAATACAGTCCGGCATTCACGATAGCGTGGGCGGCATGGAAGAGGCGGCCCTCGCCGTGCTGAACAGCACGGAACTGGCAACGGAAGCGGAAGTGGCCCTGCATGAGATCCTGCAGATCTCCGAAGCGACCGCGACCCAGGTTGGGGACATCGCCGCCGCCGGGGAAGAGCAGGCCGCGAACAGCGAGCACGTGAGCCAGGGGACACTGGAAGTGAACCGGATCGCCAACGAAACGTCCGAAACCATGCACCAGGCCAAATCCGCCGTGGATAATCTCGGCCGTTTGGCGCACGACCTGGAGCAGTTGATCCGGGACCTTAAAAAAGCGTAAAAGCTTGTCCGTAAATACGTGTTTCGTGGCCGATTACTTCGTCAAAGCCCTTTTTTGCTCCGGTCGAGTACTGAAGAGTACACTCCCTCCGCAAAAAAGGGCTTTTCCTCGTCCTCGTCTCACGCTCCACGTATTTACGGACAAGCTCTAAGCGCCGCCCCTTTCGTGCGACCGCCTTATTTTCGTGCCCACTTGTTTCATGGCGCCCGGACCGGTAGCATGCCTTCCGGAGGATTTCCCATGCGCCTGCTCCGTTTCGTCATTCTCCGGTGCAGCGTCAGCCGCTCTTACGCGGCCGGGCGTGAAGTACTGAAATATATCGGCCCCGGCCTGCTGGTGACCGTGGGGTTCATCGACCCCGGCAACTGGGCGGCCAACCTGGCGGCCGGGGCGGAACACGGCTACGCCCTGCTCTGGATGGTCACCCTGTCCACGTTTATGCTGATCGTGCTGCAGCACAACGCCGCCCACCTCGGCATCGTGACCGGCGAATGCCTCGCCGAAGCCATCACGAAATTTATGCCGCGCCGCGTTGCCGCGCCCGTGCTGGCCTCCGCCTTCGGCGCGTCCGTCATGACGAGCCTGGCCGAGATTCTGGGCGGGGCCATCGCCCTGCGTATGCTGACCGGCATGCCCCTCGGCCTTGGGGCCCTCCTGGTGACGGCCCTGGTTCTCTTCATGCTGGTCAGCAATTCCTATACAAAAATAGAACGCTGGATCATCGGGTTCGTCTCGCTGATCGGCTTGTCTTTCCTGTACGAGTTGTCCCTCGCGCCCGAGAACTGGCGCGCCGCGGCGGCCGGGTGGATAACGCCCTCGTTTCCCGAAGGCTCCATGCCGGTCATCATGAGCGTTCTCGGGGCCGTGGTCATGCCGCACAACCTTTTCCTGCATTCGGAGATCATCCAGAGCCGCCAGTGGAATCTGGAAGACGACGCGGTCATCAAAAAACAACTCGACCTGGAATTCCTCGACACCATCTTCTCCATGCTGGTGGGCTGGGCCATCAACAGCGCCATGATTATCCTGGCGGCTTCCGTGTTCTGGAATACGGGCACGGCCGTTTTCGAGCTGGAGCAGGCCAGGGAGCTGCTCCGGCCCCTGCTCGGGCAGCATGCCGGGACCATTTTCGCCGTTGCCCTGCTGCTGGCCGGGGTGGCCTCCTCCGTCACCTCCGGCATGGCGGGCGGCATCATGACGGCGGGCATGGCGGGCGAGCCGTACGACATTCACGACAGGCACAGCCTCATCGGCACGGCTGGCTCCCTTCTGCTCGCGCTCGGCATCATCTGGTGCATCACCGACCCGTTCCGGGGCCTGCTGTATTCCCAGATGCTTCTTTCCATCCAACTCCCGGTGACAATGGCGGCCCAGATCTATCTGACGTCCTCGCCGCGCGTCATGGGCAAATACGCCAACACCCCGAGAGTCCGCTGGTTTCTCATTTTCCTGACCGCCATCGTGACCGCGCTGAATATCATGTTGTTTTACAGCGCCGTTACAGGCTGAAGCGGAAAGACGAAACACACCCGGCATGCCGCAACGCCGCGCCGGAACCATGGCTTTTCCGCCCGTTCCTCCTGTTTCCGCCACGGCTTGACTTTCCCCGCGTTCAGCCCCAAGTTGCAATATGAATCCCACGAAACGCGAGGTGGCATGATGGCCAGCGGATGGGCCGGCGATAACGCCGTCAACGATCAGATCGCGCACTCCATCGAGGATGAAATCGCGCGTGCGCGCAGCCGCATCCCCACCGGGGAAAGCCTCGCGGAATGCGAGGAATGCGGCGAAGCCATCCCCGAAGCCAGGCAAAAGGCCCTGCCCGGCGTCCGGCTTTGCATCCTCTGCCAGGAGGAAGCGGATAAAGCCCACACCGCGATAACCGCCTATAACCGTAAAGGCAGCAAAGACAGCCAGCTGCGGTGACACGCGGCCCCGGCAGCCGGGCTTCTCTTCCCGGAAACCACGGGCAATAACACCCCTGCCGCATGTGCGGCAAACTTTCGCCGCACATGCGGCAATTTATTCTATAAAAAAATAGATATTTCAGCACCGTATCCCTTGGCAGGAGAATTGCATTTTTTTACACTACTTCCGGCCACGGGCTGGGTATGCATCGGGTAGCCCCCATACTGCAATCATTCCCGGTTGCGTTTGGAGGACTGGGTCCTTCCGCATTCCCTGTACCGCCGCAGAGAAAACAGTACCGGCAGGGCCGGGCATACCGGCTCCGTCACGAACGATCCGACCCTTTCATCCATTCAACCCCAGGGAGTACACATGTTCAAGGTTGCCGTGGTTGGCCCCATTCATGAGGCAGGCATGAAGCTCTTGCGCGAGCGTTCCGATATCGAAGCGACGGTTGTTCAGGACCTCTCGCCCGAAGGCATCGCCAAGGGCATTACCGGCGTTGACGCCATTACCATCAGAACGCAGGTCCTCACCAAGGAAGCGCTCGCGCTCGCGCCAGGCTTGCGTATCGTCTCGCGCCACGGCGTCGGGTACGACAACGTTGATATCCCCTATCTCTCCTCCAGAAAAATCCCCATGGCCATTGCGGCGGATGCCAACTACACCGCCGTCGCGGAGCACACGCTGATGATGATGCTCGTGCTGGCCAAAGACGCCCTGAACGGAAACGAAGCCGTGGTCAAAGGCGATTTTGAGTGGCGCGGCAAAGGAACGCTGACGGACGTTTTGGACAAGCATGTGCTCATCATGGGGTTCGGCCGTATCGGCCAGCGGGTCGCCGCCCTGTGCCTAGCTTTCGGCATGACGGTTTCGGCGTATGACCCCTTTGTCGCCGCGAGCCCGGTCCCCGGCGTGACGATGATACAAGACTGGAAGGCCGCGCTGCCGTCCCTCGATTTCCTCTCCATGCACCTGCCGTCCATGCCGGAAACCGTCGGCATGATCAGCGAGAAGGAGCTGGCGGCCATGAAAAAGACCGCCTTCGTGGTCAACGCCGCCCGCGGGGGCATCATCAACGAGGACGCGCTGGCGAAAGCGTTACAGGAAGGCACTATTCGCGGCGCCGGTCTTGACGTGTTCCTGCACGAGCCGCATGACCCGAACCACCCGCTGTTCAAGCAAAAACGCTGCATATTCAGCCCCCACAACGCCGCGCTGACGGCCGAGTGCACAATCCGCATGGCGACGCAATGCGTGCAAAACGTCCTTGATTGCCTGGACGGCAAACTCCAGGCCAGGGTCGTGGTCAACAAAAAAGAAATCGGCATGGCATGATGGGGCATTGTGCCTCTCATTATAGATACCTTTACTGTTAGGAGCACATATCATGGAATTCATTCGCGAACGCGCTTTGAAGGGCGATTTTCTGGCCGGAGCCTGGCTGAACCTCGCCTCCCCCCTCACCGCTGAAATGGCCGGCCTGGTCGGCTACGACTGGCTGCTCATCGACCAGGAACACGCCCCCGGCGACAACTGGACGATCCTGCACCAGCTCCAGGCCGCATCCCGTTTTCCGGTGGCGTCCATCGTCAGGGTGCCCTGGGTTGACCGCATCCTGTTCAAGAAAATCCTCGACCTCGGCGCGGCCGGCATCATGACGCCCTACGTCCAGACCGCCGAGGAAGCTAAAGAAGTCGTGAAGTTCGGCAAATACATGCCCATGGGCGAGCGCGGCATTGCCAGTTCCCCCCGTTGCGCGGACTACTCCACAAACTTCGCGAACTATTTCGAAAACGCCAACAAAAACACCATCCTGGTCGCGCAGATCGAAACCGGCAAATCCGTGGACAACGCCGAGGCCATCGCCGCCGTTGACGGCATCGACGTGCTGTTCGTCGGCCCGATGGACCTTTCCATCAGCACCAACCTGCGCAAAATGTTTGAGGACGACAAGTACGTGGCCAACTTGAAGCGCGTCGCCACGGCGGCCAAAAACAACGGCAAGGCCTGCGGCATTCTGCTGCCGCACGCCAAGTGGATTCCCCTGCTGAAGGGACTGGGCTTCACCTTCATCGCCTGCGGCGCTGACGGCGGCTATGTGCTCAACGGCATGAAAACCACCCTGGAAGCCCTGCGCGCATAACCTGTCCTAAAACCGGCGGCGGACCGTTTTCCGCCGCCGGGGCGGATACGGCGGCGCTGTTGCCCGCGGCCCGTTGCAGCACAATGCATGGGATCCCGCCCGCTTGTTTTCAGGTAGTGCTTTCTTTTTGAACCGCGCTACTGTAGGATTCTCCGCGTTTACCGCGAACCTTTGCCAGAATCAGGAGGCCTGTATGCCACGCTTTGCAGCAAACTTGAGTATGATGTTTACGGAAGTGCCGTTCCTCGAACGGTATGAAAAGGCCGCCAAGGCCGGGTTCACGGCCGTCGAATATCTTCTGCCGTATGCCTTTTCGGTGGAGGAAGTTGCCGCCCCTCTGGCTAAATACAACCTGACCCAGGCCCTTTTCAACATGCCCGCCGGCGAGTGGGACAAAGGCGAAAAAGGCATTGCCGCCCTGCCCGGGCGTGAAGCCGAGTTCGCCAAGAGCCTGGAAACCACCCTGGCATACGCCAAAGCCACCAAGGTTCCCATGGTCCACTGCATGGCCGGGTACGCCAAGGGCGTCGACATGGCCGAAGCGGAGCGCGTTTACAAGGCCAACCTCGCCAAGGCCGCGGACTTCTTCGCGCCCCACGGCATCAAGGTGGGCATCGAGCCCATCAACCAGCGCAGCATGCCCGGGTATTTCCTGCGCACGCTGCAACAGGCCGTCGGGTACATTGAAGAGCTCGGCCGCCCCAACATCAAATTGCAGTTCGACTTCTTCCACGTGCAGATGGAAGAAGGCTGCGTCGCCCTGAAACTCAGGGAGAACTACAAGTACGTCGGCCACTGCCAGCTTGCCGGCGCGCCGGAACGCAACGAGCCGGACACGGGCGAACTCCGCTACGAGTATATCTTCAAGGTCGTGGACGAACTCGGCTACCCCGGCTACATCGGCTGCGAGTATAACCCCAAGAACGGCACGGAAGCCGGTCTCGGCTGGTTCGCGCCGTATAAAAAGAAATAATCCGCGGGTGCGGCGGCGGCTTGGCGCGCCGCACCCGTCATTTTTCATCTTTTTTCATGAAGGAGACTGTCATGGAAGTTGGATTTATCGGACTCGGCATCATGGGCAAGCCCATGGTCAAAAACCTGCTCAAGGCGGGCATCGGCGTTCTCTGCTTCGACCTGAACAAGGCGGCCGTTGACGAATGCGTCAAAGCCGGGGCCAAGGCCGCGGCCTCCATCGCGGAAGTCGCCCAAAAAAACACCTTTATCATCACCATGCTGCCCAACTCGCCCCAGGTTTCCGCCGTGGCGCTCGGCAAGGACGGCATTGCGGACAACGCCAAAGCCGGGACCCTGGTCGTGGACATGTCCTCCATCGCGCCGCTGGCCGCCCGTGAGATCCACGACGGCTTGAAAGCCAAGGGCATCCGCATGCTCGACGCCCCGGTTTCCGGCGGCGAGCCCAAAGCCATCGACGGCACCCTGTCCGTGATGATCGGCGGCGCGCAGAAAGACTTTGACGAGGCCCTGCCCGTGCTGAAGCACATGGCCGGTTCCGTCGTGCGCGTGGGTGAAATCGGCGCGGGCAACATCGCCAAACTCGCCAACCAGATCGTGGTGGCCGTGAACATCGCGGGCCTGGCCGAAGCCATGACGCTTTCCGCCAAGGCCGGGGTTGACCCGGAACTGGTTTACCAGGCCATCCGGGGCGGGCTCGCCGGTTCCACGGTCATGGACGCCAAGGCGCCCATGATGCTGGACCGCAACATCAAGCCCGGCTTCAAAATCAATCTGCACATCAAGGACCTGGGCAACGTCATGGATACCGGCCACGGCGTGGGGGTGCCCCTGCCCCTTTCCGCCGCGGTCATGGAAATGATGCAGGCCCTCAAGGTGGAGGACATGGGCGACGCCGACCACTCCGCCCTGGTCCGCTACTATGAAAAAATGTCCAATTGCCAGGTGAAGCGCGTGAAATAGCCGCTGCGGCAAAGACAACAAAAAAACCGGCGCGAGAGCGCCGGTTTTTTCGTTTACGAAGCTTTGCCGTTACAGCAGGCTCGGCAGCCACATGGTCAGCGGCGGGATGTACGTGATGAGCATGAGCACCCCGATCAGCACGCCCAGAAGCGGCAGCAGCCATTTGAACATGTCCTCGATGGGGCAGTTGCCTATCCGTGTCGCAATGAACAGGTTCACGCCGACAGGCGGGGTGCACAACCCGATGGTCAGGTTGACCGTCATGATGAGGCCGAAGTGCAGGGGGTCCACCCCCACGGCTTCCACGGCGGGCAGCAGGACCGGCGCCAGAATGATGATGGCGGCGTAAGTTTCCATGAACATGCCCACAACCAGCAGAAAACCGTTGATAATCAGCAGCAGCAGATACTTGTTGTCGGTAATGGCGAGAAGTCCCTCGGCCAGTTGTTCCGGAATCTGCTCGACGGTCAGAAGCCGTCCCAGGGCCGTGGCGCAGGCGACCAGCAGCAGAATGGTGCCGCTCGTCAGGGTGGCTTTTTTGAAAACCTTGGGCAGTTCCCTGAAGGTATATTCCTTGTACATGAAAATGCCCACGAATATGGCCACCACGCAGGCCACGACGGCTGCTTCCGTCGGGGTGAAGATACCGCCGTAAATGCCCCCCAGGATAATGCCCGGGATGACCAAAGACCAGAGGGCTTCCCTGAAGGCCTTGCCGACGGGAATGCGGGCTTTCGCGGCTTCCTCCGGCGAGAGGCCGTAGCCGTTTTTCTTCGCGACGCAGGTCACCAGCAGGATAAGGCCGACGGTAATCAAAATGCCGGGAACCACGCCGCCGATAAACAGTTTGGTGATGGAAACGCCGCAGCAGACGCCGTACAAAATCATGGCCACGCTCGGCGGGATGATGGGGCCGAGCGCCCCGGCGGTTGCCGCCAGCGCGCAGGCGAAGCCCTTGTTATACCGCTCGCGGAGCATTTCCGGGATCGTAATGCCGCCGATGCAGGCCACCGTGGCCGTGCCGGAACCGGCGACCGCCGCGAAAATCATACTCGCCACAACCGTGACGGACCCAAGGGCGCCGGTCATGGAGCCGAGCAGCGCGCGGCAAAAATTGATGAGCCTGGTCGAAATGCCGCCCTGCATCATCAGCTCCCCTGCCAGGATGAAGAACGGCACGGCGATCAGGGGGAACGAGTCCAGGGAGTTGAAATACGTGCTCATAATCATGGACATGGGCACCGGCTCGAAAATGACGCAATACACCACGCTCGCCACCCCGATGGCGATCATGATCGGGATGTTGAACAACAGAAGCGCGAGAAAGATAAGAATCAGGGACAGACCGGTCATATTACTCGCCCTCCTTTGCGCCGCCGAGTGATTGGACGAGTTCCTCTTCCGGGTCTTTCAAAAGTTCCGGGTCCCGCAGTTGCCGGTAGGTCAGCTGGACCAGCCGCAGGGCCATCAGGATATGGCTGAGGGGTACGATAAGGCAGAGCGCGGCCATGGGCAGATGCAGCCCCAGGGTTATCGCGCCGCTTTTCATGAGCCCCCAGAGCCAATCCGCGCTGTAGTAGGTGACAGCGAGGGCATACAGGAAAAAGATCACGTTGCTGAGAATCTTGATACCGTTGCGCCAGGATTTGGGCCAAATTTTGATGAACAGGTCTATCTTGATATGCGCGTTGTGGACGATCGCATAGCAGGCGGACAAATACCCGAACCAGACCAGAGCATACCGTGCCAACTCATCGCACCACGCGTTGGTGACGCCGAATCCGTAGCGCGCCACAACCTGGTAGAAAAGAATTACGAGCATAAACATCAGGATAACGACGCAGACCGTGCTCTCTATCTCGTCGTACCATTTGAGCTTTTTCTCCATGCTCACAGCCATACCGCCTTATTAAGCTATTGATCTCCAGAGCATTTCACACATGAAATGCTCGCAAGGATTTTTCTGAAAATCCTTGCCGTGAAATAGACGCAGGCGAGCTTTGCTCGCCGGAGGCCGTTGACAAAGTCCTCTTTGGCAGCGGCCCGCCGCGTAGGCGTAGGCGGGATTCATTCCCGCCGTTAAACGCCGGAGCGAGCGTGCCTTTACAAAACCCGGCTTTGCGGGGTTTGTCATCAAACTGGACAAGAAAANTGTCATCAAACTGAGGCGAGCTTTGCTCGCCGTTAGCGGCTATTTCAAACGTTCGTTGCCCTAAGAGGAGCGGAAGGCCGGAACCCGGCCTTCCGCTCCGGTTCTTCGCGACTACAGAAGGGTTTTGAAATCCTTGCCCAGGAACTTGAGAACGTCGTCCATGACGCCCTTGCCGGGCTTGTCATAGAACTTTTCCCACATGGGCTTCACAGCGGCCTTGAAAGGAGCCAGTTCCGCTTCGGAATACTGGCGGACCTTGACGTTGAATTCCTTTTCCATGGCGGCGATGACCGCTTCGTTGAGTTCCTTTTCCGCGTTACGGCCAAACACGACGTATTCTTTCATGCATTCGTCGAAAATCGCGCGCAGTTCGGGGGTAAGGGAATCGAGCCACTTCTTGTTGATGGTGGGCAGGTGGAAGTGGGCGGTGGCGCGGATGATGGAGAGGTGGTCGATGACTTCCGCGAATTTGTCGGTCTTGTACAGGGTGGTGGCGGTCAGCATGCCGTCAACCGTGCCCTGCTGCTGGGCGGTGTAGAGTTCGCCGTAGGCGACGACCGTGGGGCTGGCGCCGAGCGCGCTGATAAGGCCCATCTGCATGTCGGTCGACATGGTGCGGATTTTGAGGCCCTTAAGATCGTCGGGGGTGTTGATGGGGCCCTTCTTGGTGCCGATGGAGAGCCAGCCCTTCACGAAGCCGCCGTATACGGCGACGCCGGCGTCTTTTTCCAGAACCTTGGCCCAGCCTTTGGCCAGGTCGGAGTCGAGTACCTTGTAAATGTCGTTCCAATCGGTGAAGAGATAGGGGAATTCAAACACGCTGTACTGGGGGATGTTCGCCATGGCGGACAGGGTGTGGGTAGGCACCGGCACCATCTGCACCGTGCCCTGGCGCACGATTTCGCCAAGTTCGGTGTCGGACTGGGCCATGGATTTGCCCTTGTACACGGTCACTTTGATCTGGCCCTTGGATTTTTCTTCCAGGATTTTTTTCAGGTGGAAAAACGCCTTTTCCCCGGCGCCGCCGGCACCTTCGATGTGGGCGATCTTGAACTGATAGGTTTTGGCGGCCATGCCGGGAACGGCAAGGGCCAGTACCAGAACCATGCTGAACGCGGCGGTCAGAAACTGTTTACGCATACGAATACTCCTTGGCTATATGGTCATCCGAGACACAGGCCGCGCGGCCCGCGCAACGCGCGCAAACCGGCGCGGCAATACAATCTTCCCGCTTACACCGCCCTGGGCGGCGGAGCCAGGGAACACAACATCACCAGCGGTTCATCGCCCGTATTCTTGGTGTAGTGCTCCTTGTTCGCGCCCATGAACACGCTCAGGTTTTTCTCCAGCGAAATTTCTCCCGTGTGGCCTTCCACGGTCATGATACCCGTTCCCTGAATGATAAAATACGCCTCTTCATTGCTGTGGCGATGCGGCGGCAATTCCTCCCCGGGGTTCAGGTAGGCGATGGAGACCCCAAGGTATTCCGAACCGCTGATGGTGGGGTGCACCAGCCTTTTCACCAAACCGCCGACCCCGCGGTAGTCCACCCCTTCCGAAACATGACGCACGATTTTTGTTTCCATGCAAAGCCCGCTCTCCCGCGTACGGGGGTTTCAAAACCCGTAGCGGGGCCGGAAAAAATCCGGCCCCGCGATCATAGAAGCTATTTGCCCAGTTGCTTTTTAATCCGGTCAATAATTTCCTGCCCGGCTATGTCCGCTTTATCCTTCAGGATGTAAGCCGCGGCGTCAACAAACGCCTTCTTCTCTTCCGGCGTGTATTCGGTAACCTGCATGCCCCGCTTCTTCAGTTCGGCGAGGGCCGCCTTTTCGTACTCGTCTTCATACTGCCGTACGGCCGCGAGATACAGCGGGATGGATTCGTCAAACGCTTTTTTCTGCTCCGCCGTCAGCGCTTTGTACCACTTGGCGTTCACGAGCGGCACATGCAAAAGAGGCGCGGCGTTGACCGCTCCCATGTACTTCTGCACTTCATAGAAACGGTCGCTCACATACAGGCCGGTAGAGGTCATCATGCCGTCAACCGTGCCCTGCTGGCAGGCGGTGAACAGTTCTCCGTAGTTGACGATAACCGGGTTGCCGCCGAACGCGCGGATGATTTCCATCTGCAAGTCGGAGCTCATGGTGCGGATTTTCTGGCCTTTCAAATCCGCCGGGGTCTTAATGGGAGCCTTGTTGGTGGAAATAACCAGCCAGCCGAGGTTATAGCCGCCGAGCGCCTTCACGCCGACCTTCTTTTCCAAAACGGCGGAAAGTTCCTGTCCGATGGGACCGTCGATGACCTTGTAGGTCTCCTCGTTGTTCGCGAGCAGGTAGGCGTAGTCAAACGCCTTGTATTCCTTGATGTTCCCGATGGCGGCCAGGGAGGAAGTCGGCGCGCTGGTCATCTGCACGATGTTCTGCTGAACCTTTTCCACGTCTTCGTTATTGGAATTGCTCAAGACCTTGTTGGGGAAAATGGAAACCTTGATCTTGCCGCCGCTTTTTTCTTCCACGGTCTTCTTGAAGAAACTCCAGCCCATGTGGATGGGGTCAACTTCCGTTGCAATGTGGGAAATCTTCAGTTCCACCACGTCCGCCGCCGCGGCGACGCCCGGCGTGGTGGCTACCATGAACGCCAGAGCCAGAAATGAGAAAAAAACTGTCCGTTTCATCGACAACTCCTTGTATAAGCGCACGGTCAAAGGCCTGTGCGGGTCAATGTTTTCCCACCATACGGGAAGACATATGCATGCGTTCCTTGTTCGCGGGGCTCAGCCCATTTCAACAATCGCCTTGGTGTCCAGGCCCCGGCCGGCTTTCAGCTCCTCGAACCCTTCCTGCAGGTTGCTGAACCGTATCCTTTTGGAGATATACTTCGCAACGTTGATCTCTTTCGACGCCATGGCGGAGGCCGTCCGTTCGAATTCCTGGAAGCTGTGCCCCTTGCTGCCCCGGAAAATCGTCTGCCGCAGCACGAGGTCCCGGTAATTTATGGCCTGGGCGTCCTGCGGCAGCCCCACGCCGATGAATTTCTTGTAAAATTCCGTCTTGAGGGCGGCAATGCCCGCGTTGATGGCCGAGGCATAGCCCACGCAATCGAACACGACGTCATACCCGTCGCCGGATATGCCGCACAGCTGTTCCAGCAGGTCGGGGGCTCCGGCGGGCACAACATGGTCGGCCACGCCGTACGCGCTGATAATGGCGGCTTTTTCCGTGTTCATCTCGGTGACGGTCACTTCCGAAACGCCGTATCCCCGGACCCATTCCGCCACGGTCAGTCCGATGATGCCGCCGCCCAGCACAAGCACCTTGTCGCCCTTTTGGATGTCCGCGAGGGACACCGCATGCAGGCCCACGGTAAAAGGCTCGATCAGGGCGGCCTCGTCCAGGCCGATGGAATCGGGCAGTTTATAGATGCTGCGGGGGAACCAGGTGGTGTATTCGCTGTACGCGCCCGGATGCGTCAGGTCGCCGCCCTTCCAGGTCTTCACGGTCCGGTTGTCGCAGGACGCGAAATCACCGCGCAGGCAGAATTCGCAATGCCCGCACGGTTCCTGAAACACGTTCTGGGTGTACCCGGCAACGCGGTCGCCGCGCCGGAAAAGCCCGCTGTCGCCCGGCTCCTCTATGATGCCGGCGTATTCATGCCCGAGAATAAGGCCCTTGTAGTGCGCCCCTTCCCGCCAGGAACTCATGTCCGTACCGCACACGCCGGCGTGGGTCACCCGGATGACGGGATTCCCCCTGACGCGGAGCTCCCCTTCGCGGAAAGCAAATTTTTCTGTATCGTCAACCACGGCATATTTCATGATGGCACCGGTTTGTTGCGCTGTTGCGTCAAAAGCGATGAACCGGAGGAGAGCACCTCTCCCCCGGTTCACGCGACGAATCTATTGTTTGCCGAGCATCGCCTTTACCTTGGCGACTATTTCCTTTCCGGCGATATCCGCTTTGTCCCTGCTGATATACGCGGCGGCGTCGACAAAGACTTGCCTTTCTTCCGGGGTGTACTCTTTAACTTCCATACCGAACTCTTTCAGTTTTTTAAGAGCGGCGGCCTGATAGTCTTCTTCATACTGACGCACCGCTTCAAGATACAGCGGAACGGTGTCGTCAAAGGCTTTCTTCAGGTCCGCGGGTAAGCTGTTGTACCACTTGGCGTTGACCATGGGGATGTGAAAGATGGGCATGGCGTTGGTGCAGCCCATGTACTTCTGCACTTCGTAAAACCGGTCGCTCACGTACAGGGTGGAGGAGGTCATTATGCCGTCAACAGTGCCCTGCTGGCAAGCGGTGAACAGCTCGCCGTAGTTGACGATGGTCGGGTTGGCGCCGAACGCGCGGATGGCTTCCATCATCAGGTCGGCGTTCATGGTGCGGATTTTCAGGCCTTTCAGGCTGGCCGGGCTTTCAATCGGGCCCTTGTTGGTGGAAATGACGCACCAGCCGAGGTTGAACCCGCCGAAGGTCTTGATGCCCGTTTTCTTTTCCAGCATCGCGGACAGTTCCTGGCCGATTTCGCTGTCGATAACCTTGTACAGTTCTTGGTTGTTGGCAAAAAGAAACGCGTAGTCAAACACTTTGTATTCGTTGATCTTGCCGATGGCGGCCAGGGAAGAGGTGGGCGCGGAAGACATCTGCACGATGTTCTGCTGCACCTTTTCCGCGTTTTCGTTATCCGAGTTGCTCAGCTGTTTGTTGGGGAAAATCGTGACTTTGATCCGGCCGTTGCTTTTTTCTTCAATCGTTCTCTTGAAGAAATCATAGCCGAGGTGGATGGGATCCATCGTCGTCGTCAGGTGCGTCATCCGCAACTCATAGACTTTTTCCGCCCCATGGCCGGAGGCCGGGAAGGACAGCAGGAGCAGCGCAAGGGCGAAACATGCAACAGCCTTATTTCTCATATCGTTTCCTTATCAAGCGTTAAAAGGGTGACAGGGGGGTATTTCCAGTTGAACGGTGCTATCGAACCATATGCATAAGGTTGGGAAGAGCCAGTGAAAGCTGCGGAACATAGGTCACCAGCATCAGAACGACGATAAGAGACCCGAGCATCACCCCGAGCCACTTGAACATAACCTCGATCGGAACCCCGCCGATGCGCGCGGCGACGAACAGGTTCACGCCCACCGGCGGCGTGCACATGCCGATAACCAGGTTCACGGTCATAATCACGCCGAAATGGATCGGGTTGACCCCGAGCGGCAGCACGATGCTCAGGCACAGCGGCGCCAGGATGATGACCGCCGCCAGCGTCTCCATGACCATGCCGACGAAGAAGAGGAACACGTTGATGAGCATCAGGATGACATACTTGTTGTTCGAAAGGGCCATCAACTGCTCGGCAAGGTAGCCCGGCACCTGCTCCATGGCCAGGATGCGGCCGAAAGCCGTGGCCGTGGCAACCAGAATCAGCACCGTGCCGTTAACCAGCGCGGTCCGCGCGAAAATGGGATACAAATCTTTGAAGGAGATTTCCTTGTACACGAAAATACCGATGATAATGGCATACATGCAGGCGACGACGGCGGCTTCCGTCGGCGTGAAAATACCGCCGTAAATACCGCCGAGAATGATGCCGGGCACCAGCAGCGACCACTTGGCCTCATGAAAGGCTACCCGGACGCTGATCGTCTCGGTGGATGCGCCGTATTTGTGGCGCTTGGCCACGAAGCGGACGACCAGCATCAGCGCGCCGGCCATCAGCAGGCCGGGGATGATGCCGGCGATGAACAGGTCCGTGATCGACTGCTGGGCCACGATGCCGTAGATGATGAAGCAGATGCTCGGCGGGATGACCGGCCCCAGCGTGCCGGCGGAGGCCACCAGCGCGCAGGAGAAGGAGCGGTCATACCCGTTCCTGACCATGGCCGGGATCATGATGCCGCCGACGCAGGCCACCGTGGCCGGGCCGGACCCGGAAATGGCCGCAAAAATGGCCGCCGTCAACACGGTTACCAAACCGAGGGCGCCATACGTGTTTTTCATCAGACTCATGCTGAAGCGCACCAGACGGGACGAAATGCCGCCCTCGACCATGATGTCCCCGGCCAGGATAAAAAACGGCACGGCCAGAAGCGGGAAGGAATCCACGCCGCTGATATAGGCTTGGATAATCAGGTCTATCGGCAGGGTGCTGAAGAACAGCGTAAAGGCGGCCGCCGCGATGCCGAGCGAAATGGCGATCGGGAGGTTGAGTACCAGGGCGATGATAAAGACGATAAATATATATCCGGCCATGACTCACGCCCTCACAGTTGCTGGTCGGCGATATCGGTCGCCAACGGTTCTTTGAGGCAGATAATATGGTAAAGCCTCTGGAAAATGCGCACGATCATCAGCGCATGGCAAACCGGCAGCGCCATATAGACGATATACATGGGGACGCCTATCCCGAGGGAAACCTGCTCCGCCTGGTAAATATTTTCGCAAAAAAGCGTGCTGTAATACACGATGGTCACGCAATACGCGATGAACAGCAAATACCCGGTAACGATAATTCCCCGCGCCAATTTGGTGGGGTATATCCGCAAGACCGCGTCGATCCGGATATGGGCGTTTTTGAGAATCGCCAGAGAGGCCGTCAGGTAGACAAACCAGACAAACAGGTACCGCGCGCTTTCCTCGGACCAGTTGTTGGAAGAGTTGAAAATAAAGCGCATGATGATCTGGTAGCTCAAAACGATCAGCATATATCCCAAAAACCCGACAGCCAGCATCTCTTCAAAATTATTTAGATATTTTCGTATTCCGCTCATTCGCGCCTCGCTATGCGTTAAGTGGTGCGCCGTTATGCCTGCGGCAGCCGGTATGACGGCTGCCGCGCCAACCGGCCCCTAGGCCATGTACATGCCGCCGTTGATGAGTATCGTCTCGCCGGTGATAAAACTCGCCATCGACGAGCAGAGAAACACCGCCACCGAAGCGACTTCGGCCGGGTCGCCATGGCGGCCCAGCGGCGTCGCGGCAAGCAGGGAGCCGCCCTGCTCCGCAAGCAGGTCGTTCACCATCGCTGTGGCGATGATGCCGGGAGACACGGCGTTGACCCGCACCGCCGGGGCCAGTTCCAGAGCCAGGCTGCGCATGAAGGCGAGCACCGCGCCCTTGGAAGCGGCGTAGGCGGCGTGCCCCCGGCTGCCCTTGTGCCCGGCGCCGGAGGCGCAGAGCACGATGGAGCTGCCCTGCTTGAGGTAGGGAATCGCCTCCCGGCACAGGAAAAACGTGCCGTCCACGTTGATGTTCATAAGTTTGCGCCACTCTTCATCCGTGCAGTCAACGACCATTTTTTGCGGGTAGATGCCCGCGCAATGGATGAGGTGGTCCATGGAACCGCACCGCGAGACGACCTCGGCGCACAGTTCGGCGCAGGCCGCGGAAGATGTGATGTCGAGCTGGCGCAGCATGGTGCGCTTGCCTTCCGGGTCAATCTCCCGCGCGGCTTTTTCCAGACCGGGGCGGTTGTTGTCAACCATGACCACCGTCGCCCCCAACCCCAGCAGTTGTTTGGCCGCCGCGTGGCCGATGCCGCCGGCAGCGCCCGTGATGACGACGGTTTTTCCCTGAAATTCCATCATGCAGGCCCTCTGAAACCAGTTACAGGATTATCGCCGGGTAGCGTTTTCCGGAAAAAGCGCATGCGCCTCAGTCAACGTTATTTTCCATGATTTCAATGGTATTGCCTTCCGGGTCGCGCATATACACGGCCACGACGCCGGGGCGCAAATCCTGGGGCTCGGAGTTGAACTGCACGCCCTTGGCGGACAAATCGGCATGGATGGCGCGCGCGTCCTTCACTTTCAGCGCGATATGGATCAGCCCGAAATCGCATTGCCGCTGTTCGCCCCTGTCGCGGCCCGCGGGCGTAATGTACTTGAAAAGCTCGATCCGCATCCCGTAGCCTTCAATCATGGTGATATGCATCACAGCGCCGGGCAGGCCGACAACGTTCTGCAAAGGGGCGCCGGTGCGTTCCGGGTGCTCCCACACAATGGAGAAACCCAGGGTATTGCAATAGAAATCCTTTGCCTTTTCCATGTCGCGCACGGAAAGGCCTACATGATGAAACGCCGTGTCACGCAAAGCCATATATCCTCCGATCTGCAAAGGGTTGCCGCCCGCCTACATGCAGTGAACAGCCTTGCCGTACGCGGCCATGAAGGCTTCGGGCAGGGCTTCGCTCACCGTCGGGTGCGGATGGATGGAGTGGATGATTTCTTCCGCCGTCGCTTCCAGCGTCATGGCCACGGCGAGTTCCGCGATCATGTCCGTGGTGTGCTTGCCGTACAGGTGCACGCCGAGAATCTCGCCAAGTTCCGCATCGACGATGACTTTCGCCAGGCCGTCCGTATCCCCTTCCACCAGGGACTTGCCGTTGGCCGCCATGGGAAACTTGCCGATCTTCACCTGCTTGCCCTGCTCCTTGGCCTGCTTTTCCGTCAGGCCGATGCAGGCGATTTCCGGGTCCAGGTAGATGCAGGAAGGAATCTGGGAGTAGTCCATCCGTGCGTGCTTGCCGCAAATGGCGTCAACGGCGACGATCCCTTCGTGGGATGCGGTATGGGCCAGCATCACCTTGCCGTTCACGTCGCCGATGGCGTAAATGTTGGGTATGTTCGTGCGTAAGGTCGCGTCCGTCTTGATGGCGGCCTTTTCGAATTCAATGCCGATTTCCTTGGCCTTGAGGCCATCGGTGTTCGCAACGCGCCCCACGGCCATCAGTACGTAATCGGCCTTGACGCTTTCCTGTTTGCCGCCCTTTTCGAAAAGCACCGCGTTGTCCTTGACCGTGTGCACCTTCGCGCCCATGTGGAAGGCCACGCCGTCTTTTTCCAGGCGCTTCTTGGCCATGCCGGAGACTTCCTCGTCCACCATGGGCAGGATATTCTCCATCAGTTCGATCACCGTGACCTTGCTGCCGAGCCGGTTGAAAAGATAGGCGAATTCCACGCCGATAACCCCGCCGCCGATGATGGCGACGGACGCGGGAACCGTGTCAATATCCAGCGCTTCCCGGCTGGTCAGGATGCGGTTTTTCCCTTCCTGCTTGATGAAGGACGGCATCAGCACGTTCGAACCGGTGGCGATGATGCAAGAGTCGAACGTGACCTTTTTCCCGGCGATATCCACGGTATGCGCGTCCACGAACGCGGCGCTCCCTTCCATGGCCGTGACCTTGTTGCCGCGCAGAAGGCCCTTGACCCCGCCGACCAGCGTCTGCACCACGCCTTTTTTGCGTTTCTGCAGCTTTTCCATGGAAACGGAAACGGCAGCCGGGTTGACGCCTTCGATGCCGAAAGCGGCGGCTTCCTTGATTTCATGGAGCGCATTGGCTGTTTTTATGAGTGTTTTGGTGGGAATGCAGCCCTCGTTCAGGCATACGCCGCCAAAGTTGGCGCGTTCGGCAATGCAGACCTTTTTGCCTTCCTTGGCCGCCTTGATCGCCGCCACGTACCCGCCGGGACCGCCGCCGATCACAAGTATATCAAATTCATATGCCGCCATACGGTTGTCTCCTGTTTTGCGCCGCGGCATCCGGACAAGGCAAACCCTTCTCCGGACGCGCCCGGCGGGGGAATGATCCCGCCCCGTGACAAGGCGGGATCACCGGCCGCACCTTACATCAGAATCCTGATGGGTGTTTCAAGCAGTTCCTTGAAGTACTTAACGAAATTGGCGGCGAGCAGGCCGTCGATGACCCTGTGGTCCACGCTGAGCTGGATGTTCATCATGGGCCGGATCACAACCGTGTCGTTCCCCGCCGCGTCCGTTTCCACCACGGGGATCTTCTTCACCGCGCTGACGGCCAGAATCGCGGATTCCGGCGGGTTCACGATGGCCGTGAAGTTCTCGATGCCGAAGGGGCCCAAATTGGAAATGGTAAAGGTGCCGCCGCTATACTCGGAGGGGTCCAACCGCCCGGCTTTCGCCCGTTCCACGAGGTCGCGGGTTTCCACGGCGACGGCGGACAGGGACTTTTCCTGAACGTTCTTCACCACGGGCACAATAAGCCCGTTATCCCCGGCAACGGCAATCCCGACGTTGGTGCTCCGGTAGCAGACGACCTCGTCGCCGACAAGGGAGACGTTGACCTCGGGGTACTGTTGCAGGGTCCGGCTCGCGGCCAGAACCAGCAGGTCGGAAACCGCGACCTTGCCTTCGCCGGACGCGTTAAGCTCCGCGCGGAAGGCGGTCAGCTTGCTCGTATCCACGCTGGCGGTGAAGTAGACATGGGGCGCGTCGCTCATACTCTGGGCCAGGCGCTGGCCGATGACCTTGCGTACGCCCTTGTACGGCGTGACGGAACGGATCTTCTTCTCTTCGGTCCCGGCAGCAGCGGATGCGCCAGCGGCAGACAAGGGCGCGCCCGCGACGTCGGCCTTCATGATCTTGCCGCCGACGCCCGAGCCCTGCACGGAGGCGAGGTCAACGCCATCCCGCGCCGCAACCTTGCGGGCCAAGGGGGAGGCCTTGATATCCTTCGCGGTGATGCCGCCGCGGAACCCGGTGCCCTGCACGGAGCCGAGGGAGGCGGGATCCAGGCCTTCGTCCTTGATGAGTTTTTTGGCTTTGGGCGTCAATTTCAAATCGCCCACGTTGACAGCGGCGGCGGCGGCAACAGGGGGCGCCGCGGCAGCGGGAGCGGCGCTTGCCGCAACCGGAGCCGCCGGGGCGGAACCGCCGCCCGCATGGGCCGCAAGGGCCGCGTCAGCGTCTTCGCCCTGCCGGCCGATGACGGCGATGGGCGTGAACACGTCGGCGAACGCGCCCTCTTCCAGCATGGTTTTCAGGAGCACGCCGTCCATGGTCGCTTCCACGGGCATGGTGGTTTTGTCGGTATTGATTTCAAACAGCACGTCGCCTTTGGCAACCGCGTCACCGACGCTTTTGCACCATTTGACGAGCTGCCCTTCATCCATATTGAAGCCCAGTTTGGGCATGATAACAACTTCAGCCATCGCGATTCTCCTTTGTCGGCCCTAGTTGCCGGGCTTGACCATTTCTTTGATCTTCGCCGCGATGCTCTTTTCGTCGGGGATAAGCGGAAATTCCAGGGCCGGGCTGAACGGCAGCGGCACATCGGCCGTGCCCAGGCGCTCGACGGGCGCTTCCAGATCGTAAAAGACTTCGGGCATGATGCGCAGGAAGATTTCACCGCTGACGCCGAAGCTGATGTGTCCTTCGTCCACGATGAGGAGCTTGCCGGTCTTTTTCACGGATTTGATGATGGTGTCCGTATCAAGGGGCACCACGGTCCGCAGGTCGATAAGTTCCGCGCTGATGCCTTCGGCCGCCAGTTTCTTCACGGCCTTTTCGGCCTTGACCGTCATCATGGAGTTGGCGACGACCGTGATGTCGGCCCCTTCGGTAACCATGCGGGCCTTGCCGAAGGGGATGCAGACGTCGCCTTCGGGCACGTCGTCAAACTTGGTGGTGTAGAGCATCTTGTGCTCGAAGAAAATGACCGGGTTGTTGTCGCGGATGGCGGTTTTCAGAAGGCCTTTCGCTTCGCCGGCGGTGGAAGGCAGGACCACTTTCAGGCCCGGGCAGTGGGCGGCCCAGGCGTGCAGGCTCTGGGAATGCTGCGCCGCCGAGGAGCGGCCGCCGCCGAGCGGCATGCGGATGACCATGGGCACGTTGCACTGCCCGCCGGACATGTAGGTGATTTTCGCGGCCTGGTTGCAGATCTGGTCCATGGCGACCATGAGGAAGTCCGCAAACATCAGTTCCACAACGGGGCGGCAGCCGGTGAGGGCCGCGCCCACGCCAAGGCCCACGATGCCCGCCTCGGAAATGGGCGAATCCTTGCAGCGCCATTCGCCGTATTTGTCCATAAGGCCGACGGTGCATTTAAAGTTGCCGCCGATGACGCCCACATCCTCGCCGATCACGAAGACGTTTTTATCCCTTGCCATTTCCTCGTCCAGAGCTTCCTGGACAGCTTCTCTATACATCAGCTCACGCATGGCTGTTACTCCTCTAAATTAGGGCTAGGCGACAAACACGTCGGTGTACGCTTCGGCGATGTCCGGGTACGGGCTGTCTTCCGCGAACTTGCAGGCAGCGGCGATCTCCACGTCAACCTTGGCGCGGATATCGTCAATTTCCTTTTGCGACAGCAGCTTCCTGGCTTCAAGCTTGCCGATGGGCTCCTTGGAGCGCCAGTCGGCGACTTCCTTGTCCGCCCGGTACACGCCGGGGTCGCCCACATGGTGGCCCTGCCAGCGGTAGGTGAGGCATTCGATGAGGGTCGGCCCCTGGCCCTTGCGGGCGCGGTCCACGGCTTTTTGCGTTTCCTCGTAGACGGTGAAGACGTCGTTGCCGTCGATGGTCACGCCGGGGATGCCGTACCCGACCGCCCGCTTGGACAATTGGTGTTCTTTCGTCACGCGGCGGATATCCACGGAAATGCCGTACAGATTGTTTTCGATAATGAACACGATGGGCAGGTCCCAGGCGGCGGCCATGTTCAGGCTTTCATGGAAGGTGCCTTCGTTGGAGGCGGAATCGCCGAAGAAAGAAATCGTGACCTTGCCGTTCTGCTGCATCTTGGAGGAATACGCCGCGCCGAGCGCGATGGGGATGCCGCCGCCCACGATGCCGTTGGCGCCGAGGATGCCCTTATCCATGGCCATGATGTGCATGGAACCGCCCTTGCCCTTGGAATACCCGGCGGCCTTGCCGAGGATCTCGGCCATCATGCGGCCCAGGTCCGCGCCGCGCGCGACCAGGTGGCCGTGGCCCCGGTGGGTGCTGCCGATGTAGTCGGAGTCGTTCAGCGCGCCGCAGGCTCCCGCGGCGATGGCTTCCTCACCGAGATACAGGTGGGCAAGCCCGGGCATCAGGCCGCGCTTATAAAACTCGAACACCTCTTCCTCGAAACGGCGGGCGCGGTACATAACCGTATAGAACTGCCCGGCCATTTTTTTCATGTCATCTTTCTTCATTGTACCTGTCTCCTTACCGCGTATCACGGTATGTCGGCGGTTTTCCGGCCGCCGGTTCCGGTAAAGACGCTATGCGCGGGCCATACTCGCGGCACATTCCATGCAAACGGTAATAGCAATGGACATGCCAGAAATCATCCGGCGTGTGCCTCGGTAACATAACCACTTGCGCAGCAAAGGTTTTCTGTGATTATTTTTTGTGCCACAATGAGCCTTTTGAGCCACATGTTCAAATTGACACATTTGGCACTTGTGCCATAAACACAAAAACGTGCCATATGTCACACTGGCACACAATGTCACAAAAAATGTGTCCCGAATGATTTTCCACAACGGTATACGGCACAATAAATAACAATTTTATTATATTGAAATAGTTTGTAAAAATATAACTACGCAACATGATACACGCTTTCCCCATCGAATATTGCGTTATAAAATGTGCCATTGCCGGGATTATACGGCACAGGAGCCGGAGATGATCTACCAGGACATGCGGGCAAAAATCCAATTGGCCCGCCAGCAATTCCAAAGAGGCGAACCCATCGCGGAAGGCTCCATCCGCCAGGAGATACTTGAGTCCTGGGAACGCTCGCGCTCGTACGGGCTGGAGTTCGACAAGGCGGACAAGCGGCTCATTTCCAGGGAAGCACTGAAGGAGCGCATCCGGGAACGGCGGGAGCTGTACGACATAGCCGTCCCGGTGATGGAAAAACTCTACGATTACACGGCGGGGTCCGGCTGCTACTGCACGTTGTCGGATGAGGAAGGATATCTTCTCAAAGCCATGGGCGACACGGAAATTATTGAAATAGCCCAGCAGAACAAATTCATGGAAGGCTGCAACCGGAACGAGCGGCGCCTCGGCACCAACGGCATCGGCACGCCGCTTGTGACGCACAAACCCATCCAGGTATTTGCCGAGGAACACTATTACGAACTGCACCATCAGTGGGTCTGTTCCGGCGCGCCCATATTCGACCCCTCGGGCAGGCCGGTCGGCGTTTTCTGCCTGACGGGCCTGTACGACAAGGTTTCATACCACACGCTGGGGCTTGCCGCGGCCGCGGCGGATTCCATCACGCAGCAGCTCGCCATGAAGCAGGCGTACAACGCCATCGAACGCATCCAGCAGCGGATGAAGATCATCGTGGAGACCGTTCCGTCCGGGATTCTGCTCTGCAACCAGGACCTGGACGTCATCCAGAGCAACACGCGGGCGTCCGCCCTGCTCATGCTGCCGGAGATGCAGATCATCGGCAGGAAGCTGCACGAGCTCCTGGACCGGGAACCGTTCGATATCGCCAAAATCCACGAGACCCTTGACGACAAGGCCATCACCATCGACCGGGACGGGCGGAACCTGCACTTCGTGTTCACCCTGAACGCGACCACGACCAACGACTACGTCATCACTTTCGTCAAAACCGAGTCGTTCCATAAAAAAATTCACCGGATCATCGGATCCGAGGCGTACTTTACCTTCGACGATATCGTGGGGCAGGTCCCGGCCATGCAAAACGCCGTGTCCCTGGCCCGCATCGCGGCCAACAACAACGCGACCGTGCTGCTCACCGGGGAATCCGGCACGGGCAAAGAGCTGTTCGCCCAGTCCATCCACAACGGCGGCCGCCGCAAGAACGGCCCCTTTGTGGCGCTGAACTGCGCCGCTCTCCCCAAAAGCCTCATCGAGAGCGAGCTTTTCGGCTACGAGAGCGGCTCGTTTACCGGCGCGCGGCGGGAGGGAAGCGCGGGAAAATTCGAACTTGCCAACGGCGGCACCATTTTCCTGGATGAAATCGGCGACATGCCGCTGGACGTGCAGGCCAGCCTTTTGCGCGTGCTGCAAAACCGGGAGGTCAGCCGCCTGGGAAGTTCCAAGGCCACCAAAATCGACGTGCGCATCATCGCCGCCTCCAACCGCAACCTCCCGGCGGCCATTGAGGAAAACGCCTTCCGCGCGGACCTGTATTACAGGCTGAACGTGTTCAACATCCATATCCCTCCGCTGCGCGAGCGGGTCGCGGATATCCGGGTTCTGGCGGACTACTTCCTGCGCAAATACGCGGATCTTTCCTCGCGCCGCGTGGAGGGGTTCACCCAGGCGGCTTACCGCGCCTTGGAGGAACACCCGTGGCAAGGCAACATCAGGGAGCTGGAAAACGTCATCGAGCGGGCCGTCTACGTGACACGCTCCCCGCGTATCGACCTGGAGAGCCTGCCGCTCCAGCGGTCCGCCGCGCCGAAATTGTCGGAGGCTCCCGTGACGGCCTTCACGCCGGGCGGCAACGGCATTTCCGGGGAAATAGACCCCATGCTCGCGGCGGCGTTCCGGGGGAGCGGCGCGACGAAAGCCGTCAAACGCGCCCTGGCCGCGACACACGGCAATATGCGCAAGGCCGCCGGCCTGCTCGGCATAAGCCGCCGCACCCTGTACCGGAAAATGGCGGACATGGGCATCGCGCCAGCCGATTTACGCCGCCCCAAAGACACTATGTGACGCGGGACGTGCCGGGCACGCCGCGCGGCAAAAAAAACCAGAGCCCCGCTTCCGGATTTCCGGAAGCGGGGCTCTGGTTTCAGATACGCGCCGGGGGCCGCGCGGCGCTATTCAATGATGATTTCAAGCACCGTCGGGGAAACCCAGACCACGTTGTGCTTCTTGGGCGCGCGCAGCATATCGAGCACCAGGCGGGGGCCGCCCGCCTGCTTGCCCGCGCGCGCGCTCTTAATCATGTTGTTCGAGGGCACCGTGGGCGCGCGCATGTTGTCCCACGTTCCCACAAGGTCGATCACGTACCGGTCCGGAGAAGGCAGGGCAAACGTCTTGTAGGAGAAAGGCGCGTCCGCCTCGATGCGCAGCGCCATCCCGCCGCCCTTGAAATGCAGGCTGATATTGACCAGGGTCAGGGATTTCTTCATTTGGGAGCCGCCGGGATTAGCCTGCGTTTCCGGCTTGGACGTCACCGGCGTCATGGCGGTAGCCGTTTCCGGCTTCGGAGCCTCGGGTTTCGGGACTTCGGGCTTAGGCGCCACGGGTTTGGGCGCTTCCGGCTTCGGCGCTTCGGGCTTCGGCTCTTCCGGTTTGGGTGTTTCCGGCTTCGGCGCTACGGGTTTGGGTGTTTCCGGCTTGGGGGCTTCGGGTTTGGGCGCTTCCGGCTTCGGAGCCTCCGGCTTGGGAGCTTCCGGTTTCGGGGCTTCCGGTTTGGGAGCCTCCGGTTTCGGCGTTTCGGGCTTCGCGGGCGCCGGTTGCGGGGCGCTCTGCGGGGCCGTCGCCACGGTGGCCGGTCCGGCACCCTGGCCGGAGATGCCGCTGCCGCCTTCCGGCGCGGCGGCCTGTTGCGCGGGAACGGGAGCCGTACCGGGTCCCGACGTCTGATTCACAAAAATCAGCGCCATCGCGCCCAGAATGATACCAAGAAAAACAACGAAAAAACCTTTATTCATGCCACAGTACTCCCAAGCCAAGCCACGAAGGCGCGGGCGGCATTCACGCCGCCGTTGAGCGCCGTAGTGAGCGTGTCTTGACAAACCCGGTTTTTGCGGGGCTCGCCATTAGTCTGGACCGGCAGAGAAGCCGGGCGCCGTTCATTTTTCGGCATCGTCGTCAACGTCGATAAAGGTCAGAAACTGCCGCGCGGGCGTGAATTCCGGCGCGACGGCGAGCGACTGCTCCAAAAAATCCCTGGCTTCCGCCAGAAGCCCCAGATCATGGTAGCTCCGGGCGATGTTAAAGAGAATTCTCTCGTCCTTCGGCGCAAACTCCAGCGCCCGCTTGTGGGCGGCAAGCGCGAGGGGCGTAAAGCCGAGGCGCCGAAGCCCCAGGCCGAACTCGGAAAACAACTGCGCGCCGCCTTTAAAAAATTCATACGGCTCGCGGAGCATTTCTTCCAAAAGGGCAATGCTTTCCGTACGCGCGCCGCGCCTGAGCAGCAGGAGCGCCTGCACAAACCGCGAACGCAACTGGCGCACCTGATGCGCTTCCTCTTCCTCGCGCTCCGCTCCCTCTTCCGGCTCTTTTTCCGGCATGGCCGCGCCAACGGGGGCGGCGCCGTCGCCATCCACGGAAACGACCTCGCCGACAAGCCGGTCAAAGGGCATTTTGACCGGATCCGGCGCGTTGACCTTGGGCCGCCGTTCGGCTTTGGCCCAGTGCATAAGCAGGTTAGGGTCATCCGCCAGCAGAGCGCCGGGGTCCGCCGGGGCCGGAAGGGAGAACACCCCGCCGCCCTTTTCGCCCAGGAAGAGATCCTGCAGCGGCACGGATGCCGCGTCCAACTGCTGCATACTGGGGTGGGTATAGCCGTCGGGCGCGATAAAACAGTCCGCCTCATAGGTGAAACGGCCTGAAAATTCCTTGCTGGTGATAATCCGGGCTTCGGCCATGGGTTGAAAGGCGGCGTTCAGCGCCTGCACTTTATACTTGCCGTCCGGCATTTCCCAAACAAACCACATCCGTTTGCGCGTCCCCAGCGGGCGGGGAAATTCGCCCACGGCGTGCGATTTCTCTTTTGTGGCATAAACCCCGATGTATTGTTGCGCCATTCTTCCCCCAAGCCATGCACCTTATACCGTTTCCATGCATTTACTCATGCCAGGAAAGAGCGTAAAGGTAAACCGCAAAGAGCACATTGTCATGAGCAAACACGATACGGTCCGCTCCTTCCAGGATCTGGACGTCACCCGATTCCGCAAGGCCGGAAATACTCCGGCAACCGAAGCTCCGGCCAGGAAACGCCCGGCCGCCTCCGCCGCCGCCCCTGCCATAGCGGACGAATCCGCCATGTTCCTTGAGGCTGTCTCCGGCACGCTGGACGTATCGCTCAAGCATACACCCGGTGATGCGGATACGCCAGCCCCCCGCGCCGAAAAGCAGAAAAAACACACGGCTGTTCTCGCGGGGACGCCCTCCCGCCCGCAACCGGAGGCCGCCGCACCAGCGGATCCGAAAAAGCCGCCGGTGCCCGCCACCCCGTCGGTGTCTGACATCCCACCGGAGTCCAGCATTCCAAAAGACGCCGACCTTTTTGCCAGAGCCATGGGCGACGTCCGGCCCATCCGCGCTAGCGGGCGCGACCTTGCGCCGCCGTCGAGACAGCTTGAACCTATATACACCAAAGCGCTGGCGGACATGGATGATATTTTCAGCGGCAAACTGGAATTTTCGCTGGAATACACCGATGAGTTCGTCCAGGGGCACGTGCTGGGCCTTGACCCCCTCGTGCTGGAAAAATTGAAAGCCGGCGCGTACAGCCCCGAAGGGCATGTGGATCTGCACGGACAGAACATGGAGCAGGCCTACGCCACCCTGGTCACGTTCATCAGGCACGCGTACCAGGGCGGCAAACGGCACCTTGTCGTGGTCACCGGCCGGGGCAAGAACTCCCCGGGCGGCACGCCCGTTTTGCGCGAGCGCGTGCAGGCGTGGTTCACCCGCGACCCGTTCAAGCGGGTCGTTCTCGGGTTCTGTTCCGCCAAACCCGGAGACGGCGGGGCCGGGGCGCTGTACGTTCTTTTACGCAAGCGCAAAAAGAGCCAGGGCAAGATCGTCTGGAACACCACTCCATCCGAAGAAGAACTATTATTATAACAACCCGCTTGATACCAGGAGCGACAATGGCACAGTGCACTTTGGGTTTTATCGGATGCGGCAACATGGGCGGCGCCATCGCGCACGGCGTTCTGGCTTCCGCCGCCTTGCGGAACATCGGCGTGGCCGCGTACGACATCACGGATGCGCCGAAGGAAAAGCTGGAGGCGGCGGGCGGGAAGTGGTTTTCCGACCCGGCAGCCCTTGCCGCGGCCTGCGACCTCGTTCTGCTGGCGGTAAAACCCTACCAGGTGCAGGCGACCATTAAAGCCATCCTGCCGTCCCTCACCAAGGACAAAACCCTCTTGTCCATCGCCGCCGGGCAGCCCCTTTCCGCCCTGCGCGCCGCCCTGAACGGAACGTGCGCCGCCGTGCAGGTCATGCCCAACACCCCGGCCCTGATAGGCGAAGGCGTGTTCGGCCTGTGTCTGGACGATCCCGCCCTTGATCCGGAACGGAAAGATCTTGTACGAGGGATGTTCGAGGCGCTCGGCGACGTGTTCGTCCTGCCCGAGGACAGGATGAACGGCCTGATGGCCGTGACCGGCGCGGGCCCAGCCTACGTTTACGACATGATGGATGCCGTCATGGAAGCCGCCGTCACGCTGGGCATCACGCGGCCGGACGCCACCGCCATGGTGGCCGCCCTTTTCCGGGGAGCCGCGCGCATGGTGGAGGAAACCGGCCTGCATCCCGCCGTGCTGCACTCCCAGGTGACCTCGCCCAAAGGGTCCACCATCGCCGGGACCAACCACCTTGCCCGCACCGGGGTACGCGGCCACATCATCGACGCCGTGCTCGCCGCCGCCGCGCGCGGCAAAGAGATGGAACGGGAATAGAAAAAATTCAGTAGCCGAGTTTTCGCAGCACGCCGGGATCGGCGGCGAAGGGGTTCAGATCGCTCCGCACGTCCGTCACGCCCATGGTTTCCATGGGCGCGCCCGTGTGCCGCATGACCGCGTAGGCCGCGAGATATTCCAGGCTTAAAACGTCCGCCACGTTATAGGCTAAGAGCGTTTCCAGAAACCGTGCATCCCGCGTGCGTTCGAACGCCCGCCACAGCCGCACGGCCATCCAGCCGTCCACTCCGTCCAGTTCGTCCCGGTCGATGCCGAGCGTCTTTTCCACCTTCTTCAGCCCGCCCCGCAGGTCCAGCCTGCGGAAGACCGGCAAGAGGTCCAGGTGCGGCATGTCCAGCGGGATGGCGAGGCCCCGCCGCAGGATGGGAGCGTCGAACCCGCGCCCGTTCCAGGTTACCAGGAGGTCGTAAGCGAGGATATCGTCCGCGAAGCGTTCAAGGTTCCTGCCCTGCACATAGGTTTTGACCGTTTTGCCGTCGTACAGGGCGATGGTTGTGATGACGTCCCCGTCATAGGACAGGCCCGTGGTTTCGATGTCCACGTAAGCGGCGTTGTTCTTGTAGTATGGGTAAAGCCGCCATTGTTCCGCCGGGGGCAGAATATCGCCGAACCAGCGCAGGTCGCCGGCCTGGAGCCGGGCCTTGGAGGCCGTGACGCCTGAAAGGAAATCCGTGGCCTTTTTGGGGCCGCAGGGCAGGGTTTTAGCCAGGGCGTCGTCCCAGGTGAGGATGCCCGCGGCCCGGAGTTTGGCGATAAAGCCGGGGCCGACGCCGGGAATATGGATGAAGCAGGTTTCGAGCATACCCCTGCCGCTCATTCGCCCTTGCCGGGCGTGGCGGTTTTCTTTTTACCGGCAGCCTGGTAGCGCTTCAGGGCATCGAGAATGGTTTTACGCAGACGGATGGACTGCGGCGTGATCTCCACCATTTCGTCATCGCGCACGAAATGGATGGCGCGTTCCAGCGTCATGGGCCGGACCGGGGTCAGGATGATGTTCTCGTCTTTGCCGGACGCGCGCAGGTTGGTCAGCTTTTTCTCTTTGGTGGGGTTGACGTCGATGTCGTTGTCGCGGTTGTGCTCGCCCACGATCATGCCTTCGTACACCGGGTCGCCGGGTTCCACGAACAAGATGCCGCGCGGCTCCAGGTTGAAGAGGGCGTAGGCCACGCCCTTGCCGGGCCGGTCGGCCACAAGGGAGCCGGTGAACCGGGAGGGGAAATCGCCGCGATAGGCCTCGTACCCTTCAAGGTAGGCGTTGAGCAGGCCCGTTCCCTTGGTGTCCGTCAGGAATTCGTCGCGGTAGCCGATAAGGCCGCGCGAGGGGATGGAAAACTCGATCCGCACCCGGCCGGACCCGTTGTTGGTCAGCCCGAGCATACGGCCCTTGCGGATGGAGAGTTTTTCCGTCACCACGCCCATGAAGGTCTCGTCGCAATCCACCACAAGATGCTCGATCGGCTCCAGAATTTCACCGTTCGGGCCCTTTTTGAAAATAACTTCCGGCCGGCTGACGCAGAGCTCGAACCCTTCGCGGCGCATCTGCTCGATAAGAATCGCCATCTGGAACTCGCCGCGCCCCTTGACGATGAAGCTGTCGCGCTCCTCGGCGTCGGAAACGCGCACGGCCACGTTACGCAAGGTTTCGCGGGTGAGGCGCTCGCGGATTTTGCTGGCCTGCACGATCTTGCCTTCCCGCCCGGCAAGGGGGGAGGTGTTGATGGCGAAGGTCATGGACACGGTGGGTTCGTCCACCCGGATGCGGGGAAGCGTGCGCGGGTGCTCCCGCGTGCAGATGGTGTCGCCGATGGTGACGTTGTCCACCCCGGCCAGAATCACGATATCCCCGGCCACGGCCTCCTCGGTTTCGCCGAGTTGCGCGCCTTCGTATACCTGGATTTTCGTGACTTTCAGCGGGATGGCCTCGCCGTTCTCGCCCATGCAGACGAGGGAATCGCGCGCGCGCACGGACCCGTGCTCGATGCGCCCGACGGCCAGGCGGCCGAGGTAGTCGGAGTAGTCAAGATCCGCCACCAGCATCTGGAACGGCTCGTCCGGATCGTGCAGCGGGCCGGGGATGGCGGTAACGATGCGGTTGAACAGCGCGGAAAGGTCGGTGGCTTCAAGGGCCGATTCCAGGGAATCGCCGGCGATGCCGCGCCGCCCCACGGCGTACAGGACGGGAAACTCAAGCTGTTCCTCGGTCGCGCCGAGATCGATGAAAAGGTCGTACACCTCGTTGAGGACTTCCTCGGGCCGGGCGTCCTTGCGGTCGATCTTGTTGACGACCACGATGATTTTGAGCCCGGCTTCCATGGCTTTTTTGAGCACGAACCGGGTTTGCGGCAGCGGGCCTTCGGCGGAATCCACCAGCAGCACGACGCCCCCCACCATGCTGAGCGCCCGCTCGACCTCGCCGCCGAAATCGGCGTGGCCGGGGGTGTCGATGATATTGATTTTCACGCCGTTCCAGGTCACCGAACAGTTCTTGGCCGAGATGGTGATGCCGCGCTCGCGCTCCAGGTCCATCCGGTCCATGATCCTGTCGTCCACCTGCTGGTCCTCTCGGAATACGCCGCTCTGGCGGAACAGGGCGTCCACAAGGGTGGTCTTGCCGTGGTCGACGTGAGCGATAATGGCGATATTACGGATGGATTCATTGGCGATTAACGACATAACATACTCGATTAGCTAACGATGGACGCCGCGAAGAATATCCGGCGCGAAAAACTACAGGCGGCGTGAATACTCCAATCACGCGGCAATGGCAAGTAGGGATCATACCACGGAACGGGTCATTTGTCCCCAAAGCTCAAAAGATAGGCGGCAGCGCCGGAAAGATCATGGGCCACGGCGTGCGGGAGGGAATCGTCGAGGGCGGGATCAAGGGAATGAAAATCAAGGGGGCGGAACGCTTCGCCCGGTCCCGGCAGGGGCAGTTGCAGCCGCGCGGCGGCATCCCGCCCTTTGCCCGTGAGCACGAGCACGGTCGCGGCGAAACCGGCCCGCCGCCCGAACAGGATATCCTCCGCCTTGTCGCCGACCATGGCTGTTTGGGAAGGTTCAAGACCGTGCGCGGCGGCAAGGTTTCGCCACATGCCCGGGGACGGTTTGCGGCAGCCGCAGTCCTCTTCCGGCGCATGGGGGCAGAAGGCGCTGCCGGAAAGGGATATCCCTTCCTTTTCCAAAAGCGTTTCCAGGGCCGCGTGGCAGGCGTGGTAGTCGGCCACGGAAAAATACCCGCGCCCGATCCCGGACTGGTTCGTCACGATGAAAAGCCGGAGGCCCGCCAGGGCCAGCGCGCGCAGCCCTTTCGCAGAGCCGGGGAGCAGTTCGACGCCCGCCGGGTCCGCCAGGTAGTGTTTGTCCGCGATGACCGTGCCGTCGCGGTCCAGAAGTACGGCGGTGATGGGTGATGCTGTCATGGTGCGTCTCCTGTGCGGCCTTTTGTGCCATGGCACCGGCATATCTGGCAAGTCTCTTACTTCTTGCGGTAAGTTGCCGTGTGCGGTAACACCAACCCCATGAGCATTTTCACGCGGTCCCAACACATGGGCGCGGCGGCCCTTCTGCTGGGGATAAGCGTCTTTCTGTCCCGCTTCATGGGGCTTATCCGCGACAAGGTCATTTCCTATTATTACGGCGCGGGGACCGAGGCGGATATCTACCTGGCCTCCTTTGTCGCGCCGGACTTCATCAACTATCTCCTGGCCGGGGGCTATTTTTCCATCACGCTCATTCCGCTGCTCGCGCGCAAGTTCAAGGAAAGCGACGACGCGGGCTGGAAATTCTTTTCCACCGTGTTCTGGTGGATCTGCATGGCGTCCTTCGTCTGCATCGCTCTCGCCTGGGTTTACGCGCCCGCCATCGCGAAAATTACCGCGCCGGGCTTCATCCAAACGCCCGAGCACCTCGAACGGCTCATCTTCTTTTTACGGATCGTGCTGCCCGCGCAGATTTTTTTCCTGCCCGGCGCGTGCCTGACCGCCCTGCTCTATTGGCGGCGGCAGTTCACCTCCCCCGCGCTCATGCCGCTCATCTATAACGGCGGCATCATCCTCGGGGGCCTCGCCATGACCTACATCGCCCCGGAACGCGGCATGGAGGGTTTTTGCTGGGGCGTGATCGCGGGTTCCTTCCTGGGCGCCTTCGCCCTGCCGCTCCTGGTGGCGCGTTCCGGCGGTCTGCATATCCGGTTCCATCTCAAGGACAAGGGCATGCTCGCCTTTGTCCTGATGGCGTTGCCGCTCATGCTGGGGCAATCCATCGCGGTCCTGGACGAGCAGTTCATCCGGGTCTTCGGCTCCCTTGCGGGGGTAGGCGGGGTGGCGCTGCTCGCCTACGCGCGGCGGTTCATGTTCGTGCCCATCGGGGTCGTGGCCCAGGCGGCCGGGGCGGCGTCCTACCCCTTCCTCGCGACCCTTGCGGCGGAAGGCAAGGAAAGTGAATTCGCCGCCACGGTCAACAACGTGCAGGAGAAAGCCCTGGCCGTCGCCGTGCCGCTCTGCGTCTGGATGGCGGCCATTGCCGAGCCGCTTATCCGTTTGCTGTTCGAACAGGGGCGGTTCACCAGGGCCGATACCGAAACCTGCGCCCTGCTGCTCGCCCTGATGCTGCCCGGCGTGCTGTTCTGGGTCGTGCACCAGCTGGTATCCCGCTCCTTCTACGCCCATGAGGATACACTGACCCCGGCCGTGGTGGGCACCGTGACGACCGTCCTGTTCCTGCCCGTCTACTATTTGCTGACCAAAGCGTTAGGCGCGCCGGGCGTGGCCGTTGCCGGGGTACTCGGCATCGGGGCGTACACCGCCGCCATGGTCAAGGTATGGCACAAACGGCGCGGCGCGGCGGCGTTTTCCGGCCTAGTGCCGTACACACTGCAAGCCGTTTGCATCGCCGCGTTTCCCGGATTTGCGGCCTGGCTGGCCGGTGTGGGCACGGCAACGCTTTTGCCCTCCGCCCCGCTTTTGGGGGCCGCCGTGGCCCTTGCGGCGGCAAGCGCGGTCTTTGCCGCCGCGTACCTGCCGCTTGCCGGCCGTTTTGCCCCGCATCTTGTGGAGCCGATACGGGAAATACGCCGTGCGATCCAAAGGAAACGGCAGTGACAAGAATAACGCCGGTGTGAGAAGGGAGGGTTCATGGCAAAAAGTTTTTCCATACTCCCCAACGCGCGTGTGATGCCCCTCCAGGGGACCATAGACGCGTTCGTCTCCGGGGTCTTTCATAACGGCGTCTGCCTGCCGGAGAGCCTTATCGAAGGCCGCTCTTCGCCCGCCGCCCTGGTGGAGCCTGTCCAAAAACTTTCAGGCACCTATATTTTCGGAGGATATTTATTCGGGCACTTCGGGCACTGTATCGTTGAAAGCCTGGCCTATCTTCATATTATCCGCCAGTGCGGCGACTTCCCGATTCTCTTCATGAGCCCCCGGACGGGAAATTTCGCCTTGAACAAGCGGATACTCCGCTTTTTAAACGTTTTTAATGAAATTATTCTCATTAAAGAGCCGACGCAGGTCGAAAAGCTCGTCATCGGCCCGGCCGGCTCCCAAATCAAGCCTCCGCTATTCAGCGACGCGCAAATCGCCGCCCTGGGGACGTTTCCCGCAAGCCGGGAGGAACCGTCCGGAGAAAAAATATGGCTCTCCCGGAGCGAATTCCGGTATGGCGGCCTTGAAAATGAAGCGGCAATAGAAAAAACGCTGCAAGAATGGGGATGGAAAATCATGCACCCGGAATGCCTGCCGTTGCCCGAGCAGGTGCGGCGCATCAGCACCGCGTCATGCGTCGCGGGGCTTGACGGCTCCGCCTTTTATGGGGCGTTGCTCGCGGATACCGTTCACGGGCGTTTTTTTGTTTTCAGCAGAAGAAACCACATGCCGCCGATACTGGAGCTTGCCCTGTCAAAAAAGACCGGCACGCTGCGGACGTTCACGCCGGCGGTCACGCACGTTTCCGGCGTATGGCCCGATATTGTCTATAGGTTGGATGATCCGGAGCAGATTCTCGGCGTCCTGCGCGGGATATGACGTTCCCCCCCGGCGCGCCGGGCCCAGCCCTTTGAAGGGGCCGGGCCGGGAAACCGCCGCTATTGTTCCGGGTCCGGTTCGCCCCCTTCAAAGGGGTAGGGCGCGCCCTCGGTTTCCATATCCAGGACCTGGATTTTATCTTCCAGCCATTCCATGATATCGCGGGCGGTGTGGTAGTTGACGATGATCCGGGACAAGATGTGCCGGTTCACAATCTTCAGGTTCTCGTCGTAAGGCGCCATCTCGTGGCCGAAGGAACCGTCCGGCGCGACGAGGCGTTCCGAAAAGGGCGGCAGTTTGTCGCACTCGGTATAAAAGTTTATCTCCACTTCCCCCTGGGCGTTGATGCCGCCCCAAACCCCGTGCGCATACTGCGGCTGGGTGCCGGGCGCTTCCTGGTACTCGTAGCGGATACGCAGAGGGAATTTTTCCTGGCTCATACTAGCTCCTTTATAAAGAACATGCCCGCGCGGGCGGGCATGACCATCATATACTCACCGCAACCATGCGGCCCCGGATGGCCTCCGGCATGTTCAGCGGCGAAACCCTCGTGCCGAAGGCGTTCGACCCGCCGAGCACCTGCCCGGCTCTCGCCCGCGCGGGAAACCCGGCGGCCCAGTGGCGGTTGGCGATCTCGATCGAATCCTCGCCCGTGTTGACGACATCATCCAGAAGACTGGTATAGGGCCTGGCGGCAAACGGCGGGTCCAACGGCTCGATTGCGGTCCGTATATCCGGCGAGTACAGTTTCCCCGGCGGGTAGTGCCGGGTTATCAGTGTCGTCAGATCGATTCCCATAGACAATCCTGTAATGCTAAAAATATGTACCGTAACCATAGTGCAGTTATCCGGCGAAGTAAAGTGCGTGTTTTTATAGCGCTCTTTCACCGCCGCCGCGTGATCCGTTCCGCCACGGACCCGTCCGGCATGGCGCCGGCATGATGCCCGTCTCCCCCTCCGGAAGGCCGCTCCCGCATGGCGGAACTCCCCCGCTGCAATCGAATTATTGACCGGAAAAGCGTTTTGCCGCATCCTGAGCGCCAACGGAATACATCAAGGATACCACATGACACAAACGCCCCAACCGTACTTCGACCTGGAACTTTTCCTGCGAACCGCCGGGGAAACCCGTATCGGCGGCAAGGAAACGGATGAATGCCTCCTCTTCTGGGAGCGATGGTCCGCCTCCCTTTTCTGTAAAACCGTTTCCGCGCAAGGCCGCAATTTTCTCGCCGTCTGGCTCGGGGAGGACGTTGAGCAAACCGTGGATGCCGCCTGGGACGAATCCCCCTCGCGCGGATTTTTGCTGAACGCCCTGGCGCAAACCTTATGCATGTGCGCCGTGCATGAGCATCTTCCGGAAATCGAGGAAGCCGGGTGCGCTCCCGTGCCCGCGCCGGACCCGGACCTGGCCCGCGCCCTGACAGAAGCCGGTCTGCCCGCCCGCGCGCCCGCCCGGATGGACGGCGAACCGGAAGGCGGCCTGCTCTTTGCCCGCCGGTACGCGGTCGTTACCCGGACCCCGTTCAGCGGCGCGTGCGACGTATGCGCGCTGAGGGCTTCCTGCCCGCGCGCCGGGGGGAACGATTCGGTTATCGAGTTCGGCTGACAGCAAGCCAATACGGTACAACAACGGAGGCTGACCATGAGCGTTTACGGATTTATCGGTCTCGGGGCCATGGGCATGGGCATGGCGCAATCAATGGTGCGCGCGGGGCTGGAAACCTGGGCCTACGACATCAACGCCGACGCGCTGGCGGCCTTCACGGCCGAAGGCGGCAAGGCCGCGCCAAGCGTGGCCGATCTTGCCGCGAAATCCGACGTCCTGACGCTCGCGGTCGTCAACGCCGCCCAGGTGGACGACGTCCTGTTCGGCGGCGGTAACGCCGCCGCGCATCTGAAACCGGGGAGCCTTGTCATCGCGTGTAGCACCGTCAAACCCGAGGACGCGGAACGCGCGGGTGCGCGCCTTGCGGAAAAGGGCATCCTGTTCCTGGACGCCCCCATGTCCGGCGGCGCGGCCAAGGCCATGCAGGGGCAGATCACCTACATGGCCTCGGGGAGCGACGAGGCCTTTGCCAAAGCCGAACCCGTCATCCGGGCCACTGCCGCCAAGATGTACCGCATGGGGGACAAACCCGGCAAAGGTTCGGCCATGAAAATCGTGCACCAGCTGCTCGCGGGCGTCCATATCGCGGCGGCGGCCGAGGGGCTGGCCTTCGGCATCCGGATGGGGCTGGACCCGCAAACCGTTTACGACGTGGTCACCAACGCCGCCGGCAATTCCTGGATGTTCGAAAACCGCATGGCCCATGTGCTTGATGGGGATTACACCCCCCTGTCCGCCGTGGATATTTTTGTCAAGGATCTCGGCCTGGTGCTCGATTCCACCCGCAAGGTGACGTTCCCGGCACCGCTGGCCGCGGCCGCGCACCAGCAGTTTATCAACGCCTCCGCCGCCGGGCACGGCAGAGAGGACGATGCCGCCGTCATAAAAATTGTCCCGGGCATTACACTGCCCGAGGGGAAAAAGAAATAAACGCGAAAGGGCTCCCGGCAACCGGGAGCCCTTTCACGCAAATCTTTTTCTCCTCCCGGTCACCCGAGGGGCTGTTTCCAAGTAACGAATTTTGCGCCGAGAGCAAGGAAAGCGGCCCTTTTTGCGGAGGGAGTGTACTTTGATGGTACTCGACCGGAGCAAAAAGGGCCGCTTGACGCAGCTATCGGACAAAAGGCGTTATTTGGAAACAGCCCCTACCGCAGCACAACCGTTTTGTTCCCATTCACCAACACCCGGTGCTCAATATGCAGCCTGACGGCCCGCGCCAGCACGATGCTCTCCACGTCGCGCCCTATGGCCGCGAGGTCCTCGGGAGTATGGGCGTGGTCGACCCGCTGCACTTCCTGCTCGATGATCGGGCCTTCGTCCAGGTTGGCGGTCACGTAGTGCGCGGTCGCGCCGATAAGCTTCACGCCGCGCGCGTGGGCGCGGCGGTAGGGTTGCGCGCCCTTGAAGCTCGGCAGGAAGGAGTGGTGGATGTTGATGCATTTGCCGGCCAGCGCGGCGCACAACTCCGGCGAAAGAATCTGCATGTACCGGGCGAGCACGACGAGATCAATCTTCTCTTTCTCCATCATGAAAAGGAGTTCTCTTTCCCGCTCTTCCTTGGTCGCCTCGGTCACGGGCAGATGGTGAAAGGGAATGCCGTTCCATTCGGCCACGTCGCGGAACGTTTCGTGGTTGGAAACGATGCCGATGATGTCCGCGCGCAGCGCGCCGCTGCGGTGCCGGAACAACAAGTCGTTCAGGCAGTGGCCCTGCTTGGAGACCATAATCAGCATGCGGCAGCGCTCGGTCGCGCTGACCATGTCCCAGGTCATGGCGAATCGTTTGGCCGTGGGGCAGAAGGAAGCCCGCAGGGTTTCCAGGTCCGGCGCGTTCTCCCCGGCGGAGAAGTGCGTCCGCATGAAAAAGAGCTTGGTTTCCGGGTCGCCGAACTGGGCGCTGTCCTTGATATTGCAGTCCGAGACGGCCAGAAATGTCGTTACCGCGGCCACGATGCCCACGGCGTCGGGACTGGAGATGGTCAGAATATATTCGCGCATGCTGTGTCCCAGGATATGAGGTCTCAGTTTTTGGTGTAAGGCCGCAGAAGGTCCGTATACAGGCCTTCCATGATGTCGAGTTTTTTCGCCACGCTGAACTGGGCGCTGAAGGCCTTGTTGTGCCGGGCGGCCGTTGCCAGCCCTTCCTTGTCGTCAAGGGCTCCGGCCATGGCCGCGGCCAGAGCCTCGGCATCTCCCGGCGGCACGAGGCAGCGCTCGTCGCTGATGCACTCGGGAACGCCGCCCACGTTGCTGCACACGGCGGGCAACCCCATGCACATGGCTTCCAGGAGCGTGTTGGGCGACGATTCCGAAAGGGACGGCAACACGAACAGCGTGAAAAGTTGCAGGTAATCCGCCACCTTTTCGGTGCGCGGGATAAGCCGCACGTGCTCCAGAATGCCCAGTTCACGGCAGAGGGGGGACCATTTTTCCTCCGCGCCGCCGACAAGGCACAAAACCTGGCCGTCCGCGCGCATGCGGGCAAAAGCGCGGAGCAGGAACTCCTGCCCCTTGATCGGCGAGTTGTTGCTCACGGAACCGATAACAACGGTCTTTTGCGTAACGCCGAGTTCCGCGCGGACGGCCGCGGCGTCCCTCGTGGGCGTCACCTTGGATTCCGGCACGCAGTTGTAGACGACTTTCCCCGCGCTTTTGCGCCACAAAAGGGGCAGCGTTTCGAGGCAGGCCCGCGAATTGACCGCAAACAGCCGGATACCCGGCGCGATGTAGGGCAGAATATTGGTCGGCGGGTTGACCACGCCCCGGTGGGCCACGCAGGCCACGGGCCTGCCCGTGAGCCGCCAGAGCGTCCCGAACCAGGCCAGGGATTTGACTGCCTTGTTGTGGAACGCGTGCATGACGGCAGGCTCGCCCTGTGGCATGGCGCCTTCCAGGGCTTTACGCCACTGCCCGCGCCGCGCGGGAAGATCGAGCCAGTCCAGGTCCGGGGCAAGAGGGCGGAGCTGGCTTTCCGGGGGAGAAAAAACAGAGACCGCGTGCCCGCGCGCCGTAAGGCCGGACGCGAGATACAGGGCCTGGCGGCCGCCGCCGCTGGCGTTTTTCGACGATGTTATAAAAACAATGCGCATAAAAATTTATATGCCGGGCAACTCGTATTTGCAGGGTTCCGGGAACAGCGCCTCCAGAAAGCGGCGCAAATCGTCCCTGTCGGCAGCGGACGCGCCCGGCGCGTCGTTGATGCAGAAGGTTCTCGGCCGCAACGCGCGGATCATCCGCATTTTCCGCACCGTGCTCTTCTCGCCGAGGGATGCCCCCATATACGCGGGTCCTTTGCCGCTGACAACATCGAAAAACTGGCGCGGCCCGTTGATGATCCTGGCCTCCCCCAGCCCCTCGGCCAGTAGATACAGGGGATAGAGGATCGTCACGGAAACGTCGGCGGGCGAGCGGAACGGCGCGAGCAGGGTCGCCCGGACGGCTTCGGGAAACGCGTCCCACAGGGCGTAAGCGGAGGAGCGGACCATGGACCGGGGATAATGGCGCACGATGTACGGGAACGATCTGCCGTAGCGCTCCTTAATCAGCCCGTGCGCCCGCGCGATGGCGGAAGCGTGCGAAACCGGGCTGTTCAGCTTGCCCGCGACCGCGCGCATATGGTCCTCGCCGCGTTTGAGCACCCAGAGCAGGGGCGAACCGCCGGGGCGGAAAAATTCCCCGGGAGCCACGGGCCTGCCCAGCATGAAATCGTCGTTGCAGTAAAGGAAATGCTCCGCGAGGCCCGGCACGCGGTGCACGCAAAATTCAATCGGCCTGGTGCTGAATACCGGCAAGGGCACGTCATCCGGGAATATATCGCGGTGACTGACCAGATTCACGGCGTCCGTGTTCAGCCAGGCCGGTTTCTGGTCCGCCGTGACGAGGTGGACCTTCCGTATCCAGGGCGCATACCGCGCAAGCGACCGCAGGGCGTACCGCAGCTCGTCGTTGTCGCTGAACCGCGCGGCGTTGTCGGCATCATCCGGCGCGTCCCGTTCTTTACCGAAAAGCGCCTCCTGCAGCGCTCTTTTGCGGGCAAGCCAGACGGGATCGGCGCCGTCCACCCAGGTGAACACGGCGTCGATCTCCGGCAGAGAGGCCACGGCGCTCTGCGCCGTGGCCCGGTTGCTCGCGGAAGAATCCATACCGCGCCTACCGGCTCGGTCCCTTGTAAATGACCGATCCGCCGTCCGACTGGCAGACCGGCATCACCTGAAGGCGCCCGATGTTGACGTGGGCGGGCACGGAAACGACGTAGTGGATGATGTCCGCCAGATCCTCGGGAAGCAGCGGCTGGCAGCCCGCGTAGACGGAGTCGGCCTGATCCGCGTTGCCCTTGAAGCGCACGAGGGAAAACTCGCTCTCAAGCAGGCCCGGCTCGATATTGGTCGTCCGCACGTTGGTGCCGTGCAGATCCGAGCGCAGGTTCTGCGTGAACTGGGCCACGAAGGCCTTGGTGCCGCCGTAGGTATTGGCGCCCGGATAGGCGAAAAACGAAGCCACGGACCCGATGTTCACGATATGCCCCTTGTCGCGCTTGACCATATCGTTCACCACGGCCTTGGTGCAGTAAAGAACGCCTTTGATGTTCGCGTTAATCATGGTTTCCCAGTCGTCGAGGGAAGACTCCATGACCTTGTCCCGGCCGTGCGCGCCGCCGGCGTTGTTGACCAGAACGTCGATGGGCTTGAACGCTTCCGGTAAGGATGCAAAGGCTTTGGCCACGGCTTCCCGGTCGCTGACATCCAGTTGCACGGGCAGGAGGGACGCGCCCCCCTTGGCGGCGAGTTCGTCAAGACGCTCACGGCGCCTGCCGACGGCAATGACCTTCCAGCCTTCCTTAAGAAACCGCAACGCCGTGGCCCTGCCTATCCCGGACGTCGCGCCGGTGACACATATAATACGCTGATCGGTAGCCATGCACTCCTCCTGCGGGAAACGGTTATAGAAAAATGTTTCTACACTCCACAGAAGGGAAAAACAACCCCCGCGCCAACGCCTCCATTGCATAGCGGCGGTTTTCAGCGTATGGAATGCAAAAGCGCATTCGCGGAACTACCGGGGGCGGTCTCACCATTTCACTTTTTTCTCTGCCATGGAAGCAAATTCAAGGCGGAGTAACGCGACAATACTCATATACATATTCCGCACGGGGCGGATACAACACAGGCGGGGATAAAAAACCGCGTTGCGACAGTTCCAAATTTTTTATGCAAAAGGATATTCTATGACCATGCCTGTTTCCCGGACGGACGTTCCGGTCAAACCCTGGACCGCCCTGCCGCTGGCAAGTCTTCCCTCCCCCTGCTTCGTCGTCGACGAGGCCCGGCTCCTGGCGAACATGGCCGTCATCAACCGCGTCCGGACGCGAACAGACGCAAAAATCTTGCTGGCGCTCAAAGGATTCGCCATGTTCAGCGTGTTCGGCCTGCTGCAGGAAACCCTCTCGGGCACATGCGCCAGTTCCCCGCATGAGGCGCGCCTCGGGCGGGAGGAGTTCGGCGGCATCGTCAGCGCCTTCGCGGCCGGGTACTCCGAGGAAGACATGCGGGACATCATCCCGCTGAGCGACCACATAACGTTCAACTCCTTTGCCCAGTACCGCCGTTTCGCCCCGGCCATCGAAGCCGCGCGGAGTGCCGGGCGGCATATCGAGTGCGGGCTGCGCATCAACCCGGAACATTCCGAAGGAGCGGTCGCCATCTACAACCCCTGTTCGCCGCAGTCCCGCCTCGGCATCCGGCTGGAGGAGTTCCAAAGAGAAGCTGCCAAAGGCGGGCTGCAGGGCATCTCGGGCCTCCACTGCCACACGCTGTGCGAGCAGAACGCCGACGCGCTCGCCCGGACGCTGGACGTCGTGGAAAAAAATTTCGGCCCCTACCTCCGCGACATGGCGTGGTACAACGCCGGCGGCGGCCACCACATCACCCGCGAGGACTACGACGTGGACCTCCTGTGCGAACGCCTCATACAGCTGCGCGATACCTACAAGGTCCAGGTCTACATCGAGCCAGGGGAAGCCGTGGCGCTGAATACCGGGGTGTTCAAGACGACGGTTCTCGACATCGTGAACGCGGACATGCCCATCGCCATTCTCGACTCCTCGGCCCCGGCCCATCTCCCGGATGTTCTCGAAATGCCCTACCGGCCCAGTGTGACGGCCCCGGACGGCACCCTTGCGGGCCTGCCCGGCGAAGGCGCATGGACCTGCCGCCTGGCCGGAAAATCCTGTCTGGCGGGCGACGTCATGGGCGAATACTCTTTTTCCGCGCCGCTCGCGCCGGGAGACGTGCTGCTGTTCATGGACATGGCCCACTATACCATGGTGAAAACAACGACGTTTAACGGCCTGAAGCTGCCTTCGATCGCCCGTATCACCCCGGGGGGCGAACCTGTGCTCGTGAAAGAGTTCGGATATGAGAATTTCCATTGCCGGTTATCGTGAGGGGCGCATGAGCGCAACAAAGGACAAACCGCCGCGAGAGGGGTTCACCACCGGGTCGGCGGTTTCCGCCGCCGCCGCGGCGGCCCTTGCCGTTCTGTTGTCGGACGAGCGCCCTTCGCACCTGTCCATCCCCCTGCCGCCGGACGAAAACGGCGCCGTTCCGGAAGGGCGTCTTGCCATCCCGCTGGATTTTTGCGAGCGCATCGCGGAAAACGGCGCCACCCTGGGCTATGCCGGGGTTATCAAAGATGCCGGCGACGACCCCGATGTGACGGACGGCATGCTGCTGACCGTCCACGCGGCTCTGGACGCCGCGCATTTTCCGCCGCATCTGCTGAAAGAGGGCTGTGTGCCCCTGCCGCTCGGCAGCGGCATAACCCTGCACGCGGGTCCCGGAATCGGCAGGGCCACCCTGCCCGGCCTGCCCGTCGCCGTGGGCGAAATGGCGGTCAACCCGGCGCCGCGCCGCCAGATAGCGGCGGCATTGAAGGAAACGGCCTCCCGCCTGGGGTATGACGGCCCCATCCATTGCCGACTCGCCGCCCTCGGCGGCGAATCACGAGCGCAACGGACCCTGAACCCGCGCTTGGGGGTACTCGGCGGCATTTCCATCCTGGGAACGCGGGGCACGGTCAAACCGTTCAGCGCGGATGCCTGGAAAACGACCATCCGGCGGTCGCTGGATCTTGCCGCCGCCCTCGGCTGTGACACCGTCTGCCTGACCACGGGCCGCCGGAGCGAAGCCGCCATGCGCATGCTGTTCGGCGAGCTGGCGGACCAGGCGTTCATCCAGGTTGCGGACCACGCGGGGTTCGCGCTTGGGGAAGCCGCCGCGCGCGGCTTTTCGCGCATCCTCTGGGGGTGTTTTCCCGGCAAGCTCCTCAAGCTCGCGCAGGGGCTCGCCTGGACCCACGCCCATGACGCCTCCCCGGACTTCGCCCTTTTCTCGCGGTTTTGCGCGGAGGCGGGCCTGCCGCACCCCGTCTGCACCGAGGCGGCCCGCATGCCCACGGTCACGGGCGCGCTTGAGACCGTTTTCGCCTTTTCGCCGGACGCGTACTGCGAGGTCATCCGGATCATCGGGAAAAACGCCCTTGGGGCAATGCGCGCGATGGCGGCCCAAAAGGGCTCCGTGACGGATATCCGCCTTTATGTCTTTGACATGCAGGGCAATCTTCTGGCAACTGTCAAAGACTGATTGGTTTTGCCGCGTCCGCTTCGGCTCCGGGCGGTTCGGGAACAGCCACAAACGCACGCCGCCGGCAGGGGTTTTCATGGTGTCAGACAATTGCATAACGCTCATCGGGACGGGCATGGACCACAACCTGCCCGGCCTTGCCGCGCACCCCGGCCTTGCCGGAGCTGATATCGTCATCGGCTCCAAACCCGTTCTTGAGGCTCTCGGCACCGTTCCGGCCCGGAAAATCACCGTCAGAACGCCGGTGGCGGATTTGCTCGACGAGGCCGCCGCCCTCCTGGAACAGGGGAAACGCATAGCCGTCCTGGCCAACGGGGACCCGCTGTTCCACAGTATCGGCGTCTCGTTCATGGAGCGGTTCGGCGCGGACGCGTGCCGCGTGTATCCGGCCCTCAGTTCGCTGCAGACGGCGGCGGCGGCATTGCGCATTCCCTGGCACGATATCGTCACGGTATCCGCGCACGGCCGGACAGGCTTCCTGCCGCTCGCCCATGCCGCCATGCGCGGCGCGCCCGTCTGCCTTTTAACAGATAGTATCAATACTCCCGGCAAGGCCGCGCACTTTTTGCTCACGCGCGGCCTGACCGGCTTTACCGCGCGCGTGGCGGCAAAACTCGGGAGCGAGGACGTTTTTCTCTGGCAAGGAGAGCTCACAAAAGCCGCCGGACACACGTTCCCGGACCCCGCCGTGATATTTTTTCTGCCGGACCCGGCCCTTCCCGCGCCAAGGCCCCTGTGCCCCGGCCAGCCGGAAGCGGCTTTCGCCCGCGAAGGCGCCCTCATCACCAAATGGCCGGTTCGCGCCGCCGCCCTCGCGGCCCTCAGGATCGAGCCGCGCCACGTCGTCTGGGACCTCGGCGCCGGGTCCGGGTCCGTTTCCATCGAGGCGGCCGCGCTCGCGCATTGCGGCCATGTTGTCGCGGTAGAGCGCGAAGAAACGCGCGCCCGCCATATAGAGGAAAACCGGCGGCGGTTCGGCGCGGCGAACCTTGATATTCTGCACGCGGCCATGCCCGGCTGCCTGGAGGAGGGCTATGCCGTGCCGCGCACATCCGTCACGGACGGTTCCCTCCAATGCGGGAACGCCCTGCCCGGACCCGACCGGATATTCCTCGGCGGGGGGCTCGGCGGCGGCGCGGAAGAAGCCGCGCGCATCATCCGCCTTGCCTGGCGCCGCCTCCTTCCCGGCGGGCGGCTGGTGGCATCCTGCGTGCTCCTGGAAGACCTGGCTCTCGCCCGGGCCGCCATGAGCGAATTGGACGGCGCGGCCGACGTCACGCTCGTCCAGGCGGCGACAGCCGCCCCCCTCGGGAGCGGCACGCACCTGCGGGGGATAAACCCGGTTTTTCTTATAGCCGCGCAAAAAAGCGAATGATACCCGTACGTCAGGCCCAACTACTTTCCAAAACGTCCCGGAAGGGGTATAGAGCGGTTTCCGGGAAATACTCACCGGCGCGCCCGCTCCGCGAGGCGACAGCACATGCGTCCTACTGGCTTGGAGATACCGGTTCATGAATCAGAGCCCTTTGCATTTTGACAAGGAGGATTACGACCTCCTTGAAATGGTCAACGACATCCTGACGCGGGAGCAGAAACGCTCCCGCGACGAGCAGTTGTTCGCCCCGGAGCTGCACCCGCACGGCATCAAGGAAATGGCCGTCGCCCGCGAAATCCTGGTGGCCTATTCCGTCATAAACCTTTTGGACTCCCTGGAAGCCGGGGAGGCCTCGGACCGCATTCTCGCCCTGCGTTCGCTCCACGACGAGGTGCTGTACACGGCCGCGTCTTCCTTCCGTTACAACACGGGCCGCGTTCTTATCCAGATTATGAAGGATCTCGTCCGCGCCCACGGCGACGAAGACCGCCAGCTTATGCTGGCGCGCGATTTCCGCGCGGCGTCCACCGGGAAACGCCGCATCATCCGCGCCATGCTGAAACGGTACCACCTCCTCGAAATGCCCGAGGACTGGGACCAGCTGACCTTTGACAACCACGTCCACGACGCCAACACCAAGGGCCGCAAAACGCCGACCCACCTCATCATGGACGCCTGGATCAAGGGGCTCAAGCAGCTCACGGTCATCCACTACAACTTCGTCGAGCCGCGCGCCGTGCAGGAGCTGATGCAGGCGGCGGAAATCATGGGCATCGACGTCCGCATCGGGGTCGAGTTCAAGGCCCGGTTCCGGGGGCGGTACATCGATTTCATCTGGGAGCCCATCGGCCTTGACGGCGCAAAGGGCATGACGGAATTCCTTGAGGAAGACGCCATGCGCCAACTCATGCACGACGGCCGGAGCGCCTCCGCGTTCATGGCCCAATACGTCTTCAGCATGCTGGAGCGGTACAACGCCGTGCACCGCGAAGACCTTGCCGCCCTCTTCGGCATCGGGCTGCCCGTTATTTCCCTCAACGAATTCCTGGCGTTTGTCGCGGCCGGGCAGCCGTCTCTCGAGCATCTGGCGGAGCTTATTTACAAGCAGATGTTCCCGTTGATGCATGAAAACCTGCCGCGCCTGCGCGAACAATACGCCAACGCCGCCACGGAGGAAGAAAGAGCGTTTATCAAGGCCCTGGTCAAACTCATGCGGGATCTGCACCCCGAGCTCATCATGGAGTCGTACTTCACGCCCGCGAAAAATCCCGATTTGCTCAACCCGGAAGTGCCGAGCGATGTGCCGGAGACGCCGGAGTTTCTCAAGACGACCGCCCAGGAGCTTGTCGCGCGGCTGAACGCGGTGCGCCCCATGAGCCGGATCATCCTTACCCTTTCCGGCCTGCGTACCGAGGACGCCCTTGAACTGCTCTACACCTGCGAAGGGCGTATCACCCATCTGGAGCTTTTCAACCTCAAGGATTTCGTCACGGGCAAAATGCCCCATTACAAGCCCATCACCGAGCTGATGTACGCCATCAACCAGGGCAGCGCTTTTGTCCTCAAACGCATGATACGCGGCATTATCCGCGACTATTCCGAGTTCACCGGCCATGCGGGCGGCGAACGCCGCGAACTCCTGACGAAAATCCTGCGCAATATCCCCCGGCTGCAATCCTTTTACAAGAAAGCCCCCTTAAAGACCCGCGTGGGCAGCGATTCCACGAGCCGGTCCTACCGGCTGCACGGCATGGGGTTCGCCTTTATCGCGTCCCTTCCCAAACCCTCGCAGAAGAGCATCCGCGACCCCAAGGACTTCCTGCGCGAAGTCATCCCGCTCCGCACGGAGATCGACTCCGTGTACACCTATTCCGAGCCGGCCCAGCGGGGCGTTTCGACCTTCAAGCAGATGGCGGGCAAATTCCTGCGCAAAATCCCGGGATTTTCCCTTTTCGGCTGCAACAAAAAGCACAGCTGGGTGCCGCGCACCTCCACCACGCGGCACGCGGAAAGCAAGGACGCCAGCATCGCCACCCTCGGCGGGTTCCAGCGGGAAATGCCCGACGTGATCCACCTGGAAACCAGGGAGGGAACCAAGCCGAAACTGAACAGCTCCTATCTGAACACAAAAATTTCAAACTCGCTCAAGGTTCTGGTAGGATTTTCCCTGACGCTGGCCGTTTTTTCCTTCACCCAGCAGTGGTGGGTCCTGGCCTGGTTCGGCGCGCCGATCTGGTTCGCCATCACGGGGCTGCGGAACATTGTGCAATCCGTCCTCGGCGGCGGCGGCCTCAGGCGGACGCCCCTCCTGCGCTGGAACGACTATGTGAGCTGGTCGCGGATCTGCGATTCCCTTCTCTATACGGGCATCTCCGTTCCCCTGCTCGAACTTGTTCTGCGCTGGGGCGTTCTCGGCCAGGTTTTCGGCATCACCGCCGTGACCAACCCGGTTCTGTTCTACACCATCATCTCGGCGGCCAACGGGATGTATATAGCCTCGCACAACTTATACAGAGGGCTGCCCAGGGAAGCCATTGTCGGCAACCTGTTCCGGAGCGTTCTCGCCATTCCCCTGGCGCTGGTCTACAACACCGTCCTCATAACCCTGGTGACGGTTTTCGACGTCAGCGGCGGCCTTGAGCTGCTTATCGCGGGTTCCGCCATCGTGTCCAAGGCTGCGTCGGACACCGTGGCCGGGGTTATCGAAGGGATAGGCGACCAGAACACCAACCTGAGAACGCGCAACTGGGATTATACGTATAAGCTCAGCCAGCTGTTTTCCTGTCTCGCCCGCCTGGAGGTTCTGCTGCCCGAGGAAGACGTGCTGGACCTTCTGCGCAAGGACAAGGACCGGCAGCCCCTTATGGCCGTTGAAATATACCTTCTCCAGGACGCTATCATCATCCACTCCCTGGATCTCATGTATTTCTGGATGTACCAGCCCAGAGCCCGGACTCTGCTGACCCGCCTGTTCCGCGAAATGACCGTTGAGGAACGCACCACTTTCGTGCTGTCCCAGGCCATTTTGGTCAGGACGAAGGAGATCAGCCGCATGTTCGTGGACGGCATATTGGGCAATAACTTTTCAAAGCCGCTGGCTTTTTTCCTCGACAGCCACGCCCAGTACCTCGCGGACATATCGCAGGCTTCCGGGGTGCGGATTCCGGAGAAATGACGCCAGTTCGAACCCAAGGGGACTACCATGGACGAACAATGGGTTGAAAGCGTCATTGCGCATCTTGCCGCCATCGGCAGGACCGAACAGAACGGCTCGAACCGTCTGGCCTTCTCCGAGGCGGACATGGAGGCCCGCGCGTACTTCAAGGGGCTGATGGCCGAAGCGGGCCTCACTGTCCGCGAGGACGCCTTCGGCAACATCATCGGCCGGATGGAAGGCACGGACCCCACCCTCCCCGCCGTCGCCACCGGCTCGCATATCGATACCGTGCCCAACGGCGGGCATTTTGACGGCGTTGCCGGGTGCGTGGCCTCCCTTCTCGCCGTCAAGCGCATCCGCGAGCGCGGCCCGGTCCGCCACCCCTTGGAACTCATCGTGTTCCAGATGGAGGAATCCGGCCGTTTCTCGCAGGCCTGTTTCGGCAGCAAAGCCATGGTCGGGAAGGCCGATATCGAGGCCGGCAGGCGGGCCACGGATAAATCCGGCATGACGTTGCCCGAGGCCATGGCCGCCCACGGCTACGATTACGCCAAACTGGCCGAGGCCAAACGCGGCAAAAACGAAATCGCCTGCTTCCTTGAATTGCATATCGAGCAAAGCCCCACCCTGGAAGAAAAAAACCTTCCCGTGGGGATCGTCACGGCCATTGCCGCGCCGTTGCGCACTCATGTGATCATTGAGGGCAAGGCCAGCCATTCCGGCGGCACGGCCATGAACAACCGGCGCGACGCGCTGGTCAGCGCGGCGGAAATGATCCTGGCCGTCCGGAAGGTGGGCAACGCCTTTGCCCGCCGGGAAATCGTGGCGACCGTGGGCAATGTGACGGTATCCCCCGGCGCCATGAACGTCGTGCCGGGCAAGGCGGAACTGTGGATCGACCTGCGCGGCACGAACAGGGCGGTCATGGACCAGGCCCAGGAAGCTCTGCGGAAAGCGGCCGAAGCCATCGAGGCGGCCTACGAAACCCCCGTCACCTTCACCCGCGTCAGCGAGGACGTCCCGGTTATCATGACCCCGAAAATCATCGCGCTCCTGACCGAGGTCGCCCGCGACCTGGATATCCCCTGCATGCCCATCGTCAGCGGCGCGGGGCACGATACCGCCAATATGGCCGGCATCGCGGACGTGGGCATGATTTTCATCCGCTGTAAAGACGGTCTCAGCCATAATCCCGGAGAGTTCGCCGCCATCGGCGACATCATGGCCGGGACCGAAGTGCTGGCGGAAGCTTTGCTCCGCCTGGCCGTGTAAACCGCGCGGCGGCGCTCCGCCACGGAAAAAACGCAATACCCCGCGCCGGGCGCGGGCATTGCCCGGAAACGGTATGCAACACATTTCCGCCATCTGGGTCGGCAATCCCTTTTTCCAGTCAGCCCTGGCCGACCGGGGCTGGCGCGTGCACTGGATAAACCCGCCAGCCGGCAGCGTTCTCGGCTGGGACGACCTCACGCAAAGCGCCGGATTTGCGCCGGATATCGTGATCGTCGGGGACAAAAGCCTGCCCCCCTTCGTCATAGGTATGGAAAAATTTCCCTGCCTGACAACGTTCTACGCGGTGGATTCGCACATCCATTCATGGTTTCCCCTGTACGCGCAGGGGTTTGACTCCTGCCTCGTCAGCCTGAAGGACCACCTTCCCCTGTTTACCGGGATGCGAGTCCCCAAAGATATGGTCTGGTGGTCCCCGCCCTATGCCAAACCCGACGACGTACCGCGCCCGCTGGACCCGGAAAAACCGCTCTGGGACGTCCTGTTCGTCGGCACTGCGGACCCGGCCGTAAACCCGGACCGCTGCGCCTTCCTGGAGGCCGTTGCCGCCCGCGTGCCCGGCCTGCACGTGCAATCGGGAAAATACCGGGAGTTGTTCCCCCAGGCGAAAATCGTCCTCAACCACGCCGCGGCGAACGATCTCAATTTCCGCGTTTTCGAGGCCCTGGGCTGCGGCGCCTGCCTTGTCACGCCCTATGTCCGCCACGGCCTGGAGGATCTTTTCCAGAACGGCAGGGATCTTTTCATTTTTGACCAGAACGACGTCGAAACCCTGGCAAAACTGTGCCGCGTTCTCCTCACTTCCCCCGCGCGGCGGGAAAAGGCGGCAGCCTCGGGCCATGCGGCGGTTCTCGCCGGGCATTACATGCGCCACCGGGCCGAGGCGTTCGCCGCGCGCATCGAAGGGCTTTTCGCCGCGGGCAGAGCCGGGGAGATCGTCGCCGCCCGCAGGGCGAACGCCGGGCAAGTTCTGTCCGCCTGGCTGCGCCTGATTTACCTGCATCACGCCGAGACCGCGAACGATACCCGCCTCGGCGCGGCGTATCTCAAGGCCGCAAAAAGGTAGCCGGACAGTTTGTCATCCGGAACGCTTTGCTGTATATGCGCCCTTTGAAACACAACGATGAACCCTTCATGCGGGAACGACCATGACTGAAGAAGCAAAACACCGCGTCCTCGAGCATGCGGCAGCCGGAACGCGCCTCCGGGAACAATTTTTCGCGGAAAACGCCGATCTGGTAGTGGATGCCGCCCGCGCCCTTGCCGTCTGTCTGGCGAGAGGCGGGAAAATTCTCTTCTGCGGCAACGGCGGCAGTGCGGCTGACGCCCAGCACCTCGCGGCTGAATTCGTCAACCGCTTTGAAATAGACCGCCCGCCGCTCGCGGCCATAGCGCTTACCACGGATACCTCCATCCTGACGGCGGTCGGCAACGATTTTGACTTCAACCAGGTTTTTGCCAAGCAGGTGCAGGCGCTCGGCGCGCCGGAAGACGTGCTGGTGGGGATCTCCACCTCCGGCAACAGCGAGAACGTCGTCCGGGCGTTCAAGGCCGCGCGGGAAAACTCTCTCGTGACCATGGCCTTCACCGGCAGGGACGGCGGCAAGCTGGCGGAACTTTCGGACGTCCTCATCAACGTGCCGGTGCAATCCACGGCCCTTATCCAGGAAATCCACATTACGGTCGGCCATTTACTTTGCCGTCTTGTTGATTATTTTCTTTTTCAGAACGCCGTCGCCCTTGCGCCGTATCTTGACGGCGAAGGCCCCGGCAACGATTAACCGCCCCTGAGGTTTGCCATGCCCATTTACGAATACCGCTGCACAAAGTGCGGCAACGACTTTGAGGAAATCCTCGGCGCCGGCGACCCGGCCCCGGCCTGTCCCTCGTGCCATTCGGCCAAGACGGAAAAGCTCCTGTCCAAGGCGAGCTTCCGTACCGGTTCCGGCGCCTGCTGCGAAAGCGGCGGCTGCGAAACTGGCGCGGCCCGCGCGTCATCCGGCTGCGCCGGGTGTTCCGGCGGTTCCTGCGCGACCTGCCACTGATGCGCGATCATCCTGATACGCCGTCAACGCGCGGCCTCGTCATCGCCACGCGGGGCAGCAAACTCGCCCTGTGGCAGGCCGAGCACGTCAAAGCCCTCATTCTCGCCGCCCGCCCCGAGGTTCCGGCGGTCTCCCTGCTCGTCCTGAAAACGAAGGGCGACAAGATCCTCGACGTTCCGCTGGCCAAGGTCGGGGGCAAGGGACTCTTCGTCAAGGAAATCGAGGAAGCCCTGCTCGACGGCAGGGCCGACCTTGCCGTGCATTCCATGAAGGACATGCCCATGGAACTGCCGCCGGAACTGACGCTCGGCGCCATCATGGAGCGGGAGGACCCCCGCGACATATTCCTGTCCGTACGGCATGCTTCGCTTGACGCGCTCCCCAAGGGCGCGCGCGTGGGGACGAGCAGTTTGCGGCGCGCGGCCCAGCTTCTTGCGCTGCGCCCGGACCTGGAAATCATCCCCCTGCGGGGCAACGTGGATACCCGCCTCGCCAAGTTGACCGCCGGAGAATTTGACGCCATCATTATGGCGGCCGCCGGGATGAAACGGTTGGGCCTTGCCGCCCCTCACATGGAGGAGCTGCCGGAAACGGTTCTGCTCCCCGCCGCGGGGCAGGGAGCGCTCGGCGTGGAATACCGCAAGGACAGGCGGGATCTGGCCGAAGCCCTCGCCTTTCTGGACCACGAAAAAACGCATGCTTGCGTCATGGCCGAACGCGGCTACCTGGCCGGGCTTGACGGCGGGTGCCAGGCCCCCATGGCGGCCCATGCCGTTATCAGGGGCGGGACGCTGACCCTTGAAACGTTGTTGTGCGACCTTACCGGGAAACGGATGTTCCGCGAAACAGCGGAACTGGACGCCTCCCTCGGCGGTGACGCCGCGTACCGCGCAGGCCGCAAACTGGCGGAAACCGTGAAGCGGTCCGGCGGAGAAAGCCTGCTGGCGGAAATTTTTGCGGCGACGAACGCCTGAACGGCTCCTGGCGGAAACCATATACGCCCCTATACGGGATAGACACCAATATGAAGACCTTTGCTTCCCTCACACCCGACAAGCTGCGCCCCACGCTCGACCCCGCGCGCATCCCGTACGCCACGAGCGAGGCCATCCCGCGCACGAGCAACCACCGCCCGCCCCAGCCGCGCGCGCTCCAGGCGCTGGAGCTTGCCATCAACGTCAAGGACAACGGGTACAACATCTACCTTTCCGGCGTGGCCAATTTGGGCCGCACCCGCATGGTGCGCGATTTCCTGCGCCCCCACTGTAAAAAGGCCCCCACGCCCCCGGACATCCTGTACGTCAACAACTTTGACGACCCGGACAGCCCCCGCCTCATATCCGTGCCCGCCGGGCAGGGGAAAAAGCTCAAACGGGCCCTGGCCGAAACCCTGGCCCGCATCCGCAAGGACATTCCCATGCGGTTCGAGCACGAGGCCTTCACGCGCCGCCGCTCCGGGCTTTTGACCAAATTTCAGAACAGAAAGGACAAGCTGTTCCGGGAAATGGACGTCGTCGCGGGCAACCAGGGGTTCAATCTGGATATGGACGACGGCGGCAGCATGACCCTGTACCCCCTGGTTGAGGGAAAACGCCTGAGCGAGCAGGAATTCAACAACCTTGAATCCGCCCAGCGCAAGGAACTTAAAGCCAAGGGCGACAACCTGGTCGCGGCCATGTCCGGGCTTGTCCGCAAGTTCGCCAAAATGGAGCAGGCGTTTTTAGACGACGAGCGGTCCTTGGAAAAAGAGGTCGCCGCCGAAGTCCTTGACCGGCTCCTGACCCCGCTGGTCGAAAAATTTTGCGCGGCCTGTCCCTCCAAGGTTCTGGCCGCCCATTTCGCGGACCTGCGCGCCCATATCGTGGAAAATCTCGATCTGTTTCTGGCGCACGACGCGGGGCCCTTCCCGGGCCAGTCCGGCGCGGACGGATCCGGCTCCACGCCGTTCGCCCCTTTCAGCACCGGGCCGGACATGGCGCTGCACGGCGACGACGCCCTCGCCCGGTACGAGATCAACCTGTTCGTGGACAACTCCAACGTCCACGGCGCGCCGCTCGTCTCCTGCGACCACCCGACCACGGCCAACCTCATGGGCAGCATCGAGCGCGAATCGGAAATGGGCGCTCTCGTCACGGACTTCTCCCTGATTAAAGCCGGGATGGTCCATAAAGCCAACGGCGGGTATCTCCTTCTGCGCGTCGAGGATCTCCTCCAATACCCGAACGCCTGGGAAAGCCTGCTCCGCGCCCTGCGTTCCGGCATCGCCCGCATCGAGGACGCCGGCGACGGCGAAAACGTGAAAACCAAGGGCATCAGCCCGGAACCCGTCCCTCTGCACCTGAAGATCATCCTGATCGGGGTGGAGGAAATATACGAAACCCTGCTCCTCGCGGACGAACGGTTCGCCAAGCTGTTCAAGGTCAAGGCCCAGCTCACGGAACACATGCCCCGCAACGCGCGCGGCGTGCGCATCTACCTCTCCCACATCCGGCGCATCGTGGAAGAGGCGGAATTACTGCATTTTGACAAAGACGCCATGGCGGGTCTCATCGACGTGGGGTCGAACCTTATCGAGGACAACACCAAACTGTCCCTGAAGTTCCCCCTGCTGCGCGAAATCATGATCGAAGCCTCGGCCACGGCCAAAATGCAGGGCTGCGCCATCGTGACGGGCACGGTCCTGCGCGAGACCATGAAGGCCAGGACCTTCCGCGTGAACCTGGTTGAGGAATCCTTCATGGAGGAATACGACCGGGGCGTCATCAAGGTGGAGACCAAGGGCGAGGCCGTCGGGAGGGTGAACGGGCTTTCCGTCACCTGGTACGGCGACTTCGAGTTCGGCCTGCCGCACCGCATCGCGGCGACCGTGGGCGTGGGGCACGACGGCATCATCGACCTCGAGCGCGAGGCCAAGCTCGGCGGGCCCATCCACACCAAGGCCATGCTTATTTTGAAAAGCTATCTCGTCGGCCAGTTCGCCCGGAACAAGCCGCTGGTGCTTTCCGGGAGCCTGTGCTTCGAACAGAGCTACGCGGGCATCGAGGGAGATTCCGCCTCCGGCGCGGAGCTGGCGGCGCTGCTCTCCGCCCTTGCGGACACGCCGATAAACCTGGCTCTTGCCCTGACCGGCGCGGTGAGCCAGTCCGGCAACATTCTGGCTGTCGGCGGCGTGACCCGCAAAATAGAAGGCTTTTTTGAAGTTTGCCGCCGTCACGGACTCACGGGCGGGCAAGGGGTCATCATGCCCCGCGACAACCTTGAGCACATCATGCTGAACGACGGCGTCACCGCCGCCGTGGCAGCCGGGCAGTTTCACATCTACCCGGTGGCGCACATTACCGAGGCCATGGAACTGTTGACCGGCATGCCCGCGGGCAAACGCCGCAAAGACGGCTCCTTTACCAAGGGCACGCTCTATGACCGCGTGGACAAGCGCCTGGCGGAACTCTGCAAACTCGCCGCGAAAGCCAGAAGGCCCTGACCGCTAACAAAGGAACGACCCGGCAATGCTGCTGCAAACACTTCTGTACTATGTCGGCCCCAACAAACTGCATAAAGCCGCCCAGAAGGGCGACGCGCCCCGCATGCGCAAGCTCATCGCGGGCGGGGCCAACGTCAATGCCGTCGGCCCCCAGGGTTCGACCCCGCTTTTCTTCACCGCCAACACGGGCTCCGTGGAAGCCGCCAAAGTCCTGCTGGACAACGGCGCGGACGTCAACCGTTCCATCCCGGAAGGCGGCCAGCCCCTGCACAGCGCGCTGTTGAAGCGGCACCTGGACCTTTCCCTGTACCTCATCGACAACGGCGCAGATATCCACAAAGCGACCGTCACGGGCGTACGGCCGGTGCACCTGGCGGCCCTCGGCGGGTTGTCGGCCGTCCTCGGCCGCCTTATCCGGGACGGCGCGGACATGCACGCGCTCACGGCGCAGGGCCAGAGCGTCCTTTACTGCGCGCTCGCGGGCATGACCCTGTACAACACGGATGACGCGGGCTGCATCCGCATGCTGTTCGCCTCCGGGGTGGACCCGCGCGTCGGCGCCGCCGTCATGGAAGAAAACATGGGGGGCTTTTCCGATATCGCCAAACAGGCCCTGCGCCGGGAACTGGACGCCCTGGCCGGGAAAACGCCGGATGAGGATATGCGCCGGTTCGTCACGCGGCATATCGGGGCCATGGCGGGCAAAAGAACGTCCGCCACGGTGGGCGTGTTGACGCAATCGGACGATCCCTCCCTGGACGACTGGTGGTACAGCGAGCCGGTTGCCGTGCCGTTCTGGGATGGCCGGGAAATCCCCTTTGTCTACGTTTTTTCCCCGGCCGCGGACCGGGATTTTATCGCCGCGGCGGACCGCGCGGCCGCTGCATTTCTCAAGCTGACGCGGGAAGACAGGCTCGCCCTGACGCCCCTTTTGGATGAGAACTGCCGCACGGCCTGCGACGACACGGACTACGGCCCGGATGACGCGAAGCTGCGCCAACGCTGGCTCGGCCCCGGGGACAGGGCCGCGCTCTGGGATTGCGTCACGGTGCCGGAAACGATCCAGGTGCAGCGCCGCCACCGCAGGGACGAGGATATTTACGTCCACATGGGCATGGACTGCGAATGGGAAGACGAACACGGTTTGCAGTTCGTGTTCCGCAAAGGGCTGAAAATCACCCGGGTCAACCAGCAGGACGGCTGGCTGACCGACGCGGATGCCTTCGGCCTGCCCGACAGCGAGGACAAGCTCCTTTCACAGTTCGGGAAAAAGCCTAAAAAGTAACCATTCCGGCATCCACAAAGAGAGCATTGCGGCCGGCGGCGTTTGAAAACGCCGCCGGTCGCGTTTTTTTTTGCGGTTTAGCGTTTCAGCTTGTCCAGCTTGGTTTCCCGCCCGTCCCGCTGCACGCTTTGCGCCTTGCCGAAGCTCTCCATCAGGGCGCGGTACGGCGGAACGATGTGCTCCACCATGACTTCGGCAAACGCCATGGCGTCCGGCCTGTTCCAGGTGCCCATGATTTCCGCCAGCACGGCATAGGTATCTATGGGCATGGCCCCGGCCTGGGTGATGCGGGCGATGGTCAGGTCCGTGGCCATGTTACTCCAGTTGCCGGAGGCATCCACAACGCAAAAGACCTTGTACCCGGCCTCCACCGCGCTTAAAGCGGGAAACGCCATGCAGACGCTGGTCAGCGTTCCCGCCATAATCAGTGTCTTGCGCCCGGTCTTTTCGATGGCTTTGACCCAGGCCGGGTTATCCCAGGCGTTTATCTGCCCGGTTCGCGGAATGTACACCGCATCGGGATTGTATTGGTGGACCTCGGGAATCAGCGGCCCGTTCGGGCCGTCCGGAACGGAAGCCGTGGTAAACGTGGGCAGTTTCGCGAGATGGGACACTTTGGCAAGCGCCGTAACGTTGGCGCGCAGGACGGGCTGCTCCATGTCGCGCACGAGTTGGAACAGGCCGCTCTGGTGATCGATCAGCAGCATGACCGCGTCATCCTGGTCGATCATCCATTTGTTTTTGATTTTTTTATCCGCCATGGCAAACGCTCCTTCGTAATGGCGCTGCACCGGGACGGGAAATATGAACAATCTCCGGGGCGGAATGCCCCATGTTCCCGCAGTAACAGCGTTTGCGTTCAGCCTATGGAAAATACCGTCCTGTTCACATGATATGTTACGGTATTTATCTAAGAGCTTGTCCGTAAATAAGTGGAGCGTGAGCCGAGGACGAGGAAAAGACCATTTTTGCGGAAGGAGTGTACTCTTTAGTACTCGACTGGAGCAAAAATGGTCTTTGACGAAGTAATTGGCCACGAAACGCTTATTTACGGACAAGCTCTCAGCAGCGTTCGGCTGACGGTCGCCAGCGCCACGGTGCGCTCGGCCATGAAGGCGAAGGCCCCCTCCGGTCCGGGGATGGTCTCCCCCAGAGCCGCGTAGTACGGCAGGGCCAGGGCGCAGGCGGCGTTCAGCGCCTCACGGGACGGGGCGAGCACGTCCCGCGGCCGGGTTTTTGTCGCGTCCTCGCCCATTGCGCACGGTTCCCCCAGCACCATGTACCGGCGGCAGGCCACGGGCCGGACAGCGTACGCGGCGCAACTCCGGCCCAGCAAAAAACGGCAGGACGGCCCGCCGTCCGGGCCGGTCTTATCCGGCTTTTCCCGTAAGGCCAAGAGCCGTTCGCGCGGCATTTCCTCCCGGATGAACCATTGCAGCGCAGCCACTTCCAGCGGTGTCACCGGGATCGTCTGGTGGCAGCAGCCATGGCACCCGGCGGCGCAGCCGCTTTTCCGTCCCGAGGCGGCGAGCGCCTCCGCCACGCTGGCGTCCACCACCGCGTACAGATCAAAGGCATGCCGCAGCCAGGGGTGGCGCCGCTCGGCCCTGGGCATGTCCAGGCGGTATTGCTCCATGGTTTCCTGCCGATATGTCCACATGGTACTCTTCTCCATCACGCTACAATGGCTTTTGGGCAGTGGCTCGGCACGTTGCCCCCGGGTGCGCTTTGCCGTATAGCAATGGGACAGGAACGCACGATGAACGAACACAACCGCTTTCTACCCCCTTGGGCGAGAGCCCGCAAGGCGGGGCTTTCCCGCAAAACGGCCCCCCTCGCCGTGTTGGCGGCCTTTTTCCTGGTTCTGTGCTGCGGTCTTTCGCCCGCAAAGGCGGCCAAATTGCAGGTTCCGCCGCCGCCGCGCCCCATTTATTCCAACGAAATGCTGGAGGATATGGCCTCCCGCTTCACCCGGACCGGCGTCGCCATGGACGCCATCCCCGCCCTGTACCGCCCGCGCTACTTGAGCGTTTCCGACGCCAGCCTGTCCATGGAGCACGACGAGGCCGTGTTCATCGTCACCTACCCCACGGGGCTGGTGCGCATCTACCCGCAACGCATCATGGTCTGGCACGAGGTCATCAACGACGTGCTGCCCGACCCGGAAGGCGGCGCCATCCGGGCGGATACGCCCATCTCCGCCCTGGATGCCTTCATCGTCACCTACAGCCCTCTTACCGGCTGCGTTGCCGCGTATTACGCCGTGGCCGGGCGGTTTCCCTCCACCTTCGGGGTCACCGGGGAACTGTTGAACAGCAACACGCTTATTTACGACCGGATGACGGCCAGCGTCTGGTCCCAGATGACCGGTACCTGCATCGACGGCCCGCAGAAAGGCAAACGCCTCTCCCCGATCCAGGTCACCTGGGCCTCCTGGAAAGGCGCGCGGGACCGCTATCCCGACGCTCAGGTTCTCTCCCGCTCCACCGGCCACCGGCGCAATTACGGAAGAGACCCTTACGGCTCCTATCAACGGCCGGGCAACTATTATGACGACCTGCGCCTTTTTCACCCCTTGCAGCGGCTGGACACCCGCCTGCCCCCCAAAAAGCGCATTCTGGGCATCGAGCGCGAGGGCATTGCCGGGGCCGTGCAGATAGACGAGGTTAAAAACGCGGGCCTGCTCAATATGGAACTCGGGGTCACCCCCATCGTGGCGTTCTACGACACCGTCCTTGAAACCGTGCACCTTTTCGAGCGGCGCGCGGAAGGCAGCGATGCCGTTCTGACCTTCTCCTTCCTCGACGGAAAAATCGTGGACGACAAAACCAAGGGCGAATGGACGAGCGAAGGCGTCTGTACTTACGGGCGCCTGCGCGAGAAAAAGCTTGTCCCCCTTTTGAACACCAACGCCATGTGGTTCTCCTGGTCGGCCTTTTATCCCCAGACCGTCATCCTGCCGGAAAAATCGTTTGTCCGGCCAGGGTTATAGCAGAACAAGAGCAGGACACCAGCATGGCCGCATACCGCGAAAAGGGCATTGCCGCCCTCATCTTTGATTTTGACGGCACCCTCGCCGTCCCCACCCTCGATTTTTCCGTCATGCGCCGTGCGGCCATCCGGGCCATGCAAGAACACGTGGATGTGCCGGACAGGCCGGACCTGCCCACCATGGAACTGCTCGCGCTCGTCGGCACGGAAACGGACGCGGCGAAAGCCGCCCACGCCGCCGCGCTCGCCGCCGTGCGCCAGGTGGAAATAGACGCTGCCCGGAAAAGTTCCCTGTTCCCCTTTGTGCGACCCATGCTGGCCCGGCTGAAGGAAACGGGCCTCGCCATGGCCATCGTCACCCGCAACTGCCCGGAAGCCGTGGCCGCCGTATTCCCGGACGCCGCCGCGCACGGCCCGGTGCTGACCCGCGACGACGTGCCGCGCGTCAAACCCGACCCGGATCACCTCATCGCCGCGCTGCAACGGCTTAACGTCGCCCCGTCGCGCGCGCTCATGGTCGGCGACCACGTCATGGACGTGGAGGTGGGCAAACGCGCGAAGACCCTCACGGCCGCCGTCGCGTCCGGCGAGCATTCCCTTGAAAAACTCGCGGCCTGCAACCCGGACTACCTGGCGGCCGACGGCGGCGAGCTTATGCGCATGCTGGGCGTGTTGTAGCCGCATGCTTCCGGCGGTTCTCAGGCGCTCCGCCGCAAATCGTTTTGCTCCGCCTTCAGATATTCCACCGCGTACCGTTCGGGAATGTCGGCCGCCTGGAAAAGCTCGTACAGGTACGGGTCAATGTGGTTATTCTTCTTGAAAGATTCCATGATCTCCAGGGCTTCGCTAAGGGTCTTGGAATTCTTGTACGGCCGGTCACAGGCGGTGAGGGCCTCGAAGATGTCGGCGATGGCCATCATGCGCGCGCCCCAACTCATATCCTCACGTTGCAGCCGCCGGGGGTAGCCCCGGCCGTCCATGGTTTCGTGATGCGCGCCGGCGATTTCCGGGACCCCACGCAGATGTTCCGGGAGCGGCAATTCCTCCAGCATTATGATGGTGCGGGTGATGTGGTCGTTGATTTTGTAGCGTTCCTCCGTTGTCAGCGTTCCCCGGCGTATGCTCAGATTATAGAGTTCCCCCCGGTTGTACAGCACGTCCGGGACGTCCAGCTTGAAGCCCCAGGAATTATCCGCGGGAAGCATGTCCTTTTCGCCCCGGGGAATGATATGCTCGGGGTTATCCATGAGCAATGTTTCCCGAACCGGCGCATCCGGCACGGCCGCGTTGCCCATGCGCGTCAGCTCATCGCGGGAGACCCCCAGCCGCTTGTCCAGGGTCCGCACCCAGGCGCGTTTACCGATGACCGCCAGGCGGGCCTGGGCCGCGTCGTCCATATGCTCGCCGCCGAGGTTGCAGGCGGCCACGAAAGCGAAATCATCGTCCAGTTCCGCCAGGGCCCGGACCAGTTTCCGCTGCTCCTCCGCCGGGTCGGCGCCCTCCAGCCGGGCTTTGAGGCTGGCGTTTTCGGCGTCGCGCTTGAGCACTTCAAAGCGGGTGCGGATTTCGTGGATACGGTCGTAGAGGGTCTCCAGCTTGGTGGCCTTGTCCATGACGTATTCGGGCGTGGTGACTTTGCCGCAGTCGTGAAGCCACGCGGCCAGCCGGGCCTCTTCCCGGCTGGCGTCATCCAGGCGGAAATCCTTGAGCGGGCCGTCTTCGGTTTCGTGGGCCGCTTCCAGCAGCATCTGGAAAATAGCGGGCACCCGGGCGCAGTGCCCGCCGGTATAAGGCGATTTGGTATCGATGGCCCCGGCCAGGATACGGATGAGCGCGTCCCGCAGATCTTGCTGGCTTTTGATCAGGGTCTGGGTTTCCAGCACCACGGCGGCGGCCGCCGCGATGGTTTCCATGAAGGCGAGTTGCTCGGGGCTGAGGCCGGGATATGGCTCCTGCACGCGCTTCAGAAGGCTCAGGCCGCCTAAATTTTCGCCCATGTGGCCACGCAGGGGCAGGCCGACCACGTCCATCCGCTCCACGCCGGGATACCCGGCAAAGCCCGCCGTGACCGCCGTCAGGGCGGACCGGGGATCGTCGCGGGTGACGTGGTCCACTATGGCGCACCCCTCATTCAGGGCGCGGGCCATCGCATAGGTATTCTGGGGAATCTCGCTGTCAGGCGGGCAGACGGCCTTTTGTATTTCGCCGCCGTCCCAGCAGAACCAGCCCTTTTCAAGGGCGGTTTTCGATTCGCTCATTATCACCAGAACCCCGCCGTCGGCCTCGGTTATGTTCATGATTTCCCGCAGCACGCGACCGGGCAGGGCTTCGAAGTCGCGGTCGCCGCCGATCATGCCGATGATGGAGAGAATTTTCCGCTGGTTCTCCCGCATGAATTCCACGTTCCGCATCAGATCGTTGATTTCCGGCACCAGCGACAGCGGGGTTTTCTTCCCTCCATCGCGCATTTCCATCAGATTCCGCGTCCGCTCGGTCATGACCCGCAAAGGCGTGCTCACGTGCCTGGCCACCAGCCAGGCCACCGGCATGAGCAACAGCAACAGCACCCCCACGCCCAGCATGGCGTAGCGCAGAAACCGGCCGGCCGTGACGTGCATCTCGTCCCGGGGAATGGCCAGGACCATGAAGTCGCCTATCCGGTCCGGGTCGTCGTCCAGTTCCTCCAGCACCAGAAGCCAGTCCCGCCCCTCGGCCTGGATCCGCACCCCCGTGCTGTCGGCCCCGTCTGCCAGGCGCAGTTCGGTGGTACGCAACCCCTGCTGGAATTTTTCCATCCCCAGGCGGATTACCGGAGCCAGATCATCGAGGGAACGCAGGGCCAGACGACCGTCATTATGGGCAATAAGGCCCTGGGCCGCCGCAAGAATATGATAGTCGGGCTGAAACAGCACCAGGCGCGAACCCGGCGTCGGGCGCTCACCGGCCAGCAGCTCGGACAGCTGATCCAGGCGGATGCCCAGCGCGACCACGGCATGGCCGTCAAGGCTCTTCCGGGCCATAACCATGCTCACGGTCTCGCGGCTGTGAATGATCTGCGGATCGGTCTCAATTACCCCGTCAGCTTGCATGGCGGCCTGATACCAGAAGCGTTCACTATCAAGGTACTCCGGGCGTCTGGCATCCTCCCGCCTGGACAGCAGCCGCAACTGGGCATCATAAAAGGAATACTCGCTGACAGGGGAGGGACCGAACGGCCGGATATCCAGAACCAGCATGTCGCTCTCCGGCGGCCCGTCGAAAAAAAGGCGCTCCCGCTCGGTCTCCAGCAGCTTGGCCATGAATATGTGGCCGTTGTCATAGCTGATGACGATGGCCCCGAAGGTGTTGTTGGAGCGCAAAGCCTCCAGCACCAGGGGGAGCAGCCCGGCCCTTTCCTCCCTGGTGCGGGCCATCGCCAGTTGGCTTTTGGCGGCTGAGGCCAGAAAAATCTCGGCTGGCCGGCGTGTTTCGCTGACAATAACCCGTTTGATGTCGCGGCCGATGATGTCGACCCGCCTTTCCACGGCGGCTTCCAGCATTTGGGTCATCATGACGTACCCCAGGCCGGCCAGAAGCGCGCCGGCGAGCAGCAGAAGAGCGCCGGCGAGCAGACCGAAATATCCATTCAGGCCCAAAAAAGAACTCAGAGCAAAACGGCGTTTGCCGCCGTTATTCACACGTCCAGCATCCATAATGCACCTCAAACCGCCCTCTGGCGTTAACGGAGAACGCCTGCTCGCTATATGGTTATTTTGTGAATGAACATATCATAGTTTTATAGATAATGATATCTATTGCTGATAATATTTTCATACTCTCTCACATAAGTTTTGTTTTGGGGGATACACCAGAGCTGATTCGCTTTTTCCAAAAAGCTTTTCTGTTCAGACGGACGGTCCGGATGGTGGTAAAAAATAGCAGCACTCTTTTTATCAACAGTATTTTCATGTTATGGAAATACATATCTTTGAAAACAGCCTTCCACGGAGGGAACGTATCCGATGGGGCATGGCCGGAATAAAAGGCGAAATCTGCCGCGGCCGGGGATAAAAAAGCGCTTGTGGCGGCTCCGTCCAACCGGAATTCCGTTTGCCAAGGCAAGGCTTGCCCGCTATATTCCCGCTATGTCGCACCATCCATTCGCCCTTTTTTTCCGCCTGACGCTCCTGGCCGCGCTTGCCGCCCTTCTCGGCGGCTGCCTCGGCGGCGGCTCCGCCGACCCGTACAGCAAACGCTACACGGCCGAGGACATCAACCCCAATCCGGCCATTCTCAACAGCGCCATCATCAAGGGCACGAACCTCTCGAACCTGCGGCTGCAGAACGTGGTGGTCAAGGATGCCACGTTCCTCAACACCACCTCGCAGGGCGCGGTTTTCAAAAACGTCGTTTTTGACAACTGCCGCTTCATCAACGCCAAATTCGACCGCGCGGTCATGGAAAACGTGCTGTTCCAGGGCGGCATCCTGACCTGCGAGGACGACCCGAACAATATCAAACGCCGCACGCAGTTCACGAACTCGCGGTTCGTCAACACGATACTTGACGGCACCTACCTGGAAAACGCCGTCTTCAACGGGGCGGACTGTTCCATCGCCTTGCGGAACTGCCTCCAGGTCCGGGCCGCCGAACCCATCGTCACGGGAACCGACATCCACCTGACGCTTGAGCGCTCCTATTTTCGGGACATGACGATCGCCGAGGTCAGGGGCAAGTCAACCCTGACGGCGGCGAACTGCCGGTTTGAATACGTGCGCTTCGGCGGCAGCACCTTCGTCAAAACCGTGTTCGCCAAGAACATTGTTTTGGGCCCCTCGCCGTACGAGCAGGAAAAACGCTCTTCCCGTTCGCGCGGGCGATAGGGTCCCTACCGTCCCAAGGCTTGCCGCGCCGCCGCCGCGCCCCATCCGACTACACGGCGCCCGCCCCTTTCTTCTCTTCCCCTTGGCCGCAAGTTTTGGTAGTCTCTCGCGAATTCATACGAATAAACGGGACTTGCCACTATGTTGGAAATAAATCTTCTGGATATCGCCGCCGGCGTCATTCTGCTTTTCTTTCTGATCCGGGGCCTTATGCGCGGCCTGGCCCGGGAGGTCGGCAGCATCGTCGGCATTATCGGCGGTTTTGCCCTGGCCCGGCATTTTCAGCCCAAACTCCAGCCCACCATGGAATCGCTGTTTTCCAGCGGCAGTGTGGCGGGAGTCGTTTCCTTCGTCCTGATTTTCGTCGTGACGCTGATCGTGGTGTCAATGCTGGTCTTCGCGCTCCGCAAGTTCATGAGCATCACGCTGACCCTCTGGATCGACCACTTTCTCGGCGCCCTCGGCGGCCTTGCCAAAGGGCTGCTTCTGCTGACCCTGATTTTTTACCTGATCCGGGGGTTCTTCCCCGACCTCACGCTGGTCCAAAACGCCCAGGCCGCACCGTTTTTTGAGTCGCTGGCGGATTATCTGCGCGCCTTTTTGCCCGACGCGTTCACCTCTTACAAACTCCCGACCCGGTTATGAGCGATACACCTTCTTCCCTGGCCCGGCTTCAGGACGTGGTGGCGACGCTCATCGGCCCGGACGGCTGCCCCTGGGACAAAGAGCAGACCCCGCAGACCCTTTGCGACTATCTGGCCGAAGAAACCTTCGAACTGACAGACGCCGTGCGCCGCAACCATGCGAGCGACATCCGCGAGGAAATGGGAGACGTTCTCTTTCTCCTCCTGTTCATCGCGAAACTCTCCGAGCGGGAGTTCTCCCTTGCCGAGGTGCTGGACGAGGCCGCGGCGAAAATGATCCGCCGCCACCCGCACGTGTTCTCGGACTCTGCTTGCGCCGACCGCGAGGCGCTTTTGCGGACGTGGGAAACGATAAAAAAGGCGGAGAAAGCGGAAAAGGCGGAGCAGCGTTCCGGCGTATTCGCCTCGCTTCCCGATGCGCTCCCGCCGCTTCTGAAGGCTTACCGGATCAACGCCAAAGCGGCCCGTGCAAACTTCACCTGGGACACGGACGAAGACGTGGAAACCCAGGTGGAAGCGGAATGGCTGGAATGGCTGGACGCCGCGGCGACCGGCGACCCGGACGCCATGGAACACGAGTTCGGCGACCTGCTCTTCACCCTGGTGGAGATGGGCAGGCGCAAAGGGCTTAAAGCCAACGCGGCCTTGCACAAAACAACGTTGCGGTTTCTCGCCCGGTTCAGGTATATGGAAGAAAAGGCGGCCGAATCCGGCCGGGATTTCGCCGCCCTCGACATGGAAGAAAAAAACCGCCTGTGGGATGAAGCCAAGGATCTGGAAAAGGGAAACACGGCCTGAGGGCCGGCGTTTTTGCAAGGACTACTGTGGATAACGATCTCGCCCCTCCCGCCGGAGAAACCACCGGCGCGACCGACATCGCCGCGGACGTGGAAGCCGCGTCCCCCGTCGATGGCTGCCCGGTCCCGCCCGTGGACTCGGAAAAGGTCGCCATCGCCAATGCGGCGTCGGCGGCCATCCAGGCGACCTCGTCCGTCGCCAAGGAAGCGTTGCGCTTTTCCTCGCGCAACCTGCTTACCTGGTTCATCCTCGGCCTTCTGGCCGTCGGGCTGTATTTCGCCTATATCCTCCTGCGGCCCTTTGCCAACACCCTGGTGCTCGCCGTGGTGTTCGCCGCGCTGTTCGCCCCGGTCTACACATTTTTCAGGAACGCGTTCAAACAGCGGGAGAGCCTCGCCGCCATGGTGGTGCTGCTCTTCGTGGTGGTGGTGGTCATCGTGCCCCTGGTGCTGCTCGTCACCGGCCTCATTCCCCAGATGCGCCACAGCGTGACGTCCGTCACCGCCTGGCTGGCCGAAGGCAACCTTGACGATATTTTCACGCGGTACCTGAACCCCTTCTTTGACTGGCTCCATGAGGAAGCGCCTTTCCTCGACGTCACGGCGGAAAGCGCCAAGGCGGACATCCTGGAAGCGGCCCGGCACGCCGGCCAGGCGGTTCTGGGGCTTTCCGCCAACTTTGTCGGGCAGACCCTGACCTTTATTTTGCACTTCCTCCTGTTCCTGGTCGCGCTGTTCTTCTTCCTCAAGGACGGGGCGGTCATGATCGCGCGCATCAAGTACCTGACCCCGCTGCGCGAGGAGCAGCAGGAGCGCATCCTCCATACCTTGAGCCGCGTTTCCCGGTCCGTGCTGGCCGGCGGCTTCCTCGTCGCGGCGCTCCAGGGCACGGCGGGCGGCGTGGGGCTGGCCATTGTGGGCATACCGCCGCTCTTCTGGGGCACGGTCATGGCTCTTTCCGCCTTTGTGCCGGTGGTGGGCACCGGCCTTGTCTGGGTGCCGGCCGTCGGTTTTCTCCTGTTCACCGACCAATGGAAAAGCGCCATTTTTCTCACCCTCTGGTGCGGCCTCTTTGTCACCTCCATTGACACGTTCCTCCGCCCGTACTTGATGCGCGACGCCTCCGGCGTGCCCATCCTGTTCCTCTTCCTCGCCATCCTGGGCGGCATCCAGGCTTTCGGGGTATTCGGGCTGCTGTACGGGCCGATCATTCTGACCTTCGCCGTGGTCATGCTGAAAATTTACGCCGACGAATACCAGGAACAGCTCAAAAGCAAGAGCGCCTGGGCGCGGCAAAGCGAATAGACTGGAACCGGTTTGACCATGCGCAAAAACACCCGCATATACATCGCCGCCTTGGCGCTCTTTGCCGCCGGGCTGGGGTTTCTTATCTACACGGGCCTCTCCGAAGGCTCCACCTACCACCTGGACGTTGCCGAAGCCCTTTCCATGCCGGAAAAGGATCTGCGGAACGTGCGCATTTTCGGCATCCTCAGCCCGGACAAGCTCGACCGGGCCGCGGATTCCTTAGGCGCGCGCTTCCTCCTGCAGGACCAGCACACCCCCGGAACGGTCATGGCGGTTGTCTACAAAGGGGCCGTGCCCGACAACTTCAAACCCGGAACCGAACTGTACGCCGAAGGCAGTTATGTGGCGTCCGCCGGGGTTTTCCAGGCCGGAGGGCTGACGACCACCTGCCCTTCCAAGTACAAGAAAGAAAACAGACGCTGACCCAAGCGTTTTTCCGGGAACCCGGCGGGCCATTTCCGGCTTGCTTCTCACCGCCGGCAGCGTTTCAAATGTAAATTTTTAAGGACATTCCATGCCCCTCGTCGGTTTCTTGCTGCTGCTCTCCTGTTTCCTGCTTTCCCTGGCCGCCGCCGCACTGGCCGTGCCGCGTCTTACGCGCGGGCAGGCGGCGTTCACGCCGCCGCGCCTGATGGAGGCGGCGAGCCTGCTCATCTTCGCGCTCCTGACCACGGCCTGTTTTATCCTGACGGCAGCCCTGGCCTCCTCCAACTTCTCGTTCCTGTACGCGGTCATGAACTCCGACCGCGCCCTGCACCTTTTTTACCGTCTGACGGCCCTGTGGGGCGGCCAGGAAGGCGCGCTCCTGTTCTGGGCCTGGTGCGCCGCGCTTTTTACCGTGGCCTTCCAGCGTACCAAAAGCTACCGTCTTCTCCCGGCGGAGACCCAGCGCTGGTTCTGGGCCGTCTACTGCACCATCATGGGTTTTTTCTGCCTGTTGCTGACGGCCTGGAACAACCCGTTCCTCGCGTCCATGCCGGTCCCGGCGGACGGGTACGGGCTCAACCCCCTGCTGCAGAACCCCGGCATGATCTTCCATCCGCCGCTGCTCTTCCTGGGGTACGGCGCGTTTACCGTGCCGTGCTGTCTCGCCTTGGCGGCCTTGCTCTCCCTGCGGGAAAACACCAAAAAAAAGCATGCGGAAAAACCCCTGGCCTGGGCGGCGCTGACCCGCCCGTTCATTCTGCTGGCCTGGCTGTTCCTGGGAGCGGGCATTATCCTGGGCGGCTGGTGGTCGTACATGGAACTCGGCTGGGGCGGGTACTGGGCCTGGGACCCGGTCGAAAACTCCTCCCTCGTGCCCTGGCTCCTGGCGACTGCTTACCTGCACACGGCCCTGGTGGAGAACGCCAGGGGTAAGCTTTACAGGACCAACGCCTTTTTGATGGCCATGGTGACGGTCAGCGCGTTTTTCTCCACCTACCTCGTGCGCGGCGGCATTGTCCGCTCCGTGCATGCCTTCGGCCAGAGCGACGTGGGCGTGCCGCTCCTCGCCTTTACCGTTCTCTTTTTCCTGTTTTCTCTTTTCGCGGCCTACGGCGCCCCCCAGAAAAGCGAGGCGCTGGAAAGCCCGCTGACGCGCGAAGGCCTGCTCACCTGCACGGCCTGGATTTTCCTCGGCATGGCGCTCATCATCACGGTCGGGACACTCTGGCCGGTCTTCAGCCGGATCTGGTCCGAAAAGCCCGTGGGGCTTTCCGTGGGGTTCTACAACACCACCTGCCTGCCTCTCTTCACGCTGCTGATTCTCCTGCTCGCCGTGTGCCCCTGGGTCGGCTGGAACGGAAAGATCCGCCACAAGGCCCTCTTCGCCTTTACCGGCCTTATCGCCTGCGCCACCTGCGCGTCCCTGCTCGTGGCCGGGTTTTCCAAGCCTCTGGCGCTCGTCGCGTCGGCGGCGGCCATGGCCGTGATGGCGGGCGCGTGCCTGCACGTCTCCGCCCAGCCCGGCATTTGGCGGTTCAAGCCCATGCTCGCGGCGCACGGCACACACTTCGGCCTTGCCCTGATCGTCCTGGGCATCGCCTTTTCCGGGCCGTACAAAATGCAGCGGGATTTTGTCCTCAAGCCGGGGCAGAACGCCGCGTTCGGCGACTACACGCTGCATCTCGTGACGGTCGGCGGCGGGGACTCCCACTCCCTTGAGGCTGGGAACGCACCGCATCCGGACCATGCGACGGCCCCGCCCAAGTTCATCTATTCCGAAGCCGTGGTCGCGGTTAGCCGCAACGGGGAGTCCGTCGGGACCCTCAAACCGCAGCTCCGGCGCTATGCCAGCCACCCGGACTCGACCTTTTCCGAGGTGGACACCATCTTCGGCTGGGGGAACGAGCTCTATTGCAGCATGCTTGGCGTTGACGAAAAAGGGACGGCCACGGTGCAGGTCAGCGTGAACCCCCTTGTGAACTGGATCTGGATCGGCGGCATTCTGCTCTGCGTCCTGCCGCTCTTCGGGCTGGGCCGGCGCGGGAGCATACCCGGCGAGACGCCCGATACAACCACGGACGCGACCGCCTGATGCTGCGCCTGGAGAACATACGCAAACGATACGGGGAGAAGACCGTCATCCGGGATCTTTCCTGCACCGTCAGGGCCGGGACCCTGACCGTCGTAGCCGGGCCCAACGGCGCGGGAAAATCCACCTTGCTGCGGCTCATGGCGGGACTCGCCCGCCCGGACAGCGGCACGGTGACCGTTTCCTGCGATCCCGGCGGCGTGGGCTACCTCGGGCATGAGACCTTTCTGTACCCGCACCTGACCGCACTGGAAAACCTGGCCTTCTGGCAAAAACTCCACGCAAAACCGGCGGACGACGAAACCCTCCTCGCCGCTCTGGACGGCATGGGCCTTGCCGCCCTTGCCGATGAAAAGGCCGGAACCTTCTCGCGGGGCACGGCCCAGCGCCTCTCCCTCACGCGGGTCTTTCTGCAAGGGCCGTCCCTGCTCCTCCTTGACGAACCCCTGAGCGGGCTGGACGAGGCATCCGGAAAACGCGTCCGCGAAGGGCTGGCCGCACTGCGCGATACCGGCGCGGCCCTTGTCTGGGTCAGCCACGACCCGGCAAAGGACGCATGGGACGCCGACGCCGTTATCCAATTGCTTCCGGGCGGCAGCCACCGCATTCTGACGCCAAGCGAGTATGGCGCGGACGACTTCGGCATGCCGGAAACGCTCCCGGCCTCGGGAGGCACACCGTGCTGAACGCCGCCCTGGTCATAGCCGCCAAGGACATGAAACTCATGGCCGGCAGAGGCGGCCCCGTTTTGCGGCCCCTCCTGCTCGGGCTTCTGCTCGTTACGCTGTTCAGTCTCTCCCTCGGCGCCGGAGCGAACATCACGGCGGAAACCGCGTCCGCCGTTTTCTGGCTCTCCTCGGCGTTTTGCCTGACGATTCTCATGACGGCCCTTTTTGACCTTGAGGAAACCGGCAAAGCCCGGATGGGGCTCCTGCTCGCGCCCATCCCGGTCCAGGCGGTCTGGCTCGGCAAAAGCCTCGCCGGACTCGGGCTGATGCTGCTGATCCAGACGGTTCTCCTGGCGGCCTCACTCATTCTGTGCAACATGACCTGGGCGGGAAGCGTTCCCCTTGCCCTTGGCGGCGTTATCTTGGTAGACATCGGCATTGTGGGCCTTGGCGCACTGCTGGCCTCGCTGACCGGGGGGCAGACCGCGAGGGAATCCCTCTGCTCGCTGGTGGTGTTCCCGCTCCTGGTGCCGCAGCTCCTCGCGGGCATCCGCCTCCTGGCCGCGCTTTACGACGCCGCCGCCACGGACGCGGCGCAGTGGCTGGGCATCACGGCGGCGTTTGACGCCATTTTCATCGCCGCGGCGCTGGTCCTGTTCCCCGTTCTTTTCGGAGGCGAAAACTGATGGCTTCCCCGAGCGCAATAAAAATCCCCCTGCCCGTCGCCCTCTCCCTTGCGGGCGGCGTCGCCATGGCCGCCGCCCAATGGCTGATATTCCGCTACGCGCCCATGGAGGCCACCATGGGCATGACGCAAAAAATCTTTTACCTGCACCTGCCGCTCGCCTGGTGGGGGCTGTTCAGCTTTTTCATCGTTTTCATCGCAAGTATCGGGTATTTGCGGACCCGCGACCGGCGCTGGGAAATCACGGCCGACGCCGCGGCGGAAATCGGTGTGGTGCTGACGGCCCTGGTCCTGGCCACGGGGTCCATCTGGGCCAAGGCGGCCTGGTGGCGATGGTGGATATGGGATCACCGCCTGACGACCGCGCTGATTATGTGGTTCGTCTACGCGGCGTATCTTGTCCTGCGTGACCTCGATATGCCGCATGACAGGCGGGCGGCGGCCAAGGCCGTGCTCGGCGTCATCGCCTTTCTCGATGTCCCGATCGTGTTTTTCGCGACGCGGCTGTGGGAATCGCACCACCCCGTGGGCACCATGACGGCGAGAGACGGCCTGGAGCCGGAAATGCGGCTGACCGTGTTCGCCTGCCTCGCGGCGTTCGGCCTGTTCTGGTTTGGCCTGCTGCACCTGCGCCGCACAATTTTCCGGATGGAAGACGCATTGCGCGCCGCCCGCGAGGGCGCCGCGCGGGAGGAACAATGAACGATACGTCATGGCTCATGTACGCCGGCATGGTCGTCTGGCTGGTGCTCGGCGGCTATCTCTTCCTGCTGGGAAGAAAGACCGCCGCCCTGGAAACCCGGCTCCGCCGCCTGGAATATACCGCGAACAAAACCGCGCGGGACGAGGGGATGTAAGGCATGCGTTTTCGCGCCCACGCCGGGATCTTTTTGTTCTGCTGTCTTGCCCTGCTGCTGGCGGCGGGACTCTACCAGCGCGTCGCCAACCCCTCGCTGGAGTATCACCTGGAGCACGCCGCCGCCCCGGCGGAAAGAGGCATGCCGCCCTCCGCCGCCGCGCCCGGAGAGGATAAAACCATCCCCCTGACGCCGGAGTTCGCGGAAAAACTCGGGCAGGCCATGAAAGACCTGCGCGAGCAGCCGGGCAACCCCGAAATCCACATGTATATCGCGGATATCTTTGTCCGCCACAACGATTGGCACAGCGCCGCGAAATTCATGGAGCGGGCCGTTGCCGCCGCGCCGGAAAACCCCAAAGCCTGGTACGCCTACGGGATGGTGCTCTCCGGCCATAAGGAATACGACAAAGCGGCCCAGGCCTTTGAAAAGGTTCTTACCCTGGATGCGGCCAATACCGACGCCATGGCCAACCTCATCACCCTGTACCGCCGGGACCTGAACCAGCCCATGAAGGCCGTGGGCCTCGCGGAAAAAATCCTGGCCGCGCCGGATGCCGGAGAAGCGGCAAAAAAAATAGCCGGGGAAGCGCTGCAAAAACCGCGGTGACCCTCCCCGGCCGCCCTGCCGCAACAAGAAAACGGTTGCCGCAACCAGCGGCAACCTGTTTTTTATGTTGCCTTTTTTATCACCAAGGGCATAGTGGCCGGATACAAAACTGTTAAGGAGTTCACAATGGTAAAGAAAATTCTAGCTCTCACCGTTCTCATGTTGCTCGGAACAGCCGGTTACGCGAGCGCCGCGTGCACGGTCGAGGAAGCCCAGGCCAAAGCCATGGCGTTCCAGCAGGCGGCCATGGCCGCCGCGCAGAAAGACGCCCAGAAGTATCAGGAAGCCATGACCGCCATGCAGAAGGACCTGCCGGAACTGCAGAAGGCGAACAACATGGACGCCATGTGCAAATTCTACGACGACTGGACCGAAAAGTTGCAGAAGTAGCGCCGTAACGCGCGTTGGATACACAAACGGCGGGCAGCAATGCCCGCCGTTTTTCTATTTCCCGCACCGCCGCCGTCATTTTTTCAGCCAGGCCTGGACCATTTCCTCCAGTTCGTCCGGCGGGCACGTCGGCGCATCGTACTTCCCGGCCAGAGCCCGTTGCCGCGAGGCCTCGCTCAAGATCAGGGCCGCGGCGACGGAAACGTTGAAGCTCTGGATCATCCCGTACATCGGAATATACAGCTCCCCGTCCACCAGGGGGAGCAGTTCCGCGTCCACCCCGGAGTGCTCGTTCCCCATAATCACGGCTACCGGCCCGGTCAGGTCATACTCGGCCACGGGTTTCGCCGCGGGCGAGCAACTGGTCGCGTATACCTTCATGCCTTTGGCCCTGAGGGCCGCCATCAGATCCCCGGGCGCGGAATGCCGCACGCTCGCGACCCATTTGCGGGCGGATGCCGAACTTTTTTCCCCAAGATGCGGGAAGGCCGTGCGGGTATAATACTGGTGGACCACGGGCACGCCAAAGGCGTCACAGCTGCGGTAAATGGCGGAAACGTTATGGGGGTCATGGATATTGGCCATCACGAGAGCCAGGTCGTGCTGCCGGCATGCGAGAACCCGCCTGATCTTGGCTTTGCGTTCCGGGGTGCGTGGGTATGTCATAAAAAATCCGTTTGAAAAAGTGAAAAAAAGCGCTAGCACAGGGCCTCATCCGGGAAAAAACGCCGCCAGTGCTGTCTTTGCTTGATATCTGCCGGAAATGTGTATACAGAACATAACGTTTTTAGGCAAATTTTTCACAATATCGTTTTCCGGCAAACAAAGATACCGTTTTCCGGCTAACACCCCAATCGCCGGGCGACGCCGCACGGCGACCACACACTTAAGGAGGCAGCTGCATGGCCCTTACACGTTCGAAGGTTGTTACCCTACTCGGTAGCGCAGCGCTGGCGGTTCTGTTTGTTCTGGCTCCCGGCCACGCCATGGCGGCGGGTATGGACGGCGCCCAACTTTCCCTGCCCTGGGTCATCCCCTTTGTCTGCATGCTGCTGTCCATCGCCATCTGCCCCCTGACCGTACCCCATTTCTGGGAGCACAACTTCGGCAAAATCGCCGCGGGCTGGGGCCTGGCGTTCCTTATCCCCTGCGCCGTTGCCTTCGGATTTTCGACCGCTCTCGAGCAATTCCTCCACGCCATCGTCGCGGAATACATCCCCTTCATCATTCTGCTGCTCTCGCTGTTCACCGTGGCGGGCGGCATCCGGCTGAAGGGCACCCTGGTCGGCACCCCGGCCGTGAACACCCTGCTGCTCTTCATCGGCGCGGTTTTGGCGAGCTGGATGGGAACCACGGGCGCGGCCATGCTGCTCATCCGCCCGATGCTGCGCGCCAACGCCCACCGCAAATACAAAGTCCATTCCGTGGTGTTTTTCATCTTCCTGGTGGCGAACATCGGCGGCTGCCTGACCCCGCTGGGCGATCCCCCGCTGTTCCTGGGCTTTTTGAAGGGCGTTCCCTTCTTCTGGACCCTGACCCACCTCTGGGTCGAATGGCTGTTCGCCGGCGCCATTCTCCTCGCCCTGTATTTTGTTCTTGATACCGTTCTCTACGGCAAGGAAGGCAAGCCCGTTCCCCAGACCCAGAGCAACGAAAAGCTCGGCCTGGACGGCTCCGTCAACTTCATCCTGCTGGCCTGCATCGTGGCCGCCGTGCTCGTGAGCGGCGTGTGGAACCCCGGCGCGGAATTCCACATTTACGGCCATGTGACCTACGCTCTCCAGGGCCTGTGCCGCGACATATTCCTGCTGCTCGTCGCCTTTGTTTCCTGGAAGATCACCAGCCAGGAATGCCGCAAGCTCAACGGCTTCTCCTGGTTCCCCATCATGGAAGTCGCCAAGATCTTCTTCGGCATCTTCGTCAGCATGATCCCGGCCATCTCCATTTTGCAGGCCGGCACCAAGGGCGCGCTCGCGGGCGTCATCAATATGGTCTCCAACCCTGACGGCACGCCGATCAACTCCATGTACTTCTGGCTGACGGGCGGGCTCTCGAGCTTCCTGGACAACGCCCCCACCTACGTGGTGTTCTTTAACGCCGCCGGCGGGGACCCGGGCGTTCTGACCACCTCCATGGCTTCCACGCTCGCGGCCGTATCCCTCGGCGCGGTGTTCATGGGCGCGAACACGTATATCGGGAACGCCCCGAACTTCATGGTCCGTTCCATCGCCGAAGACCAGGGCGTGGCCATGCCCAGCTTCTTCGGCTACATGATGTGGTCCGTGGGCATCCTGGTCCCGCTGTTTATCGTGACCACCCTGATATTCATGTAACGACCGGATGTGTTGCAAAAAAAGCCGCCCTCCCGCAAGCGCGGGAGGGCGGCTTTTTATAACTTTGCAAAAAAATTGCGGGACTCGCTTGCCTTTTTGCCATTTCGTTATATGTTGGACACAAGGAGCTTCGTATGGAAACCATCATCAGCATTTGCATCGCGGCGACAGCGGCTACAGTGCTCGGCATCATCACCCTGCGCGCACGGCGGCAGGCCGCCCCGGCCCGCGCCCGCAAGTAGGTCCGTCTATATGCCTTTTGCCTGCGCCGCCAGAAAAAACGCCACGGGATCCGGCGGAAGCCTGAGCCTGCGGGCGTGAAGCGCGGCGAACGAAAAGCCATCAATCCCCTCATCCGCGCGCATGGGCGCAAACGCGGGGCGTAGCCCCGATTCCGCGGCAAGCCAGCCCAGGATGGTTTGCGGCCGAACGCCCGCGTCACGTAGCGCGCCGAGCGTCAACGAAGCGTGGCGCTTGGCCAGCCGCTCTCCGGAATCATCCGTCACCAGCGGCACGTGCGCGTAACGCGGCGGCCGCGCCCCGAAAAGCGAATACAGGTACAGCTGGCGGGGCGTGCTGACCATGATGTCCTCCCCCCGGACAACTCTGGTAACGCCCATGGTAATATCGTCCACCACCACGGCCAACTGGTAGGCAAAAACCCCGTCGGACCGGCGCAGGGCGAAATCCCCGCCGCACGCCGCGAGCGTCATCGCCCGTTCCCCCACGACCATATCGTCGAACGCCCAGGAAGCCTCTTCCGGGCACAAAAGCCGCATGGAACAGCGGCGCCCGGCGGCCTCGTGCCGCTTTCTCGCCTCTTCCGTCAGATCCCGGCAGGTGCCGGGGTACGGCGCGCCCACATCGTCGACATGCGGCGCTCCCGCAATGTCGCGCAATTCCTTCCGTGTGCAGTAGCAAGGGTAGACACGCCCCCTTTCATGCAAGAACCGCAACGCGTCACGATACAGCGCCGTTCTTTCGCTCTGCCGGAAAGTACCGGGAAATTCCCAGTCCCGTTTGCCTCCGGGACCATAATCCCAATCCAGGCCAAGCCAGGAAAGATCGCGCATGAGCGCTTCGGCAAACTCGGGCCTGGAGCGGGCAGGGTCGATATCTTCAAGGCGCAGAACGCATTCACCGCCCAGGGAACGGGCGTCGAGCCAGGCGAGCCAGAACGCCCAGGCGTTGCCCAGGTGTAAAAAACCCGTGGGGCTTGGCGCAAGGCGGCCGCGTATGCCGGTTTCCGCCGCCGGAATATCATTGGCAAAGAAAATCACAGTGGGTTCCCCTGAAGCATCGTATAGCAGAGTGAGATATGCCCGCGGCTCTCCCGCTGCATTGCACGCAGTATATACATTCGCGCCGTGCCGGTCCACGGGCAGGGCGTCCGCGGGTATATTAAATTTTTTCCGTTTTGGGATGGCTTATATAGTAAAACACGATATAGTACGGTACAGAATACGAATGAGCGGAATGCGTTGCGACATAACATCACCATGACATGAAAAATATCAACAACGGAAAATGGGCGGACGTGCTGCCGCAAATTTTGCAGATCGCTGGCATCGGCATCTGGGAGTTATTCTCTTCGCCCGGCGGCGCCCGCATGCATTTTTCTTCTTTTATCTACGAGCTGTTCGGGTATGAAGAAGGCGAACTGCGGGGCGATTGGGAACTGTTCATCGGAAAAGCCGTCCATCCCGACTACCGGGAAGGGCTGCGCCAGGGTATCCGCAACGCCATTGCCGAGCCGGACGAAATTTTCCACTACGAATTCCAGATCTGGAACAAATACGCCAATGACTGGCACTGGGTCTACGCGTTCGGGAAAGCCCTGCCCTCCGGCGCCCCGGCGGAGGTTCCCGGGGCTTTCCACATTCTCGGCGGCGTGCAGGACATCCACGAGCGCAGGGTTGCGCAGAAGCAGCTTGAGCGCAGCCAGCAGGAAGCCCTGCAAACGGTCGAGTTGCAAAAAGTCGTGCTTGAGCAGCAGGTCCAGGAACAGACAACCCTCCTCCACGATATCCAGGGCCGTGTCGACTCCATCCTCGGCGCGACCTCTCCCATGGGCCTTGCCGCCCCGTCACACGCCGACCTGTATGACCATGTGGACATGCAGTTCGCCGAAAGCCTGCACAAGGCCTTTGACGTCATCACGGACAAAATGGCCTGGTACAAGGCGGTCATCGACAGCATCCCCTTCCCCATCGCCGTGACGGACCTTGACTGCCGCTGGATGTATCTGAACGCCCCCGGTCTTGCGGCCGTCGGCGCGGACGATTTGCAGGACGTGTACAACTTCCCCGCCCGGCCCTGGAGCAGCCTGGGCGAATGCGCCAAGACCCAGGACGGCGACCAGACCCTTTTCTCATTGCACCACAAGGAATTGGACCGGTTTTTCCAGGGGCAGGGCTCGGGGCTGTTTAACAGCGCCGGGCAGCGCATCGGCCATATTGAAACCATGCAGGACGTCACCGAAGTCTACGAGGCCGACGAGCGCACCCGGCTCATGCTCGACGCCATGCCGCTCAGCTGCTGTTTCTGGAACAAGGACGGCGACGTCATTGACTGCAACAGGGCCACGGTGACCCTTTTCGGCGTGGACGACAAGAACGAGTATATCAACAGCTTCTACGATCTCTCGCCGGAATACCAACCCTGCGGCGTAAAATCCCGGGACCTTGCGCGGCAGCACATTCAAAAAGCTTATACTGAAGGGTACTTACGGTTCGAATGGCTGCACCTGAACCGTTCCGGCGAGCAGATCCCCGTGGAGGTGACGCTCGTCCGCATCGACTGGCGGGACGATTTCGTCGTTATCGGCTATGTGAACGATTTGCGGGAATTGAAGAGCGCCCGGCTTGAACTGGATAAAGAACGGTTGCTCCTCAGGCAGGTCCTCGACAGCAGCCCCGTGTGCATGATGATTCTCGTAAAGGGCAAGGCCCGGTTCGTCACGCCGTACACGCAAGCCTTCCTGGGCATCGCGGAGGGCGACTCCATCCGGGATTGGCACGCGGACCCGGCGGAAGGCGCGGCCCTCACGGAAGAGCTGATCCGCAACCGCGTCCTGAACTGGCGGCCGGTTTCCCTGAAATCCGCGTCCGGCGGCGTGCGCGATATGCTGGGCAACGCCTTTTTCACCGACTATTACGGTGAGGAAGGGTTGATTATCTGGCTTGTGGATGTGACGGAAATGCGGGAAAAAGAACGCCAGCTCCTCCAGGCGCGGGACGCCGCGGAAGAAAGCACCCGCGCGAAAAGCGAATTCCTCGCCAACATGAGCCACGAAATCCGCACGCCCATGAACGCCATTCTCGGCATGACCCACCTGATCCAGCGGACCGAACTGACGGACAAGCAACGCGATTACATGAACAAGGCCGAGCAATCGAGCAAGGCTCTCCTGCGCATCATCAACGACATCCTGGATTTTTCAAAAATCGAGGCCGGCAAGCTGGAAATGGAGAGCACGCCCTTTTCCGTGGAAAACGTCATGCGCGACGTCATCGCGGTCATCGGCGAACCGGCGCGGGAAAAAAAGTTGGAGCTATTGCTCTCCATCCCCGCCGATCTGCCGCTGAAAGCGTTAGGCGATCCGTTGCGCCTGCACCAGGTGCTGCTCAACCTGGCAGGCAACGCCGTCAAATTTACCGCCAAGGGGAGCGTCACGCTCGGCGTTTCCGTACAGCATTCGGCGGCAGGAACCGTCGTGCTCGGCTTCAGCGTGACGGATACGGGCATCGGCATGACCCAGGACCAGATCGCGGGGCTTTTTTCTCCTTTTACCCAGGCCGATACCTCCACCACCCGCAAATTCGGCGGCACCGGCCTCGGGCTTGCCATCTCCAAACGGCTGGTGGAGCTCATGGGCGGCGCCATCTGGTGCGAAAGCCTGCCGGGTGCGGGGGCCACGTTCCGCTTCACGGCCCGCTTCGGCATGGTGGAACCGGCCCCCCTCTACAGCGCTTCCTTCTTTTCCAGTCTTGACGTGCTGCTCCTCGGCGATAACGTCGAGGCCATCTCGCTCCTCCGGCCCATGCTGCAGTCCATGGGGTGCAAAGTCAGCACGGCGTTCGGCCTCGACCGGGCGGTCTCCCTCCTGCATCGTCCCGCCGGTTTTGACATGCTGATTATGGACTGGCGGGATGCCGCCGACCAGGCCTCCGAGGCCATGGCCTGCCTGCGGGAAAAAAACGGCAAAGAACTGCCGCTGACCCTGCTGGCCGTTCCGGAAACGGCGGCGGACACCTTGGCCGCCGTGGAAAACCTCGGTATCGCGCATATCCTGTCCAAGCCGATAACCCCGTCCAGCTTGTTCAACAGCATCAGCGACGTAATCCAGGGATCGAAAAAGCTCAACGGCGAAACCGCGCCGGCACGCCGGCCCATGGATTCGGAAGAGGCCCTCGAGGCGCTTAAGCCCCTCGCGGGGGCCAAAATTTTGCTGGTGGAAGACAATGCCATCAACCAGATGGTCGCCCAGGAATTGCTTGAAATCGCCGGCATGAAAACCGACATTGCCAATAACGGACGCGAAGCCTTGGCAATGGTGGAAAAAAACAGGTACGACCTGATCCTCATGGATATCCAGATGCCGGAAATGGACGGGTTTTCCGCCGCCCGGGAAATCCGCTCCCGGGAAACGTTCGGCCATATCCCCATTATCGCCATGACCGCTCTGGCCATGGAAGGCGACCGGGAAAAAAGCCTGGATGCCGGGATGAACGACCACGTGACCAAGCCGATCGACGCGCACGAACTCTATGCCACCCTTGCCCGCTGGCTTGCGGAAAAACCGTAACGCGCCGCCGCGCGCACAATGAGCCGCTTCCCCAATTGAGGACCGCCCATGAAACCCCTGCTCGTTTTTTCACACGGCAAGGACGCGCCCCCCTGGGGGCGTAAAATTTCGTACCTCGCCCCTGTTGCCGAAGAGGCGGGCTGGACCGTCGCCAGCATCGACTATACCGACCTGGAAGACCCGGACGAACGGGTGCGGCGCTTGTGCGGCACGGATCTCGGCCCGTACTCCCGCCTTGTTCTGATGGGGTCCAGCATGGGCGGCTACGTTTCCACCCTGGCTTCCTCCGTTCTGCGGCCCGACGGCCTCTTTCTCATGGCTCCGGCGTTCTACCTGCCGGGATACGCCAACCAATCCCCGAAGGCCGACGCCCGGCACATCAGCATTTGCAGCGGCTGGAACGATACGGTAGTGCCCGTTGACTCCTCCATCCGTTTCGCCCGCGAGACAAAAGCCGGGCTGCACCTCTTTGACAGCGACCACGCGCTGTGGGACGTTTTGCCGGAAATCGGCCTGCTGCTCAGGTATTTTCTGGAAAAATGCCTGCGGGACTGACGCGCACCGCTCCGAAGCTCGTCCTGATTTCCCTGATAAATTACCTTCTTCCATGCCGGCCCGATGCGGTTTATGGTAGCCCGCCGGCTTCGCTGCCCGGCGGATTTTTTGAACACGCTACCAAGGATACGTTATGCGCTGGCAAAACCGTTCCGAAAGCTCCAACGTCGAGGACCGCCGGGGGCAACCGTCACGCGGCTTTCGCGGCGTTCCCGTCCGGGGGAAGGCCGGGCTCATACTCGTTGTCGTCGTTGTTGTCGCGGGATTTTACGGCATCGATCTGACGCCTCTTTTGACCGGCGGTCCGGGGGTGGGTTCCTCCGTCAGCCAACCGTACGTGCCTTCGGAAAAAGAACAGGAACTGGCGCGGTTCACATCCGTTGCCCTCAAAACCACCGAGGACGCGTGGCAGGGCATTTTCAAAAAAACGGGCAAGGACTACCCCCCGCCCCGGCTGGTGCTCTATTCCGGCGCCACGGACACGGCCTGCGGGTACGGCCAATCCGCCATGGGGCCGTTCTACTGCCCTTCGGACCAGACCGTGTACATCGATCTTTCCTTTTACCAGGATATGAAAACCAAACTGGGCGGCGGCGGCGACTTCGCGCAGGGCTATGTCATCGCCCACGAGGTCGGGCACCACGTCCAACACCTCCTGGGCATCGACAAGGAAGTGCGCAAAGCGCAGCAGCAGGGCGCGTCCCAAAAGGAAGCCAACCATCTCTCGGTCCTGCTCGAACTGCAGGCCGACTGCTTTGCGGGCATCTGGGGGCATGCCATGCAGCGTGAGGGCATCCTGGAGGCGGGCGACCTGGAGGAAGCGCTCAAAACGGCCTCCGCCATCGGGGATGACCGCCTGCAGAAGCAAAGCACCGGCCGCGTCGTGCCGGACAGCTTCACCCACGGAACCTCAAAACAGCGCTATACCTGGTTCAAACGCGGGTTCGATTCGGGCAACCCGAATTCCTGCAATACGTTTGAAACGGTCCACTGATTCCGGTTGTCCCCGGCGGGACGGCAAAAAAACGACCGGCGCGCCGGGGAATCTTTCCCGGCGCGCCGGTGCGCTGACGGAATCCTTATCTCAGTGGGGCTTATCGCTTTCCGCCACCCCGTTTTTGCCCAGAACCATCAGGGTTATGCTGGGCACAAGGCCATGGCGCGCCTTGTGCTGCAAGGTGAACTTCAACGGATCGACCAGCGCCCCCATGTCGAATATGGCCGAAAAATGCAGGAGCTTCGATAAGGGGGCCAGTTTCTGGTTGATCTTTTCGCGCACGGGACCCGTGCTTTCGTGGTTCAGGATAAAAACTTTGCCGCCGGGCTTCACAACCCGGTACACCTCATCCATGACCTTCACGGGGTCCGGCACGACCGTCAGCACGTGCGAGATCACGCAGTAATCAAATGAGCCGTCGGGAAATTCCAGCCGGGCGGCGTCCATGATGCGGAGCGTGCAGCCCGCGGGCGCTTTTTTGCGGGCATAGGCCAGCATGCCCTCGGATACGTCGATTCCGGTAACCGGGGCGTGTTTGTAGTGCGGCAGGTTATCCCCGCGCCCCACGCCGATTTCGAGCAGGCTGCCCTGCTTTTCCTGGTTGACCCGCGTGAGCAGTTGTTTTTTCGGTTCCTGCAAAAACATATCCAAAACGGGATAAATTTTTGCTATTTTATTATAAAAATTAGCAACTTGCGACATAAAACACTCAATGGATGGTTGCGGTTGTCAAACGGAGCGCGGCATGGCAGCCTGGTGCGCTTCCCTTGTCTCTGCCGGTCATGCGCAAATGTTTTTCGGTACCCTCCAGCAATGCTTACTGAAAATGCCTCACGGAAGCAACCATCGCCGAAGTGCCGCCCGGATGCCCGCCCTCAGCCCAGGCCCAGCGTGCGGACAAAACCGTCCATAGCCTCATAAAGCTTTTCCGGCTGCTCAATATTCGGCAGATGCCCGCAATGCCCGATCACCGTATAGCCGCTGCCGCGAGTCGCCTGGTGCATTTCCCGCATCACGGCCGGGATATCGCCGTCATGCTCGCCGGCAACGAACAGCGCGGGCACGGTCAGGCCCGGATAATCCGCCCGGAAGTCAAAATCCTGCAAGGCCGTGCCGCATTGGATATAGCCCTCTACCGACGTTCCGGCGATCATTTTTTTTATCCTCTCGACTACCTCGGGCTTGCGCGTGAAAAAACCGGGCTGGAACCAGCGCCTGACGGTCGGCTCCGCCAGGGCCTCCATGCCCTGCTCCCGGGCGACGGCAAACCGCTCGTTCCACATCGCCGCGCTCCCGGGGGCCGAACGCCATTGGCCGTCGCAGGCAACGACGCCCGCGCAGCGCTCCGGCGCGCGGGCCGCGCACCGCATGACCGTGGTGGCTCCCATGGACACCCCGACAAGGACGGCGTTATTCACGGCAAAATCATCCAGCAGGCCGAGCAGGTCGGTTGCGAGATCGTCCATGGTGAAACCGGCGGCGGGTACTTCCGAGCGGCCGTGGCCCCGCTGGTCATACCGCAGGAACCGGAAGCGATCGCCGAACGCGGCGGCCTGCTCGTCCCAGAGGGAAATGTTGGCTGACAGAGAATTGCTGAAAACCATCCACGGCGCGCCAGCCGGCCCGTCCAGTTGAACGTTCAGCCGCGTGCCGTTGACGGAATGAAGAAAGGGCTGTCCCATGATTCTGTCCATACGCTCCTCCTGCTCTGCGGTTCATTCGGGTTGTCCGCCGGAATACAGCCTCATTCGTTATGGCAGGCTATGGAAAAAGGAGCAACAAAAACAAGGATTATCATGGCGGCGCCCGGCCGGGCCGGGCATCCGGGCCGCCTTTGGCATGGTCCGGGAAACGCCCGGCCCGGCTTCCTCCCCCCATTGCGATATCTATAATTTTATCCTTGACTGCGTCCAAACCCTGCTCTATAAAGATAAAACCACGTAAGGGGAGTAGCTGGGTTCCTGGAGACCCGGGCAATGTCGACAGCATGGCTTTACCGCCCGGCATTGCCGTCAAAAGCACGCTTTTGATTAGTGAGACCTTCTGGCATTAAAAATGCCGGAGGTCTTTTGTTTTTCTCCGGCATGCACACCAGCAAACGGAGTTACCACCATGTTAGGGCATTATTCCACCGCCAACTTCATCGCCTTCCTTGTCATTATCGCGGTCTTTTTATGGATCGACCTGCACGCCCATAAAAAAGACGAGCCCATCACCCTGCGCAACGCAGCCGTCTGGTCCTGCATCTGGATCGCGCTGGCGCTGGCCTTTGGCGCCTACATCGGCGCCACGCACGGGCTCAACGACATGTCGCTTTATCTTTCCGGCTATTTCCTGGAAAAGTCGCTGTCCGTGGACAACCTCTTCGTCATGATGGCGATCTTCAGCTCTTTTGCCATCAAGGGCCCCTACCAGCACAGAGTTCTCTATTACGGCATCCTCGGCGCGCTGATCCTGCGCATGGTGTTTGTCGCGGCCGGCACAACGTTGGTGGAGCTTTTCGGCAACTACGCCCTTGCGGCGTTCGGGCTGTTCGTTCTTTGGTCCGCCTGGAAAATGTGGCAGGAAATGCGCAAGCCCGATGAAGATATCGAGGATTATTCCAACCACTGGTCCGTCCGGTTCACCCGCCGGTTTCTGCCGGTTTCCACCACGCTCAACGGCCACGACTTTTTCGTGAAGGCCCCTTCCGCGAGCGGCGCTCTTATCTGGAAAGCCACCCCGCTGTTCCTCTGCCTTGTTGTGATCGAGCTGTGCGACGTTATGTTCGCCTTTGACTCCATCCCCGCCATCATCGCCATCACCCAGGACCCGTTCCTGGTTTACACCAGCAACATTTTCGCCATCCTGGGCCTGCGGTCCCTGTACTTCCTCATGGCGGCCGCCTCGAACATACTGGCCCACCTGGAAAAAGCGGTTATCGTCATTCTGGCGTACATCGGGGTCAAGATGCTGCTCGGCGTCTCCGGCCTCGTCCATATTCCGCCGCTGGTCAGCCTGGCTGTGGTGCTCGGCCTGCTGATCGCGGGCGTTGTCGCATCCCTTGTCTGGCCGGAAAAAAAGGAAGCGCCGGTCAGCGAGAATGCGGCCGCCCCCGTTGACGGCAAATAACAAGCAGCGCACCTCGCCCTGATTATACTTTCATTGGCCGATTATGCCCCCCATTGGGTGGACACCGGATAAAAGCCCCTGTAGGCTGACCGGTGTGCCCCGATGGGGGCTTTGCATGCCGGACCCTTGCGGGAACCCGGCGGGAACGCGCTTTTACGCAGTGTACGGTACTGACGACGGGAGGAACGGCAGATGGAAAAACGGCAGGCATCCAACGCCGTAACGGAAAGGGAACGCCTCCGCAAGGCGGCTCCCGCGATCCATGAAGCGTTCAACATGGGCAAGACGAACAGGACCGCGCTGGCTCTGGCCCCGCGTGAAAAAATCCTGGCCGAGTACGACAGGCTGCACCAACTGTGCGTCAACCTGGAAACTATTATCGAAAACTCCCAGGACAGCCTTTTCGTCACCAACGGGGACGGCATCATCGTCAAAGTGAACAGGGCGTATGAGAAGCTGAGCGGGGACAACCGCGAAAACTTGCTCGGCTACAGCGTGGGAGATCTGGAAGGGCTGAATTTTTCCGAATCCTGCACCACCCAGGTGCTGGAAAAACGGCAGCAGGTCACCATAGAGCAGACCATTTTCAAAACGAACCGCAGAACCCACGTGACCACGACCCCGGTGTTTGACGGGTACGGCAACATCACCATGGCCATCACCAACAACCGGGATCTTCGGGAAATCGCCACCCTGAAGGAACGGCTGGCCGACACGGAAGAACTCGCCAACAAGTACAAGCGGCAGATCGAGGCGCTGAAATCCCAGGGGGAAGGGACCTTTGTGGCCCACGACCGGAAGATGCTCGACGTGCTCCTCAAAGCCGACAAAATCGCCAAGGTCGACGCGACCGTCCTTATCCTGGGGGAGACCGGATCCGGCAAGGAACAGCTCGTCAAGTATCTGCACCGGGCCAGCACACGGCGGGGCGGCAGGCTTATCAAAATCAACTGCGGCGCTCTCCCTGCCACGCTCATTGAAAGCGAACTGTTCGGGTACGAAAAAGGCTCGTTTACCGGGGCCAGTTCCGCGGGAAAAGCCGGTTTTTTTGAAGCCGCGAACAACGGCATTCTGTTTTTGGACGAAATCGGCGAAATGCCCATGGAAATGCAGGTCAAACTCCTGCGCGTGCTCCAGGAGGGGGAATTTTTCCGGATAGGCGGCACCCGGCCCATCAAGACGGACGTCCGCATCATCGCGGCGACGAACAGGGATTTGCAGGACATGGTGCGGAAGGGGTGCTTCCGCTCGGACCTCTACTACCGCCTGAACGTGACCTCCATCACCCTGCCGCCGCTCAGGGAGCGGATTTACGACATCATCCCGCTGGCCACCAGGTTCCTGGACGAATTCAACCTGAAGTACGGCATGCGCAAAACCCTTTCGGTCTCCGCCTACCAGGCCCTCCAGAGTTTCGACTGGCCGGGGAACGTGCGCGAGCTGCGGAACGTGATCGAGCAGGCGCTCATCATGTCCGAGGGCGAAACCATCAGCCATGACGAACTCCCCTTCGCGCCCAAGGGAAATTTTGAATTTCTCCCCCTGGAGGGCACCGTTGATCTCGACACCATCATCGCCAGGCTTGAGGCGTCGTACATTCTCAAGGCGTATGAAAAGCACGGCAACGTCCGGGCCGCCGCCAAATCCCTCGGCATGAAAACGACCCGCTACCTGCGTAAAAAACAGGAATACAGCCGGGCTGCGGGGGAAGGTCTCAAAAACGGGTGACGCTTTCCCGGCAACGGGTATGCGAACAGCCTCGCGCGGGAACCGTTCCCGCGCGAGGCTGCGTTGTTGTGCCGAACCGGGTTCACTGCATGAATTTCTGCAAGCACTGGGCGGCGAGGACTATTTCATTCCGCTGGTTGAACACTTCGACTTTGCTGACCATTTTATTGGTCTCGGGGTCAAACTCCGACACGGTCTGGTGCGCCGTCAACGTGTCGCCGAAATAAATCGGCTTGATGAAGCGCACCTTGTCGTACCCATACAACACCGCCGGTATCCAATACCCGTATTTTTTCTGGATATTCGTGGCCACGGTGCTCGCCAGGCCCATGGCGATGACGCCGTGGGCGATCTGCCTGCCCATGGGCGCGGCCTCGGCGTACACCTTGTTCATGTGCAGTTCGAAGAAATCACCCGTGATGCCCGCGAACAGGTAGACGTCCGTTTCCGAAATGGTCTTGGAAAAAGATACTGTATCGCCGATGTTCGGTTTTATGTCAGCCATGCCGTCCCTCCGGTGCGAGTTGTAAAACAAATGTGTTATGCCAGTAAGTTGCCGGCGATGACCATACGCTGCACTTCGCTCGTGCCTTCGTAGATTTCCGTGATCTTCGCGTCCCGCATGTAGCGCTCCACCGGATAGGACTTGGTGTAGCCGATGCCCCCGTGAATCTGGACCGACTTGGTCGTGACGAACATGGCCGCTTCGGACGCGAACAGCTTCGCCATGGCCGCTTCCCTGCTGTAGCGCACGCCTGTGTCCCGCACCGCCGCGGCGCGGTATACGAGCTGCCGCGCGGCGTCCGTCTGCAGATCCATGTCCGCGAGCATCCACTGCAGGCCCTGGTTGGCGGCAATGGGTTTGCCGAACTGCACCCGGGTCTTCGCGTATTCCACGGCCGCGTCGAGCGCGCCCTGGGCGATGCCCAGCGCCTGGGAGCCGATGCCTATCCGGCCGCAGTCCAGCGCCTGCATGGCGATTTTGAAGCCTTCGCCCTCTTTGCCGAGCAGGTTTTCTTTGGGCACTTCGCAGTTGTCGTAGATGATTTCATGGGTGGAAGACGCGCAGATGCCCATTTTATCTTCTTTCTGCCCCACTTTGAAGCCGGGGAATTTTTTGTCCACGATGAACGCGGAAATGCCCTTGAGCCCCTTGGACTTGTCCGTCATGGCAAAGGCGATGAAGGTATCGGCCACGCCGCCGTTGGTGATGAAGATCTTGGAGCCTGTAAGAATGTATTTGTCGCCCTGCAGGGTGGCGGTCGTCTGCTGGGCCGAGGCGTCCGTTCCGGCGGCAGGTTCCGTCAGCGTGAACGCGCCGAGCTTGCGCCCGCTGGCGAGATCCGGCACGTATTTTTTCTTCTGCTCTTCCGAGCCGAACTGCATGATGGGAACGATGCACAACGCCACGTGGGTCGAAAGGCAGCACCCGTGGGAAGCGCAGACGCGGGAGAGTTCCTCGATGGCCATGGCCAGGCTGATGGTGTCGCCTCCGGAACCTTCGTATTCTTCCGGGGTAGCCAGGCCGAACAGACCCAGCTCGGCCATGCGCTTGACCGTGGCCGCCGGAAATTCGTGTTTTCTGTCAATTTCGGCGGCGATGGGCGCCACTTCTTCCACCGCGAATTCCCGCACCATGTTTCTGATGAGTAATTGGTCTTCTGTCGGCATGTACATTGCTTTCTCCATCGTGTTTCTTATGGTTTTCGCAGTTCTCGGTTGCTGTTCAAGCTATCGCGCGAGGCCCATGGGCTTGTCCGTGAATATCCGCGCGTCCATCAGAACAGGCGGCGTCTTCATGATGGGGACAAAGTCCATCAGCGCCAGGACGTCTTTTTCCAGATCCACGCCGGGCGCTATTTCCACGAGATGCACGCCGTCCTCACGCAGCGCGAATACCGCGCGTTCCGTGACGTACAGGACCGGTTGCCCGGTCTGCCGGGCGTAGCGGCCGCTGAACGTCACATGCCCGACGTGTTTCAGGAATTTTTTCTGGGCTCCCTCATTGAGGATTTCAAGTTTGCCGTCTCCGGCCCGGATCTTCAGCCCCTTGGCCGTGAAGGTGCCGCAATACACGAGCTGTTTCGCGTTCTGCGTGATGTTGATGAACCCGCCGGCCCCGGTTACCCGCCCGCCGAGTTTACTGACGTTGATGTTCCCGTCCTCGTCGGTTTCCGCAAGGCCGAGGAAGGCGAGGTCTATGCCGCCGCCGTCGAAAAAGTCGAACTGGGCGTTTTGCTGCAAAATGGCCTCGGGGTTGGCCGCCAGGCCGAACATCAAACCGCCCTGCGGGATGCCCCCGACGGCCCCGGCCTCCACGACCATGGTCATGTAATCGCCTATGCCTTCCTCGTTGGCCACCTGGGCCACGCCTTCGGGCATGCCGATGCCGAGATTGACCACGATGCCGGAGCGCAGTTCCATGGCCGCGCGGCGCGCGATGACCTTGCGTTCGTCCAGGGCCATGGGGGTGAAGGAGGAGGCGGGCACGCGGGAGTCGCCGCAGACCCACGTTCTCTGATCCTTGCAGGCTGTCGCGAGTTCCTCCTCGGGCACAGTGACGATGGCGTCGACGTAGATGCCGGGGATCATGACCAGGCGCGGGTCAAGCGAACCCGCCTGGACCACGGCGTCCACCTGGACGATGACCTTGCCGCCGGAATTTTTGGTCGCCTGGGCGATGGCCTGAACTTCAAGGGTAGCGCCCTCATGCTGCAAGGTGACGTTCCCGCGCTCGTCGGCATACGTCCCGCGCAGAAAACAGACGTTGACGGGGAAAGATTTGTAGAGGAGCAGCTCGCGGCCGGCCACGGTAACGACTTCCACCAGATCCTCCTTGGCGGAAGCGTTGATCTTGCCGCCGTCCAGACGGGGATCGACGAAGGTCATGAGGCCCACGTGGGTGAGCGTTCCCACCTTCCCGGCGGCGATATCCCGGAACAGGTGCGACAGCACGCCCTGCGGGAAATTATACGCCTCGATCTTCTCCTCAAGCGCCAGTTTGCCGACCTGCCGCGTCATATTCCAGTGCCCGGCGATGACGCGTTTGAGAAGGCCTTCCCTGGCCATGTAGTTGAGGCCCCTTTCATCGCCCGCGCCCGCGCCCGCAATATGGACGGCGGTCAGGTTTCTGGGGTGGCCGGTTGCGTCAAAGCGCTTTCCCACGGCTTTCAGCAGCGCTTCCGGCAACGCATGAATAATGAAGGAACTCGTGACCAAGGTGTCGCCGTCCGCAACGAATTCGGCCGCTTGATCGGGAGTAATAAATTGAACCATGTGCACCGCCTTTTTACTAAAACATGCCGCGTGCGGTCACGGGAACCCCCTGCCGCGCGATCCAGAACTACCGGTGACTCGGATTGGGAAGTGGTGTATATGTACCGTACGGAAATGTGGTACAAACCCTGTGTGCGATGCAGCAGCAAGCACCGTGCCAGCCCTGCCGGGCGCAACGAAAATGACGCCCGGAACGGCCTCCGCACGGAACGGGCATACCGTCCCCGGCCTCACGGGCGAGCCTCGCCAGAAGGAGAAACCCCTCACCGCCAAGCCGGACCCCGCGCACCTGTTGTCCACCCCGGCGCTCGTAAAAACCGGAGCCGAAAAGGCATGGCCGACCATTGCGATTTGTTCCGATTTCGGTACAAAATGATTATTTTTCTATGAACAACCCCCAAAATATAATAAGAAACCCCATGTGTACCGATTTCAGAACAAAATTCCATTTTCAGAACATACGGGTATTTTCCGCGCCTCCTCCCTTTCGGCGCTGTGTGCACTCTCCCAAACTTTTCGGGACAAAAACATTGCGCAGGAGCCATGCTTGGCCGTGTTCGCGACCGCGCCGATCCGGCCAGGGGGCCTGACGGTAATCGCGGAATAAAATCATTGCATACAGCAGATTACACGATATCGGCAATGTCGGTTACCCTCATTGACCAACCGACGGCATAAAAGATGCAAGATCCTTTTTCAGCCGAGTAAAAATCCGGCCGCGTTTTCCGGTATCGCCGGATCCCCTCGCGGGTTGACGGCACCGTTCGGGATAACGTTTTCCATAAGCCACCTGTAACCAAGGGAGCGTATATGAAACGAGCGTTATGGATCAGCCTTTTCATCCTCTGCGTATTTGTCTTTGGCATGGCCGTACCGGCGACAGCCGCGGATGTTCTCAAAATCGGCATCGTCAGCCCCGTTTCCGGGAACTACGGGGACCATGGGGCGCTTGAACGGGCGGGCATGGAAATGGCGCTTAAAGAGCTTGGCGGCAAGATCGGCGGCCAGCAGGTGGAATTCATCGTCGCCGACTCCGAAACCAACCCGGATACGGCGGCCCGCCGCGTCCGCAGCCTGATTGAAAAAGACGGCGTGAAAATCGTCATGGGCGGGGTCAGCTCCTCGGTGTGCATGGCCGTCGCGGCCGTGGCCACGGAACGCAACATCCTGTACATCGCCACCAACGGCAACTCCGACGAGCTTACCTCCACCAAGGCCGTGCGCAACATGTTCCGTTCCGCGCCCAGCATGGCCAGCCTCGGCCGGGCCGCCGGCACCTACGCCTTCGAAAATCTCGGCAAAAAATGGTACTTCATGACCCACGACTACTCCTGGGGTCATTCCGGCACCCGTTGGGCCCGCGACGTTCTGAAAAAGAAAGGCGGCACGGAAGTCGGCGAAGTGAAATTCCCCATGGGCACCCGTGACTTCAGCGCCCAGCTGATGCAGGTCCGCAACTCCGACGCCGAAGTGCTGATGATCACCTGCGCCGGGTTCGACAACGTGGCTCTCATGAAGCAGCTGGCCGAATACCGGATCCACGACAAAATGAAGGTCGTGTACACCCTGCAGGAATTCTGCGACATCTACCCCTTAAAGCCCGAAGAACACCGCGGCTACTACGCCACCGAAGTTTCCTGGGATGAAAACGACAAAACCAAGGCTTTTTCCAAGAAGTTCAGCGAAATGTTCCCCAAAGCCGCGGCCCCGGTCGTGGATAACGGCAACTACAACGGGTATGTGGCCATGATGGCCATTGCCGAAGCCATCGCCAAGGCCGGCACCGCGACGGACGTGGACAAGCTGATCGCCGCCCTGGAAGGCATGGAAGTCAAAAACAACCTGCGCGACAAACCCACCTTCATCGACCCGCGCACGCACCAGTTCCTGAGCAAGGTCGTCATGGTCGAAGGCAACCCCAAGGGCACGGGCACCAACATCTGGAAAGTCATCAAGACCTATGATGCCACCCAGTTCGACATGACCAAGGAAGAAAACCCCATCGACATCAGCGTCGCCGCTTCGAAGAAGAAATAGCCTCCCGACCGGCCGCTTCCGGAGGGAGCGGCCGGTCCCTTTCCCGAGAACACCCAAACCGGACCTGGCGTAGCAGCCATCGGACCGCGTTACGAGGACGGCTATGCTTGAATTATCCCTGTTTTGCAACGGCATCGTGCTCGGGTTGGTGTATGCCGCCGTGGCGTTGGGCTTCAGCCTTGTGCTGGGCGTTTCCGGCGTCATCAATTTCAGCCACGGCATCACCTTTACGTTCGGCGCGTATTTCTTCTGGGCCATGTACGAGACGATCGGCTGGATTCCGGCCATGATCGTTTCCCCGCTGTTCGTCGCCCTGATAGGCTTCTTCGTGGAACGCCTGATCGTCCGGCGCGTTTACGGGCAGGACCCCCTGATGGGCCTTTTGATCACCCTCGGCTTCGCCATGGCCATGGAAGAACTCATCCGCATGATCTTCGGCCCGGCCCCGCACAACGTCAACGCCCCGGCTTTCGCCAGCGGCGTCATCATCATCGGCGACTTCCTTTACTCGCAATACAGGCTCTTCATCGCCTTCGTGGCTGCGGTCATGGTCGCCTCCGTCTGGATTTTCACGGAAAAAAGCAAATACGGCGCGGTCGTCAAGGCCGGCATGTTCAACAGCGAAATGGTCGGCGCGCTCGGCCACGACCTGTACCGCATGCGCCTTTACATCATGATTCTGGGCTCGTTCCTCGCGGGTCTGGCGGGCATCCTCGCGGCGCCCATCTGGAGCGTCAAGTCCGGGATGGGCAACTCCATCCTCATGCCGTCTTTCCTCATCGTCCTCATGGGGGGGCTGGGCAGCATACCCGGCACCCTTATCGGGGGGCTGCTGGTAGGGCTCTGCCTTTCCATGGGGACCCTCATCGCGCCGCGATTCGTGGATATCATGCCCTACATACTCATGGGCGTTATTGTCTACTTCTGGCCCAGGGGCCTGATGGGACAACAGAACATCATCGAATAGCGCCGAGGAGACGCCAATGAGTAAAATCATCAAAGACCCGCTGCTCTGGATTTTCCTGGGATGCTTTTGCTACCCCTTCCTGCCCTACGTCGGTAACTTCACCTCTTTGGGGTCCGAACTGCTGCTCTGGTTCATCTTTACGTTAAGCTTCAACCTCTGCCTGGGCCAGACGGGCCTGCCCTCCTTCGGGCACGGCGCGTTTTACGGGCTCGGCAGCTACGCCGCGGCCATCACCTTCCTGCGCCTTTCCGGCGGGGGCCTCGTGCTGCCCATTATAGGCGGGATCATCATGGGCGCCCTTTCAGCAGCCCTCCTCGGCTGGTTCATCCGGGAAAAACGCGGCGTGTACTTCGCCATGCTCACGGTTGCCTTTACCCAGGTCTGCTTCGGCATCTGCTTCCGCTGGGACGAAGTGACCGGCGGCGAAGCGGGGCTTTCGGGCATCAGCCGCCTGGATTTTCTCGGCATCTCCCTGCGCGACCCCGTGACCTACTATTATTTCTGCTTCGTGGTCTTCGTTATCTGCGCCCTGGTCATCCGGGCCATCAGCCGCTCCTGCTTCGGGCTTTCGCTCCAATCCGTCCGGCAGAACTACATCCGGTCGCAGTACCTCGGCTATAACGTCGGGGTTTACAAGTTCGCGGTCTACACCCTGTCCGGCGCGTTCGCGGGCCTTGCCGGCGCGCTTTACTGCCTGCTCACGCAGTCCGCCTTCGCGGACATCCTCGACTGGACGAAATCCGGCGACGTGGTCATGGCGACCCTCCTCGGCGGCGGCACGGTCAGCTTCTACGGTCCCATTGTCGGCTCGCTCATCTTCATCATCTGCAAAAACCTGCTCAGCTCGCTCTGGGATCACTGGCTGCTCATCTACGGTCTGTCTTTCGTCATCATTCTGTGCATGTTCCCCACGGGCATCATGGGCATGTTCAAGAAGAACAAGAAAAAAGACGGGTAAGCCGCGCCGCGTGACCATGCCAACCAGCCGGGAGGAATTATGACGCTGATTTCCATACAGGGACTGACCAAACGCTTCGGCGCGCTTACCGCGACAAACAACGTGTCGCTGGATATCCCGCGCGAGGGCATACTGTCCATTATCGGGCCCAACGGGGCCGGCAAGACCACGTTTTTCAACCTGCTGACAGGCTTCCTCAAACCCGATGAAGGAAAAATCCTGTACAAGGGCCAGGACGTCACGGGTAAAAAACCCTACCAGATCATCAAATACGGCATTTCCCGCTCGTTCCAGATCGTGAGCCTGTTCGAGGAAATGACCGTGCTGGATAACGTGAAAGTCGGCGTGCAGCGCAATCTGGGGTTCATGAACAAGCTGTTCCTCAACTACAAGAACGCCGAGGCCGTGACCCGCCGGGCCATGGAACTGCTGGAAGAGGTGGGCATGGCGGAAATGGCGGATCTTCCGGCCGCGTCCATCCCGCACGGCGACCGCAAGATCCTCGACCTGTGCGTCGCCCTGACCACCGACCCGGAAACGCTGCTGCTGGACGAACCCATGGCGGGCCTGTCCAAGGCCGAGCGGTTACGCATCACCCAGCTCATCAGGAAGCTGAGCGAAACCCGCAAGGTGATCCTCGTGGAACACGACATGGACCTTGTGTTCGGCATTTCGGATTACATTCTGGTTCTGCACTTCGGCGCCATTCTCGCGGTGGGCACCCCCGCACAGATCGCCGCCAACAAGGAAGTGCAGGCCGCCTACCTGGGAAGTGAGGTGGCATGATGCTGCAACTCAATAATCTTGATATTTTTTACGGTCAGGCCCACGTCGTTTTCAAGCTCAACATGAGCGTCAAGGAAGGCGAATTCATCGGGCTTTTCGGCAGAAACGGCTCGGGCAAATCCAGCACGTTCCGGGCCATCATGGGCCTGAAGCCGCCCCGCGTCCAGGGGCAGATCCTGTTCAAAGGCCGGGATATCACGGACCTCCCGCCGCATACCATCGCCAACCTCGGTATCGGCTGGGTGCCGGAAGACCGCAAGATATTCCCCAACCTGACCATCCGGCGCAACCTGCAACTCGGGGAAAAAGCGCCGCAGCACACCCCCAAGGGCACGAAGCTGTTCACTATTGACGACGCGTACCGGTTTTTCCCCAAGCTCTACGATATGCGCGACAAGCTGGGCAGCCAGATGAGCGGGGGCGAGCAGCAGATGCTCACCATCGCGCGGACCATGATGGGGAACCCGTCTCTGCTCCTCCTGGACGAGCCGACCGAGGGCCTCGCGCCCAACATCGCCCATGACGTGATCAAGATGATCCTCGAAATCCGCAAGGATTTCAACGTGACGACCATTGTGGTGGAACAGTTCTCGGAGAACCTGCTCAAGTCCCTGGACCGCTGCTGCGTCATGGAAATGGGCGAATGCATCTTTGACGACTGCCCCAGCGTGCTGCAGTCCGACGAAAGCCTCAAGCTCAAACTGCTCGGCGTCGGGTAAACTCCGCGGTTGCCGCCCGGCACGGATAAGGCTAGTCTCAGAAAAAACCGAGAGGGAACCGAGGAAACAATGAACACTCTGCTGTATGAATCACGCGGCCATGTGGGTATTCTGACCATCAACCGTCCCCAGGCGCTCAACGCCTTCAACAGCGAGATGGTTGACGAACTGCTGACCCTGTTCCCGGAGCTGGTCAAGGAGAAACTGCGCTGCCTCATCATCACGGGCGCAGGGGAAAAGGCATTCATGGCCGGGGCCGATATTGCGGAAATGAACGCACTCCCCTTTGACAAGGCCGTGCATTATTACTGCGACGCCAGCAACGCCGCCATGGAAGCGGTGGAGCAATTCCCGGCCCCGGTTATCGCGGCGGTCAACGGATACGCCCTCGGCGGCGGGAACGAGCTGGCGCTCAGCTGCGACATCCGCCTGGCTGCGGAAAACGCCGTCTTCGCCCAGCCGGAAGTGAGCCTGGGCATCATGCCCGGTTCCGGGGGCATCCAGCGCCTGATGCGGGCCGTGGGCCCCGGCAAGGCCAAGGAACTCCTGTACACCACCAACCGCCTGAAGGCCGAGGAAGCGCTGGCCGTCGGCCTTGTGAACGCGGTGTACCCCAAAGAGGAACTCATGCCCGCCGCCCTCGCCATGGCGGAAAAAATCGCGGCCAACGCGCCGGTGGGCGTGCAGGCCACCAAGAGAATCGCCAACGCCAGCATCGGCCTGACCCTTACGGACAGCTACCGCTCGGAGCTGCAGGCATTCGGCGACTGCTTCAAGACCAAGGACCAGAAAATGGCCATGACCGCTTTTGTGGAAAAGCGCAAACCCGAGCCGTTCACGGGATCCTGAGCGTCTCTCAGTAAAAAAATCCACGCGAAAGGCCGGGAACATCCAGTGTTCCCGGCCTTTCGCGTAAAATCGCCTTTGGGAAAAACACCTGCTAGCGGGCGCACTCCCCTGCCGCGCCTTTCAGGATATCCAGGCCGTGACGAAAGTCCGGCAAGACGAGTTCAAGGCATTCGCGCACCGCCTTGGGGCTCCCCGGCAAATTGACGATGAGCGTCCTGCCCCGGATGCCCGCGACGGCCCGGGAAAACATGGCCCGCCTGGTCACCCCGAAACTGAACGCGCGCATGGCCTCCGGTATGCCGGGGCAAAGCCGCTCCACCACGGCCAGCGTCGCTTCCGGGGTAACGTCGCGCTCCGCGAACCCGGTCCCGCCGGTCGTGAAGATCACATCCGCCAGCCGCCCGTCGCACAGCCGCCGCAGCTCGGCGCTGATCCGCGCTTCCTCGTCCGGCAAAATACCGTAATGGGCCACTTCATACCCGTGCTGTTCCACGAGCGAGATTATGGCCTTGCCGCTCGCGTCCTCGCGCTCCCCGGCGTGTCCTTTGTCGCTTATGGTCAGAACCGCAACAGTATGCACAGCCATCCTCCTCACCCGGCGCCGGGCGTGTGGCGCACGGCCATGGCGTCCCCGGCCTTGAGAACCCCGCCACGCAAAACCTTGGCGAACACTCCCTGGGTGGGCATGATGCATTCCCCCATGGAATGGTAGATCGCGCAACGGGTATGGCACTCCTTGCCGATCTGGGAAATCTCCAGCAGGACGTCGCCCGCCGTGAGCAGCGTGCCCACGGGCAGCGTCACAAAATCAATGCCGGAAACCACGAGATTCTCCCCGAAGTCGCCGTACCTGACGATCGCGCCGCGTTTTTTGAAGTCCTCGATCTTTTCCAGGGAAAGCAGGCTGACCTGGCGGTGCCAGTTGCCCGCGTGCGCGTCGTGCTCCAGGCCGTGCCCTTCGATGAGCGTTGCCGAGTCCACGGGCCGCTTGGCGGTTCCCTTTTTCTCGCTGATGCACACGGCGGCGATGGTTCCCGCAGTGATGGTTTCCGCAGTGGCGTTTCCCATGGACGCTCCGGTTCGTATGGTTTCCGGCGCGGCCCTCTCAGCCGCCCACCGAATTCATGAAAAATTCCTTTCCCCCGGTGGCGGCGAAGGAAAAACTGTGCCCGGCGGGCTTTTCCGCCACGGCCCGGCGGATCGTTGCCCGCAGCTCCTCGTCACGTGCGCCGCTCCGCGCCGGTTCCCGCAGATCCACGCCTGCCTCGTGGCAGAGGCAGGTTTTTAAAAACCCGGTGGATGTCAGGCGCACCCGGTTGCAGGAGGTGCAAAACCGCTCGCTGAGCGCGGCGATAAACCCGACGCGGCCGGGGTACCCGGAAACCTGGTAAACCGTGGCCGGGCCGTTGCCCGTCCGTTCGTATACCCGTTCAAGGCCGCCGAACTCCCGCTCAATGGCCGCGAACAGTTCCTCCTGCGGCACACCGGAAAGCGTCCTGCCCCTGCCCACGGGCATCAGTTCAATGAACCGGATGTGGTACCCCCGCTCCAGGGCGAACCGCGCAAGCGCCACAAGCTGCCCGTCGTTATACCCCATGAGCGGCACTGTGTTGATCTTGATCCGCAGGCCAAGAGCCGCCGCGTTTTCCATGGACGCTTTCACGGCATCCAACGACGCGTCGGTCCGGGCGATCGCCGCGAAGGCCGTCTGGTCCATGGCGTCGCAGCTGAAGGTCACGCTGCGCAGGCCGCTTTCCGCCAAAAATTCGAGATGCGGCGCCAAAAGGGAACCGTTGGTCGTGAGCGTCACTTCCGTCACATCCGGAAGCGCCGCAAGGTCGCGGATAAACCCGGCGGCTCCCCTGCGGCACAGCGGCTCCCCGCCGGTCACCTTGAACGTGGTTATGCCCAGAGAAGTCATGATGCCGCAGAGGCGCAGCATCTCCTCGTACGACATGATCCGCTCATGGGGGATGAAGGGCAGCCCGTCATGGGGCATGCAGTAGATACAGCGAAAATTGCAGCGGTCCGTCAGGGACAAGCGCGCGTATTCGATGCGGCGGCCAAACCCGTCGCGCAGATCCGCCCGGCCGGCGGCCATGCCCTCGCCGGGGCCGTTTTCAGGACCGTTCAAAATCACCGCTTTTCCCGCCCGTTTTGCGTAAAAGCCGGATGCCGCCGATCTCCATGCCCTTGCCCATGGACTTGCACATGTCGTACACCGTGAGCAGCGCCACGGATACGCCGGTGAGCGCCTCCATCTCCACCCCGGTCTTGCCGGTGGTTTTGACCTCGCACACGGCGCGTATCGCGTCTTCCCCGGTTTCGAGCACCACCCGGCAGTGGGAAAGCGGCAGCGGATGGCAGAGCGGGATGCTGTCCGAAGTTTTTTTGGCGGCCATGATACCCGCGAGCTGCGCCACGCCCAGCACGTCGCCCTTGGCCGCCGTGCCCTGTTTGACGGCGGCCAGGACGTCCGGGGACACGCTGATTCTTCCTTCGGCCACGGCGGTACGGACAGTATCGCTCTTTGCCGAGACATCGACCATGACGGCGTTGCCGTTTTCGTCCATATGGGTTGACATGTTCCGCTCCGTTAGCAGTCCGGCCCTAGAGCCGGGGCCGCCGCCTGTATCCGAACCCGGCGTCGGCCCGGTAACGCGTGAAATCTTCGTGGGGGAGTATGGCACAGAAAGGGTAGCGCGACAACTGGCATGCGGGTATGGACGCGTGGCTGCCGAATGCCCCGGATTCCTGAAAAACAGCACGCCCGCAGGCATTCCCCGAAAACAGGGCACGCGGACGCGCTCTACTCGGCCTGCCGGAAGCGCTCGGTTTTCTTCCACTCGATGCTGCGGCCGGAAATGCGGTCGATAACGGCTTCCACCGCGCCCACGGCGGTATACCACAAGCTGAAGGCGAAATAATACAAAAAATACGGCAACAGGCGCACCCGCTCGGACGAGCCGTCCAGCATGGCGGCCATGGCCAGTTCGTAAAACGGGGCAAAGTTGCCGATGCAGCCGTAAAGGATGGACAAAACCAGGGGCATCAGGCCGGAAACCAGGCTGAGCTGCCCCAGAAACAACAGGACGAGCATGTCCGCGAGGCTCAGCCACCAGAGCAGCGGCAAAAGATAGATGAACAGCAGCAGCACGCCGTCCACTTTCTCCCAGAAGCCGAGGTTGGGAGTGCGGATGATCGGCCAGAGGTAGGCGAACAGCACCTGGTTATGGCCTCGGCTCCAGCGCCGGATCTGGTTGGCGCGCACGTTCCACGTTTCCGGCGCCTCCTCGTAGCACTCGGCCCGGTTGGCGTAGGCCACCTTCCAGCCGTTCAGGAGCAGGCGGAAGGTCAGTTCCGTGTCCTCGGCAATGACGTTGCCCTTGAACCCGCCCAGCGCCAGCACAAGATCCTTGCGAAAACCGCCTACGGTCCCGCCGTACTGCGGCACCAGGCCGAGGTTGTACCGGGCCTGCTGGTCCACCTGGTAGCCGCCGGAGCGTTCCAGATCCTGCATGCGCGTCAGCAGGTTCGCGCCCGCGTTGATCGGCACCACCCGCCCCATCACCGCGCCCACCTGCGGGTCGGTGAAACAGATGCTGAGCGTGCGCAAAATGCCCACCGGCGGCACGTAGTCCGCGTCAAAAATGAGCACGATGTCGCCCTTGGCTATCTTCAGGGCGTCGTTAATGGCGTGCTGTTTGCCGCGCGGGCCGGAATAGCGGTGCAGCGCGGTCAGAATCGGCCATTCGCCCGGCTCGGCCCTGGACCGCGCCACGTAGGCGTCCACAATCTCCCGCGTGGTGTCCGCGGAGTGGTCGTTGATGGCGATGACCTCGAACTTGTCGCGCGGGTAATCGCACCGGCGCAGGGCCTCAAAAGACCCGGCGGCGACCTTTTCCTCGTTGTGCATGGGGACCAGAACCGTGATGCTGAAGGTCTGGTCGTCAAGGATGTCGTTGTAGGAAATTTTCTGCCGGGCGAAAAACCGGTTCAGCGTGAACACGTAATGGCGGACAAAATAGGCCGCTATCACGAAAAACAGCACGGCCAGATAGGCCCGCATGACACCAACGGCTACATCCATTGCCACACCCTGACATCCTCGGCCACCCTGCGGGAAACGCGGCTGACCATGAGGGAAAACAGCGCGACCATATACACCACGTCCAACAGCGAGCAGAGAAAGAAAATGATGAGTGGGGCGACGAGGTACGTGCCCCAGGCGCACAAAAGGATGAAGATCGCGTACTTGAGCCAGAACAGCCCGAAAAGCGCCGCTTCCAGGGCAAAAAGATTCAGCAGCTTCCAGACCGCGCCCGTGGGCAGGGGGAAGGTTACCAGCCAGAACAGGACCGGCAGCGCCAGGGCGGTAACGATGGATATCTCCAGAAAAAACGCCGCCAGCGTCAGGTTTTCGGCATTGAAATACCCGGGCAGCAGCAGGAACAGCGCCGCGAAAAACGCAACGATGCATGCCAGCAGATTGACGATGACCACGGTCGGCCTGGCCAGGGGCAGACGGTACAACAGCAAAAAACACAGCGAGGCCGCGCCGATGGCGCAACCGCACACCAGTGGCGAGGGGATGGCGGGCAGCACCTGGAACACCGCAAGCTCCCTGCCGCCGAAAAGAACCGTTGCCGGGGAACCGGCAAAACCGTACCCCGCGAACAGGTCTTGCATGCGGCGGGCGGCGTACGCGGTGAAGTCCGGCAGGAAATACATCTTGCCGCCCAGCAGGAACGCCGTCACCGCCAGGGAGATGATACCCCCCATAATAATTTGCGGGCTCACCGTCACCCGGCGATACGAGCGATGAAAGCTGATCGTCGCCTTTTGCTCGGGAGCGTCGCCCCCGGCGGACGCGGCGTGTTGCGCGGCCATCGTTTCCCCCTTGGGGCCGGTTCGGTTAAAAGTGGAAAAACACACCAAGCCCGAGGTTGGCGCCGTCATAGGCGTCCTTTACCTTCAACGCGCCGCCCTGCACCCAGAACCCCCAGTCCTCGGTCACCCAGTGCCGGTGCCGGAGCAGCGCGGAGACCGAGTCCCGCCGCACCGCCTCGGGCGAATCCAGATAGGTGGCCATGTAAGCCTGGTTGCCCCAGGACACGACCAGCGTGTTCATGTAGCGGCGCCAGTACCCCTGGTCGATGCTCACCGAGTGCGACGTGGATTCCAGCGAGCCGGGATCGCTCACGTTGTAGAAGAACCGGTACCCGAGCACCCAGCCCGGCAGGTAATAGTTGAGCCCGGTGGAGTAGATGGTGTCCGAGCTGCCCGTGTGGTAGTCGATATACGAAAACCCGGCGACCCAAACCAGATCCTTCTTTTCTCCCAGCTTGAAGTTGAAGTCCTGGTCCACCCGCAGGCGCGGCAGAAAATCCACATCCCCGGCCGTGGACAGGCTGGTGAAGGTATAGAACCGCTCCGCCCAGTCCTTGTACAGCCCGCCGACAACCTGCGCGGCCGCGCCGTCGCCCTTCTTGCGGTTGTAGCCGTTCATCTCGACGTACCAGGAATTGCCCTCGCCGCCGCGCGTCAGGCGCATGCCGCCGGAATCCCAGTTGCCGTAGGATTTGCTGATAAATTCGCGGTTCGTGTACATCTCCACCAGGTACCGCTTTTTCTCTTTGACCGGTTCGGCAACCGTGGCGGGCGCCACAGCGGAGCCGGGCTCCGCCGGGGGACCGGGAGGACCGGGGGGGCCTGGAGGCCCTGGAGGGCCGGGAGGGCCGGGGGGGCCAGGTAACCCGGCAGGCGCGCTCTCTTGGCGCATGGCAAGGCTGGCCTGCCCTTCGCCGCGCAAACTTTCCGCCCGCGCCGGTAAGGCCGCCGCCAGCAGCCATACGAAAAGCGCGCAGACGGCGCCACATTCTTTCCAATGGCGCTTCATGGTTCTTGCTCCCCGGCGACCCTGCCCTTTTCACAGGCGGCATACCCGTACACGATGACGCCCGGCCCCAGACGGATCGCGGCATGACTGATGACGGATTTGACATGGCCCGCCTCGCCGATCTGCGTTCCAAACCCCAGAGTCACGTCCCCCTGGGCGAACACGTTGCCGACGATGCGGCAATTCTGGCCGATGGCCACCGCCTGATCCGCCACCACGGTCCCGTGCACGGTGACCCCGTCTTCCAGCTCCACGTTCCGCAGCCCCTTGATATCGCCGAAAATGACGCTGCCCGAACAAATTTTCAAATCCTGCGCGGCAATCACGTCGTTATGCAGCTCGGCCCCCGCCGGGATCGAAAACAATTGCGCGTTGACCACCAGAGCGTTTTCGCGGATGTTGCCCTCGGCCACGGGGTGCGCCGCGGGCTTTCCCGCAAAGGTGCGGATGGGGCTGCCGTAAAGGTTGTTAAACGCGCAGCCCGGCCCCAGGGAAAGCGGCCCGGCGCTGGCCGCGTTGCGCCCGAGGTCGCATTCCGCCCCGGCCTCCAGGCCGCCGCCGCGCGCGTCAACCCAGCGCCCTACGGAAACGCCGTCGCCCAGCCGCACGCCGCCCTTGCTCAAAAGAGCGCGCAAACGGCTGTGCGCGCCAATGACGGCCATGCCCTCCACGGCGAGTTCCTTGGCGAAGCGGGCCTTTTCTCCCACGGTCAAATTGCCCGCGGCGTACACGACGTTCCTGGTCCGGGCGCCCGGTTCCGTGCTCCAGTCCGGCGCGGTGACAACCGTCACTTTTTCCGGCCGGGAAAGCTGCACGGTATACTCACGCTGCTCCAAGGCCGCCGCCCCGTCCGCCGGTAACAGGGACCGCCGCAGCAGCGCGTCGAATTGGTCGCCGAAAAAAAACGGCGTCTTGCTGTACTCCATGTCGATCCGCAGGGGACGGCTGTCTTTGCCGCGCCGCAACTCGATCCAGCCGGGCACGAACGGCGCGGCCACCACGAGCAGCGCAATGAGCACAAGCAGATACAGCATGGTTACGCCGCCTCCCGGTGCTGCTGGCACATGCCGCAGCGCAGGGTGTTGCAGATGCGTTCGGCGGCGCGGCCGTCGCCGTAAGGGTTGGGCTTGGCGGCCATGGCGGCGTACGCGAACTCGTTGGTCATGAGCCGCAGGGTATTGGAGGCGATGCTCTCCTCCCCGGTGCCGACCAGCATGTTGACGCCGCTTTCCACCCCTTCGGGCCGCTCGGTCACGTCTCGCATAATCAGCACGGGCTTGCCCAGCGTGGGGCCTTCTTCCTGCACGCCGCCGGAGTCGCTCAGGATGAGCTTGCTCGCTTCCATAAGGCGGACAAAGGCTTTATGCGGCAGCGGCTCTTCCAGGTAGACGTTCGGCACGTCGCGCAGCGCGTCGAACACCGGGCCGCGCACGTTGGGATTGAGATGCACGGGGTAGATCACCCGCGATTCCGGCAGGGTAAGGGCGATGCGGCGCAGGGCCTGGCAGATGTCCTGGATGCCCCGGCCGAAGCTTTCCCGCCTATGGCCGGTGACCAGCACGATTTCCCGCTTTTGGGCAATGGCTTCCTCCACCCTGGCGGACAGCGCGGGCGGGTTGCGCCGCGCGGCTTCCAGCGTGTAGAGCAGCGCGTCCACCACGGTGTTGCCCGTAACAAAGATCTGCGTGTCGGCAACCTGGTCCCGCAGCAGGTTGGCCCTGGCCAACTGGGTAGGAGCGAAATGCCAGCGGCTGACAAGACCCGTGACGCGGCGGTTCAGCTCTTCCGGGAAGGGCGTGTTGATATCCCAGGTGCGCAGACCGGCTTCAATATGCCCCACGGGAATACGGGCGTAGAAGGCGGCCAGCGAGGCCACCTGCACGGTGGTAGTGTCGCCCTGGACCAGAACGATATCCGGCTTCTGTTCCGTCAAAAAGCTGTCCACTTCTTTGAACAGGGCGGAACTGAGCCCGGAAAGGCTCTGGTTCGGGGCCATCACATCCAGGCTGACGTCCGGGGTGAGGCCGAAATCGGCAAAGGTTTGTGTCAACATTTCCTTATGCTGTCCTGTTGAACAAAGGCAAACGTCAAAACATGCCGCGTTTTCCCGCAACTTCGCCACCACCGGCGCCACCTTGACGGCTTCCGGCCGGGTGCCGGCAAAAACCGCAACTTTTTTTCTTTCCCCAACACGAGCGCAAGAACCGCGCTCACAAAGACCGTACTTGTTAGTAGAAGCGTTCATACGCAAATTGTTCCCCCAAAGATATGATAACGACGCGCCGGACCCCCGTCCGGCGGCGTTGTTAATGCCTATGCATTTATCAGGCCATGCATAAAAGATAAGGTATTTTTACGAGATATCAAGACGTCGCATTGCGCGGCCGTCAAAAAAATCACATGCGCCGGCGACGATATGCCGACGCGCCGGAAACGGCCGTGCGCATCGGATCGATGAAAATATTTCATCGATCCGATGACGTTTATTCGTTTTACTTTTCCCGGCAAAAGTCTGTACTGAGATAGCGTAAAAAATTACTTTAATTTTCAATCGTTATATTCACCGACGGTGTTCTTGCAATCGCGCAACCATGCTTTTCAGCGCCGTGCGGCAGGCACATGTTCTTGCGGCAACGCCACTCACTACCCATACAGCCGGAAACAGCAAAGGAGAACGAGGCCATGAAATTTACAGGACTGACCATCGGCATCCCCAAGGAAATCATGCCGGGCGAGCGCCGGGTAGCCGCCATCCCCGACACCGTCAAGAAGATGAAGGATCAGGGCGCGCGGGTGCTGGTGGAGAAAGGCGCGGGCGAGGGGGCGTTTTTCATGGACGACGCGTACCAGGCGGCCGGGGCGGAAATCATCCCGGAAGCGGCGAAAATTTACGCCGAAGCCCATGTCATCCTGAAGGTCAAGGAACCGCTCTTCAACGATGCCGTAAACAAGCACGAAGCCGAAATGTTCCGCGACGGGCAGTACTTCATCACCTTCCTGCACCCGGCGGCGCCCGTCAACTACGACATGATACAAACGCTCGCCGCCACCGGCGTCGTCAGCCTCACCCTTGACGGCATCCCCCGCATTTCCCGCGCGCAGAACATGGACGCCCTCACGTCCATGAGTTCCGTTGCCGGGTACAAATCCGTTCTTATGGCGGCCAACCGCCTGGCCAAATTCCTGCCCATGATGGGCACCGCCGTGGGCGTGATAAAACCCGCCAACGTCGTGGTTATCGGCACCGGGGTCGCCGGGTTGCAGGCCGTCGCCACCGCCAAACGCCTGGGCGCCAACGTAACGGCCGTGGATATCCGCCCCGCCGCCATTGAGCAGGCCCAGTCCCTCGGCGCGAAAGTCCAGGAAACCGGCGTACCGGCGGAACTCGCCGTGGGAGAAGGCGGCTACGCCCAGCGCCTGCCCGAGGAATGGCTCCAGAAAGAACGGGAAGGGCTTAAAGATCTTGTTAAAAACGCGGACATCCTCATCCTGGCCGCGCTTATTCCCGGCAAGCTCGCCCCCATCCTGGTTACCGAGGAAATGGTCCGGTCCATGGCGCCGGGTTCGAGCATCGTGGATATTTCCATCGACCAGGGCGGCAACTGCGAACTGACCGCGCCCGGCGACGTGACGACGAAGTACGGCGTCTCCATTGACGGCACCAAGAACATCCCCGGCATGCTGCCGACCAGTTCCACCTGGATGTTCGCCAACAACATCTACAACCTGCTGGCGTTCCTGTGCGAGGACGGCAAGGTGGTGCTGAACAGGGAAGATCCCATCGTGTCCTCTTCCCTCACGACCATCGGGAAAAAGATCGTCCATGCGGGCGCCATCGAGGCCATGGGTCTGTAAGAAAACAAGGCGCCGCTTCTGAAAGGAAGCGGCGCCGAGGTTGTTGACAAACTCGGTGCAAGACGGAAAGGCACTGGATTCCCGCCTTCGCGGGAATGACAAGTATTCTTTTGGAACTCGCGGCATAGACCTTTGCGTTCCCGGTCGTCATCCCCGCGCAGGCGGGGATCCAGTGCCTTTGGATTTTGTCAGCAGTCTGTCACATCGTATCGCGGTATTTTCCGGAGGTTTTCCATGAGTCCCATTTTACTGATTCTCGTTTTCGTGGCCGCGACCTTGCTCGGGTACAAGATCATCAGCCAGGTGCCCAGCCTGCTGCATACGCCGCTGATGTCCGGCATGAACGCGCTGGCGGGCGTCATCATCTTGGGGGCGCTCACCGCCACCCATTTCGCCCACACTGCCGTCGGCGCATTTTTGGGCGGTGTCGGCATCGCGTTAGCCGCTACCAACGTGTTCGGCGGCTTTGACGTGACCCACAAAATGTTGAAGATGGTTGCGGGCAAAAAACGCTGAGCCGCGAAGGCCCCTCTTCCACCCAACCCTATTCCGAAGAAGAGCGTTTATCCATGAGCACGTTAGCGTACAACATGACCGCCGCTGCCCTGTCCGTCTCCATCCTTTACGGGCTCAGCCTTATGAGCAAGGTCCGGACCTCCGTGCGCGGCAATCTTATTTCCGCTTTCGCCATGGCCGCGGCCATCCTCGTGACCATGTACAAGGACGGGGCCTTCGGTTCTCCGGCTCTCTGGGTGGCCATCGCGGCGGGCGTCGCCTTCGGCCTGTTTCTGGCCAACAAGGTCAGGATGCTGCAAATGCCGCAGCTCGTGGCTTTTCTGCACGGCATAGGCGGCGGGGCCGCGGCCATAGTCGGCGTGCTGGTCCTGGTGGACACCGGGGCGGAAACCGCCTTCGCCCGCGCCAGCGCGGGCCTTGCGCTCGTCACCGGCATGATAACCATCGCGGGGTCCTTCGTGGCGGCCGGGAAACTGCACCAGATACTGCCGCAAAAGCCCGTGCGCCTGAACGGCCATTCCGCGCTGATAAACCTGCTCGTGGCTCTTGCGGTGCTTTCCGTGCTTATCTGCACGTTCGCGCCGGACTTTCTGTTCCTGCCCAACGTGGCCCTGATGTTCGCCTCCGGCGCGGCGTTCGGCATCGTTTTCACCATCCGCGTGGGGGGGGCGGACATGCCCATCACCATTTCGCTCCTCAACTCCTTCGGGGGCGTTTCCGCCGCCATCGCCGGGCTGGCCATCGCCGACCCGCTGCTGGTTGCCATCGGCGGCATCATCGGCTCCTCCGGCTTTCTGCTCACGCGCGTCATGTGCCGGGCCATGAACCGCAAGCTCATTTCCATCCTCCTGGGCGAATCGTCCTTGCAGGGCAAAAAAATCGCGGCGGATGCGGCGAAGCAGCCCACGGAAGCAAGGAAGCAACCCGAGGCCGCCGCGCGGGCGGTATCCCCTGGTGACGGCGCGCCTGATGCCGCCGCCGTTCTCGCTTCCGCTAAAAACGTCATCATCGTACCCGGCTACGGCATGGCGCTGGCCCAGGCCCAGCACAAGGTCAAGCAACTGGCCGAGGCATTGGAAGCGAACGGCGCGAGGGTCGTGTACGCCGTCCACCCGGTCGCGGGCCGGATGCCCGGCCACATGAACGTGCTCCTGGCCGAGGCGGACGTGGACTACGAGCAATTGCTGGAAATGGATACCGCCAACCCCATGTTCGCGGACACGGACCTGGCGGTCATCATCGGGGCCAACGACGTGGTCAACCCGGCGGCCAACACCGCCGAGGGCACGCCCATCTACGGCATGCCCGTCCTGAACGTGGCCGAGGCGAAGAACGTCATCATCTGCAACTACGACACCAAGCCCGGTTACGCGGGCGTGGATAACCCGCTCTACGCGAAAGCCGGGGTCATCATGATGACCGGCGACGCCGCCGTTACCGTCGGGTCTTTGGTTGCAATGGCACAAAAAGGGACCGCCGGTTCCGGACAAGACGACACCGGCTCTGGAAAAGACGCCGTCGGCTCCGGGTCGCTCGGGACCACACTCCGGAGCGCGAAGAACGTCGTCATCGTGCCCGGTTACGGCATGGCGCTGGCCCAGGCCCAGCACAAGGTCAAGCAACTGGCCGACGCATTGGAAGCGAACGGCGCGAAGGTCGTGTACGCCGTCCACCCGGTCGCGGGCCGGATGCCCGGCCACATGAACGTGCTCCTGGCCGAAGCGGACGTGGATTATGAGAAACTGCTGGAAATGGAGACGGTCAACCCCATGTTCGCGGATGCGGACCTGGCGGTCGTCGTCGGGGCCAACGACGTGGTCAACCCGGCGGCCAACACCGCCGTGGATACCCCCATCTACGGTATGCCCGTCCTGAACGTGGCGGCGGCGAAGAACGTCATCATCTGCAACTACGACACCAAACCCGGCTACGCGGGCGTGGAAAACCCCCTGTACACCCAGGCGGGTGTGACCATGCTGCTCGGCGACGCCGCGGACTCCGTCGCGAGCCTGGTGGCCGCCCTGGCCGGAGCGGGCGATACGGGAGAAAGCGCGCACGCGGCCGAAAACCCGGACGCGGCTGTTGCCTCGGTCCTGCATGCCGCCAAAAAAGTGGTCATCGTGCCCGGCTACGGCATGGCGCTGGCCCAGGCCCAGCACAAGGTCAAACAACTGGCCGATGCCCTGGAAGCGAACGGCGCGGAAGTGGTGTACGCCGTCCACCCGGTCGCGGGCCGGATGCCCGGCCACATGAACGTGCTCCTGGCCGAAGCGGATGTGGATTACGAAAAATTACTGGAAATGGAGACAGTCAACCCCATGTTCGCGAACGCGGACCTGGCAGTCGTCGTCGGGGCCAACGACGTGGTCAACCCGGCGGCCAACACCGCCGTGGACACGCCCATCTACGGCATGCCCGTCCTGAACGTGGCCGAGGCGAAGAACGTCATCATCTGCAACTACGACACCAAACCCGGTTACGCGGGCGTTGAAAACCCCCTGTACACCCAGGCAGGGGTGACCATGCTGCTCGGTGACGCCTCAGAATCCGTTGAGCGCCTTATCCGGAACGCGGGATAGCGTCTCCGTCCATATATAACACGCAAAAGGGGCGGCCGCGCGGCCGCCCCTCTTGAATCAGCGCGATACCGGGGCACGCGCCGCGCGTCATCCCAAAATGGGGTTCTCATATATGGTGCTGTCGGGCGGCAGTTCCTCGCGCAAGAGACGCATCAGAATTTCGTTGAAAATCTCCAGCGCTGCCACGGTTTCTTCCGTCGGAAATTTGTGCGTCAGCGCGTAGCACACCCGTTCCGGAGGCGCGGGGGCGATGCGGAATATCTCCAGATTGCCGCGCGAAAGGCAAGCCTTTGCCAGGGAATACGGAAAGATCGTCCACTGCCCGGGCTTTTGCAAGAGGTCCCGGATGACGTTGAGGCTGTCCACCCGGACCCCGCCCGGCGCCGCAGGGTCCCAGTGCTGGCTGTGCCATACCCGCAGACTGTTGCTCCACTCCATGTGCAATTCCTGCCGCGGATCAAGGTCGGCGGCGCGGACTATCCCTTCCCCGCCGCGCGCGGCCGGGGCCGCTATCGGGCGCAGCCCGACCAGGGGTTCCCGGTAGCAAGGCCGCACGGTGACGTTGGGGTTGTACTGATCGAGCAGGGAAAACCCCACATGGATCACGCGCTTGTCCACCAGCGAATACATCTCGTCGGAATGCCGCTGCATGATCTTCAATCTCAGAAGCGGGCGGTGCTGCAAAAGTTCCGCGTACAACCGCGAGAAGAACGCGATGTTCTGGCTTTCCAGCGACCCCACGGCCAAGGGCAGGTGCTCGCTGACCGCCTGCAACGCCTGGACGTCTTCCTGGATTTCCAGCCAACGGTTGGCGATCGTCACAAAGGCCGCCCCCGCGCGGGTCAGGGTGACCGTGCGTACGCCCTTGCGGCGCTCCACAAGCTTCGCCCCCACCTCCTCTTCCAGTCGCAGCAGGCGCTTGCTGACGCTGGACGGGGTCAGGTGCAGATCGTCCGCCGCCTGCCCCAAGGTTTTGGTCGCGACGATCCGCAGAAACGTCCGCACGTCTTCAAGCCGCATGCCTCACCTGCCCTTACAAAATGGTCCTATCAGGAACATTATATGCGATAAATATTCGCTATACTTTTTCCATCGCTTCTTCCATACAATACGTCAAGGAAACGTTTTCGATGCCGCACGCACGGCGTTTCAACCGGAAAAACCCACTCTTTCTTTATAAAACACACCATTCCGAGAGAAAAACAACCTTTTCGCGAACAGGAGGCATCACATGGGTCGGATCGCAAAAAAAATGGGCATCCTTGCGGCATGCATGGCGTTTTCCGCCGTTCTTTTCAGCCCTGCCATCGCCGGGGCGGCGGAGTATCCCAAAAAGAACATCACCCTCATCGTGCCCTATTCCGCGGGCGGCAGCAGCGATATCGGTGCGCGCCGTCACGCGCAGTTCCTGGAAAAGGAACTCGGCGTTTCCGTCATCATTGACAACACCGCCGGGGCCGGCGGCTGGGTGGGCTGGAACAAGCTGATGAAGGCCAAGCCCGACGGCTATACCATCGCACAGTTGAACCTCGTGTACGTTGACGGGTATCTTAACCCGGAAATGAAGCGAACCCAGAACCTGGACAGCATCACTCCGCTTGCGCGGCACGTGCTGGATACAACCGCCTGGGCCGTCAAGCCGGATTCACCCTACAAGGACGCCAAGGAACTGCTCGAATACGTCAAGGCCAACCCCGGCAAAGTGAAGGTAGCGACCTCCGGCGTGATGACCCAGCACCACATTCTGCTGATCCAGTTGGAAAAGCTGGGCTACAAGATGGAACCCGTGCACACCAACGGCCTGGCCGACGTCATGACCATGGTGCTCGGCGGCCATGTGGACGTAGCCTCCCTCGGCGCGGGCGATGTCCGCAAGCAGGCCAGGGACGGCGAATTGCGCGCCCTGGCGGTTATGTCTCCCGAGCGCTCCCGCTTCCTGCCCGATACCCCGACGATGAAGGAAAACACCGGCCTCGCCCTGGAAGCGTATGCCGCGCGCGGCTATGCCGGCCCGGCGGGCATGGACCCGGCCGTCGTAAAAATTCTTTCCGACGCGCTGGGGAAAGCCATGAACAACCCCGAGCACATCAAGGAAATGGAAAACCTCGGCATGGACGTGGCGTACCTTAACAGCGACGACTGGAAGGCGTTTCTGAAAAAGATCGAAAAGGAACACAAAGAAATTCTCGGCTGGTAGCCCTATGGGCCGGGCGGCCAACGGCCGCCCGGCCTGAAATGCCGTAACGCCGATAACAGAGGATGCACCCATGACACCGAACACCACATTTTTCCAGCGGTTCCCGCTCGACTTCTGGGTCTGCACCGTCATCTTTCTGGCTGCCGCCTTTCTCTTCGCGGATTCGCGGGGGTATCCCGACAAGGCGATTCTGTTCCCCTCCATCATGCTGGTCTGCATGATGGGCCTGAGCGCGTACTGCATGGCCGCCTCCTGCATCAAACGGCAGAAACTCCTGCGCGCCGTTGCAGCCGGGACCCGGACGCTCCCGGCAAAAACGCCCATCGACCGCAAAGCCGTCTGCGCCTTTGCCTGCATGGCCGCCGCGTACGCGTTCCTCACGCCGTATATCGGTTTCGGGCTTGCCAGCCTTATTTTCATCGGGGCCGGGACCGTCTTTTTCGGCGAAAAGGATAAACGCGCCGTCGTGGCCGTCCCGCTGGGCACAATGCTCTTCGTCTACGGTTTCTTCATCTATTTCCTTGACGTGAGCATTCCCTTCTTCCCGGCGTCCTTCGGCTCGTAACCCTCTTATTCCGAGACAGAAAGCCCGCGCTGGCACGCGCCATTGGAATTCCCGACAGCGAAATCCGGAGGAGTATCATGTCCCCATTTGAAATTGCTTCAGATGTTTTTACCGTCACCAATATCGCGATAATGTCCGGCGGTCTCATATTCGGCATGGTCGCGGGCGCGCTGCCGGGCATCAGTTCCACCATGGCCGTGACCCTGCTGTTGCCGTTCACCTTCGCCCTGCCCGCCGGGTCGGGCCTGATGCTGCTGATGGCCATCTATACCGCGTCTGTTTATGGCGGCAGCATTTCCGCCATTCTCATCAACACGCCGGGCACGGGCTCTTCCGCCGCCACGGCCATTGACGGATACCAGCTCACCCGCAAGGGGCACGGCGCGCGGGCGCTGCGTATTTCGACTTTCGCCTCCGCGCTGGGCGGGGTGGTCAGCGCCATCGCCCTGATTCTCCTCTCGCCCCCGCTCTCGAAAATCTCGCTCTGGTTCGGCCCGCCGGAATATTTCCTCCTGGCCTGCCTCGGGCTCTCGGCCGTGGCCACCCTGGCGGCGAACTCCATCGCCAAAGGCATTCTCGCTGCCGTCATCGGCCTCTTTCTCGCCTCGGTCGGGCTGGACTACTCGCTCGGCAGCCCGCGCTTCACCTTCGGCATCATGGAGCTTGAGGGCGGCATATCCTTCATCCCGGCCCTGATCGGGCTGTTCGCCCTTTCCGAGGTCCTGCGGATGGCGGAAAACCGCTTCGCGCCGGACTCCAAACCCGCCGATTTCCGCAACGACAGGTTCTTCCCCTCCCTGGCCGAACTGGCGCCAACCTGGGCCACCATGGGGCGCGGCTCCGTCATCGGCACCATTATCGGCATCCTGCCCGGAGCCGGGGCCGAAATCGGGTCCTGGATCAGCTACAACACGGAAAAGCGCCTGTCCAAACACCGCCATGAAATCGGCCACGGCTCCACCGTGGGCGTCGCCGCATCCGAAGTAGCCAACAACGCGGTTACGGGCGCGGCGCTCATTCCGCTCTTCACGCTGGGCATTCCCGGCAGTTCCGTGGCGGCGGTCATCCTGGGCGGCCTTCTCATCCATGGGCTGGTGCCGGGGCGCGAACTGTTCACCGAATACGCGACCATAACCTACACGGCCATGTTCGGCTTCCTCATCGCCAATATCCTGATGCTCTTTTTCGGGCTCCTGCTGGTGAAGCCCTTTGCCCAGGTCACGAAGATTCCCCGGCGGTACCTCGCGCCGATCATTGTAACGCTCTGCTTTATCGGGGCCTATGCCATCAACAACAGCTTCTTCGACGTGGGCATCATGGTGGTCTTCGGGGTCATCGGGTACGTGCTGCAAAGAGCCGGATTTCATCCCGCGCCCATCGTCCTTGCCATGATTCTCGGCCCCATGGCGGAATCGCGCTATCTCCAGATGTACAGCCTGAGCGACGGCAACGTTATCAGTTACATGTTCACCCGCCCCATTTCGCTGGCGCTGATCGGAATGATCGTACTGTTCCTCTTCTCCCCGGCCTTTTTCAAGAACGTGCAGCAAGGCCCCGCGCCCGAAACCGCACCCGGCTCCGTAAAAGACACGCAGGAGGCCGCCTGATGATTACGGATACGGTCACCCGCATCAGGGGCGGTCATGTCGTGGACCCGGCAACGGGTGAATCCGCAATACGGGATCTGTGGATCGTCAACGGCCGCGTGGCGGCAACGCAGCCCGCAGGCGGCGGCGACCACACGGACATCGACGCCGCCGGCTGCTACGTGTTCCCCGGTCTTGCCGATTTCCACCTGCACATGTTCCAGGGCGGGACGGAAATCGGCCTGCAGCCGGATTCAGTACTGCTGCCCCAGGGCGTCACCATGGCCGTGGACCAGGGCAGCGCGGGCGTTGCCAACTGCGACGCGTTTTATGCGGGAACCCTGGCAAAAACCACGGTCAGGGCTTACGCCTTCCTGCACCTCTGCCCGGCGGGCCTTGCCACCACGCGGTATTTGGAAAACATCGATCCCGCCAATTTCGACCCCGTCGCCGTGCGGGACGTGTTCGACCGCTATCCGGGCGTTTTTCGCGGCCTGAAAATCCGGCAGAGCGTCGAAATAGCCGGAAATCACGGCCTCAAACCGCTGGAGCGAACGCTGCGCATCGCGGACGACCTGGACCTGCCCGTGGTGGTGCACACCACGGACCCGGCGGGCGACATTGAAGACCTCGCCTCCATGCTGCGGCCGGGGGACGTCTTCAGCCACGTCTTTCACGGGCGCGGCCAAACCGTTCTGGACGATGCCGGAAACATCCGCCCGGCCGTCCGCGAAGCCCGGAAACGCGGGGTGTTCTTCGATACTGCTGACGGCCGCGTCCATTACGGGCTGAAGCAAATCCGCCTTGCGCTCGGCCGGGGCTTTTTACCGGACACCATCAGCACGGACCTGACGCGCATCAGCATGTTCACCGCGCCGGTGTTCGGTCTGCCGTTCATCATGTCCAAATACCTGGCGCTGGGCATGCGGCTGGAAGACGTAGTGCGGGCCGTGACGCAGACCCCCGCGCGCATCCTCGGGCTGGACGCGGCGAAATTCGGCACCCTGCAACCGGGAGCGTATGGCGACGTCGCGCTGTTTACCCTGGCGGAAAGCGCCGCCACCATCACGGACAAGACCGGTGACACCCTTGCGCTGCCCCGGATTCTTGTGCCGCAAATGACGCTCCGGAACGGAAAAGTCGTGTATCGGAACATCACCTTCTGAAGCGCGCCTCCTGAAACACTACGGCTGCTTCAATCCTACCCGCCCGCCCGGCCCCGGTTACGCTCTTGCGTTTCCGGGGCCGGGCGGGCCAAAACTTTTTTCCAAAAAATGTGTGTATGACTCCCCTGCCGTTTATTCGGCAGGGACTTTGTAACAGACCGTCATTGCAACCATGATTCCCCCTATCGAACAACCGTAAGCAACGTTTTGACATCTGCGCCCCGTTGACAGAATACGTTTTTTATGTTTCGTTGCAAATACGCTTTTTTTTAAAATTAGTTGTTGTAAATGATTCTATTCCGTTCACGGCGGCGCGCCGGAAATTCCGGCTTCGTGCACAGGCAACCATACAACCTTACCACCAGGAGCGTCCTCATGTCCTTCGCATTCATCGGATTTGGTGAAGTTTCCTACTGCATTTCAAAGGGATTCCGCAAGGATTTCGGGGAAACCGTCGCACTCACGGCCTACGACGTCATGCTGGGCAGCGGGAAACCGATTGAAAAAACCGTTCGCGAACGCGCGGCGGAGGTTCGCGTCACGCTGGCCGACTCCCTGAAAGAGGCCATCAAGGATGCGGACATCGTGTTCTGCGCCGTCCAGGGCGCGTATTCCCTTGAGGTGGGCAGATCCGCCCGCGATTTCGTCAAGGCCGGGGCCATTTACGTCGACCTGACCACCGCCAACCCCGCCCACAAGTTCGCCCTGGGCGAAGCCTTCGCGGAAAAGGGCATCGAGTTTGTCGACGCCGCCATGCTCGGCGCGCTGCCGGTTTCCCTGCACAAGGTGCCCATGCTCGTTTCCGGCACAGGCGCGGCCAGAGCGGTCCCCCTCATGCGGGAACGCAATATGGACGTCACCCTAGTGCAGGGCCCCGCCGGGGAAGCTTCCAAAATCAAGCTGACCCGGAGCGTTTTCATGAAAGGGATGCAAGCGCTGCTCGTGGAGACTTTCCTCTTCGCCCGCAAGGCCGGTGTGGAGAACATCGTCATGGATTCCATCACTGAATCCATGGACAAGGGCGGGTTCAAAACCATGGCGGAACGGATGATCTGCGCCGACCTCATCCACGCCGAGCGCCGCTCCCACGAAGTTTCCGACTCGATCCTGGTCATGCGGGACCTCGAGGTCGAGCCCATCATGGCAAGCGCCACCGTGCAGCGGCTGAAAGCTTCCGCCGCTCTCGGCTACCGCGAGGAACTGACGGGCAAAGCCCCGAAGACGCTCGCCGAGGCTTACGCCCTGTGGGAGAAAAAGAACTACGTATAGCCCGCCGGGGCGTCTCGCCCCGCTCCGTGACAAGCTAAGAACAGCAACCCGTATTTGAATAAAACGGCCGCATGCCACCCCCCGCCGGATGGCAGCCATCCGCCGGGGGCTGCCGTAACGGCACAGCCGATTATTCTTCTTTACGACCAAAAGGGCGCAAACGATGCATCAGGGATTAGAAGACGCAATACGTCACGCCAAGTTGACAAAGCTGGAAAAGACGATTGCCGAGTACGTCCTGAGGAATATCGGCGAGGTTTCCTTCATGACCGTCGCGGAATTGGCGAAAGCCCTGGACGTCAGCGACACGAGCATCATCCGGGCGACGCGGGCCATGGGGTACGCCGGGTTTTCCGATTTTCAGCGCAGTATCCAGCAGGAATTGCGCCAAAAAATGCAGGACCTGGACAATCCCATGTCTCCCAAAGGCAGGTTTCTCTCGAAAAGCGCCCGGCGGGATAAAGAAAACCTGACGGCGCAAGGGCTGTCCCTGGTCATGGGGCACCTGAATGCCGTCATGGAGAACAACAGCAGGGAAAAGCTCGAGAAAACCATCGATATCCTGGTCGGCAGCCGGCAGAAATTCATTTGCGGTTACAGGGGGAGCGCCGCGGTTCTCTACTTTTTCGGCCAGAAGCTCCGCCAGTTCCTGCCCATGGTGCATACGCTCATAACGGGCGACAGTGAAATGATCGAGCGGCTGGCGGACATATCGTCCAAGGATTGCCTGTTCGTCTGTTCCTTTCCCCGGTATAACCATATGGTCATGCAGGCCTCGGACATGGCCCGCAGAGCCGGCGCGAAAGTGATCGCGCTGACGGACAAGGTAACCTCGCCCCTGGCCAGGAATACCGAGATCTCCCTGCTCGCGGGGGTGGATTTCCCCGGCTTCTGCAACTCCTACGTGGCCCCTCTCTTCATCTGCGACCTTTTACTCCTCCTCCTCAGCGAAAAGATCAACATGGAATCCAACGGCAAGGCCGACCTGATCGAAGAATACGTGCAGAAATTAAACATCAACTACCTCTGATCTTCCCCAGCGCATACGCCGGGCCGGGGCGAAAGCCCGCCCGGATACCCGGGAGACGCTCCTTCGCCGTCCCGCCACGGAGCCGCCCGCGCGCCGCAGCGAGACGCTTGCGCGAAAACCGCTTTCATAGAGCTTGAGTTTTAGGCAGAAATCCCTATTTTCAGGAAGGCGATACCGGCATGGTTATACGACTGACGGCGCATGGCCGTTTCTACTCTTGAAAACGCCTAACGACTCTCCCGGAGAAGAATGCATGGACATCAGCAACGTTTACGCGGTCTATTTCAGTGCAACCGGCACCACGCAAAAAATCGTGACGCATATCGCTTCCGCTCTCGGCAATGAGCTGGGCGCGAAAGTGGGAACACGCAACTTCACGCTCCCGGCGGGCAGAGCCGAACCCCTGGTTTTCGGCAAGGGCGATTGTATCGTGTTCGGCACCCCGGTCTACGCGGGACGGATTCCCAACGTTCTGCTCACCTACCTGGAAACCATGGAAGGCAACGGCGCGCTGGCCGTTCCCGTCGCCCTGTTCGGGAACCGGAACTACGACGACGCCCTGATAGAACAGCGGGATCTTTTGGAGCGCAAGGGATTCCACACCGTGGGCGCCGCCGCCTTTGTGGGCGAGCATTCATTTTCCAAAATTCTCGCCGCGGGCAGGCCCGACAGCGAAGACATGGCCCTCGCCACGCGGTTCGCCGCCGACGTTGCCGCCAAAATCAAGGCCCTGCCCGAAGGGGAAGCCTTGCAGCCCGTGCCGGTCAAGGGCACGCCTTACCCGCATGCCGGGTATTACCGGCCGCGCGACGGGGAGGGGATCTTCATCGATATCCGTAAAGTCAAATCCCTGGTGAACGAGCGCTGTACGAACTGCAACATCTGCATCGGCCTGTGCCCTCTGGGGTCGATCAGCAAGGAAAACGTGCGCGAATACACCGGCATTTGCATCAAGTGCGGGGCCTGCATCAAAGGATGCCCCGAGAACGCGCGCTACTATACGGACGAAGGCTACCTGTTTCACCAGCATGATCTGGAAGCAAAATACACCCGCCGGGCCTTGCCCGAGTTGTTCGTATAAATAATAACGCCGCCTTTCCGTTGACAAAAACCCGGTCCTCCGTACGCCGCCGCGCACGGAGGGCCGGGTTTTATCGGTTCGATCATTGACACGGGCACGGCGACAAATTACCTTTGAAAACCCTATAAGGAGCCCCGCATCAGGAGTAAGACATGTGGAACTAAGACCCGCGCTACGAGACAAAATTGAGGTTCTGACCGGCAAAGGCGTGACGTTTTGCAACCCCTACAGCGTTGATATCGGCGACGACGTCAATACCGGCCAGATTGCGGGCGACGGCGTGACGATATATCCGGGATGCCGGATCTACGGCGCCAAAACGGTTATTTCCGCCGGGGCGCAAATAGGCCGCGAAGGCCCCGTCACCATTGAAGACTGCCAGATCGGTCCCCGCGTCGAACTCAAGGGGGGGTATTTCAGTAAATCAGTCTTCCTCGCGCGGGCGAATCTCGGTTCCGGAGCGCAGGTCAGGGAAGCCTGCATCCTTGAAGAAGAAGCGGGCGGCGCGCACTGCGTCGGCCTCAAACAGACCATCCTCTTCCCCTTCGTCACCCTGGGCAGCCTTGTCAATTTTTGCGACTGCCTGATGGCCGGCGGCACCAGCCGGAAAAATCACAGCGAAGTCGGCAGTTCCTACATCCATTTCAATTTCACCCCGGATGGCGACAAAACCACGGCTTCCCTGCTGGGCGACGTGCCGCGCGGGGTGATGCTGAACCAGCCCCCGATCTTTCTTGGCGGCCAGGGCGGCATGGTCGGGCCGTTGCGGATGGGTTTCGGCAACGTGGTGGCCGCCGGGGGCGTCCTGCGCAAGGACGTTCTTGCCGACGGCCGGCTGGTTATCCCCCAGACGCCGCCCGCCAAAACGATCGAGTATGCGCCGAAGGCGTATCCCGGCCTTGCGCGCATCGTCCGCAACAACTTCTTCTACCTTGCCAACCTGACGGCGCTCGAACAGTGGTATATCCACGTCCGTCAAAGCTTTTTCCAGGAACAGGAGTTCGGCGGCCTTATCTTCCGGGGCGCTCTTGAAACGCTGGCGATGGCCACAAAGGAGCGGTGCAAACGGCTGGAAGACATGGGAAACAAGCTGGCTGCCCCTCCGGCCCGTTCCGGCGAGCCGGGACGGCGCGAAATGGCCGCGAACGCCGCCGGGATACGGGACCTTCTGGCCGGCTTCGCGAACGGCGCGGCCGGTCAAACCGGCGAACGGCACAAAGACCTGTTTTTGGCGGGACTGCGCAAAAACCGCCAACAGGGCGCAGGCTATATCGAAACCATACAGAGCCTGCCGGAAGATACCGTGCGGGAAGGAACATTGTGGCTTGAACGAATCGTCGCCGGGGCCTTCCGGCTTCTGGCGTCGCGGGTGCCCGCCCTGGAGTTGACCAATGACGCGGCCGTGGCCGCCAAAGAATAAAGGATGCAGTATGGGTAAATTATTCGGCACGGACGGAATACGGGGCGAAGCCAACCGCTATCCCATGGACAGCGCCACGGCCTTCGCCGTCGGCCAGGCGATCACCTACCTTTTCCGGAGGGACAAACGGCGCACGCGGGTCATTATCGGCAAGGACACGCGCATCTCCGGCTACATGCTGGAAAGCTCGCTGGAAGCGGGCATCACGTCAATGGGCGGCGATCCCTACCTGGTCGGCGTGTTGCCCACCCCGGGCATCGCCTTTGCCACGAACAGCATGCGCGCCGATGCCGGCATCGTCATTTCCGCCTCGCACAACCCTTTTCAGGATAACGGCATCAAAATCTTCGGCGAAGGCGGGTACAAACTTTCCGACGAGCAGGAACATACGCTCGAAGACCTGATAACCGGCGGCAAACTGCCGGAGATGGTCCCGGCCGTCGCGGCAATGGGCCGGGCCTACCGTCTGCACGACATGCCCGGCCGGTACACGGTGTTTTTGAAAAACACCTTCCCCCGCGACCTGTCGCTGGAAGGGGTGAAGATCGTTCTGGATACCGCCAACGGCGCGACGTACAAGGTCGCTCCCGAAGTATTCTGGGAACTCGGCGCCAAGGTCGAAACCATCCATAACGCCCCGGACGGCCTTAACATCAACGAAAACTGCGGCTCGCAGCATACGGCGGATCTCGCCGGCCGCGTGGTCGCGACAGGGGCCGCCGTCGGCCTGGCCTTCGACGGCGACGGGGACCGCCTGATCGCCGTGGATGAAAAGGGCCGCGAGATTTCCGGCGACCAGATCCTGCTCATTTGCGGCCTCATGCTGAAAGAACAGGGGCTGCTGAAAAACAACCTGCTGGTCAGCACCGTCATGAGCAACATGGGGTTGCGCGTGGCCTGCAAAAAATACGGCTTCACACATCACGCCGCCAAGGTCGGCGACCGGTACGTGCTCGAGGATATGCAAAAACTCGGCGGCATTCTCGGCGGCGAAGATTCCGGGCATATGATCTTCCTCAACCACCACACCACCGGCGACGGCATCCTGACCGCGCTGCAATTGCTTTCGGCCATGGTCCGGTCCGGAAAGCCGCTGTCCGAGCTGGCGGCGCAGATGGACATCTATCCCCAGAAGCTCATCAACCTGGACGTGAAGAGCAAGCCCGATCTTGACACTGTGCCGGAAGTCGCCGAGGCCATCCGGCAGGTCGAAGCGGCGTTGCAGGGCGATGGCCGCGTGCTGGTCCGCTATTCGGGCACGCAGAACATGTGCCGCGTCATGGTCGAAGGGCCGAGCGTCGAACTGACCGACAAATATTGCGCCCAGATCGCCGATGTCATAAAAAAAGCGCTCGGGTGATACGGAATCCGCTCTCGACTCCACTCTTTGCACAAAGGATACACCATGCCGATCACGGTCTATGTCACGGACGATTTCGAACACATGAGCAGCGTCGGCGCGGATATCGTCAAGGCGCAGATTGCCGGAACCCTCAAACAAAAAGGTGAAATGGTCCTGGGCCTGGCCACCGGCAATTCGCCGACCGGCCTTTACCGCCATCTGGCCCGGGCGGCCAATGCCGGGGAGGTGGACAGCCGCCGCATCCGCAGCTTCAACCTCGACGAGTATGTCGGCCTGCCGGGGGAGAACGCGCAGCAGCGCGTCCTGCACCGCGAAAGCTACTGCACCTTCATGATCGAACATCTTTTCAGCCGCCTTGAACGTAAGTTCATCGAAACCAGCGTCCCCTACGGGACGCTGATCGACCAGGCGCAGCTGGCAAAAGAGCTCAAGGCCCACCCGGAAGACTGGCGCGGGGAAGGCGCGGACGCGGGCCGCTCCATCGTCATCAAAGCCGCGCCGGCTTCGCCGTATCTCGCCTGGATCCGCAAGGAGGTTCTCGACGGATACGCCAAAAAGATCAAACGGGCCGGGGGCATCGACCTGCAGATCATCGGCGTGGGCGGGCGCGGGCATGTGGCGTTCCACGAATCGGGGATTCCGTTCAAGAAAAGCACGGTGATGCTGGTCAAACTCGACGGCAACACCGTGGCCAACGCCGTGGCCGACGGCCACTTCGCCTCCAAAAAGGAAAGCCCCCGCTACGCGGTCAGCATGGGGGCCGAACTGGTCTACCAGGCCAAAACCGTGGTCCTTTTGGCCAACGGCGAGCGCAAGGTCGAATCGGTCGCGCGGTCCCTGCTCGAAGCCCCGACGCCGGAAGTGCCCATCTCCTACGGCCAGATTTACGCCGCGAACGGCGGCAACCTTTTCTACGTCGTGGACAGAGTCGCGGCGCGGGAGCTCCTTGGCGCCCGGTCCGCCCTGAAAAAGAAAGGCGTGACGATCCTGTCCCCCCAAACCGGACGCGCATTGCGGCATGAACCAGCTTGAAGAACGCATAGCGGACCTTGTCCGCGAAAAAGGCCCCCTCACGGGGGCCGAGATACACCAGCACATCAAGGGCGACAGCCTGGCCGTATGGCAAGCGTGCCGCACCTCGCGCGCGCTGGAAACACGAACCCTGGGGCGGCTCTATCTGCGGCTCGACGCGCAGGTGGAAGGCTACGCCCGCCTCTCGCCCTCCATCCTGAGGGAGTTTTTCACCTACTCGCTCGTCGGCCTGCCGGACGATCCGGAACCGCTGGAAGCGCGCAGGCGGGAAATAGCCGCGCGCATCGAGGCGATCAGCCGGGAGAAGCATGACCTGGCCCGCCGCTTTATCGAGGACATCCGCGAACGGTTCGGCAATGATTGGCCGGAAGAGAAACTCTGCGTCATCCTCGCGGGGGACGTCGTCTACCGGATGGCGCACCGGGTCCCCCGGCCGGAGCGCAGCACGGGCAGGCTCGTGGACGGCTCCGACCTCGACCTGGTCGTCATTCTGGCGGACGACGTGCCAGACAGCTTCGTCGAACGGCTCGACGACGCCATTTACAAAAGCAAGTACGTGGCGCTGGTCACCCCCTCGGTCAGGGAAGAGATCGACTACGTGGTGAAAAAAATGGCCCGGGTCGAGGAGCAACTCCAGTTCGACACCTTCAAGCGCATGGTCGCCTGCAAAATACTGCATGAAGGCGTGCTGCTGCACGGCAGCGGCGCCATGTTCGACGCCATCCAGGCCCGGCTCCGGGAGAAGGGAATCGCGCGGCGGCTGGAAGATCTGGAAACGCAGGCGCACGAGTTCCGCAAAGCCGGGCAGGACTATCTGCTCCGGCACTGCCCCACGGGAAGAATGGAGAGCGACATCCGGAAGTTGTTCTACTCCGCCGAGGAATCCGAAGAGTTCGAATGAACCGGCGATGCCGCGGCGGCATCTGTTGCCGTCGCCGTCATACCGTTATTTTGCCCTCGATCCATTCAAGCAGCGCGTTCACGCCGATTGCCAGACCGGCGGACAGAACGGCGCCGCAGACTATTTTATACGTGTTCACGGTTCGCAAGCCGTCAAACAAAATGTCTCCGAGGCCGCCCGCGTTGATGGCGGCGGCTATGGTGGCGATGCCGATGGTCGAGACGGCGGCGAGGCGGATGCCTGCGAACAGCGCCCGCAGTGAAAGCGGCAGGCGGATTTTGTACAGCACCTGCATGGGGGTCATGCCCATGCCGGTCGCGGCCTCGATGATCGCCGGATCAACGCCCTGCAAACCGGCCAGAAAATTCCGCAGCAAAAGATACTGGTTATAGAAAACCAGAACGATGATCGCGGTCGGTTTGCCCAGCCCCGTGACCGGGATGAGCAGGGCGAACAGGGCCAGGCTGGGGATGGAGTACACCACGGAAAAAAGATTGGTCAGGATCGCGCCCCAGATTTTTGAACGCATCGCGGCCAGCGTCAGAAGCGCGGCAAGCGCAAGGGAAAGAAAAAGAACGACGGCCACTATCCAGAGGTGCTCGCAAAAGGCGGCGCCGAGTTTCCCGTACTGGGTAAAAAGATAGTTACGCACCGGCAACCTCCTCCCAGACCCGCTCCCGCAGCCGTGCGGAATTGACGAGCGACGCGACGAAACCCTCCGCCGGATGCGCGCAAATCCTCGCCGGCGTATCGAACTGGCAGACCCTGCCCTTGTCCATCACCACCACCCTGTTCCCGAGTTTGAACGCTTCGGCGATGTCGTGCGTGACGAGGAGGAAGGTTTTTTTCAGGCCGCCATGGAGCCGGAGCACCTCATCCTGCAAGTTGTTCCGGGTTATGGCGTCAATGGCGCCGAACGGCTCGTCCAGGAGCATGATTTTCGGGTCCACGGCAAGGGCGCGGGCCAGCCCCACCCGCTGCTGCTGGCCGCCGGAAAGCTGGCTCGGATACCGGAAGCGGAACGCTTCCGGCTCCAGCCCCACAAGGGCGAGCAATGCGTCGACCCGGTCCCGGATGCGCGCTCTGTCCCATTGCAGGAGTTCGGGAACAGTCGCGATATTCCGGGCCACGGTCATGTGGGGAAACAGCCCCACCTGCTGGATGACGTAGCCGATCCGCCGCCGGATCTTGATGGCGTCCACATCGCGCGTGTTTTCGCCGAAAAGGTACACGGAACCGCTGTCCGGCTCATACAGACGGTTCACCATTTTCAGCAGGGTCGTTTTGCCGCATCCCGAGGACCCGAGTATGGTGATGAACTCGCCCTCGTGTATGGAAAGGCTCACGCCGTCCACGGCGGGCGGCCCGGACGTGCCGAACCGCTTGCTGACCGCGTCGAAGATGATGGCGGCCCGGCTCATGTCACCGTCCCTTGCGCGGGGATGCCGCCCGCATCGAGCGGAAATGTTCCAGCGCCACGTCCTCGTACTCCCGTTTCGCCACGTCGACCCCGGCATTGAGCCGGATCATGGTCTCCGTATCCAGCGAGGCGCTGACCCTGTTCAGGATGCCGCCGATATCGGGATGCGCCACCAGCGTTTCGGCCCGGATTACCGGCGCCAGATAATACGGCGGCCACATGCGCTTGTCGTCCCGCAGGAGCGTGAACGCTTCCGTGTTCAGCAACTGCCCCTCGGTCGTATACGCGGGAGCGAGATCCGCTTCATCGTTCAGGAGGATCTCGTATTTCAAGCCGTTGTCGTACACGCGTGAAGATTTCCAGCAGAACGGCCCGTAGACCTTCTCCAAACCGGGCAGGCCGTCGTCGCGCAGGTCGAATTCCCCTTGCGACGCGAAACGGATCTTCTCGGCGTTCCGTTGCAGGTCGGAGATGGTGGCAATGCCCAGCTTGCGGGCGACCGGGGTCCGCATGACCAGTCCCTGGCTGTCGTTGGCGCGCGACTGCTCAAGCCACACGAGCTTGAAGCGCTTCGCGTACTCCCGTTTCACCGTCTCGTAGACCTGCGCCGGATCTGTCATCGGTTTCATTTTCAGTACGGTTAAAAGCCCTGTCCCGGTATACTCCGGGTAAAGGTCGATCCGGTCGTTCACGATGGAGGTGTGGACGAGCGATCCGGCGATGTTGAAAATGCGCGTGACCGCGTACCCGGCGTCTTCGAGCGCTAAGGCGTACAGTTCGCCGACGATGAGGTTCTCCGTGAAATCCTTGGTGCCGATCCGTATGGCGGGCGCTCCGTTTTTCCCCGCGCCAGAGGAGACAGCCGGGGCGGCGCCCAGCGCGAAGATGCAGACCGCCGCGATCAGCCACATTTTTTTCCGTATGCTCATGGTATCCTCCTTTCCGCAACCTCAATAGCGGAACAAGACTTTGCCCAGAATGCCGAACAGGCACCCGCCCGCCAGAGCAAGCAGTGCCACGGCCGAGCCCCCGATAAGGAGCAGGTCGGCCCTGTCCAGGCCCAGGCCGGTAAAAATGATTTCCCCCAGACCCCCCGCGCCTATTTTCGCCGCGAGGGCGGCGCTCGCCACTATTTCAACGTAGGCGATTTTCACCCCTGTCAGGATCATCGGCATGGCGAGGGGAAGACGCACCTTTCGCCAGGCCTGCCGGGGCGTCATGCCCATTCCGGCCGCCGTTTCCAGCATGAATTCGGGTACGCCGCGCAACCCGGCGACGGTGTTCAGGAAAATGGGCGGTATGGCAAGCAGCACGAGCGCGGTGACGGCGGGCTTTATTCCGGTGCCCATGATCGGGATCAGCAGCAGAAGCACCGCCAGGCTGGGAACGATACGCAGGGTTTGAAACACCGATTGCACCGGCACGTTCGCCCTGCCGGACCAAACGCACAGCACCCCGCCGGCCGCGCCGACGGCCAGGGCAATGCCGAGGGAGGCCGCGCTGATGGAAACGTGTTCCCATACGGCAGCCTGGAAAGACGCATGGTTCGTCGTAAAGTAGGCGGCTATTTCCTCAAGCATGCATGCTCACTTTGAAAACGTGTGCGCGTCGCAACGCCGGTACACCCCATGCCAGTATAGCACCATACTCCCGCTTCTCAATGAAAAATATCCCGTACGACGGCTCTGCGGCGCAACCGGAACATCCTTCCCCACGTTCCTGATGTCCCCACCATACCGGTTTATGCGGCCCGGACAAATTAGAGTCACTCTACCGGCGACTCAAGGGAGCGCGTTCCCGGCGGCGGGCCGGGCCCCGGAAACTCCCTTTTGCCGCTCCCTTCCCGCCCCCGCCGGATTTACCGTTGCCGCTCCGGGATATTTCTAGTAGCAACCGTACATCGTTACTACTTTTCCGGGAGTTGCACGTGGCTTTACTGAGCATGCAGGGCGTTTCCCTGAACCTTGGCGGCAAACCGCTGCTGGAGAACGCCGACCTTTTCATAGAACCGGGCGAGCGGATCTGCCTGACCGGGCGGAACGGCGCGGGCAAGTCCACGCTGCTGGCGCTTCTCAGCGGCGCGTTACGGCCGGACGCCGGAACCGTGGTCCGCACGGGCGCGGTGTTCGGCTACATGCCCCAGAACGTGCCGGAGACATGGGCCGGGCCGGTCTTTTCCCTGGTGGCGGAAAGTCTTGGGGCCGAAGGCCGCGCCATGGCCGAGGCCCACAAGGCGTTGGAAAGCGGCCGCGCCGATTCTTCCCTCACTCCTGACGGCTGGGAGCGGTACGGGGATATCCTGGCTGTCCTGAACCATCTGCAACTGGACCCTGACGCGGATTTCGCGACGCTTTCCGGCGGCACCAGGCGGCGGGTGGCTCTCGCGCGGGCGCTTATCCTGTCCGAAGACCTGGCGCTGGACGAACCGACCAACCACCTCGATCTCGCGACCGTCACCTGGCTGGAGGACTACCTCCTGCGCAGGGCCAGGACGCTCGTGTTCGTCAGCCACGACCGGGCCTTTGCCGAGCGCCTGGCCACCCGGATCGTGGAAATCGACCGGGGGAGGCTCTACAGTTACGCCTGCGGGTTTGCCGCGTACCCCGAACGCCGGGAGGAACGGCTGGAAATCGAAGCGCGGGAATTCGCGCTGTTCGACAAGAAACTGGCGAAAGAAGAATCTTGGATCCGCCAGGGCATCAAGGCGCGGCGCACACGCAATATGGGCCGCGTGCGCGCGCTCCTCGACATGCGCCGCGAGCGGGCCGCCCGCCAGGAAAAACTCGGCAACGTCCGCATGAACGCGCAGGAAGCGGAACGGTCCGGCAAACTGGTCATCGAGGCCGATACCGCCTCCTTCGCGTATCCGGGGCAAGAGCCGTTGTTCTCCGGCTTTTCCACTGTCATCCGGCGCGGCGACCGGGTGGGCATCATCGGCAGCAACGGTGCGGGCAAGAGCACCCTGATCCGCATGCTGCTGGGCGAATTGCAGCCGACCACGGGGCGCGTCCGCCTCGGCACCAATCTTGAGGTCAGTTATTTCGACCAGCTGCGGGAGACGCTGAACCCCGACGAATCCGTAATGGACAGCGTGGCCGAGGGCAACGACGTGGTCGTGATCGGCGGCAACGCCCGCCATGTGGCCGGGTATCTGCAGGATTTTCTTTTCACGCCGGACAGGCTCCGGCTGCCGGTCGGCGTCCTGTCCGGCGGGGAACGCAACCGCCTTCTGCTGGCGAAATTGTTCACCCGGCCCTCCAACGTGCTGGTTCTGGACGAGCCGACCAACGACCTGGACGTGGAAACCCTCGAACTGCTGGAAGAGCTGCTGGCGGACTATTCCGGCACCGTGCTGGTGGTCAGCCACGACCGGCGTTTTTTGGATAACCTCGTGACCAGCATCCTGGCCCTGGAAGGGGACGGTCTCGTGCGCGAATACGTCGGGGCTTACACCGACTGGCTGCGGCAGCGCCCCGAACCCGCCAACGGGAAAAAAGACAAAGCCCCGGAGCCGAAGAGGAACAGAGAAGCGCAGCCGGACAAACCGCGCCCGGACAAACCCCGTAAACGGACGTATAACGAGCAGCGGGAATTCGACCAGATCACCAAGGAACTCGCCGCCCTGCCGGGCACGCTGGACGCGCTGGAACAGGAGCAGAAAGATCTTGAAGCCCTGCTGGCCGATGCCGGTTTTTTCGCTAGGGACCCGGAGGCCTTCAACCGTTCCGCCGCGCGCCTGGCCGCCCTGGAGGAGGAGCAGACAGCCCTCCTGGGCCGCTGGGAGTTCATCGAGCGGCGCATGGAAGAGCTGGGCGCGCTCAAGGGGTAGAGCCGGGGAGGCCCGCCGCCCTTTCGGGACGCACGACAGGGGCCTTATCGCCGCAGCAGCGCCCTGCCGCCCGCCCTGACGTACAACATGGTCACGTACGTCACGACAAGGACCGCAACGGCAAGTTCGGCGGTGGCCATGCTGCGCAGAACGCCCGCGTATCCCGTGGTCGCGGGGTTGGCGGCGAACAGATGCATGGCCTTGAAGAGCGCGGTGGCGCTGATAACCAGCGGAAACGTGAACGCCGCGTAAGCCGGGCTGAACGGCAGGCGCAAAAGGCGGATCAGGGCGATATAAATGACGGCGGTCAGCAATACCGCAACCCCGAGCAACACAGCGACCAGGACGAGGGAAGGCCTCTGCTCGACGCTCAGGTACCCGGCAAGGAACAAGCTGGCCGGGGCTGCGAGAATGGCGATGGTCGGCTTGGCCGCATCGGTTATCTCGGCCAGGAAGATGAGCCGGTAGACCATCACCGGCAGCAACAACGCGAAGCTGGTGCCCCCGAACAGCAGCAGCATGTCCGCCAACGGTGCGAACGCGCCGCCCGGCGAGGTCAGCGCGGCGGTGACGATCCCCACCGGCGGCACGAACCAACTCGGCACCATGGAGGAAAAAGAGAAGGCGCGGCACTGGCACCAGGCGAACCCGGCCAGGAAGAACAGATGCAGCGCCACCGCGGCCAGCCACATATGTTCACCGGCCGCCGGGGCATGCAGGGAAACGGCCTTGGAAACGACCATCATGCCCATGGCGAGGGTGGGCAAAATGCTGCCCAACACCGGATGGCGCATTTCCGTAAAGACCAGCGGCGGATGCAACAAAAATTTACCCGCGACGCACACCAGAAAAAGGGATGCAAGCGCGGCCCCGGCGAGTTGTGCCGCCCCGCCCATGGGCGCGGCGTTTTCCAACGCCCAGCCCAGGCTGGCGATGCCCAGCCCAAGCCCCGCCGCGGGCGTGGGAATACGCCCCGAGGCCTGCCGTACCTGACTGACTATACCGCTTTTTCCCGACAACGTTCTCACTGCGATGCTCCTTGCTACTCGATGGATTTGACCTTGCCATATCCACGTCATTCAGGATATCGAAATACTCATTACATACCGTTCGGAAAAATTAAACGATGAACATTACGCTGAAGCAATTGCAGGTTTTCGTGGCGGTGGCCCGGCACCAGAACCTTTCCCGCGCCTCGGAGGCGCTGTTCATGACCAAGGGGGCCGTGTCCCAGTCCCTCGGGGAACTGGAACGCCGCCTCGGCGTGGCGCTCTTCGACCGGGCGCACCCGAAGCTGCATTTGAACCACGAGGGCAAACGCCTTCTGCCCATGGCGGACGAGTTGGTTCACCGAGCCGAGGATGTTGAGCGGAGCTTTTCCGGCACCGCCAACGAAGGGGCGGAAGGCAATTTCCTCCGGGTGGGCTGCACCCAGACCATCGGCAACGACGTCCTGCCGGAACTCCTGGCCGGATTTTCCGCCACGGCCGGATGGCTCCCGGAGGTAACAATAGCCAACACGGCGGAAATACTGCGCATGCTCGCCTCCTTCACCCTGGACGCGGCCCTGCTTGAAGGTGAGGAACGGCTGCCGGAAATCGTCTTTGAACCATGGATCGAGGACGAGATGGTCGTTATCGCCCCGCCGGGGCACCGCCTGGCACAAGGGCACCGTGTTCACCCGGCCCGCGAGCTTGCCAAGGAACGCTGGATCGTGCGGGAAGTGGATTCCGGAAGCCGTGAATATTTCAACCATACGCTCGGCCCGCTGGTGGAACCCATGACCATCGCGTTAACGCTCAGTTCCCCGGCGACCATCGTCCGGTCCGTGTCCCAGGGGCTGGGGCTGGCCTTCGTCTCCCGCCTGTCCGCGTCCCGGGCAAAATCCGGGAGTGTGGCCGTCATTGCGCTGAAAGAGCGCTTTTCCCGGACCTTTTCCATCTGCTACCACAGCCGGAAATACCACTCGGCGGCCATGCGCGCCTTTCTCTCCTTTTGCCGGGAGGATTTTTCCTCCCGTGAGCGATAAGCGACCGGCCATGAAAAACGCCCCCCGGGATGCTGTTCCGGGGGGCGTTTTTCAGTTTTGCGCAAGGCGGGCGAAAGCTCCCTCTTTTCCATCACCTGCCGAGCGCCGGGTTCAGCACGCCGAGCCAGGGCACGGTGACGAGCAGAAACGCCGCCAGATAGAGCACGCCGAAGACGAAGCCGAGCGCCCAGAAGGCCTTGGGCGAAACGTAGCCCGCGCCGTACCAGATGGGACTCGGCCCGGCGCCGTAAGGCGTGATGATGCCCATCAGGCCCAGGCTCATGGCCAGGAGCAAGGCGGTCTGGGCCACGTCCACCCCGGCAATGCCCGCGGCCGTCGTGATGAAAAGCCCGAGCAGAGCCGTCACATGGGCGGTCACGCTGGCGAAGAGGTAGTGCGAGACGAAGAATATCACCAGCAGAATCAGGGTGATCATGTGCGGGCTGTACCCTTGCACCAGCGTCCCCGTTCCGGCCGCGAACCAGGGCAGAAACCCCACGTGCCCCAGCCCGCCCGCCAGGGTCACCAGCGTGCCGAACCAGATCAGCACGTTCCACGCGCCCTTGTTGGCCAGGATGTCGTCCCAGGTGCAGACGCCGAGCAGCGGCATGAGCATGAGCACGATCAGGGCGGCTTCGGTTCCCTCCATAAGGTGCGATCCCCATATCCACAGGGAAAGGGCCAGCAGGGCCAGGCCCAGCATGGTCCATTCCCGGCGGGTCACGCGGCCCATCTTTTCCAGTTCGGCCGCGGCCCAGACCGGGGCGTCCTCGGCGCGCTTCATGGTGGGCGGGTACAAAAAGTACGTCAGCAGCGGGACGAGCAGCAGCAGCGGAATGCCCACCGGGGCCATGGCGAAGAACCAGGTGGTCCAGCTGAAGGTCACGCCGTTGCTGTTCAGGATGCTTCCGGCCAGGATGTTGGGCGCGAGTCCCGTGTAGAAAAGGGAACTCGTGACGCAGGTGGAGGCCAGCGCCACCCAGGTGAGATAGGCCCCGAGCTTGCGCGGCTCCTTGTCCGGGAGCGAGCCGAACATGACCGGAATGTTGCGGATGATGGGAAAGAGCGTGCCGCCGCTGCGGGCCGTGTTGGAGGGCATGAAGGGGGCGAGCACGCAGTCGGCTAACGCCACGGCGTAGCCGAGACCGAGGCTGCTTTTGCCGAGGCGGCGCACCAGGATAAGGGCGATGCGCTTGCCCAGGCCGGTTTTCTCGTACCCCATGGCGAACATGAAGGCCACGAAGATCAGCCAGACGGTGCTGTCGGAAAAGCCGGACAAGCCCCAGGCGAGCGCGGTCTTGATGTCGATGGCATGGTTGTGCGGGGCGATGGCCCCCACGCGCAGAAACACCGCCGCGGCCATGCCGATGAAGCTGACCAGGGCGGCGGGCACGGGTTCCAGAATCAGGCCCGCGACCACGCCCATGAATATGGCGAAATACAACCAGGCTTGCGGCGGCAGCCCCTCCGGCACGCCCACGGCCAGAAGCCCGGAGGCTCCGGGCGCGGCGGCCGCCCCGAAAAGGGTGGGCAGCAGATAGACGGCAACGCCGACGCCGATGGTGAGGCATCCTTTGACGAGTTTGGACATGGCGTCCCTCCCGGTATGGCCGTAGGAAAATCGGAAGCGGCCGGCTTGCACGGGTGAACGGATTTCACCCGCAACGAGTCCATTCTCTCCCAAAATACCCGCGACCAATCGCCCAGGCAATGATATTGGGCAAAAAAGCAACGCGCCGCTCCCCTTTGCCGCAAAAGGGAACGGCGCGTTTTTTCGTCACGGGCGATGCTCCGCCCGTCTCACAAGGCCGTTATCCGCGCATGCACCGGCGCGCGGCGTCCGCGATGTCTTTGGGCAGCGTCCGGCACATATCCTCAAGATGGGGCGAAACGGGAATGGGCACGAACGGGGCGCCTATCCGGACAACCGGCCCTTTCAGGCTGCCGAACGCCTCTTCCGCGATGGTGGCCGAAATCTCCGTGCCGAACCCGCATTGCCGGGTGGCTTCATGGGCCACAACGGCCCGCCCGGTCTTTTTCACGGAAGCGAGAACGGTTTCCTTGTCCCACGGGGACAAGGTCCGCAGGTCGACAACCTCCGCCTCGACGCCTTCCGCCGCCAGCTCCGCGGCGGCTTCCAGCGCCCGGCCGACCATGATGCCGTAAACCACGATGGTCACGTCCCCGCCTTCGCGCGCAAGGCTGGCCTTGCCGAGCGGGACGGTATACTCCCCGTCCGGGACCTGGCCTTTCATACCGAACAGGAGCTTGTGCTCGAAAAACATGACCGGGTTGTTGTTGCGGATCGCCGTTTTGAGCAGCCCTTTGCCGTCCGCCGGGTTGGAGGGCACGACCACTTGCAGGCCGGGGACGTGGGCGAACCACGCTTCCAGGCAGTCCGTGTGGTGCGCTCCCTGCATTTTCACGATGCCGTCCGGGCAGCGGATCACCATGCTCACTTTTCCCTGCCCGCCGAACATGTACCGGGATTTGGCAGCCTGGTTGACGATTTCGTCCATGCTGCACGGGATGCAGTTGGAAAACCGCAGGTCGACCACCGGCCGCATGCCGGAAAGGGCCGCGCCGATGGCGCAGGAAACGATCCCGGCTTCCGAAATCGGGGTATCCATGACCCTCGCGGGGTCACCCACCGCCGCTCCCAAGCCCGTGTAGGCGCCCACGCCGCCGCCCTGGCCGTTGATGTCTTCCGCCATGGCGAACACGGCGGGATCGCGCAGCATTTCTTCCTTCATCGCCTCAAAAGTGGCTTGCATATAGGACATTTCACGCATGATGGTGGCTCCTAGGCGTCATATATATCGGTGTACAGTTCGGCGGGGTCGGGATACGGGCTTTCAATGGCGAACTGCTTGGCTTCCCGCACTTTCTCCAGCACGCGTTCCCTGACGGGCGCAAAGTCGGAGGTTTGCAGCCAGCCCTCGGCAAGGCACCGGTTTTCAAAGTTCACGATGCAGTCGTCCGCCTGCAGCCGCCGCTTCGCAATTTCCGCATCGCGGTAGGGTTGCTTGTCGCCGATATAATGCCCCATGATGCGGAAGGTTTTGCATTCCAAAAAGCCGCAGCGATTGCCCTCGCCGTTCCGCGCGCGGGCGGCCAGGCGGCTCATGGCGTCGTAAACGGCGAAAAAATCGTTGCCGTTCACAATGAAGCTTTCCATGTCGTACCCGACGGCGCGTTTGGCGATATCCTGCACCGCCTGCTGGCTTCCCCGGTCATGGCTCGTGGCGGCCGCCCAGCCGTTGTTTTCGCAGACAAAGATGACCGGGAGCTTCCATGCGGCCGCCATGTTGGCCGCTTCATGAAAGGTTCCCCTGTTGGATGCGCCGTCGCCGAAGAACACGACGGAAACCGCGTCGCGCTTCTGGAACCGCGCGGCGAGCGCAGCGCCCACCGCAAGCCCGTATCCGCCGCCCACGATACCGTTCGCCCCGAGCATGCCGATACTGAAATCGGCGATATGCATGGAGCCGCCCTTGCCCTTGCAGCTTCCGGTAATCCTGCCGAACAGTTCCGCCATCATGCGTTTGACGTCCGCGCCTTTGGCGATGGTGTGGCCGTGGCCCCGGTGCGTGCTTTCAATGTAATCGGTCGGTTTGAGGCACGCGCAGACCGCCGTGGCAATGGCTTCCTCGCCGATGTAGGTGTGAAGGGTGCCGAGAATCTCGTCCCTTTCGCGCAGGCGGATGGCTTCCATCTCGAATTCGCGGATGGTGTGCATGGTCTCATAGTATTGCAGTAACTGCGTCCGCTCGAACATAGGAATCTCCCATAAGAAGTTACAGAGCATGTGCTGGGGCAATAGCAGTTTTCCCGAAAAAAGACAGCCTCCGGCGCGGCGGCCCCGGCGGCGGATTCTCCGGCGCGTTCCGGGCGGCGCGGCGGCGCTACTGTGCGCCGAGGGCGGTTTGGATGCCTTCCAGAATATTTTTTTCCACAACGGACCGGGAGACGCACTGGGTCAGCCCGCCGCCGTGCATGCGGCCCGTCTGCCCGCCGCTGAAAATGACAGCGGAGGAGGTTTTGAACGGCATGACGCCTTCGCTGTAGCCGTACGTCACGGGCATATCCCCCGTATTGGCGATGGCAACGGTATACCGCACGGTGACGACGGCGCGGGTTTTCCCCTTGCCCTCGGCGGAAAAGACGACGGTAACTTTTCCCGCCAGGGTTGCCGTGCGCACGACTTCCCTGGGGGGCGAATCGCCGTCGCCGTACATATACTTCGCAACGGGCGCGGCGCCCGCGACCGTCACCGTTTCGCCGCCGCCCATGCCGCCGGCGGTGGTGTATGTCAGCACACCGCAATCCACGTAATCCGCCGGGTTTTCCGTCATGAAAGAAAGCGTCATGGTCCGCGCATCTTTTTGGAGTTGATCGAGCACAAAAAAACTTCCCTGGACCGACGCGACGGCGGCGCTCCATACCTTTTCCAGGCCGGCGTCGTAAACCATGGTGTTTTCGAACGGGTAGCGCTGGGGCTGCTGGTAGGAAACGTCCGTTTTGGCGGAGCATCCGGGCAGGACAAGGCAGGCGAGCAAGAGAGCGGGAAACAGAGTTTTCCTCATTGTGAACCTCCGTGTGTCCTTTGAGCTACCACATTGCAAATTGAAGAGGAAGCCCGGTAAACCGCCTCTTTTGCTTTCTCCGGAGCGCTGTTTCGTTTTATATTCATCCTCATTGTCTTTCTTTGTGACTTTATTTACAGCGTATATATGGGAAAAGTATCTATCGCCGTTTTACTTGCCGTTATGCTTTCCGGTTGCGCGGTCTCGCCGTCCATCCCGATTCTGGGCGCGTTTTTTCCGGGATGGCTTTTGTGCGCCGCCGCCGCGCTTTTTGTCACGCTTGTACTCCGGGCCGTGCTCATAAAGGCGCACCTGGCCGAAAGCCTGGGGCCGCCGGTGCTTGTGTACCCGCTCATAACGGCCATCGGCACCCTTCTTTTCTGGATTCTTTTTTTCCATAACTGAGGCTCGAGATTATGACGACGAAAACAACACCGGCCAAAAGCGGCATGACCAAACCGGCCCTCCTGGCGCTCCTGGCCGTGGCCGTGATTCTCGGCGCCTACGTGGTGTACCGCCTCGATACGGCGCCCAGAACCGATGACGCTTACGCATACGCCCCGACCATCAACGTCGCTCCCGAGGTCAGCGGGTATATCGTGGATTTGCCCGTCAGGGACAACCAGACGGTTAAAAAGGGCGACGTGCTCTTTATGATAGACCCCGGCCCCCACCGCGAAACCCTGGTGAAAGCCAAAGCGGGCATTGCGGTGCTGGACGCGGAAATACGGCAGGCTTCCAAGCTTGTCACCGCGCAAACCTTCAGCGCGGACGCGGCCAAAGAGGCCCTGGAACAGGCGGAAGTCGCGGTGCGCCAGGCCCGTTCCAGCTATGAGCGCCTGGCCCCTCTCAAAGCCCAGGGCTATGCTTCCGCGGAGCGGGTGGATCAGGCGCGCTCCGCCCTGAACGCCGCCATTGCCCAGCGCAACGCGGCCATGGCCCAGGCTGCCGGGGCGGAAGCCGCCATAAGCAGCGTGGACGCGCTGGTGGCCCGCCGCAACGTGGCGCTCGCCGATATCGCGCTGGCGGAAATCAACCTGGAGCATACCATTGTCCGCGCCCCCTGCGACGGCATCATAGCCAGTTTGCGCACCAGCGCGGGAGCGTTTGTCGCGGCCGGACGCCCGGTGTTCACCCTGATTAACACCGAAGAGTGGTACGTTGTGGCCAACTTCCGGGAAACCGAGCTGCACGCCATTGCCGCCGGGCGGCCCGCCACGGTGTACCTTCTGGCCGACAGTTCCCGGCGTTTTTCGGCCACGGTCGATTCCGTCGGCTTCGGCGTCCTTCCCGACGACGGCGGCGTGGTCATCGAGGGATTGCCCATCGTGAAGCGATCCATCAACTGGGTGCGGGTGGTGCAGCGCTTTCCGGTCAAATTTCTGGTCCGCGACCCGGATCCCGCGCTGTTCAGGGTAGGCGCGTCGGCCGTGGCCATTTTACAGGACAGTGACTAGCATGGCGATTTCCCCGGACATGCGGCCCCCCGGTCCCACCGGCAACCTGGGCTCCTTTCTGCGCGCCGAACTCGCGCCGTATCCCGGCCGGTTCGACGCGGTCGTCCGCTACGCGGTCTGCATCACCCTCGTCATCCTCCTCACCTTCTTTTTACAACTCCCTTTTCTGGACCTCGGGATCATCGTCATCTTTTTCACGGTGATGGAAAACACCGTCCTCACCTACCTCTCTTCCGCGCTGGTCATCTGCGGCGCTTTGCTGGTCGGGGTGCTGGACAACCTGGTGCTGGGCCTGACCATAGATTCCCCCCCCATACGCATCACGTTTTCCAGCCTGCTGGTCTTTTTTGGCATGTACGTTTTCCGCGTGGTGCCGCTTATCGGGAACATCGGGTACATGGCGGCCCTGTCCGTCATCTTTCTGCAGGCCAACATGGCGGTTCTGCCCGCTGGCGAACTGATGCTGCGCCTGAACTTGTGGAGCACCGTGGTCTCGGTGTACCCGGCTATCCTCGCCTGCATCGTCTGCACCCTGGTGCGGCCGGATTTTCCCTCCCGCTCGCTGCCGAGGGAAGCGCAACGGCAACTGGGGGTCGTCATCAGGATGCTGGAGGACAAAATACACGGCGAGGCGTCCCGCCCCCTGTCTCCGGACATGGTGGAGCGCGATCTCAGCCGTTTGCACCGCCTGCTGGCCTACGCCTCGCTTGAAAAAAAAGAAATCAGGTCGCGCAAAACCCGATACCTCGCCCGGCTGGGCACCATTGACCGCCTCCGTATCGCGGCGGCCCATCTTTCCCGCCTGCCCTCTGAAACGAATGATCCGGAAACGCTGCAAGCCCTGCACGGGATACGGTCCGCCTGCCTGGACTTTTGCGCCGCGCTGGAGACGGACGCGCCTTTCCGGCAGCGGGATGCGATTGTCGTTCCGGAGGCGTCCTCTCCTCACGCGGCTCCTCTCGCCGCCGAACTCGGCGAAATGCGCGACGCGCTGCAAGCTCTTGCAAGCGTGGCCGATGCGGAATACCCGCCGGAGGAAGGCGCGAAAATGCCCCTGCTGGCGCCGGACGCGACCACAAACCCGACGTATGTGCGGTTTGCCCTCAAAACCGTGCTGGCCACCCTGGTCTGTCTCGGCTTTTACAAATCGACGCAGTGGGAAGGCATCCATACCTGCATGCTCACCTGCATCATCATGGCCCAACCCAGCCTGGGGGCGACCGCCCAAAAGGGCCTTCTGCGCGTCTCCGGCTGTCTTATCGGCAGCGCGATCGCCCTGCTTATCAGCGTCAGCGTCATCCCGCACCTGGACGACATCACCTGGTATATCCTGCTGTGCCTCGCGGTGCTGCTGCCCGCCGCCTGGATAACCGTGGGCTCCCCGCGCTCCAGCTACGCCGGGGTGCAGATCGCCTTTGCCTACGCCCTGGCCCTGATGACCTCGAGCGGCCCGAGCGTCAACCTGGCGGAGATCCGGGACAGGCTCATCGGCATCATGGTGGGGGTCGCGGTTTCCACGGTCATCCACACCCTGATCTGGCCGGAAAAAGAGGAAAGCTCACTGCGCCGGAGCATGGCGGATCTCCTGCGGGCAGCGGCCTCCATGGCCGAAGGGGAACACGGGGAAAGCGCCGAAGAGCGGCAGGCGCGCCTGCGCGAAGCGGAAAGCCGCGCCTGGAGCCTGCTGTCAAAAATACGCGAAATACGCGCCAAAGTCATCCTTGAGCCGGATTTTACCGCCACGGACCGCGACTTCGCGCGCCACAGCCGGCAGTGGCTTAACGACGCGCAGGACCTGCTGTTCGCCCTGCACGCCAGGCTGGCCGCGGCGCGGCGCCTGCCGGAGGCGGTGGCCGCCGACCTGCGCGCGCAGGCGGACGCGTTGACGGATGCATCCCTTGCCGCCCCCCCCTCGCTCACGCGTTTGCAGCTGTTGCCGGCGTCCCCGCCTTTAAAACCGTTGGAGGACGCGCCCGCATGAGCGATACCCGGAACCGATACCGCGCCGTTGCGCTCTGCCTCGTCCTGACGGCCCTCGCCTTCGCGTCTTCCGGGTGCGCGCTGCTCCTGCATAAGGACACGGACCCCAAACCGATGGTGGGGCACGAGCGCATCCGGCTGGCCGAGGACATCCGGCTGGCCCGCGACAGCTGGCCGGAGGCCGGGTGGTGGCTGCGCTTCGAGGATACCCAGCTGTCGGATCTTGTCGTGAAGGCCCTGCTCGACTCGCCCGGCATGGACGTGGCGCGGGCCAGAACCGAAGCGGCGAAAGCAAAAATAGGCGCGGCGGTATCCAACGCCGGGCCGCTGGTCGGGGCCATGGGCATGATTAACCGGATGCGCGTTTCCGACGCCGGTTTTCTGGGTATTTATGCAGAGGACATCCCGCTCCTGGGCATTCACGGCCCCTGGTACACCACGGCCACCGTCGGCCTGACCGGCTCCTGGAACCTCGACATCTGGGGAAAGGACAGGGCGATGATCCGGGCCACCGTCGGCGAGGCCAACGCCCAAGCCGCCGAGCAGGCCCAGGCCGAGCTTGTCCTGGCGGGCGGCGTGGCCAGGCTCTATTTCGACATTCAGGCTCTTCACTCCCTGCTGGACCTGCTGGAACAGATCCGCGCCGTGGAAGCGGAAATGACCGCCGCGAGCCAAGAACGGGTCAAACGCGGGCTGGAGCCGCGTTCCACCTACGAACAGGCCCGGTTGCGGCAACTGGACCTGGAGGAACAAGTCAGCAATGCCCAAAACGACCTGCGCGCCTTTCACGAAGCGTTGCGGGCCATCGTCGGCCAGCCGGACCTGCCGCCCCTTGAACGGGCGGGCCTGCCCGCCACTCAAGGGCGGATGCCGCAAACCCTGGGGTACGAACTGCTCGCCCGCCGGCCGGACCTGCAAGCCGCCCGCTGGTACGTGCAAGCGTCCCTGGACGCGGTGGACGCCGTCAAGGCGGCCTTTTATCCCAGTTTCAATCTGCTGGGGTTTTACGGTTTCGACAGCATGGACGCGACCTGGCTTTTCAACAGGGGAGCCCAGCAAATCATGTTCACGCCCATGGTCACCCTGCCCATTTTCGACAGCGGCCGCCTGAACGCCGCCCTCCGGGAAGCCCGGACCTCCAGCGACATGCTGATCGCCCTATACAACGAGGCCGTGCTGAACGCCGTCCGGGACGTTGCCCTGGCGGGCATCCGCATGCAGAAAATAGAGGCCGGGCTCGCCATTCAGGAGGAGCGGCTGCATAGCGCCGCCTACCTGTTTGAAAGCGTGAACGCGTACAAGAAACGGGGCCTGGCGGACGCGGTCGAGGCCATGGCGGCCCGCCTGCCCCTGCTGGCGGAACAGGTCAGAGCCCTGGAACTGCGCCGCCTGCACCTGATGGCCGATATCGACCTGATCCAGGCGCTGGGCGGCGGGTACCGGCAAGAACCGCCCGCCCCGGAGAAATAGGCCGCCGCCTCACCACGCCCCCGCCAATGAGAGCCCCTTTTCCATCCGGAAAAGGGGTTTCGGCCATAGTGCCCGTCAACGTCCGGTCCGGGCGAACAACGTCCGCTTCAGGCGAACCGGGGTACTTTTTGAAAAAAAACACAAATACTCAATTTTTGCCAACTACCCTATGAAAAAGGAAAAACGGCAGGGAATAGCAGGACCGCTTTTCCGAAAACTGTTGTTATTTTTCCCTTGGCCGTGTTAGTTTGTAACCAAACTCACAAGCCGTGGGATTCTCCCGGCGATTTCATGGTCGTGCGGGACCTGCGGCATCCAGCCTTGCCGGAGGTATCCATGCCGAACGAGCACCTGCCCGCGAGCGGATTCGCCGCTCTGGAAAAATTCATCGACCAGCTGGAAGACAAAGAATCCTCCCTGATCAGGGTTCTGTACGAGGCGCAGCACATTTTCGGCTACCTTCCCAAGGAGGTCATGCTCTTTGTGGCGGAAAAGCTGCATGTGGCGGCCTCCAAAATCTACGGCGTGGTCAGCTTCTACTCCTTCTTCACCACCAAACCCAAGGGGAAATGCCAGATCAGGGTCTGCCTGGGCACGGCCTGTTTCGTCTGCGGGGGCGAGCGCATCGCCCGCGAGGTGCAGGACCAGCTTGACCTCAAGATGGGGGAAACCTCCCCCGACCGGGCCTTCAGCCTGGAGGCCGTGCGCTGCGTAGGCGCCTGCGGCCTGGCTCCGGCCGTGCTGATCAACGACGCGGTGCATGCCAAAGTCCGGCCGGACGATGTGGCGACCATCATCAGCAAACACAGGAAGTAGAGGTATCGTATGCGAAAAATAACTTCCTATGCCGACCTGGCCAAAGCATACGCCGCTTACTCCCCGCTGCTGGCGCTGCGCACGGGCGGCGCGCGGCCCGCGTCGGGCAAGCGCGAATTTCTCGTCTGCGGCGACACCGGCTGCCGCTCCATCCGCAGCCTGGACATTCTGAAAAAACTCCGGCGGGCCATTGCCAAAGCCGGGTTGAAGGATACGGCGGAAGCCCACATCACCGGATGCTTCGGGTTCTGCAAGAAGGGCCCCATCGTCAAGGTGTTTCCGGAAGATGTTTTCTATGTGGACGTCACCGCGAACGACGCGGAAGAAATCGTGACGAGCCACATGCTGCACGGCGCCGTGGTGGAACGCCTCCTCTACCGCGACCCGGAAAAACCGGAAGAGGCCGTCACCCACGAAGCGGACATCGGCTTCTACAAAAAGCAGATGCGCACGGCGCTGGCCAACTGCGGCCTGATAAACCCGGAAAAAATCGAGGAATATATCGCCGCCCAAGGGTATCAAGCCTTGGCTTCCTGCCTGCAATCGATGCAACCGGCGGACGTGGTCCGGTGTATCACGGATTCCGGCCTGCGGGGCAGGGGTGGCGGGGGCTTTCCCACCGGGCGCAAGTGGGCGGCGGCGGCGGCGCAACCCGAGGGCAAGAAATACGTGGTCTGCAACGCGGATGAAGGCGACCCCGGCGCGTTCATGGACCGCTCCATCCTGGAAGGCGACCCCCACTGCGTGCTGGAGGGCATGGCCATAGCCGCCTACGCCATCGGCGCGGACCAGGGCTACATTTACATCCGGGCGGAATACCCGCTGGCCGTCGAGCGCCTGGGCAAGGCTCTGGCGCAAGCGCGCAAGGTGGGCCTGCTGGGCAAAAACATCATGGGTTCCGGCTTTTCCTTCGACCTGGAGTTGAAGCTGGGGGCCGGGGCCTTCGTCTGCGGCGAAGAAACGGCCCTGCTACGCTCCATTGAAGGCGGGCGCGGCGAACCCACGCCCAAACCGCCCTTCCCGGCGGAAAAGGGCCTGTACGGCAAACCCACCATCATCAACAACGTGGAAACCCTGGCCAACGTGCGGCGCATCATCCTGGGCGGCGCGGACTGGTACAGCGCCATCGGCTCTGAAAAATCCAAGGGCACCAAAGTCTTCGCCCTGGCGGGCAAGGTCAACAACGTGGGCCTGGTGGAAGTGCCCATGGGCATCACCCTGCGGGAAATCATCCATGAGATCGGCGGGGGCATCAGGGACGGCAAACGGTTCAAGGCCGTGCAGACCGGCGGGCCTTCCGGCGGCTGCATCAGCACGGAAAATCTGGATATCCCCATCGATTACGAGTCCCTGACCGGCATCGGGTCCATGATGGGCTCCGGCGGCATGATCGTCATGGATGAGGACAACTGCATGGTGGATATCGCCAAGTACTACCTCAGTTTTATCATGGAGGAATCCTGCGGCAAGTGCACGCCCTGCCGGGTTGGCAACAAGCGCATGCACGAAATGCTGACGGACATCACCGAAGGCAAGGGCACGGAAGAGCATCTGGAAAAGTTGCAGAGCCTCGGCAAGGTCATCCAGGATACTGCCCTGTGCGGGCTGGGCCAGACCGCGCCCAACCCGGTGCTCAGCACCATGCGCTACTTCTGGGACGAATACGTCACCCACGTCAAGGACAAGCACTGCCCGGCCAAGGTCTGCCCGGAACTGCTCGACTACTTCATCACCGAAGCGTGCATCGGGTGCGAACGCTGCGCGCGCGACTGCCCGGTGAACTGCATCGAGGGTTCCCTGCGCGAGCGGCACGTCATCGACACCAAGGAATGCATCAAATGCGGCACCTGCATAACCTGCTGCCCGGTAAACGCCGTCGTCCGCCAGTGAATGCGCGTAACGCCCAACGCCCGCCATGCCGCGGCACTTTTGCGAGGTACGTATGATTAGTCTGAATATCAACGGCAAACAGGTGGAAGTGCCGGCAGGCACCACCATCCTGGACGCCGCCAAAAAACTGGATATCCATATCCCCACCCTCTGCCACCTGGATATGCACGACTTTAAAATGGTCAACCAGGAGGCCAGCTGCCGCGTCTGCCTAGTGGAAATGGCGGGCCGCAAGGCCCTGCTGCCGGCCTGTGCCACCCCCGCCGCCCAGGGCATGGAAATCCGCACCCACACCCCGCGCACCATCAACGCGCGGCGGGCCGTGCTGGAACTGATCCTGTCCAACCACCCCAAGACCTGCCTGACCTGCGCCAAAAACTCCGTGTGCGAGTTGCAGGCCCTGGCGGCGGAATTGGGCATCCACGAGATCAAATACACCGGCGAAATGGCGGAACACCGCCGGGACGCCTCCAGCCCGGCCTTTGTCAAGGAAATGAGCAAGTGCATTCTCTGCCGCCGGTGCGAAACCATGTGCAACAACGTGCAGACCGTCAAGGTGCTCTCCGGCATCCGCCGGGGCTTCACCACCACCGTGGGCCCCGCTTTTGACGAACCCATGATCGACACCACCTGCGTGTTCTGCGGCCAGTGCGTGGCCGTGTGCCCCACCGGCGCGTTGTCCGAAGTCAACAACATCTCCCGCCTGTGGGACGCCCTGGCCGACCCGGAGAAATACGTGGTGGTGCAGACCGCCCCTGCCGTGCGCGCGGCGCTGGGGGAACTCTTCGGCATGCCCGCCGGGGTGGCGGTGACGGGCAAGATGGTCGCGGCCCTGCGTCTGCTCGGCTTTGACAAGGTGTTCGACACCAACTTCGCCGCGGACCTGACCATCATGGAAGAAGCGGCGGAATTCAAACACCGGCTGGAGCACGGGGGCAAGCTCCCCATCCTGACCAGCTGCTGCCCGGGCTGGGTGAAGTTTTTCGAGCACCAGTTCGGCGACATGCTGGACGTGCCTTCCACCTGCAAGTCGCCGCAGCAGATGTTCGGGGCCATCGCCAAGACCTACATGGCCGAGCAGCTGAATGTGGACACGGACAAGATGTTCGTGGTTTCCGTCATGCCCTGCCTGGCCAAGAAATACGAGGCGGCCAGGGCGGAGCTGAACGTGGACATGATCCGCGAGGTGGACCTGGTCATCACCACCCGCGAACTGGGCAAAATGATCCGCGAGGCGGGCATCAACTTCCTGTCGCTGCCGGACGAACGGTACGACGACCCCATGGGGGAATCCACCGGCGCGGCGGTCATTTTCGGGACCAGCGGCGGGGTGTTGGAAGCGGCGTTGCGCACCGCCTATGAATGGATTACCGGCGAAATCCTGGAAAAGGTGGAGTTCGGCGCGCTGCGCGGCTTCAAGGGCATCAAGGAAGCGACCGTGCGCGTCGGCGACCTGGACGTCAAGGTGGCGGTGGCCAGCGGCCTGGGCAACGCCCGCCAGCTCCTGGAAAACATCCGCGAAGGCAAGGCCCATTACCACGCCATCGAGATCATGGCCTGCCCCGGCGGCTGCATCGACGGCGGCGGCCAGCCGTACCACCACGGCAATATCGAGATACTGGAAAAACGCATGCGGGCGCTGTTCAACGAGGACAAAAGCAAGCGCTTGCGCAAATCCCATGAAAACCCGTTCATCCAGAAGCTGTACGCGGACTTCCTCGGCGAACCGCACAGCCTGCTGGCCCAGAAGCTGCTGCACACGACGTATACCAAGCGCCGCCGCATGTAGCATAAAGGCGCGTTTATGAATACCGCATACCGGCCCTTTATTGACGAGGAGCAGATCTGGTCCCTGATCGAGCGGGAAGCGAACCCGGCCCCCGCCCGCATCGACGCCGTCCTGGCCAAGGCCCGCGAGGGCAAGGGGCTTGATCTCGGCGAGGCGGCGGCTCTTCTGGCGCCCATGCCGGAAGACCGCCTTGACGCGTTGTACGGCACCGCCCTGGAATTGAAAGACGCCATTTACGGCAACCGCATGGTGCTGTTCGCGCCGCTGTACGTGACCAACGAATGCGCCAACCGTTGCGCTTACTGCGCCTTCAGCGTCACCAACAAGGACCTGGAACGGCACAGCCTGTCGCCCGAAGAGCTGGCCGCGGAAGTCGCTCTCATCCAAAAGATGGGGCACAAGCGCATCATGGCCGTGTACGGCGAGCACCCGCGCTGGGACGCGCGGGCCATCGCGGACAGCGTGGCCGCCATATACGCGGTGAAGACCCCGCCCTCCGGCGAAATCCGGCGGGTCAACGTCAACTGCGCTCCACTGGATACGGCGGGGTTCGCAACCCTCAAACAGGCGGGCATCGGCACCTACCAGTGCTTTCAGGAAACCTACCACCGGAAGACCTACGAAACGGTCCACCTCGGCGGCCGCAAGAAAGATTACGACTGGCGGGTTTTCGCCATGCACCGGGCCCAGGAGGCCGGGGTGGACGACGTGGGCCTGGGCGTGCTGTTCGGGTTGTTCGACCACCGCTTCGAGGTGCTGGCTCTCTTGCGCCACGCCCAGGTCCTGGAGGATCTCTACGGCGCGGGGCCGCACACCATTTCCTTCCCCCGCATCGAGCCGGCCCAGAATTCCGTCTTGTCGCACAACCCGCCCAACGTCATCGCCGATGCGGTCTTCAAGCGCATCATCGCCGTGGTGCGCCTGGCGCTGCCGTATACCGGCATGATAATCACCACCAGGGAAAAACCGGATTTGAAGCGCGAATTGCTGTACCTGGGCATATCCCAGCTCAGCGCGGCCTCGCGCACGTCCCCCGGCGGCTATGCGGACGCGGCGGCCAACCGGCCCGGCGCCCAGCAGTTCTGGGTGGGGGACGAGCGGTCCTTGAGCGACATCATCCGCGACCTGCAATCCTGCGGCTTCGTGCCGTCCTTCTGCACCAGTTGTTACCGCAAAGGCCGCACCGGCGAGCACTTCATGGGCCTGGCGAAAAGCGCCTTCATCCGCAATTTCTGCCAGCCCAACGCCCTGGCCACCTATTACGAGTACCTGCTCGACTACGCGGAGCCGGACCTGCTGCAAGCCGGAAAAATCGCCATCGCCCGGGCCGTGGACGGAACGCCCGACGCGGCGGTGCGCGACGCATTGCGCGAAAGGCTGCGCCGCGTCGACACCGGGGAACGGGACATATGCGTATGACGGTCGCGGCCTGGGACGAAGCCGCCGCCCTGCGGCGGCGGTGCTGGGGCCGGGATGTCTTTCTCCGCGGCATTGTGGAATTTTCCAGCCATTGCCGCCAGAACTGCCTGTACTGCGGCCTGCGCCGGGACAACGCCTCCCTGGCCCGCTACCGCCTGGAACCGGAGGAAATATTCGGCCGGGCGCGGGCCGTCCGGGACCTGGGCATCGGCACCGTTGTTCTGCAATCGGGCGAGGACCCCGCGTATTCCGGCCCGGTAATGGCGGACCTGATCCGGCGGATCAAAGGCGATCTCGGCCTGGCCGTGACGCTTTCCCTCGGCGAGCGGGCGCGGGCGGAATATGCCCTCTGGCGGGCCGCCGGGGCCGACCGCTACCTGCTGAAGGCCGAAACCTTCGACGCAACTCTGTACGCCCGCCTGCGGCCCGGCAAACGGCTGGACCGGCGGCTGGACGCGGTAAAGGCCCTGGCGGACCTGGGCTATGAAACCGGCTCCGGCATCATCGCCGGGCTGCCCGGCCTGTCCAAGGAACCGGCCGACACGCTGGACAAGGAGCTGGACGCCCTGGCCGCGCTGCGCCTGGACATGGTATCCATCAGCCCGTTCGTGCCGCACCCGGCAACCCCGCTGGGAGATCAGCCCGCCTTCGGCCCGGCGAAAACCCTGGCCGTCATGGCCGCCGCGCGCCTTCGCATGCCCACGGCCCACATTCCCGTAACCAGCGCTCTCGGCCTGCACGGCGATGCCGTGCGCTTGAAAGCCTTGGAGGTGGCGGACGTGCTCATGCCCTCGCTGACCCCGGAACGGGTGCGCGAGGAATACGCCATCTATCCCGGCAAAAACCGGCAGCAGGCCACGCCGGAAGAACGGGCGCACGCCATGCGGGATATGCTGGCGGCGGCGGGGTTCGCCCTGCCTTCCGGGCCGGGAAGCGCGTGGCGGGTATCGCGCGGGGAAGCTTCAATGAGCTGGAGGCATGCGTCATGACAACGGCACACCGCGGCGCGCGGCTGCATATCGCGGTCCTCGGGCGTTGCAACACGGGCAAATCAACGGTGCTGAACCTGATCGCGGGGCAGCGGGCCGCCATTGTTTCCTCCAAACCGGGCACCACGGGCGACCCCGTGCCGCTCAGCTTCGAGCTGCTGCCCTTGGGCCCGGTGACGCTGTATGACACGGCCGGGCTGGACGAAGCCTCGGACCTCGGCGCGCTGCGGCGGGAAGCGGGCCGCAAGATACTGGCCCGCGCGGACATGGCGGTTGTCGTCACCGACCGGACGGGTTTGGGCCCGTGGGAAAAGGAACTGATCGAGGCGCTGCGGCAGCTGGAAACGCCGTTCCTGCTGCTGTTCAACAAGCGGGACCAGGGACCGCCGCCGGAAAAGGATCTGGCCTGGTGCCGGGAACAGGGCATCGCGCACCGTTGCTTGTCCGCGGACCGGGAAACCGACCCCGCGCCCCTGCGCGAGGACCTGATCGGCCTGGCCCCGGCGCGGGAAGCGGAGCCGCCCCTGGTCACGGACCTGCTGCCGCCGGGCGGCGTGGTGGTCTGCGTGACGCCCATTGACGCGTCCGCGCCCAAGGGCCGGCTCATCGTGCCCCAGGTGCAGGCCCTGCGCGAACTGGTGGAGGCCAATCACCCGTCCCTGGTCGTGCAGCACACAGAACTGCCGCGCGCGCTCTCCCTCCTGCGCAAACCGCCGGACCTGGTCATCACGGATTCTCAGGTCGTGCGCGAGGTCAACGCCATGCTGCCGCCGGATGTGCCGCTGACCACCTTTTCCCTGCTGTTCGCCCGGCTGAAAGGAGATTTCTCTTTGCTGCTGGAAGGGGCCAGAGCCATCGACGCCCTGGGGCCGGAAGCGCCGGTGCTGATAGCGGAATCCTGCTCGCACCACCCGCAGGACGACGACATCGGCCGGGTGAAAATTCCCCGGCTGCTGCGGGCCTATACGAAGCAGGACCTGCACTTCGCCTTTTGCGCGGGGTCGGATTTTCCCGATGACCTCTCCCGTTACGCCATGGTGCTGCACTGCGGGGGCTGCATGCTGAACGCGCGGGAAATGCGCCGCCGTCTGCGGCTGTGCGCGGCCGAGGGCGTACCCGCGACCAACTACGGCATGGCCCTGTCCCATGCCCAGGGCATCCTGGAACGGGTGGCGGCCCCGCTTGTAAAATGAGGGAGGGAGGAGGAAAAAAGAGCGTTTGGCCGGGCCCGGGTACACGGGGCTTGTCTGCCTGAAAGCCCCGGCTTGGGTGTATCCCAAGCCGGGGCTCCGGTATACCCGGCGGGCGGAAAAAGCCGCCCTACCCGGTGATGCGTTCAGGATGCGGCTATTCCGTTGCTGCCGTCTGCAACGCTGCCGCCTTCTTGCTGGAGGCCTTTTGTTTCACCCAGACGATGGCAAGGAGGCCGAAGCCGGCGGCATCGGTGATAACGCCGCCGTCAATGAGCAGCAAGGCGCTGGCGAACAGAAGCGCCCTTTCCAGATAGTCGGTGTTTTTCAGCATATACCCCTGGATGGAGCACGCCAGACAGTAGATCCCTATCGTTGCCGTGGCAAGGCACCGGAAAATAATCAGCAAACTGTCCGACTGAGCGCACAGAGCCGGAGAGAACACGAACATGAACGGCACGATAAAGCCTGCCAGGCCGAGCCGTACGGCCGTCCACCCCACCTTGGAGGGCGGGGCGTTCGCAATGCCGGCTCCGGCGTACGCGGCGAGCGCCACGGGCGGCGTGATGGCGGAAAGCACCGCGTAATACAGCACGAACATGTGCGCGACGATCGGGTCCACGCCCAAGTTCACCATGGCGGGGGCGGCCACGGTGCCGGCAACGATATACGCCGCCGACGTCGGCATGCCCATGCCCATAATCATGCAGGCCACCATGGTCAGGAACAGCGTCGGTATAAGCAGCCCGCCCGAGAGCATCAGGATCATGTTGGCCAGTTGCAGCCCGAGGCCGGTGATGCTGACGACCCCGACGATGATGCCGACGACGGCGCAGGCGACGGCCACGCCGACCGCCTGCCGGGCGCCGGAATCCAGGGAAATAATCAGCGACTTGAGGTTCATCCGCGTGTGCTTTTTGAAAAAGCTGACGGCGACCAGCGCAAGAATGCTGTAGAAAGCGGAGTACGCCGGCGTATAATCCGCGAGCAAAAGATACATGAGCAACACGATGGGCAGCAGCAAGTGCCCGCTTTTCTTCAATTCCGCTTTCGCATCGGGCAGTTGGTCTTTCGGCAGGCCCTTCAGCCCCAATTTGCGCGCTTCTAGGTCGACGTTGATCCACACGGCCAGATAGTAAAGAATCGCCGGGATCAACGCCGTAATCATGACCGTCTTGTAGGGAATGCCCAAAAATTCCGCCATGATGAACGCCGCGGCGCCCATGACCGGCGGCATGATCTGGCCGCCGGTGGAGGCCACCGCTTCCACCGCCCCGGCAAAATGCGCCTGGTACCCGACGTGCTTCATGAGAGGGATGGTGAACGCCCCGGTGGTCACGACGTTGGCGGCGGCGCTGCCGTTGATCATGCCCAGAAGGCCGCTGGCGATAATGGCGACCTTCGCCGGGCCGCCGGGCTTGTGCCCCGCGATGGCCAGGGACGCGTTGGTGAACAGTTCCGAGAGCCCCGTCGCGCCCAGAAAGGCGCCGAACAGAATGAACAGGAAGATAAACGTCGAGGACACGCCCAGCGCAATCCCGTATATCCCTTCCGCGCTGATGAACATGTGGTCGACGAGCCGTTCAAAGCTGTATCCCCGGTGCATCAAATCCCCCGGCAAATACGGCCCTAAATAGGCATACGCCAAAAAGGCTATCGCCAGCAGGGGCAGTTCATACCCCACGCACCGTCTGGCGGCTTCCAGCACAATCACAATGGTAATGGTGCCAAGGATTATATCGGTTTGCGTAACCAGACCGGCTTTTGCCGAAATATCGTCAATGGCGAAAAAGATGTAGAGGTTAACGATCAAGCCGACCGCCGCGAGCATGAAGTCGATGATGCTGGCCCCTTTCTTGCTGCCTTTTTTGCTGAAGGGGTAGGATAGAAATATGATGACCAGGGTAAACGCCAGGTGGAGCATGCGCTGTTTGTTGGTGGGCATGGTGCCGAGGCCCGCCATGTAAAGATGGAAAACAGACATGAGCACGGCAACGCCGGTCAGTATCTTGGAGGCAAACCCATCCAGTTTGCGTACCCTGGCTTCAGCGTCGAACTTCCGCAAAATCTCGTCCGCATCCTCTGTTCCCAGCGCAGAGACACCCATTTCTTTCAAGGTAGCTATTTCTTGGGATTTATCTTCTTCAGTCATTGTACATCCTTCCAGTCAGTCGGACCTTGCAGGTTCGGCAGTTACGGCTGTTTGAAGAGGTTTGAAAAAGCCCCCGGGCCAGATGAAAGCGCGGGGGCTTTCGCAACTGTACGTTCTTCTGCTTACTTTATCGCGCCGACTTCTTTGAAATACTTTTCAGCGCCCGGGTGTAAGGGAACCGTCAAGCCGTTAACGGCGGATTCTTTCTTAATATTGGCGGCGGCTTTGTGGACGTTCACGAGATCCGCCTGGTTTTCATAGATGGCCTTGGTGAACTTGTAGACGAGATCCACGGGCAGGTCTTTGCGGCAGTAAATGTAGTTGGCCACCGCGAAAGTGTTCACCGCCTCGGGCTGGTTCGGGTACGTGTTGGCCGGGATGACGAACTTGAAGTACGCGGGGTTTATTTTGTTCAGTTCGGCTATTTTCTCGTCGGAAAAATTAAGCAGTTCGAATTTGCCGGAACTCATAAGGTCCATGGAGCTCGCCGCGCCCACACCGGCGATCAGGTTGGCGCCGACGGCCTGACGGTTTTTCAAGAGTTCCACGGATTGGGATTCGCTGGAATATTCAGCCGTAAAGTCCTTTTTTGTCAGATAATCCAAGCCGTAAATCAGGGCCATGTCGCGGCTGTTCATTTCGGTCGCGCTGCCGGAAGCGCCGACGGCAAAACTCTTGCCCTTGAAGTCGGCGAACGTTTTGATGTTTGCGTCCTTGGCCACGGCAACGTGCATGACGTTGGGGTACACGTACGTTACGCTGGCGATGTTGGTAAATTTCTGCTCAAAACCGGCCACGCCGTCCACGGCGTTTTTGGCAATGCCCGCCTGTCCGAAAGCGAATTCAGCCTCTTTTTTCTCCATGAGACGGATGTTGATCGGCGTACCGGCTGTGGACTGGGCGTTGGCTTTGAAATCGTTGGGCATTTTCGTGTTGAGCACTTGCGCGATTGCGTTCGCCAGCAGGAAATACGTCCCGCCGCTGGTTGCGCCGCAAATCTGGATCATGGACCTGGCGCCAAAAGCCGGAGCCGCCATGAGCATAACCACCGTAACCACCGCTAAACATTTACAGGCTCTTTTAAACGTCGGACACTCTCTCCTGTTTATCTGTTCGTGAAACACAGGTTGCCTTTCATTTGTCCCGACCTAATCCGTATCCATCGCTGTGCCGGCGCATTCCGTCTTGCGGAGACTGCAGTTTCTCCACGTTCCGGCCCCGTGCCGCGCAGCCTGACATCTCCCTCCCCCGGCGTCTCGCCCTTCGCAAAAACAACCGCCTGAAATCCCCCCCCAAAGGCACCGCCCGACGGACCCCATGAACGCTTGCCCGTTAAAAAACGTTTTCCGCCTCTCCCCAAAAAGAAATCCGTAAATTACCTTGCGCGGCACCGGCAATCGGCAAAAAATCACCCACATTTGATATCTAGTAACCTAGTCGACAAGTACCCCTGTGTCAAGGCCAATCGCCACATTGCATCCATCTTTTTATATTTTAAAAAAATCAAATTACTTCATAATGTTAAAAATTTATATTTTTCAAAGCCTGTCCCGCAAGGATTTGCGTAATGTTTATAAAATATACCATATTGACACATGTGGTCTAGTCGACTAGTTATCAAGGCTGGAGAACTGATGCGGCGTGCGGCCTCCCTTTTCGAATGCAGCCGGGCCGTTCGAGAAAACGATTCATCCGTTGCCGCGCTGCGGCTTCCGGTCCAGCCCGGTACGATAGTTTGTTTATTCACAAGGATAGCAACAAAAATATCGATGCAGAGGTGCCGTATGAAGGAACAAACGCCCTTGAGGCCGTATTTCGTGGGTATGCCGCAAATCGGGGAACCTTTGAGCGAAGCCATGCTGGCCTACTACAAAGACAACGCGGCTGCGATTGGCCGGGAAGAACAGGCGCTGGCGAGAGCGGCGGAGGCCGTGAAGCAGGCGGGGCTGCCCGCGGAACAGATCCACAAAAAAGGCCAGATGACCGCGTATGAGCGCATCGACTACCTGGTGGACCCCGGCACCTGGTGCCCCCTGCATACCCTGTACAACCCGGCGGACAACGAGGAAGGCTGCACCGGCGTCATTGACGGGCTGGGCAAAATCCGCGGCAAATGGGCCGTCATCATCGCCTTTGACAACAAGATCATGGCCGGGGCCTGGATCGCCGGGCAGGCCGAAAACATCCTCATGGTCACGGATCTGGCGAAAAGGCTCAACATCCCGCTGGTCTGGATACTCAACTGCAGCGGCGTGAAACTGGCCGAGCAGGAAAAGGTCTACGCGGGCCGCAGAGGCAACGGCGCGACCTTTTTCCGCCATGCGGAGCTGAACAAACTGGGCATCCCGGTCCTGAACGCGATTTACGGCACCAACCCCGCGGGCGGCGGGTACCACGGCATCAGCCCGACCATTCTGCTCGCGCATAAAGACGCCAACATCGCCGTGGGCGGCGCCGGGATCGTCGGCGGCATGAGCCCCAAAGGCCATTTCGACCTCGAAGGGTTGCAGCAGATCATCGACGCCACCAAGGACTTTCGCGGCAAAGCCCCGGGCCGCGCGGAAATCCATTACGACGCGACGGCCTATTTCCGGGAACTGCACGACACCGAGGAAGGCGTCCTGGACGGCATCAAGCGGTACATGGACGGCATACCGGCCTATGACCCCAAGTTTTTCCGCGTGGATGCCCCGGCCGCGCCGCAGTATCCGGTGACGGACCTCAATTCCATCGTGCCCATTGACCAGATGCTCCAGTACGACGTGTACCAGGCTCTGGCTCGCACCTTGGACAACAGCGAGTTCATGGAATACCGCCCCGAGTACGGGCCGGAGACCTTTACGGGCATCGGCAAGATCGACGGTTTCCCGGTCGGGCTGATCGGCAACAAGCAGGGCTTTTTGTACGATTACCCGGAATACGCAGGGCCCGACTCCATCGGCGTCGGCGGCAAGCATTACCGCCAGGGCCTGATCAAACAGAGCGAATTCGTGACCCTGTGCGGCCGGGATAACCTGCCCATCATCTGGATTCAGGACACCACGGGCATCGACGTGGGGGACCTCGCGGAAAAGGCGGAACTCCTGGGCCTCGGGCAAAGCCTCGTGTACTCCATCGAAAAGTCGGGCCTGCCCATGCTCTGCCTTGTGCTCAGAAAGGGCACGGCGGCCGCGCACTATGTGATGGGCGGCCCGCAGGCCAACAACAATACGGCCTTCACGCTCGGCACACCCCTCACGGAAATCTACGTCATGCACGGCGAAACCGCCGCCGTGGCGTCCTATGCGAGACGGCTCGTCAAGGAACAGGAAGCGGGCAAGGATCTCACCCCCGTGATGGACAAAATGAACGAGCTGGTGCGCGATTACGCCGCGAAGTCCAAACCGGCCTACTCCGCCAAACACGGCTTTGTGGATGAAATAGTGCCCCTCGCGAGCCTGAGGCAATACTTCGCCGCCTTTGTCGGCGCGGCGTACCAGAACCCCCAATCCATAACCCCGGTCCACCAGATGATTCTCCCTCGGACCATACGGGGGTAGCGGCAGAAGAATCCGTCCGGCCAAAACCCGGACGGCATGCAACCCTTTGTCAGGAAGGCGGCAACCGCGCCTTCGAAGGCGGCAAAGCCGCCAAGGAGAAGTACCATGGGTTTAATGACCAAAGATCAATACATCGAGTCGTTGCGCAAACGGAAGCCCACCGTCTACATGTTTGGTGAAAAGATCGACAATTTTGTGGACAACCCCCGCATCCGCGCGGGCATCGAGGCCACCGGCGCAACATACGCCATGGCGGAAATGCCGGAATACCGGGACCTTATCGTCACCAAAAGCCCCCTCATCAATGAGGAAGTCAACCGCTTCACCCTGCCGCCCTCTTCCATTGACGATCTGGTGCACCGCGTCAAGGTCAACCGTGCCGTCGCCAACTTTGTGGGCACCTGCCACCAGCGGTGTACGGGACTTGACTGCATGTCCACCCTCGCCATTGTGACCCACGCCGTGGACAAGAAGTACGGGACGAAATACAACGAAAACTTCATCAATTTCTTGAAATACATGCAGAAAAACGACTTCACGGCCAACGCCGGGGTGACGGACGTCAAGGGCGACCGTTCCAAAGGCGCGATCGACCAGGAAGATCCGGATATGTACCTGCGCGTCGTGGAAAAACGGGCCGACGGCATCGTGGTGCGCGGCGCCAAAGCGCACCAGACCGGCTCCCTTTCCTCGCACGAATGCATCGTGCTGCCCACCCGGGCCATGAAGGCCGATGAAAAAGACTACGCCGTCGCCTTTGCCGTTCCCATGGACGCCCCCGGGATGATCCACGTGGTGGGGCGTTCCTCCCTGGACAAACGCGAGCTTGACGGCTGCGACACAGGGAACGTGCGCTACAGCAAATACTGCCCCACCATCATCTTCGACGACGTTTTCGTGCCGTGGGACCGCGTGTTCCTGTGCGGCGAAACCGAGTTCGCGGTGGATCTGGTCATGCGGTTTTCCGCCTTCCACCGCCAGAGCCACGGCGGCTGCAAATCCGGCCGGATAGACTGCATGATCGGCACGGCCCTCAATATGATGGACTAGGGCCTGTTAACACTAATTGCAAAAATGTTTATATCGGGTTACAATTAACCCATGAAGATTTCCAAAGAACAATACGAGCGCATTGCGGATAGTTTTCCGCGACAGCGCGGCAACGTTACCCAGGACAACCTTAAAATTATCAATGCCATCTTGTATGTTGCCGAAAATGGCTGCAAGTGGCGAAGTCTGCCGAAAGAGTTTGGAAACTGGCATTCTATTTATACTCGCATGAGTCGATGGAGCAAAAATGGCGTACTTGACAGAATCTTTGAACGCCTCCAGCGGGAACGCTTGATCTCCATCAAAATAGAAGCCTTCTCTCTCGACAGCACTATTGTTAAAGTTCACCCCGACGGAACAGGGGCCTTAAAAAAACTGGTCCACAATCCATCGGAAAATCCAGGGGCGGATGGACAACCAAAATTCATATGGTTGCCGCGTCAGCCGAATGCGCGTTGATATTCAGTCTCTCCCCCGGCAATGCCGGGGATGCGCCTCAGGGCCGAAGGCTCTTGGAACGCCTTGGCCCTGCTCCGAAGCGATATAGCCTTCTCATGGACAGAGCCTATGAAGGCAATGAAACACAGTGCTTAAGTCGCGCCTTGGGCTACGAACCGGTGGTTCCGCCAAATCCCAATCGGCTGAAGCCGTGGGAGTATGACAAAGAGCTATACAAAAAACGCAACGAAGTTGAGAGGTTGTTCAGGAGACTTAAAGGCTTCAGGCGCATAGCGACTCGCTATGACAAGCTGGATGTCATGTTCCTTGCCTTTATCGTTTTCGCTCTCATCGTTGAGGCCCTCAAATAGTGTTAACAGGCCCTAAAGCGGCTCGGACAAGGTCAGCCACCTGCGCCAGAAGGTCATCGACATGATCCANACAGGCCCTACAGCGGCTCGGACAAGGTCAGCCACCTGCGCCAGAAGGTCATCGACATGATCCACCGGGCGGAAACGCTCTACGCCTGCTGCCTGGCCGCGTCCTATGAAGGGCACAAGGAAGCCTCGGGCAACTTTTTCATCAACTCCGTCATGGCCAACGCGTCAAAGATGCACGAAGCCAAGGAACTCAACGAGGCCATCCGCCTGCTGATCGACATCTGCGGCGGGTTCGTGGCGGACATGCCCTCCGACAAGGACTTCAGCAACGCCGAGGTCGGCCCCCTGCTCAAAAAGTACATGAAGGGCGCTTCCGGCGTGCCCGTTGAAAACCGCATCAAAATGTACCGCCTGGCTGAAAAAATCGCCCTGGAAAGCGCGGACAGCGTTTCCGACATCCACGGCGGCGGCTCGGCCGAAGCGCACCGCTTGACCATCATCCGCAGCGTGGACCTGGAAAAGAAAAAGAAAGCCGCGCGGCGGCTTGCCGGCATTGAGGAATAACAGACCGTTGGCGCCGCCGGAAAGGCCCTCTTCCGGCGGCGCCGGCCGGTTCGCCGGAATTCCTCCCGGCCAGCGGCGATCCGGCCATACAAGCACCCGGCCTTCCCTCAAAAGGAGTTTTCCGTGACGCAGCAGTTCCCCACCATGTACAAATTCAAACAACGGTTTGAAGGTGAAAGCATAGCCGACATTCCAGCGGCAATCGCCGAGGAGTTTCGAAAATCGGGCATCGCGGAACGGGTCAAACCGGGGCAGCGCGTGGCCGTCTGCGCGGGCTCCCGGGGAATCGCCAACCTGCCCGTCATCGTCAAGGCCGTGGTGGACAATTTTACAGCGCTGGGCCTCACCCCCGTCGTGGCGCCCGCCATGGGTTCCCACGGCAACGCCACCGCCGAGGGGCAGCTTGAGATGCTCGCGGATCTCGGCGTTTCCGAAAAAACCATCGGTGTGCCGTTCGAGCGGACATGGAAGTGGTGTCTTTCGGCACCGTGAGCACCGGAGCGGAGGTATTTTTCGCCCGCCATCTGCTGCGTTTTGACCACATCTTCACCGTCAACCGCGTTAAGCCGCATACCGCTTTCCACGCGCGGGTGGAGTCGGGCATCTCCAAAATGCTGGCCGTCGGGTGCGGCAAACATGTCGGCGCGTCCAACATGCACAAGTACGACCTGACCAAAACCCTGGAACCGGCCGCCAGCCTGATTCTTGAAAAGGCCCCGGTTCTCGGCGGGCTGGCCATCGTGGAAAACGCCCATGAGGATACCCACCTCGTCCGCCTGGCCCTGGCCGAAAACATGCTTGATACGGACGCGGAACTGCTCCAGATAGCCTGGAAAAACTTTCCCCGCCTGCCCATTGACGCGCTCGACGCGCTGTACCTCGACGAAATGGGGAAAAACATCAGCGGCGCCGGGATGGACACCAACATCGTCGGCCTTTGGCGGCGGGAAGGGGGCGAGCGCAAGCCCGATTACAAATGCCTGGCCGTATTTTCCCTCACGCCGGAATCGCACGGCAACGCCATGGGGTTAGGCATGGCGGACGTCATTCCCCGCAGCATGTACGAGGGCATCAACATGGAGGCCACCTACCTGAACGGCCTCACCGCCGGGCTGTGGCGGGCGGTGCGTACCCCGGTCGTGCTGCCCACGGTGCGCGACATCGTCACCACCTCCCTTTCCAAAATACCGGAGAGCCAGGAACCGCGCGTGGCGCGTTTACGCAACACGCTCATGCTGGAGGATTTCTGGGCCACCCGGCCGTTGCTGGAAGAACTCTCCGGCAGGGATGACATCATTGTCGAAGGCAAAACGAACACCTGGAATTTCGGCCCCGCGGGCGAATTGCTCCCCTTTTCGTTAGAGTAGCTTCCCTCCGCACTGCAAGACCGTTTCCCGAGCGGAACCGCCAAGGAGTACCCATGTCCCGTTTTAACATTCTCATGTTCCAGACCATGCACGAAAAAGGCACCGCCGTGCTGCGGGAATGCTGCGACCTGCACTACGCCGAATCCCTTGATGAGGACTATCTTGCCGACGCCATCAAGGACAAGGACGGCGTCATCATCCGGGCCAACGGGGCCATTACCCGCCGGATGATCGAAGGCGCGCGGAATCTTAAGGTCATCGGCCGCCACGGGGTGGGGCTGGACGCCATCGACCTGGTTGCCGCCGCCGAGCGCGGCATCCCCGTAGTCAGTACGCCGGAAGCCAATAACGCCAGCGTCGCCGAAGGATTCTTCGGCCTCGCCTTCGCGCTCGCCAAAAGGGTCACGGGCGGCAACGCCGCCGTGCGCGCCGGGGACTGGGATTTCCGCAACCGGTACCGCACCGCGTCCCTTTCCGGCAAAACCCTCGGAATTTACGGGTTCGGCAAAATAGGCCAGATGGTGGGCCGCATGGGGCACTTCGGCTTTGACATGCCGCTGCTCTACGCGGACGCCATCAGCCATCCGGAAGCGGAAAAATCCCTGGGCGCAACCAGGGTCACGCCGGAAGAGCTTTTCGAGCGGGCCGACTTCATTTCCATCAACCTGCCGCTCTTCCCCTCCACCCGCAAAGCGGTGACCGCGAAGCTCCTTAACCGGATGAAGCCCACGGCCTTCGTGGTGAACATGGCGCGCGGCCCCATCTGGGAAGAAGCGGACGTGTATGCCGTTCTGAAAGAAGGAAAAATAGCCGGGGCCGGGTCGGACGTGTTCGATCCCGAACCGCCCAGCACGGACAACCCGCTGCTCACCATGGAAAATTTCATCTGCTCCCCGCACAACTCGGCCCATACCGAGGAGGGGATGATAAACATGAGCATGGTGGCCGCCGATGTTGTGGCCGTGCTCCAGGGCCGCGCGCCCAAGTATCTCGTGCCGCCCCCGGCCGCGAAGTAGCCCGGAGCGCGCGCGGCAAAAGAATATTGTTGCAACGGCACCAATAACGCCAAAGGAGTAAGCATAGTGGCAAGCGTAACCATTCTGACCGAATCATGTAAGGGTGTGGAAGACTGCGGCCTGTGCATGGAAGTCTGCCCGAAAAACCTCTTCTCGGCGGCGGACAAGGCCAATACCAGAGGGTATCTTCCCTCGGCCGTCGTCGACCAGGACGCCTGCATCGGCTGCCAGACCTGTATGTTCACCTGCCCGGATTTCGCCATTGTCGTGGTGAAGAGCAAAACGTCAAAGGAGGCGGCCAATGGCTGATCGGCGCGTACTCACAGGGAACCATTTTCAAATCGGCAACTGGGCCTGTACGGAAGGCGCCATGGCCGCCGGCTGCGATTTCGTGGCGGGCTACCCCATCACCCCGGCCAGCGAAGTGGCCAACTTTCTCGCCACGCGCCTTCCTGAAGTGGACGGCGTGTTCATCCAGAGCGAGGACGAAATCAGCGCCTGCTGCGCCACCATCGGGGCGGCCTGGGCCGGACGCCGTGCCATGACCGTCACCAGCGGCCCGGGCATCAGCCTCATGCAGGAAAGCATCGGCTTTGCCGTGGCCACGGAGACCCCCATGGTCATCGTGGACGTGCAGCGCTTCGGCCCCTCCACCGGGGTGCCGTCCATCGGCCTTGCCGGGGATATGGTGCAGGTGGCGCGCGGCTCCCACGGCGATTACCAGATCATCGCCCTTGCCCCGCACACCCCCCAGGCCATGTTCGACATGACCGTCAGGGCCTTTGATCTTGCCGAGCGGTACCGCACGCCGGTGTTCGTCATGGCGGACGGTTTCGCCGGGCACATGCGCGAGCGCATCAGCATTCCGGAAGCCTCCGCCGTAAAGGTGGGCAGCCGGAAGATCGCCGAAAAAAAGAACACCGTGCTGGAACGCCAGGATTTCCTGGACGTCAACGTCGCGGCCATGCCGGTTTTCGGCCGCGGGCTGAAAGCCCATGTGACCAGCTCCTGCCACGACGCGCACGGCATGCGCAACCTGACCGATCCCGAAGCCATGCACAAGTATGTGGTCACGCCCGTTCAAAAAGTGCTCAGCCACCGCGACGACATCGTGCGGGTAGAGGAAACCAAAACGGACGACGCTGAACTGATCCTCGTGACCTACGGCACGGTTTCCCGCTCGGCGGCCGCCGCGCTCGCCATGGCGCGGGAAGCCAAACTGCCCGTGGGCCAGCTGCGGCTGGAAACCTGCTGGCCCCTGCCGGATGTGGAAATCGAAAAAGCCGCCAAGCAGGCGAAGCATCTCCTGGTTCTGGAAAACAACATGGGCCAGATGCTGCCGTACATCAAAGCCTGCGCCGGCAACGCGGCCAAGGTTCACTTCATGGGCCCCAAACTGCTCGGCCAGATCCAGGAACCGGAAGCCATCCTGAACGTTATAAGGGAGATCCTGTAATGAGCGTTATTACCGAACATCCTCTCCGTAAATATATGCGCCCGCATGTCACCCGGACGACAACCTGCCCGGGCTGCGGCATCGGCATTGTTTCCCAGGCGTTCCTGCGCGCGGTGGACAGCCTCGGCATCGATTTTGACGACTGCGTGTTCGTGGCGGGCATTGGCTGTTCCGCCTGGATCCCCACGCCGCTGTACAACGGGGACACGCTCCACACCACCCACGGGCGGCCCGTCGCCTTTGCCACCGGGGTCAAGGCCAGCCTGCCGGACAAGCACGTGGTCGTCCTCAGCGGCGACGGCGACCTTTCCGCCATCGGCGGCAACCATCTCATCCATGCCGCACGGCGCAATATCGACATGACCGTGGTGCTTATTAACAACTCCATCTACGGCATGACCGGCGGCCAGGCGGCGCCCACCACCCCCGCGGGCACGAAAACCATCACCAGCCCCTACGGCTTCACCGAACATGACTTCAACCTGTCGGAACTGGTCAAGGCCGCCGGTGCTTCCTATGTCGCCCGCTGGACCACGGCCCATCCGGTGCAGTTGTCAAATGCCATCAAGGCCGGGCTGCAGAAAAAGGGCTTCAGCTTCATCGAGGCCGTCAGCCAGTGCCCTGTGCAGTACGGCCGCGCGAGCAAGCTCGGCTCGGCCCGCGCCATGCTGCGCAGCTACAAGGACCGCAGCGTCACGCTGAAAAAGGCGGAAGGGATGTCCGCCGCGGAACTGGAAGGGAAGCTCCTCGTGGGCGAGTTCCAGAACATCGACAAGCCGGAATTCACGGATTCCCTTGCCAGGGCGCGGGCCATCGCGCAGGGAGGCAACTAATGGCATATACCAAACTCACCCTCGCGGGCATCGGCGGCCAGGGCTCCATCCTTGCCGGGACCATCCTCGGCAACGCGGCCGTCACTTACGGCGGCAAGTACGCCACCCAGACGCAGGCCTATTCCTCCGAACTGCGCGGCGGCTTCGCGGCGACCTGGGTCATTTTCTCGGACGAGGCAATTGTATACCCGCGCGTCGTGGAAACGGACATCCTCGTGGCCCAGGCGCAGGACTCCATTGACCGGTTTTCCAAAACCCTCAAAAAGGGCGGCATCCTGATCGCGGATACCGATATCGTGACCGCCATGCCGGACTGTGACGCGGCCATGTACGCCATCCCCGCGACGTCGCTCGCGCGGAACACGTTTTCCGCGCCCATCGTCGCCAACATCATCATGTTGGGCGCGCTGACGAAAATAGCCCCGGTCGCGGACCGCAAATGCGTTGAAGACGCCATTGCCGCCACGGTCCCCCAGAACAAGGTGGATCTGAACCTGAAGGCCTTCGCGGCCGGGTTCGACATGGTTGCTCCGTACGCGAAATAAACGTTGCGCCGATAGTTTCAATAACGAAACACCCTAACCCGCAGGAGATTTACATGAAACGCCTTTTCCTCGCCCTGATGCTGGTTTTCATCCTGGTTGGCGCCGCGCAGGCCGCGCAAAGCACAAAAAGCACCGCCGCGGATGAAAAAGCCGTGGCCAAGGCCGTTGAGTTCATGCGTACCTCCATTCTCAGCGCGAAGCGGGCAGACCTGGAAAAAATCGGCCTGCCCTCCATGACCTACGCTCATTCCTCCGGCCGTGTGGAAACCAATACCCAATTCATTGACAACTTGGTCAATAAGGGAACGGTCTTCAACGAGCTGGCTTTTTCGGACGTGAATATCCTGGTTGACGGCAACACGGCCGTGGTCCGGCACAAGTTCGACTCCAAGCACGTGGCCCAGGGCAAGCCCGCGGAAGGGCATTTCATGGTCCTTCTGGTGTTCAAAAAAGTCGGCAACAACTGGAAAGTGCTGACCCGCCAGGCGTATCCCGCGCCAAAATCCTGAGTTCTCCCGGCCCGGCTTCCTTCCGCGCCGGGCGCAGCGCCCGCTGCGCCCGGCGCGGATTTTTTCCCAGGCGGCAACACCGGGCCGGTACGAACGGCACGATGAAAACTTGACTTATAGAATATTATTGCTACCTTGTTAGGATTACCGTTGTCGACTACCCCTCTAACCCAGAAGTGTCATGCAATTCATCGTCCAAACCAGCTCGCTGAAGCAGCAAATCGCCGACGAGATCAAACGCCGCATCATCTATGGCGACCTTGAATTCGGCCAGAAAATTTCGGAAAATTCTTTCGCCCAGGAACTGGGGACGAAAAGAACGCCCGTCCGCGAGGCGTTCATTCTGCTGCAAGGGGAAGAGCTCGTCAACATCCTGCCCCAGAAAGGCACCTACGTCTTCACCATCACGGAGGAAGAACTCTCGCAGATAATCGAGCACCGGTTCATTCTTGAGTCCGCCTCGCTCCAGGCCTTGCAGAAAAAAGCCACCCGCCAGCAGTTCATCGATGAAATTGCCGAGATTTTGCGCTGCCACAGGGCGGCACTTGAAGAGAACGACATGCAGAAGTGTGAAAAATACGACAGTATTTTCCACGAAAGGATCATCGATTATTCGGATAACAAGTTCATCATCTCGTCCTACAAAATAATTTCCGACCGCGCCAAAGCCATCCGCTTCCGCACGATCGGCACGCAGGACCGGTTCCGCAACGTCCTCAACAACCATGAGGAAATTTACCGCCTCTTCCTCGACAACAATATGCGGCAGTGTAAAAGCACCCTGCAACGCCACTTGAACAACATCCAGAACAGCGTCAGGAAACCCGGCATCTACGAACGGGTTTTTCAGAAAGCGCTTATGTAGCTTTCCTTACGCGACCTGCCGGACGCTCCGCAACGCGGAACACTCCGTTCAGGGAGCGTCGTCCTGCACCCGCACCATACGGTACCCGACGCCGAGATGGGTTTTCAAAAATACGGGTTCGGCCTGGTTCTTTTCTATTTTCTTACGGAGAGAGGCCATGAACACCCGCAACGATTGCGTGGTGCTCTCAAAATCACTGGCCCATATCTCCTTCAAAATATAGTTGTGCGTCAGCACCTTGCCCGCGTTGCGGGAGAGCAGGCACAGCAGTTTGTACTCCATGGGCGTGAGGTGAATTTCCACGTCGTCCACAAAAACGGCATTGGCGGCATAGTCGATGCAGAGCCCCCCGTTGACAAAGACGTTCGTGTTTTTTTGGGGGCTGTTGTCGTAGCTCATCTTGCGCAGAGCCGCGCGCACGCGCGCCATGAGCTCCTCCACGCTGAAGGGCTTCGCCAGGTAGTCATCGGCCCCGGCATCCAGAGCCGCTATTTTGTCATGTATCTCGGTGCGGGCGCTGACCACGATGATGGGGTTGTTCGTCCACGTCCGCAGCTTGGCGATGATGTCGGCCCCGTCCATATCGGGCAGGCCCAAATCCAGAATAAACAGATCCGGCTGCAGGGAGACGGCTTCCGAGATCGCTTCGGCGCCATTGCCGGCATAGCCGACTTTATAGCCGAACGTGGTGAGGGCGGTCGTTATGAGGCTCCTGACGGCGCTGTCGTCTTCAACCACCAAGATATTCGCTTTCAACGCACACCTCCTCTAACTGCAAGGAAAAACTCACAATGGCCCCGTGCGGGACGTTATCCGCAATCCGGACCTCGCCGCCGTGCGCGCGGACGATCGACCGGCAAAGCGGCAGCCCCAAACCGATGCCCCGGCGGCTGTCGCTTGAGTTTTTGTTCGTGGTATAGAACATTTCAAATACTTTTTGTTTTTCGTCGTCGCTGATGCCGTTCCCCGTATCCGCCACTTCCACCACAGCCCGCGAACCGCGTCGCAACGCCCGTATCCGGATATCGGACCCGGCGGGCGTATATTTGACGGCATTATCCACGATATTGATGATTACCTGCATGATAAGCCTGGCGTCCATCTTCACCAGAAGGATCTCTTCGGGCATTTCAAGGTGGATGGTATGGTCCTTGGCGCGTTTTGCCATGTAGCGCAAGGATTCCTGAATAATTTCCTGCAAAACTTCGTACTCCGTATTGATGGTCATCACGCCGTTATCAATACGCGTCACAAACAGCAGGTTTTCCACAAGGTTCATCAACCACTCGGCGTCGCTGTAGATGTTTTGATATAACTGCCGGCGCAGCTCCGGTTCGATTTGATCCGCGCTGCTCAGAAGAATGTCCGCGTTACCCGATATGCTTGTCAACGGCGTGCGCAGGTCGTGGGAAATGCTGCGCAGCAGATTGGCCCGCAGCCGCTCCGCCTCGGCCTCTTGCGCGATGCGTTCGTTGAACACCTGCAAGTTGTATTTTTCCACGGACAGCGCGATTTCGTCCAGCATGGCCAAAACCAGGTTGTATTCAAAGCCGCCGGTGCGTTTAGCGGAATTGACGATAATGCAGATGGCGGCAACGACAGCCTCCCCGCTTATCAGCTTGAAACAAATTGCTTTGTTGTCCGCATTGAGGTGAAGAACCGTGCTTTTTTTCTCATTGTCGGTGGCGACAAACTCCTCCAGGGCAGCGATATCCAATCCAATCGCTTCAGGGGAGAGGTTCGGATTGCCTTCCGCGACTTTTGATCTCGGCCGCTGCAATGCGCCGTCGGCCAGCGGGAAAATAAAAACGGCGCGTGCGAACATCTGGTGCAGTTGCGTCAACGCCACGGTAAATATGTCGTCGATATTTTGCGCCTGTTGCAAATGCTGGCTTGTTTCAAGCAGAATATCCAGCCGGTGAATCTCCAGTATTTCCCTGTCAAGCTGGCTGCGGAACAGGGTCATGACGTAGTTTGCAATCAGGGATGCGACCAGCATGACGGTCGTCGTTATGGAGTATTGCAGGTCATAAACGCGAAAGTTGAACGTCGGGTCGGCATAGAGAAAGTTGAATAACAGCACGCCGCTGACCGAGGCCATGACGCCGTATGCCCAACTGGACGCAATGGAAGAAATCAGCAGGATGCCGATGATGTAAATTGATATGATATTGGCTTCACTCAAACGCAAAGAGTGGAACAGAAGGCCGATAAGTGAACAGACGCCCAAAATGAACACGGACATGAACGCATCGCGCCATGTGGTATCGGCCTTTATCCGTGGATTTTTTTGCAGCGTTTTGACGATCATACGATTACACTCCCCGCCCGCGCAACGTCTCGCACCTGGTATTTTTGTGAATACTCCGGCCCATGCCGCGCCGGCACGGGGCCTTCCCCATGACTGAGCCTGTCCGGAGGCGGCATGACCGCCGCCGTGTTTTCATCCGGCGGCGCCAGCCCGTTCACGCAGGAACTTGTACTCTCAAGAATCATTTTTGGGGAGGCATCACCACGTTTTTCACACCATCTTTATACAACCTTAACATGAAACATACAATCTGAAACTCAATATCCCATGAAAATACAAGATATTATGAAACAAAAAAACGCGTCTGGAAAACGTTTATCAAGAATTCCGCCAAATTATCGCGGAAAAGGTTTTCTGCAAAATCATAACGGAAGTTTAATGCGGAGTGAGCCAACTTTTATGCCGCGAAAATTCCCGAATTCCGTATCTCCGGGTATGGTTGAGCCGAAGATCAGGAACAAAAAACAACCATGGAGGTGTGCTATGTCTGGTGGAGGTATATTTCTTCTCGTTCTTTTTGGATTCCTTATTTTTGCCGCGGTTTCCCGTGTAGTATCCGATAAAAAGGCGAAGAAAGACAAAGAAGTTTGATGTGATTGCCGCCCGGCCCCGGGTTTGGAATTCACCCGTCATCGGAAAAATTGCAAGAGAGTATTCATGGCGCACAGTGCAGTGTACCATGAATACTCTTTTATGTTCCGTGCAAAAACGGCGGGGATTCCCTGAATCTGAAAGGCGTCCGGGCGGATCGCGGCGGGTACGCTATCTCACCTGGCGCACTCGTGTGCCCCGCCTTTCAAAATATCCAGACCATGCCCGAATTCCGGCAGCACCTGATCGAGGCATTCCTGTACGGCCTTGGGGTTCCCCGGCAGGTTGACGATCAGGGTTTTGCCCCGGATTCCGGCAGTGGCCCGGGAAAACATGGCCCGTTTCGTCACCTTGAAGCTGAACATGCGCATTGCTTCGGGAATGCCGGGACACAACCGTTCCACCACGGCCAGGGTCGCCTCCGGGGTGACGTCCCGTTCGGCGAACCCGGTCCCGCCGGTGGTGAGGATGACGTCCACCATGCGCCCGTCGCACAGCCGCCGCAGCTCGGCGCTAATCAACGCTCCCTCGCCCGGCAGAATGCCGTAATGGGTCACGGTGTACCCGTGCCGCCCCACAATCGCGGCCGCCGCCATACCGCTCGCGTCCTCGCGTTCCCCGGCGTGTCCTCTGCTACTGATGGTCAAGATGGCAACAGTATACATATACCTCCGTCTTCACTATCGGTTGCTGTCATTCCGGCGGGCAATCCGCCCTGAGGTTCTTCCCGGGCGGCGGCACAGCCACCCGCGGAATCCATGAAAAGCCATTTCCCCCGGTATCCGGGGAAAAAACACGGCCCGTCCCGGACAGACGAGAATTCATACTATATTTCTACCCTTTCGCGCGCATTAAATCCAGCGCAAAGCCGCTTTTTATTCTTCCGCCGCCGACAAACCCCGGCAAGACGCGCCAAGTGAAAACGCCGCTGCATGTGCAGCGGCGTTTTCAGCAATCATGCCAAAGCGACGGCTTCGACTTCGATCCTGGCCCCGAGGGGTAAATCCCTGACCGCGAAGCAACTCCGGGCCGGGAAAGGTTTGCCGAAAAAGGTGGCATATACTTCGTTAACAGCCGGGAAATCCTTGATATCCGCAAGGTAGACCGTTGTTTTCAACACCTTGCCCAAGTCGGACCCGCCCGCCTGGAGCACGTTGCGAAGGTTTTCCAAAGCCATGGAGGCCTGGGCCTTGATGTCCTCGGGCATGGCCTTGGTCTTGGGATCAATGGGCAACTGGCCCGAGGTGAAGATGAGGCCGGCCCCGGCCAGCGCCTGGGAATAGGGACCGACGGCGCCGGGCGCCTTGTCGCTTTCAATCAGTTTGGGTGCGCTCATGAACTCTCCTTGAACGCCCCGCGAGCTTCACGCTCGCGGGGTAGATGGGTATGGATGTCAGGACTGCCTGCGCAGAACCTTGCCCGCCAGTATCCTCGTCTGCGGTTTGCCGTCCAGCACGGCGGCGCGGCCGTTCACGAACACGTGCTTGATCCCTTCGGGGTATTGGCGCGGTTCGGTATAGGTGCCTTTGTCCGCAATGGTGGCCGGGTCGAACACAACCACGTCGGCGGCCATGCCCGCTTGCAGCAGGCCGCGATCCTTCAGCCCGAACACGGAAGCGGGACGGCTGGTCATTTTACGCACGGCTTCTTCCAGCGGAATGACCTTTTCTTCGCGCACGTATTTGCCGAGCACGCGGGGGAAGGCGCCGAACACGCGGGGGTGGGGTTTACCGCCGAGCAGGCCGTCCGTGCACACGTTGTGCTCCGGCCGGGAGATCAGCGCTTTCACATGCTCTTCCAGCCCGTAGAAGTCCACCATGCCGACCGCGTTCGATTCATCGTACAGGAGGTCAAAAGTGGCTTCCAGCGGATCTTTACCGCGCATCTCGCCGAGCTCCACCAGGTTCTTGCCGATGGCGTCCTGGTTTTTCTCGGTCTTCGTGCTGGTGACGAAGATGCCGTCCAGCCCGGCGAAGGCCACGAAGTTGTCCCAGCCCTGGATGCCGTTCCAGATATCCTTGGTCATGCGCTTCCTGTCTTCGGCGGAAGCCAGGCGCTCCAGCAGCTTGTCCGTGCCGCCGTCATGCACCCAGGGCGGCAGGATGACGCCCAGCATGGTGCTGCCCGCGACATAGGGATACTGGTCGAAGGAAACCCGGACACCCTCGGCCTGGGCTTTGTCGAGGAGCCCCAGGACCTTGTCGAACAAGTGGGCGTTGTTTTTGCCGCACAGTTTGAAGTGGGAGAAATGCACCCATACGCCGGAACCCCGGCCGACGGCGATGACTTCTTCCATGGACTCGAGGATGGTATCCGCCTCGCTCCGCTGGTGGATGACGAAGGGCACGTTCGCCTTTGCCGCGACCTTGCACAGCTCCGTGACTTCGCGGGTATCCGCGTAGGCGCAGGGCATGTAGATGAGGCCCGTGGAAAAACCGTACCCGCCGGCGGCCAGTTCCCGCTCCAGCACGGCGCGCATGACGTCCAGTTCCTTGTCCGTGGCCACGCCGCTTTCCAGGCCGCGCCCTTCCATGCGCACGTTGCCGTGCGGCACAAGGTAGCAGAGGTTGGTGCCGGAACCGTTCTTTTCCAGCATGTTCAGGTAGTTTTCCGTCGTTTTGAAGGCCCAGTCGATTGCGTCCGTGTCGCCGTCGAGCCCGGCCAGGTTTTTACGCCAGGGGCTGATGAACTTCTCCGGCAGCGGCGCCATGGCGATGCCGTCCTGGCCGAGGAACTCCGTGGTCACCCCCTGCATCAATTTGGGGGTGAGGTGCGGCTCCTTGAACACTTCCAGGTCCGAATGGCTGTGGGTGTCGATAAAGCCCGGGGCGACAACGCAGCCCTTGGCGTCGATAACCTGGTCGAAGCCCGCGTTTTCGATGCTCCCCGTGCCGAGGATCACGCCGTTTTCGATGGCCACGCTCCCCGGGAAGCCGGGTTTGCCGGTGCCGTCAACAATGATGCCGTTGGTGATAAGCGTGCGCATGATCAATCCCCTTCTTGCCTGGCGTGGCCGCCCGCTGCCTTGACCGGGGAAGCGGCGGGCACGTTGCGCTGTTCGGAAAGACGGTTGGCTTCCTCATGTTCGGCCGTAATGGCCGGGGGCGCGGCGGCAACGCCCATGGAGCGCTCGATCTTGGACACCGCGAAGAAGGCGATGGTGCTGACAAGCGAGCCGAAGACCAGGGACATGATGCCGTAGGGTTCCTTCATATACTGCCAGTAGCCGGCGGCAATGGAGCCGAACACGATGGCCGCGAGGCCGCCGTTCTTCGTGGCGTTCTTGTAGATGAAGCCGAACAGGAACGCGGCGAAAGGACCGGCGGAACGCATGGTGAAGCCGAACACCAGCAGCGGGATGATGCCGATGGATTCATCCAGCGCGATCCACAAACTCGCGATGCCCATAAGCACGATAACGCCCTTGGACACCAGCACGATCTGGCGGTCGGAGGCGTTGGGGTTCACGTAGCGCTGGTAAATGTCCTTGGTGAACAGGGTGCAGGAGCCGATGAGGTTGCCCGAGGCGCTGGACATGGTGGCCGCGACCACGGAGGCCATGACCAGACCCGCGATCAGCATGGGCGCGAATTTCATGGCGGCCATGGGCATGGCCTGGTTGGGGTTGATGCCGTCAAAGTGGGCCAGCGCGCACAGGCCGATAATGGCCGGGATGAAGCCGTAGCAGGCCATCAGGAGCGAGCAGAGGAAGGAGCCGAGGCGCGCGGTCTTGATGTCCCGCGCCGCGAAGTAACGCTGCACCGCTTCCTGCCCGGTCGAGAAGGTCATGAAATACATCAGGATAAGGCCGATGATCGTTTTCCACCCCACCAGGGTTAACCCGAGTTTTTGCGGGGCCTTGGCCGCGATGTTGGCGCTGACCGTTTCCCAGCCGCCCGCGCCGGACAGGATGATGGGCATGGCGATCGCCATGCCGACGGTGATGAAAATAATGTGCACGATGTCCGTGAACGCAACCGAAACAAGGCCGCCCATCATGGTGTACAGGGTGACCACGATGGCCACCAGGATGGTCACCGTCATGAAATCCGCGCCGGACACGGTCTGGATGATGGAGCTGGTGGCTTTCACCTGGGCTGCCGTTGCCACGAACAACGTGCCGAGCGAGAGAACCGTGGTGATGATATGGGACGGGGTGCCGTAGCGGCGGGCCAGAATTTCAGGCACCGTGGTGGCCATGGATTTACGCAGGAACGGCGCCACGAAGGACACCAGGAAGATGCCGATACCCGCGCAGACGACGTACCAACCGGCGGAAAGGCCCCAGTCTCCGTAAGCGCGGGCAGCCACACCGATGGTGCTGCCGCCGCCGATTTCAGCCGCGGCCAGGGTGCCGGCCATCATCAGGGGGCCGAGGGAGCGGCCGGCCAGGTGGAAGTCTTCCGAGTTTTTGACTTTGCGGAAGGAGACGTACAGGGCTATCGCGATCATGGTCGCCATGTAGGCGACGATAATATAAAATGTAGCGTGCATGGAATTCCTTTCTAGAGCTAGAGTCGCTGAAGTTACTTAAGCAATGCCTTGCTGATGGCCGCAAACCCTTCGGTCGCGCCGTACAACTGGCTTTCCTCAATATACTCGTCAATGGTATGGGCCAGGTTTTCCCGCGACGGCCCGTACCCCAGGGTTTTGATCCCCTTTTCGCCCGCATAGTGGCTTGCGTTGGTGCAGAATGAGTAATGAGTGATCGTGGGGTTCTGGCCGATGCCTTTCAGCCCTGCCAGCGCGTCTTGCACAAACGCTTCCTTTTCCTCGAACAGCCAGCCGGGGAAGAAACGTTCGCCCTCGATGTCGTTACCGGTGTGACAATGCTCTTTCCCAAAAGCATAGGATACCTTGGCCTTAAAGGTCGGGTCTGCGGCTTCCAGTTTCTTGACGGCCTCCTGAAATGGTTTAATCACACTTTCCAAAGTGTCGCCCACCAGAAGGCGACGGTCGTACGTGGCGCGGCAATGGCTGGGCACCACGGAAGCGCCGGGATACGGGGTGGAAATGATGTCCGTCAGCACGGCCACGCCCTTGCCCAGAACGGGCTGGGAAGCCGGTGTGATCTTTTCGATCTCCGCCGCCAGGCGCATCATGGAATGCACGGCGTTGACGCCCTTTTCGGGGTTGGCGGAGTGCGCGGGCACGCCGAAGGTCTCGACAACGATTTCCGCTCTGCCGCGCTGGCCGATCTTGAGGTTCAGCTCGGACGCTTCGCCGATGATGACGATGTCGGGGTTCACGCGTTTGCTGATCTCGCGGGCCGCGACGCCTTCAAAGCATTCCTCGTGCACGACGCCGGCCACGTAAATTTCCCCGGCGAAGTTACGGCCGGTTTCCCGCGCCACCATCGCGGCGGCCACGGCCATGGCCGCGACAGAGCCTTTCATGTCGGACGCGCCGCGCCCGTAAATCTTGCCGTCGATAACTTCCGCGCCAAAGGGATCGCGCTTCCATACCGCGGGGTCGGGCACGGGCACGGTGTCGATGTGGCCGTCATACAGAATTTTGGGGCCGGGGCGGTTGCCCTTGATGCAACCGATGATGCTGCCGTATTTGTCCACCACGACATCGTCGTAGCCGTTCTTTTTCATATACTCGCCGAGCACCGCCACCACGCCGTCTTCCTTCCCGGAATAGCTGGGCTTTTTAATCAATTCGCGCGTGAGTTCCCTGACTTCGTTTTTCTGGTCCTGCGTAAGCATGATGTTCACCTTTCCTCGTCGGAGTTTTTTCCATACCACACGATATCGCGGTATATTTCAGGGGACGTGTCGCCCTCCGTGCTGATAAGGAGCACGTGGGAATCCTTGGACAGATTCAGTTGCCCGGCCATGGCCCGGCCCTTTTCCGTGGTCATCATCCATTCCAGAAGCCCCGTGGTCACGGCCCCGGATTCTCCGGAAACAACAGGCGCGTCGCCGGGTTTGGGCGCGGCCAGGATACGCATGCCGTTGGCCGCGATATAATCCGGGCAGGAAACCGAGGCCGCCGCATAGTCACGCAAAATGCCCCAGCTGACGGTGCTGGGTTCGCCGCAGGCAAGGCCCGCCATGATGGTCTGCATGTCGCCGGTCACGGTGCGGGGCTTGCCGTCCATGGCGAGCATGGACCTGTGGATGCAGTTGGCCACGTGGGGTTCCACGATGACGGTGGTGGGCGTTTTGTCGCCAAGGGCGGCCACAAGGCTGCCGAGCGTGCTCCCGGCGTAGGAGCCGACGCCCGCCTGCAGGAAGAGATGGGTCGGCATGGGCCGGTTAGCCGCGCGGATCTGCTCCATGCATTCAAGGGCCATGGTCATATAGCCCTGCATGATCCAGCGGGGGATATCCTCATACCCTTCCCAGGCCGTATCCTGAACCATGATGCCGTTATGCTCCGACGCGTATTTGTCGGCGTGGCGCACGGCGTCGTCATAGTTGAATTCCGTGATGGTGCATTCGGCGCCTGTCGCGAGGATGGCTTCCTGCCGCGCGAGCGCCGAACCCTTGGGCATGAACACGACGGCCTTCATGCCGAGCTGCTGGGCCGTCCAGGCGACGCCGCGGCCGTGGTTGCCGTCGGTGGCCGTCACAAACGTGATGTCGCCGAGTTGCTTGCGGACGGCGGGAGACGTCAGTTCGCCCAGGGTCAGCCCGTCAATGGACCGGCCCAGTTTTTCCGCCAGAATGCGGCCGATGGCGTAGGAACCGCCCAGGACTTTGAAGGCGTTCAATCCCAGGCGCTTGGATTCGTCCTTGATCTGGATGGAGCCGACGCCGATGTCTTTGGCAAGATTGTCCAGCGCCACCAGGGGCGTCGGGGTATAGTCAGGGAAGCTTTTATGGAAAGACCGCACTCGCGACGCTTCGGCGGGGGTGAATTCGCCCAGGGCTATGCCCGCTCCGGCCTGCTTTCGCTGTGGATTCAGGAAGATTTCAACGGATCGCACAGTGGTTCTCCTTGTAAAGTGTTTTTGAATGCGATCGAAATTGCAAACACGATGCCAAGGCATAGCGACGAAAATAACACATCTATATTGATATGTTACGGTACGTACGCGGCCTGATAGAACTCATATCAAAACGATAATTATCACTTTGATACATTGCTTTCCGTGCGGACTTCTCATTTTAAGAAACAGGCGGCGGGCAGGAGGGATACAGTGGGGGAAAAACGCCGGAATGATCCCGGCGTTATGCGCGCGCGGCCCGGATGGCCGCACGGATGCCCGGTCCGGACGCAAAGGCAAGGCCGCGCCGCGTCCGGGCGTGGAGGGTTACAGTCCGGGAATATCCCGCAGTTTGCGGTAGAGCGTTGCGATGCCGATGCCCAGCGCCCTGGCGGCCTGCTGTTTACCGGCGGCGGTCGTGCCGTAGCGGGCTATGGCGTTCCGGATGGCGGCGGTCTCCAGGTCCGCCAGCGCCGCGATGGGGGCTTCCCCGTGTTCCGGCCCGGCGGGCGCGGCCGGGGAAAGAGCCTCCCGCGGGGCAACGGCGGGTGCCGGAGCTCCCCCCGCGCGGCCGGTGCGGATTTTGAGCGGCACCAGGGAGTGGGACATGGGCCCGCCTTCGTGCATGTTAATCATGTATTCGATGCAGTTTTCAAACTCCCGCACGTTGCCGGGCCAGGGATAGGCCTGGAAGGTCTCGAGAATGTGCGGGGAAAGCCGCACCGGCGGTTTGCCGAAGCGCGTGCAGTACCTGTCCAGGAAATATTCGGCCAGGCGCGGGATATCTTCCTTGCGCTCCCTGAGAGGCGGCAATTCCAGGGGGATGACGTTCAGCCGGTAGAAAAGGTCCTCCCGGAACATCCGCTGCGCGATCAGTTCCGCCAGATTGTCGTTGGTGGCGGCAATCACCCGGACGTCCACCTCGATCAGCCGGTTGGAGCCGAGCCGGGTGAAACATTTCTCCTGCAGCACCCGCAAGAGTTTTACCTGGAGATACAACGACATGGAGCTGATTTCATCCAGGAAGATAACGCCTTTGTTGGCCAGTTCGAACTTGCCCATGCGGCCCGAGTCGCTGGCGCCGGTGAACGCGCCGCGCACGTAGCCGAAGAGTTCGCTTTCCAGAAGCTGGTCCGGGATGGCCCCGCAGTTGATGGCGATAAAGGGCTTGTCCGCCCGGTCGCTCTCGGCGTGGATGGCCCTGGCGAACAATTCCTTGCCCGTGCCGGATTCCCCGGTGATAAGCACGGTGGACGGGGTTTTGGCTATCTGCCGGACCCTGTCTTTCAGTTTGCCCAGTTTCTTGCCTTCGCTGATAATGGCATCCAGCGCGCCGGAACTTTCTCCGGAAGACGCCGCCTGCGACAGCATTTCCGTAAGGCGCTCCAGAGGGTCCGTAATCAGCACGGAAGCAAAGTCCTCGTCCTGGGACTGGATCGGCATGTGGCGGCCGAAGACCAGATGGTCCACGCCGTTCACCCGCACCTCATACTCCGCCATGTTCGCGAAGACGTTCCCCGTATCGCGCAAGGCAACCGGCATGCCCTGGCAGTTTTCCGGGAGCGCGAAGGATTGGCACGCCATTTCATTAATGTACGAAATTTTTCCGGACCGGCCGAGAATCAGCACGCCGCGCGCGTTGCCGTCCGTGACCTGCATGAGGGCGTCCAGCATGCGGCTTACCTTTCGCGCCTGCTGTTCCTGGTCCACCCGCCGCGCGATGACCGAGGCGATCTGCTCCACGAATTCGAGGAACACCTCTTTTTGCGCCATGACCCGTTCCCTCTCCTCCCGGGAAAAGCAGACCACGCCGATGACGCCGAGGGTTCTGCCGTTCAGCATGATGGGCGAGCACATGTTCAGGAGTTCGCGGCAGCGCGCTTTGTCCGGGCAGCCGTGGCAGAGTTCGTTGTCGCGCGGGTTGTCCACGAACACGGTTTTGCCGCCGGTAAACGCGGTGTGGTAGATGGCGTCGGCCTGTTCCAGGCTTTTGCCCACGCTGTCGGCGTAAATGCCCGTGCCCGCCACGCGCGTCATGTCCGCGTTGACGATTTCAATGTCCACGCCGGTCACGGTGGACATGATCCGGCAGAGCCTGGTTATGTCGGGAAGGATACTGTTCAGCATGGGTCCCTGAAATCATGGATAGGGTGGTACGTCCGTCTCGCAATAGCATGTAACGGACCGTCTGCCAACGCTCCCGCCATACCCGAGGAAGGCCCCGGAGGAAGGCGGCGCCGCCCGCGCGGTATCAGACGATATGCAGCCGGGGCCCGCCCGGATGCGCCGTGACGTCCCCGATGACCCGGCCCATATCCCCATGCTCGGCGAGAATCGCCCGCGCGCCGTCAACCTGCGTGGGGTCGAGAGCCAAAACGATCCCGCCGGAGGTCTGCGGGTCAAAGATAATATCCATGAGGATCGGGTCCACTTCGGGGTCGGCCTGGGTGTCATGGCGGCGGAAGCGCCTGTTGGCGTAGCTCCCCGCGGGCACGAGGCCCTCGGCGGCCAGGTCGCGCGCATACGGCAAAACGGGCAGGGCCGATGCCGCGAGGCGGATGCCCACTCCCGACGCTTCGGCCATTTCCAGAAGATGCCCCCCGAGGCCGAACCCCGTGATATCCGTCGCGGCCCGCAAGCCCAGCTCGCGGATGGCTTTCGCCGGACCGGCGTTAAGTTTGGAGGCCGTGGCCGCCAGGGCCTGTTCCATGGCGTCCGCGCCGTCCCAGCGCGCCTTTACCGCCGTGGCAAGGATGCCGGTGCCGAGGGGCTTTGTCAGCATCAGCACCTGCCCCGGCATCAGGTTGGTGTTGGCGGCGAACGCGTCCGGGTCCACAAGCCCGGTCACGGCCATGCCGTATTTGATTTCCGTATCGTTGACGCTGTGCCCGCCCGCGAGAACCGCCCCGGCTTCCGCCGCCTTGGCCGCCCCGCCGGCCAGAATACCGGCCAGGACCGAGGCGGGGTAATCCCGCACGGGAAAACAGACGATGTTCATGACGCTCCAGGGCTCCCCGCCCATGGCGTACACATCGGATAAGGCATTGGCCGCCGCTATCTGGCCGAACGCAAAGGGATCGTTGACCACGGGCGTGAAAAAATCCACCGTCTGCACCAGGGCTTTGCCGGGAGGCACACGGATGACGGCGGCATCCTCATTGGCGCGCGTTGCCGTGAGCAGGCGGCCCGGCGCCAGGGGGTCGGCGGGCAGCAGGTCCAGCAGCCCCGCCAGAACGTCCGGCGGGATTTTCGCCGCGCACCCGGCGGCAACGCTTTTGTCCATGAGCCTGATGGGAGCCGGAACCGGAGCGGTGTTTTCCATGGGCGTCTCCACGCGTAAAAGCCCTAAATGCGGATAACCTTATCCGCGAGCTGCATGCTCGTGACGATATCGAGCATGTTTGTGGTCTCCCCAACGGCCTTTTCCGCCGTGAGGCCGAAAAACTCAAGGCAGGCGCCGCAGACCAGGATGCTGACGCCGGAAGATTCCAGCGCCTTGAGTTCCTCCAGGACCGGGCTGCCCTTCGCGGCAAGCCGCACGCCGCCGTTGAGCAGGACCATGCGCCACAGGTCATCGCCGAGTTCCGGCAGGGTGGCGAGAAAATTCCGCATCAATTTGGTGCCGAGGGTATCATCGCCGCTGCCGAAAACGGGCGCGATGAGCATGACGAGCGTCCGCGCGCCTTCGCCGTCAAACGCGCGGGCGGGACGCGGTTCCGGAACGGCGGCGGGCCGCGCCGGGCCGTCCGCCCCGCGAAGCGCCTTGACGCGCCACGCGCCGGGTTCCGCCGCGTGTTCCGTCGCATAGCCGTGGAAGGCGAGAAACCGGCACACGTTTTCAAGAGCGGGTTCGTTATCCACGGTAACCAGAATGAAAACCGGGGAGCTTTCCTCCAACAGCCGTTTGAGCCGGATAACCGGCTGCGGGCAGGGCAGGCCCCGGCAGTCCACGATGGCGTCGTACATAAAATTTCCTTACATGTCCTTTGTTATCCCGCCACCACGCGGCCTTCGCGCAGCACGACCACGGCGGCGGTCAGCGCGTTGATCTCGTGCAGGGCGTGGCTCACATACAGAATGGGGATGGTGAACTCCCGGCTGACCGCGCCGATGAACGGCAGGAGTTCCTCCTTGCGGGCGTTGTCCAGGGAGGCGAGGGGCTCGTCCATCAACAGGGCGGCGGGCGAGGTCAACAGCGCCCTGCCTATGGCCACGCGCTGCTTTTCGCCGCCGGAAAGCTGCCGCGGCCTGCGGCCAAGCAACTGGCCTATTCCCAGAAGATCCACGATCCGGTCCAGGGATATCTTGCGGTGCGCGGCGGGCACGAGGTTCATGCCGTAAACGAGGTTGGCTTTCACACTCATATGGGGAAAGAGCCGCCCCTCCTGGAACACGTAGCCGATACGCCGTTTCTCCGGGGACAGGTTGACGCCGGATACCGAGTCGAAAAGGCATCTCCCGCCCAGGACTACCTTCCCGGAATCCGGCCTGGAAAGCCCGGCGATCATGTTGATGACCGATGTTTTCCCCGCTCCGGAGGGGCCGTAGAGCGCGGTAATGCCGGAGGCCGCCCCGGTGAAGGCGACGTCGATGTGCAGCTGCCCCTGCGTGCGTTTGACCGCGATATCCATGCGCTACCCGTCCATTTTGGCGGCGTAGCGCCGGGCCAGAACGTCCGAGCAGAGAAGCGCGGCCATGGCGATGACCACGGCGATGACGCACAGCCGCATGGCCCCGTTCTCCCCGCCCGGCACCTGCGTAAACGTATAGAGCGCGAGCGGCAACGTTTGGGTCTGCCCCGGAATGTTGGAAACGAACATGATCGTCGCGCCGAATTCGCCGAGGCTTCGGGCAAAGGCCAGCATGGTCCCGGTAATGACGCCGGGCAGAGCCAGGGGCAGCGTGATGGTGAAAAACACCCGGATTGGTCCCGCGCCGAGAGTGCGGGCCGCCGCCTCCACGTTCCTGTCCACGGCGTCCATGGACAGACGGATGGCCCGGACCATCAGGGGAAACGCCATGACCGCCGCCGCGAGCACGGCCCCCTTCCAGGTGAAGGCCAGGGTCAGCCCGAAACGCGCGTGCAAAAACGAGCCGATGGCCCCGTTTTTCCCGCAAGTGACGAGGAGCAGATACCCGATGACCACGGGCGGCAGCACCAGTGGCAAGTGGATGACGCCGTCCAGCAGCCGTCTGCCCGGAAAGCGCAGCCGGGACAAAACCCAGGCAGCCAGTATTCCGAAGGGCAGGCTCAGCACCACGGCCCAGCCCGAAACGCGCAGGCTGAGCCGCATGGCCGCGAGTTCCGCCGGTGTCAGTTGCAGTATGTCCAACCATCCTCTCCAGACAGGACGCCGCCGCCGGAATCGCGCGGGCGCGGCCCCGGACAAGGCCGCCGCGGACGGCGTCTACAATCCCTCAAACCCGTATTTTTTAAAAATGGCCTTGGCTTCCGGGGTCTGTAAAAACGCGATGAATTTCCCGGCCGCGTCCACCTGGTTTCCGGCGACAGCCGCGGCGGGACAGATCACGTCCGGGTGGCTGCCCTTCGGAAAGGAGCCGATGATGCGAACCTTGTCGGACGCGGCAACATCGCTCGCGTACACCAGGCCCAAAGGCGCTTCGCCCTGTTCCACCAGGGCGAGCCCGGCGCGCACGTCCTTCATGGGCGCGATGCGGTCTTTCAGGGAATCCCACAGGCCCAGATTCTCAAGCGCCTTTTTGCCGTACCGGCCCACCGGCACGTGCGCCGGGTCGCCCACGGCCAGGCGGCCGTTTTTGCCCAACAGGAAAAGGAGATTGGTATCCTTGGAGATGACAAAATCCCCGGCCGTACTCGTTTTGGGGACAATCAGCGCAATTTTGTTGCGCAGCAGGTCGCGGCGGGTGTTTTTCGCCACCAGGCCTTTTGCGTCGAGGTAGTCCATCCACTCGATATCCGCGGAAAGGAACACGTCCGCGGGCGCACCCTGCTCTATCTGCTTTGCCAGAGTGGACGAGGAAGCGAAGGACGTTTTGATGGAGCCGAGCCCTCCGGCCTTGTACAAATCCCCGATTGCCGTCACCGCGCTGGTGGTGGAAGCGGCGGCGAACACGACAATTTCAGGTTCCGCCGCCCTGGCGGAAACAGGGAAAGAAAGGACCCCGGCCCCAAGAAGGCCGAGCGTTATCGCACAACAGGCAACTGCCCGGGATAGCCTCATTTCCGTTCTCTCCATCAGCAGCAATATGCAATAGCGTTATACCAGGAGCACCCTTTTGTCATGCGCCTTCCGGGTTGCTTTTCCATACGGTTGCCGCCCGCCGGCGGGCGGCAACCGTATGGGTTTTGTTCCGCTTCATGGACCGTGGCAAGCCGCTTGCGGGCTAGGCCTTCTTTTTCCGGTAATAGGTATCTTCCAGCGGGAGCTTGGTACGGAACACGCCGTCAAAGGCGTAGTAAGCACCGGCCGCGGCCGGGGCCGTGGGAATGGTGGCAAGCTCGCCCACGCCTTTGGCCCCGTAAGCGTATTCCCCTTCGTCCCTGCCCTTGACGAGAATGACGTCAATGGGCGGCACCTCCGTTGCCCGCAACAGCCCGAGGGTGCCGTATTTCGCCAGCGGGCGGCTATCTTTCAAGGGGTAGTCCTCGGTCAGCGCGTAGCCCAGGCCCATGGCGACCCCGCCTTCGATCTGCCCGGCAGCCGCCTTGGGGTTGACCACCCGGCCCACGTCGTACGCGGCCACGACGCGCTCCACCCGGCCCGCTTCGTCGAGCAGGACGACCTGGGCGGCGTACCCGTAGGCCACGTGGCTGACGGGGTTGGGTTTGTCGCTCCCCATGGGGTCGGTATCGGTGCGGTATTCGCCGTAAAACTCCTTGCCTTCAAGGTCCGCCAGGGTTTTGCCCGCGTCGAGCTCGGCTTTCAGCAGCTTTGCCGCGCGCAAGGTGGCCTCGCCCGTGAGCAGGGTCTGGCGGGAAGCGGTCGTGGTTCCCGAGTCCGGAGTACGGCGGGTATCCGGCGCTTCCGCGATCACAAGGTCCGGGGCGATCCGCAAGGTTTCGCAAATGATCTGCGTCGTGACCGTGGCCATGCCCTGCCCGATGCAGGCCGCGCTGCTCCGCGCGTGGAGTTTGCCCTGCTCCACCGAGATGATGCAGCGGCTGGTGTCCGGGATCCCCACCCCGAGCCCGCTGTTCTTGAAGGAGGAGGCGATGCCCGCGCGAGGGTGGCTCTCGTAAACGTCTTTGACCGCTTCCAGGCAGTTGGTCAGGGCGGTGGTGCCGTCCGCCAGCTGCCCGTTGGGCAGCACCTGCCCGGGCCGGATGGCGTTGCGGTACCGGATTTCCCAGGGGGAGATGCCCACCATTTCCGCGAGGATATTCAGGTTGCATTCCGTGGCGAAGGCGGACTGCGACACGCCGAAGCCCCGGAACGCCCCGCCCGGAGGGTTGTTGGTGTAGACGGCCATGCCGAGCACGTCCATGTTCTGGTAGTTGTACGGCCCTGCGGCATGGGTGCAGGCGCGTTGCAGCACCGGCCCGCCGAGGGAGGCGTAGGCGCCGGTATCGGAGATAAGCACGGCCTTCATGCCGGTGAGGATGCCGTTCGCGTCACAGGCGGTGGTGAATTCCATCTCCATGGCGTGGCGCTTGGGATGGACCATGATGCTCTCCTGGCGGGAGAGCTTGACCTTTACGGGCTTTTTCAGGCACCAGGCGGCGAGGCCCGCGTGATGCTGCACGCTCATGTCCTCTTTGCCGCCGAAGCCGCCGCCCACGAGCTTGGAGGTGATGTGGACCTTCTCCCGCTCGATGCCGAGCATCATGGCTATTTCCCGTTGTTCGTCATAAATGCCCTGCCCGCCGGTAAACACGTGCACGCCGTCATCCCCGTCCGGCATGCCGAGGGCGCATTCCGGCTCCATGCAGGCGTGCTCGGTAAAGGGCACGCTGTAGTGGCGGGTGACGACGTGGGCGGAAGACGCGATGGCCGCGTCCGCGTCGCCGCGCGTCAGATGCTCGCGGCGGAGGATGTTCCCTTTTTCATGGATCAGCGGCGCGCCTTCGGCCATGGCCTCTTGCGGGTTCGTCAGGGGCGTGAGTTCCTCGTACTCGATCGCCACGAGGGCCTTGACTGCGTCCAGAGCCTCCTCGGTTTTCGCGACGACCAGGGCGACGGCGTCGCCCACGTAGCGTGTGGCGCCGCCGACCGGGATCATCACGTCCCAGTCGATTACCAGGTGCCCGATTTTGGGGCTGCCCGGCACGTCGGCCGCCGTCAGCACGGCCACGCAGTCCGGGTGGGCCAGAGCCGCGGCGGTGTTGATGGAGAGAACGTTGGCCCTGGGATAGCGGGCGCGGATGGCGGAACCGTGCAGCATGCCGGGCACGGTCATGTCGTCCACATATTGGCCCGTGCCGAGCACTTTCTCGCGCGCGTCCACGCGGTGGAAATCTTCCCCAAGCACGCCGGTGAATGCGCGCGCGGGAACGGGGGTGTTGCCGCGCAGCATGGCGGCGGCCAGCAGTACGGCATCCTCTATTTTCACATAGCCGGTACAGCGGCAGATGTTGTTGCGCAGGGCTTTCTTCACCTCTTCCCGGTCAGGGGAAGGGGTAACGTCAAGCAGCGCCTTGGCGCTGATGACCATGCCGGGGATGCAGAACCCGCACTGCACGGCCCCGGCCTCGGCAAAGGCGAAGGCGTAGACGTCCTTTTCCCTTTGGGAGAGTCCTTCAACCGTCACCACGGATTTGCCCGCGAGTTTTTCCAGGCGCGGCACGCAGGCGCGGGTGGCCTTGCCGTCCACCAGAACCGTGCAGGTGCCGCACGCGCCCTGGGAACAGCCGTCCTTGGCGGACGTGACGGCAAGATCGTCACGGAGAAAGGAAAGAAGTTTCTTGTTGGCCGCGCATTCCACCCGCTTGCCGTTGACGGTCAGTGTGTACATGGGCATATCTCCCTTACTTGGCTGATTAATGATGCGCGGCCTGGCTTTTGTTGCCGAACAGAATGCACGCGAGAACGGAAACGATGCAGACGGAGGTTATGGGCTCGCCAAACATGAAATGCAGCACCGGCGGCAGGCCTTTCGTCGCCGCCGGGGAGGTTCCCAAACCGTAGCCGAGGCCGAAGGTGATGGCGATAATAAGGCAGTTGGATTCGGAAAAGCCTTCCTTGGCCACCATTTTTATGCCGTTCAGGAAAATCATGGCGAACACGGTAATGACCGCGCCGCCGATGACGCTCGGCGGCAGGGAGGAAAACACCGTGCCTATTTTCGGGCAAAAGGCGGCCACGACCATGACCATGCCGGCGGTGGCGATGCAGAAGCGGTTGATGACGCGGGTCATGGAAACGATACCCGCGTTCTGGCCGAAAGCGGCCATGGGAAGCGCGCCGAACAGGGAACCCACCTGCGCGCCCACGGCGGCCGCGACGATGGTGCCGGAGGTTTCTTCCGGGGTCGTGTCCCGCCCCAGCGTCGCCATGGTGATGCCCGCCGTGTTGCCCATGGTTTCAAGGGCCACGATGATGTACACGGCCGCGAAGCTGATGACGGCGTCCAGGTGGAATTCCAGGGAGAAATGGAACGGCATCGGCAGATCGAACCAGGCCGCCGTCATGAGGGGGGCGAAGTCCACCTTGCCCATACACGCGGCCAGCACGTATCCCACGGCGATGCCGATCAGGATGGCCACGGTTTTCAGCATGCCCTTGGCGAACCGGTTGAGCAGGGTGATGACCGCGAAGACCACGAACCCGACGAGCAGGTTCTGCCAGGAGCCGAAATCCTTCGCGCCCACGCCCCCGGCAAAGTAGTTGGCCCCGATGCCGAGCAAACTGATGCCGATGGTGATGAGCACGGAGCCGATGACGAGCGGCGGGAAAAAACGTTTCAGGGGCTTGATGAAAATGCCGAAGAGCAGTTCCACGAACCCGCCGAGGAGCGCCGCGCCCAGCACGCCGGGCACCCCGTAGGCCGCGCCCACGGTCTTCATGGTGGGCACGAAGGCAAAGGAAGTGCCCATGACCACCGGCAGCCCCGCGCCTATCTGGAACCTGCCAATTTTCAGCGGGTAGACCTGCAACAGGGTCATGAGCCCGGCCATGAGCATGGCGCACTGGATCATGACGACCTTGTCACCGGGTGCGAGCCCGCCCACCACGCCGCTGAGGATCAGAATGGGGGCGAGGTTGCCCGTGAACATGGCAAAAACGTGCTGCAGGCCGATGGGCACGGCCATCGCAAGGCTTGGGCGCCCGTCAAGCTGGTAGAGAAGCTCTTGATCCGTAAGCTGGGTGGTGGCGCTGTTCACGATGCGGTCTCCTTGCGTTCGCGGCAGTGACGCGGGCTGTTCAGGGCTTGTGGCGTGGGTCGTCATGGTTTTCCCTTTTCTATGGGATTTTTTTCACAAGAAAGTTGCTGCCTGTCCGGTCCCAGCCCGGTCCGGGCGTGTGTAAAATCCCCCTCCGCGCCGCTCCCGGGACGCGGCGCGGAGGGGGTCGCTGTTATGCCTCGAGCGGCCCGACGCCGCGCATCAGATCACAGAGAATCACGGCCTGGGCCGCATCACTCAAGTTGGCGCGGTTTACGCCCTGCTTCAATGCCACGCGCTTCGCGGCCAGGGTTTGCGCGTCAAGAAGCGCGCTCACGCGGTCGTCCTCATACTGCCAGCCTTCCGGCCCCAGGCTGAGGGACCAGGGTTCGTTCGCCCGCTTACCGGCAAACGTTTCGTTGCCGAGGCGGATAAAGCCGTTGGCATCGGCCTTGAAAGAAGCTTCGCCGAAGTGCACCCGTTCCTTGACCTTGTACGGCGCGCCGGACGAGGGGCAGAACGTTTCGCAGTTGCCGCACTCGTTGCAGAAATCGCCGATGTTCAGCACTTGCCAGGATTGGCTCAAGGTCTTGACCCCGAGGGTGCGGACGATGGTTTCGTCGCCGGAACGCACGGCTTCCTGGATCGGCCAGGCGCGTTCCGGCCCGAACACGGCGAGATTCGCCCGGTTGGGGCAGACGGAGACGCAAATGCCGCAGTAGCGGTCGCATTGCAGGCAGCGGGCCGCTTCTTCAATGGACGCCGCGATGGCCGCCGCGCCGGAGGCCGCGGCAAAAAAGCTCGTTCCCTTGGCGTTCGGCGTGCGGAACGCCTGGCGCCGCACGCTCGCGGACACGTTCGTCGCCGCGCGGGCGGGCTCGCTGGGCAGGCCGGAGGTCACATCCATGAACGCGAGAATCTGCCCGGCAGCGCGCCGCCCTTCGCCGACCGAGGCGACGATGGAGATGGAGGCGTCGCCCTGGGGATGGGCGGAACGGAACAGCTTGGGCATGTCCATCCCGAAGACGGCGCTGTCGCCCCTGACGGCCAGGTGCACGGCGTCGTTTTCCTCGACCAGCTTCGCAACGGCTTCGGCGTCAAGGGCGGCGTTGGTCTTGATCGACACGCCCAGTTTGAGAATGGCGGCAATGTCGCGTTCCACGTTGTCCTTTTCCCTCACCAGCTTGCTCATGGTCGTGCCGCCGGCCGTGTCCCGCCGCTCGTACACCGAGACTTTGCACCCGGCCAGCGCCAGAAAATGGGCGCAGGAAAGACCCACCGGCCCCGCGCCGATGATCGCCACGTTCCGGCCGTTCGGCGCGGCGGGCGTGGGAACGGCCGAACCGTTGGCCGCCGCGCAGCCCTTGACCGCGCGGATCTGGAGCGGCGTATCGTAATGCACGCGCACGCAGCGGTTGCGGCATTCCTGGTTGCACACTTTGCCGAGCACCGAGGGGAAGGGGTTGGTCGCCAGAATGACGGCGAGCGCCTCGTCCAGGCGGCCCCGCGCCGCCTGCTCAAGATAGGCCGGGATGTCCTGCCCGGCAGGGCAGGCGGAAACGCACGGCGCCGCCGCGCAATCCAGAACCGGCAAAGGCCGCTCCGTCTTGATGCCGCGCGACGCGGCATGCGAGCGCGCATAGCGCGATTTGGGCAGGGCCAGTTCCGCCGCGTAGACGTCCAGGTTATGCCGCACGGCGTCTTCTCCCGAGCTGCTCCCGGCCCGTTTCCGGATGAAATCGGCCAGGTTCGCCGCGCCCGTCGCCGCCATGGCCTCGCGGATGGTGACGAAATACTGGGCGAGCCGCCCGTAGCCGCCGGGCTTCAGAAGGTCCGAGCAGACCGTCACGGGCATGAGGCCGCAGGCGAGCGTATCGGCCACGTTCAGGGCGTCCGCGCCCGCGCAGAAGGATATATCCAGCTTCCCGGCGAAGTCTTTCTGGAGTTTCGCCGCCAGGGCCACGGCGATCGGGTGCAGCGGCTTGCCGCTCATGTAGAGCATCTTCTCACTGCCCGGCAGGCAGCCCTTGTTCAGGGTTTCCAAGGTGTTGGTCAGCTTGACCCCGAACCGCACGCCGATATTTTTCGCGGCGTCCAGACAGGTTCTGAGGATGCCCAGCGTCGTGTCGTAGGAAAGGTCGTGCTCAAAGGCCAGGTCCGGGATCTGCGTTTCGTAGCCCATGACCTCGTTGACCAGTTTGCGCACATGGGCAGGCCCCAGCAGGGTCGGGTTCAGTTTCAGGGTGGTGTTGAGTTTGCGGTCCTGGATGAAGTACAGGGAGATTTTTTCCACTTCCTCGGGCGGGCAGCCGTGCATGCAGGAGATGGTCAGGTTGTCGCTGATGCAGCCGGGAATATCCAGGTGCATCACGCGCGGGTACAAGGGCTCCAGTTCGCGCTTGAGGGCTTCCACCTCGTCCGGGCTGCCCTGCATCCGGTCCAGGAAGCGCTGCATGGTCGGGCTCAAAATCCCTTCCATGCTGTAGCCCGCGCTCATGTTGAAGAGCAAACCGGGTTTTCCGGGAAAGCCCAGATGGTCGTGCAGGATATGGATCAGGACCCAGGCTTTCAGATACTCCCGGTAGCTGCCGTCAAGGTTCAGCTCCTGCGACCATTCGCAGTTGTAGCCTTCGTCGCCCATCTCGATACAGGGCTTGGTGACGGTGATGGCGTCCAGGACCTGCACGGTCTTCAGTTCCATGTACCGCGCGCCGCACAGCCAGGCGGCGATGATGTTGTGCGCCATCTGGGTGTGGGGCCCGGCGGCCGCGCCCACGGGCGTTTCCAGCGTTTTCCCGTAGCGCTCCATGCGGAACGGGTCGCTCTTCTCCGGCCTGAAAAACAGTTCCTTGGGGATGCCGAAGGCAAACCCTTTTTCCAAGTCGCGCAGCAGCCAGGTAAGCAGCGGCTTCGCATCCATGCAGTGCATATGATCTGTTGCCATGAGGGCCCCCTCAAAGGTTAGAAACGTCTAAAAATCAGCCCAGTTTCCGCCACAGCCGCGTTGCCTGCTCTTTCGCGAAGGCGAGGATTTCCTCCTCGTCACAGCTGAGCAGACGGCCTTCGGCGACGATCAGCCGCCCCTGGCTGATGACCGCGCCGATATCGCGGGCCGTCAGGCCGTAGAAAAAATGCCCGAGGAAGTTATCCGGATGCACCGGCGTTGGGCTTGTGTCGTCCAGAACCACGAGGTTGTTGTGCCCGTCGCCGCAATTCCCGTGCAGCGCGGCGTGCCTGTGGACGTTCCTGAGCCGCGCGTAAGCGCCCGCGCAGGTCTGGCCTTCCAGGCCCACGCCGAGAAAATACCCGGCCTGGGCGGAGCGGATCATGTCAGAATGCATGCCGTCCGTCCCGAACATGACGTTCTTGCTGTAACTATAGGAAGCGAGGCCCACGTTGTTGTTGCAGTTCGATTCCACGTTCTGCGCGATCCAGCACGGGGATGCGGCCAGGATCGCCCGGTCCTCGTCGGACACGTGCACGCAATGGCCGAGAATGGTCTTGGGCAGGTCCAGCGCGCCCGCGTCTTTCAGGCGGCGGATCACGCTTTTGCCGTAGGCCGCGCGGCAGTGTTCCTGGTCGGATTTATCTTCCGCCGCATGGATGTGGATGCCGGTGCCGTACTTCTGCGCCAGGTCCACGGCGGTGCGCAGCGTCTCGTCCGAAACGGTGAAGGAGGCGTGCAGGCCCACATGCCCCTTGCCGCCGGAGCGGAAAAAGGCCTCATGCTCGGCAAGCCCCTTGAGGGCGATATCCAGGCCGTCGCGGTCGGACGTCTCGTAACACAGCAGGTGCCCTATGCCGACCGTGTCAAACGCATGCGCGATGCTCGCAAGGCTGCCTTCCACGGCGTTCGGCGAAGCGTGGTGGTCGATGCAGAAGGTGACGCCGTTTTTCGCCAGCGCCACGCCGGCGGCCAGGGCCGAGGCGACGGTCATGTCCTTGTCCAGGCACTTGTCCAGCCGCCACCAGATGTGCTCAAGCACTTCCAGAAAATTGGCCGGGGCTTTGGGCGCGGGCGGCATGCCCCTGGAAAGGGCCGAATAAATATGGTGATGCCCGCAGGCGAACGCGCGGGTGGCGATCCGGCCCTTGCAATCGAACACGCTGTCCGTCGCCGCGCGGTCCGCTACCGGCGGGATGGCGGCAACGGGCGTGACCGAACCGGCTGCCCCTGCCTCCACCGCGAGGTGGGTGCGGGTCATGGTAAAGGTTTCACTGTCCAGATACAGCGCGTCGCGCAGGTACAACATGGTTCGGCTCCTTAATGCCCGTCAGGAAGGTTGGCAGGATGGTTGGCAAGGCAGGTCGGCGGAACGGTCGGCGCACGCGCCGTCCGGGCGCAACGGCGTTCCCATGCCGCGCTCTCCCGTGAACGCGCCGTTTGCCGCGATCATTTTCCCGCGCAGGAAAACAGCGTCGATCCGGCCCGTCAGCCGCATGCCCTCGTACAGCGAAAAATCGCTGGGGCCGTGTAATGAACCGGTTTGCAGCGTCTGCCCGGCCTTGGGGTCAAGAATGACGATGTCCGCGTCGGACCCCGGCAGCAGCGCGCCTTTACGCGGATACAGCCCGAACAGCTTGGCCGGGTTCGCGGCCACGCATGCCACGAAGCGCTCCAGGCTGATGCGCCCTTTGGCCACGCCTTCGGAATACAGAAGGGCGAACCGCTCCTCAATGCCGGGCGAACCGCCCGGGCAGCGGGTAAAATCATGCAGCCCGGCCATTTTGTCCTGGATGGTGAAGGGGCAATGGTCCGTGGCAACGACCTGGACCTCGCCGTTCCGGATGCCGTCCCACAGCGCGTCGATATCTTCCCGCTTGCGGAGCGGCGGGGACATGACGGCGCGCAACCCCTGCACCGGGCTGCGGTACAGGTCGTCCGTCAGGCACAGGTACTGGGTGCAGGTTTCCGCGTACACGTTCTTCTGCCCGGCGGCCCTGGCCTTCCGGATGGCCGCGAGCCCGGCCGCGCTCGACAGGTGGACGATATAGAGAGGCGCGTCGCCGGCCTCCGCCGCGAGACGCAGCGCCCGCACAACCGCCTCTTCCTCGCTCCGGACCGGGCGGCTTGCCGCGTGCCATACCGGGTCGCCCTTGCCCTCGGCCCTGTATTGCGCCCGGAGGGCGCTGATGGTCGCATCGTCCTCCGCGTGCAACGCAAGCAGCAGCCCGAGTTCCTTGGTGCGCCGGAGCAGCCGTAAAAGGACGCCGCCGTCAACATGGTTGTCGTAAGTCATGTAAGCCTTGACGCTGGAAAAGCCGGATTCCGGCAACGTGGCGAGCCCTTCCGACGCAACGGATTCCTGCCCCTGGGCCAGGCCGTGGAACAGGTAGTCCACAACGGACATCCCTTGCGCCAGCGCCCGGTACGCGGCGATATGGTCTTCAAGCGCCCTGCCGGACGGCATGAAGGCCAGATGGTCGATGATGGTGGTCGTGCCGCCGACGGCGGCCGGAATGGTGCCCCGGTAATAGGTGTCCGTGCCTTTGGCGGCGTCCAGGTTGAGCGTAATGTGGGTGTGCGCGTCCACGCCGCCGGGCAGCACAAGCTTGCCGCCGGCATCCAGAACGGCTGCTCCCGCCGCGGCCCCTTTGGCGGAAAGGCCGTGCCCCAAGGCGCTCACGACGCCGTCCTCCACCAGGAGGTCGCCCTGCAGCGTTTCATGACCCGTAACGATGGTGCCGTTTGTAATCAGGGTCTTCATGTGCTCGTCTCCGGTTCCGGACAGGTGACAATGGCAAAAACAACATTACGCCTGCGGATGATAGAGCAAATACGAGGCCAAGAGACATCGCGGCAGTAATGTTCTGCAAAAACAATATGTTTTAGTGAGGATAAATGAAAAAAAGAACGCGCGGGTTTTTCTCATTTTAAGAATTTTATCAAAACGATAAAATCTAACAGGTCGGGTATTGCCGGGAAACAGCGGAAGCCGCACGGGGAAAATGCATTTCTTAATTTGAGAACGACGCCATCTTGCGGTACAGCGTGGCAAGGCTCAAGCCCAGCGCTTCGGCAGCCTGCTTTTTTCCCGCCGTGGTATCGCCGTAATGGCGGATCGCCTCGCGGATGGCGCGTTCCTCCAGCACGGCCAAAGGTTCGATGCCGGGCGAACGGACCTCCCGGACCGGGGCCGCGCGGCGCGTTTCCGCCGGGGCCGCCCCGGTCCGGGAGGTCCCGCGCCCGCTTTCCAGAAGTTTTGCCGGGAGGTTTTCCAGGCCGAGGACGCCCGTATCGGGCATCAGGTTGACGGCGTATTCGATGGTGTGCTCAAGCTCCCGCACGTTGCCGGGCCAGGCGTACTGCTCCAGAAACCGCACCACGGAGCCGCGCAGGCGGGGTTTGGGCTTTCTGAACAGCGCGCAATACTTGTCCAGAAAGTAATCCGCCAGGATGGGCACGTCGGCGCTCCGCTCGCGCAGCGGCGGGATGTCCAGCGGGATGACGTTGAGACGGTAGTACAAGTCTTCCCGGAAACTGTTACGGGCGATGCATTGTTCCAGGTTCTCGTTGCTCGCGGCGATCACGCGCACGTCAACGTGCACCGGGCGGTTGGACCCCAGACGGACGATGACGCGCTCCTGCAGGACGCGCAGCAATTTGACCTGCAAATACAAGGGCATTGCGGAAATTTCATCCAGAAAGATCACGCCGCCTTCAGCCAGTTCGAACTTGCCCATCCGCCCCTTGTTCGAGGCCCCGGTAAACGCGCCGCTCACATACCCGAACAGCTCGCTCTCCAGAAGGGTATCCGGGATGCCGCCGCAGTTGATGGCGATGAAGGGCTTGTCCCGCCGCGAGCTCGCCTGGTGGATGGCGCGGGCCAAGAGTTCCTTGCCCGTGCCGGATTCTCCGGTTATGAGCACGGTGGAGCGGGAATCCGCCACCTGCAACGCGTTTTCCTTGAGTTTCTGCATGGCGCCCGACGCGCCGATGAGCGTATCAAACCCCGCCCCGCTGGCGGTTGAGGTCAATTCCCCCGCCAGAAGGGCAAGGCGGGCGGGCAGTTCGAAGGTAAACAGCGTGGCCGTGCCTTTGCCGTGGTGCATATCCACCATCCGGCCCAGCACGGTCAGGGGTTTGTCTTTCTCCCGCGCGCCTGGCAAAAAGACTTCGAATTCCTCCATCCCATACAGCGTGCTGCCGCTATGCCCGATGAACGACAGCGAAAAAATGTCGCCGGGCGCGATATGGAAAATTTCCCGCGCGGCATGGTTGCTGTACAGCAAAGTCCCGTCATACCCGAACAGGGTGATGCCCTGCCCCGGCACGTCCACGGCTTTGAGCATGACGTCCAGAAGCTGGGTGGTCTGGCTGAGGCGCGTCTGCACGCCGACCTTGTGCGCCAGGGCGTCCGCGAGGAAGGAAATGAACGCGGTATAGCTTTCCAGCGACCGCATGACCCTGCTTCTGTCGGCTTCGGTAAAACAGACCAGCCCGATCACGCCGAGGAGGGAATCGTCCGCGACGATGGGCGTCGCCAGGGTGAACAGTTCGGGGCAGGTTTCCCTTTGCGGGCAGCGCGCGCAGATGGCGTGGCTGCGCGGCGATTCCACCAGGACGGTCTCGTGGGTACGGAGAACTTCTTTGTAAATCTCGCCCGCGTTGACCAGGCTCGCGCCGACCTCGGCCGCGTACACGCCCGTTCCGGCGACGCGGACCATGTCGCTGTCCATAATTTCAATGTCGATTCCCGTGACTTGGGAAATGACTTCGGCGTACGACTGCGCGTATTCCAGCATACTCATGATAGAGCCCGTATTGCATTGCGGCCGTGAGGCCCGTTACTCTATCCGGAACGTATCACAGCTTTCCCCGCGACACTATATGATTCTCGATGCCTGAAGACAGCATCATAACGCGTCTTATAAAAGATCCCCACGCGGCGCGCAAAGTGCGGCGTACGCTTCCGGCGTGTCAACATCATGCAGGATGCCGGGGTCGTCCACGGGCACGCGTAAGATCTCGGCATCAAGCTCGCGCAGGATGTGCCGCGCGCCTGTATCCCCCCGCAACGCCATGAGGTCCGGGAACAGCCGGTGGGAAAGGATAACGGGATTTCCGCGCGTCCCCTGGTATACGGGGACCGTGGCCGGGTGCGCGGGGTTTTTCGCGCAGGCCGCGCCGTGCGCCCGGATGAGCGCGTCCAGGGTCCCGGTCGTGACAAGGGGCTGGTCACCCAGCAAAAACAGGACGCCGCGCACGGCGTCGCCGCCGGGAGCGCTCCGCGCGTGCGCGAGGCCGCACCGGAGCGACGCGCTCTGCCCTTCCCTCCAGTCGCGGTTTACCGTAACATGTACCGGAACGGCGAAATCAGGAACGGCGTCGGCAACCGCCCGGCGCACGGCTTCCGCGTCATGACCCAGCACCACGGTCAGGGAGAGGAGACCATGGGCCTGGGCCACGGTCCGCAACACGTGCGCGAACAGCGGCTGCCCGCGCCATGGAAGCAGAAGTTTGCCGCCCCCGAGGCGGCTGCCGCCCCCGGCGGCGAGCATGACCGCCGCTATGCCGGAATCAGTCTGCGGCACAAGAGCCCCTCCTGTTGCAGCGACCCGGCATACAGGCCGTGCAGAAAACCGGGGTGCTCCCCGGCCAGTATCCCGGCCAGCGCCCGCATGGGTTCATGCGTTCCGGGGAGGTCCGCCTGGTTGCAGAAAAGCAGGCGCAAGGCTTGTGGCGGCGTGTTTTTGAAGAGCCCCTCCCGGTGCGTGATGAGCGCGACAACGGCCCCGGGCGTTATGGCGTCTTCGGGAGAAAGCCCGGTTATGGCGGAAACGCGTTCCGGCCGAAAGACGGCCGCCGCGCTGAACGGTTTACAAAAACAGGAAAGTCCGATAACCGCGATGACCGCGCCCGTTGTTGCGGGAATGACCGGCTCGTGGTCCGCCGGGGCTTTCAGCGGCCTGCCCGCCGCGCCGTCCGCCTCGACGATGATCCGCGAAGCCGCGCCGCGCCGGTGCAGTTCGTCAATCACTTCCGGGGCGTACCCGTGGACCTTGGCCGGATCGCCATCCGGCGGCGGATTTTTGGCCGCGAAAACAAACCCGTTCGCGGGCACGGATATGCCCTCGGGATTGTCCGGGAACGTCACGGTCAGGCCGGGAATGGATGAAGGCCGGTACATGCGGGTCGTGGTGGTGCCGAGAACGCGCTGCCCAGCAGCGGCAAACGCCCGGCCGAGGGCGAAGAGCAGGGTCGTTTTCCCGCCCCCGCCGGTCAGGCAGAGAAGACCGGGCGACGCCACGCCCTGTTCCGCCTCCAGACTAACCGGGAAGCCGTGCATACCCGCCTCGCGCAACGCTAAAAAGAACAAGGAACACCATGAAAACCGGCTCGTGCACCATCATCATCAAAAGCGGCGGCGAAATGGCTTCCGGCATTGCCGTGCGCCTGTACCGGGCCGGATTCCGCAACATTCTGATGCTGGAAACGCCCCGCCCGCTGGCCGTGCGCCGCGCCGTGGCCTTTTGCGAAGCCGTGTACGACGGCGAACAGCAGGTGGAGGGCATCACCGCCAGGCGCGCGGAAACGCCCGGGGAAATCCGGGAACTCTGGAACGGCGGCATGCTCGCCGTGGCCGTGGATCCGGATTGGAAGCTTCTTCCGCTGCTGCGCCCGGAAATGACTATAGACGCGGTACTGGCCAAACGCAATATCGGGACCGCCATGAGCGAGGCCCCGCTCGTCGTGGCGCTGGGCCCCGGCTTCACGGCGGGCGTTGACGCGCATTACGTGATTGAAACGAACCGTGGGCACAACCTCGGCCGGGTCTACGCCGAAGGCGGCGCCCAGCCCAACACCGGCATCCCCGGCGATATCGGCGGGTACACCACGGAGCGCGTCCTGCGCGCCCCTGTTGACGGCATTGTGGCGGCCTGCCGGGACATAGGCAGCCCCATCCGGGCCGGGGAAACGGTCTGCACCGTTAACGGCGTGCCGGTCGCCGCGGCCATCGATGGCATCGTGCGCGGCTGCATCCGGCCCGGGGCAACGGCGCGGGCGGGCCTGAAGCTGGGCGATATCGACCCCAGGGGCGTTGTTGCGAACTGCTGGACGGTTTCCGAAAAAGCCCGCGCCCTGGGCGGGTCCGTGCTGGAAGTTCTGTGCGCCCATCTGAACCGCTAGCGCCTACAGCGCGCCTGCTCGCCGCCGCGCATGCCCGTATGAACAATGACCGCTATTCCTGAAAGGCTTACGACCATGAAATATATCCCCGTTGCGGACGCCGTCGGCTCCGTCCTGTTCCACGACATCACCAGAATCGTTCCCGGCGAATGCAAAGGGCCGGTCTTCCGCAAAGGCCATATCGTGACCGAGGCGGACATACCGGTGCTGCTCGACGTGGGCAAGGAGCATCTTTACGTCTTTGAACAGCAACCGGGCATGCTGCATGAAAACGAGGCCGCCGGGCGCATTGTGGACCGCGTGGCCGGGCAAAACCTCCTGCGTTCGGAGCCGGTGGAAGGCAAAATAACCTTGCGCGCGGCCCGCCACGGGCTTTTGCGCATTGATACAGAGGCGCTCGTTCGCGTCAACAGCCTCGGGGAAATCGCCCTCGCAACCCTGCACTCCTTGCAGGAAGTACAGGAAAACCAGGCCGTGGCCGGAACGCGCGTCATCCCGCTGACAGTGCGGGAGGAAAAAATCGCCGAACTGGAACGGCAGGTCCCCGGCCCCATCGTCGAGGTGCTGCCGTTGCGGTCCGTGCCCGTGGGCATCGTGACCACGGGCAGCGAAATTTACCACGGCAGGATCAAGGACGGTTTCGGCCCGGTGCTGGAAAAAAAATGCGCCGGCTGGGGTTGCCCCATCATGGGCCAAAAGCTGACCAGCGACGACGTCGCCCTGACGAGCGCCGCCATCAGGGAATTCGTCGCGGCCGGAGCCGGGATGGTTCTGGTCACGGGCGGCATGTCCGTGGACCCGGACGATCGCTCCCCCCTGGCCATCCGCGAGGCAGGGGCCACGGTCGTCTCCTACGGGGCGCCCATGTTCCCCGGCGCCATGTTCCTTCTGGCCCATATCGGGGACGTGCCCGTCATGGGCCTGCCCGGCTGCGTCATGTACCACGCGGCCAGCATTTTCGACATCGTTGTGCCGCGCCTTCTGGCCGGTCTCACGGTCACGGCTCAAGACATCGCGTCCCTCGGCCACGGCGGGTTTTGCGCGTCCTGTCCCGAGTGCCGGTATCCGCTGTGTTCATTCGGTAAGATTTGAGTGGAGAAAACCATGCTGCACCTCCTGACCGTTCTGCGCGAGCGCCTCGGCAAGGGCCAGCCCCTTGCCCTCGCAACCGTCGTCGCCCGCAAAGGCTCCGCGCCGCGAGGCCGGGGAGCGCGCCTCCTGGCGGACGCTTCCGGCCTGATCCACGGCACCGTGGGAGGCGGCGCCGCCGAGGCCGCCGTGCTGGAAGCCTGCGCCGGGGTGCTGCGTTCCGGCGGTTCCCGCCTGCTCGACCTGGCGCTCACCAATGCCATGGCCGCGCAGGAGGGCATGGCCTGCGGCGGGGAAGTGCGGGTGTTTGTGGAATGCGTCTCTCCGGACGCAAAAACGCGGGACTTTTTCGCCGCCCTAGCCGCCGCGTTCCATCACGCCGCGCTCCATGACGGCGGCGGCGTTTTGCTTACGCGGCTCGCCCCCGGCCAGGGCGGCTCTCCGGAACGCACCCTGTACACGCAAGGGTGTTTTACCGGCGCGCCTCTCGGGGAACGCGCGGAAAAGGCCTTCCTGGCCGCATTGAGCCCTCGGGGCGACCTTTCGGAAAGCGCCGAGCATTCGCTTGACGGGGAATTGTTCTTCGCGGAACCGCTGGTCCCCCCGAGCCGGATGCTTATCGCCGGGGCGGGGCATGTCGCCGTGCCCACGGCGGAGTTGGCCGCATTCGCCGGGTTCTCCGTGCACGTCATCGACGACAGGCCGGAATTTTCCCGGCCCGAGCGGTTCCCCCGGGCGGACGCCACCCATACCGCGCCGGATTTCGCCGATTGCCTCGCCGGTTTCACGCCGGACGCGCGCACGTACGTCGTCATCATCACCCGCGGGCACATGCACGACGGGACGGTCCTGGCCCAGGCCCTGCGCACGCAGGCCGGGTATATAGGGATGATAGGCAGCCGCAAGAAACGGGAAACCGTCTACGCGGCCATGCGCGAACTGGGATTTACCGAGGCGGATCTCGCCAGGATCCACTGCCCCGTGGGGTTGCCGATAGGCGCGGAAACGCCCGAGGAAATCGCGGTCAGCATTGTGGCCGAATGCATCGCCCATAAACGGGGAAAGCTTGCGTAAAACGGCTCCCGCGCGGGCGTAACCGGCAGCCCGCCGCGAGGGCAAGATACGCACCCATGCCTTCCGGTTTCACCGCCACATCAAACAGCACAACGATCATGGCGTTCCTCTCTTCCGTTTTGCCGCCCGGACGGCGGTTTTTGCCTTTTTGACCGCGATCTTTTTCCGGGCGGGCGTTTTCGGCGCGGGGTCCGCGTAGCCCTCGCACGCGCCGCCCGCAAGCGCCCAGAGGTAAAGGCTGGCCACCGTCGCGTACGGGGAATACCGTTTTTTATATTTCGCGAACAAGACCGGGGTAATCACGCGGTGCCGGTAGAGCATCCTGAGCCCGCGCAGGATAGCCAGATCGCCCCAACTCAAAACATCCATGCGGCGCATGGAAAACGTCATCAGCATTTCCGCCGTCCATACGCCGATGCCCCTGATCTCGCTCAAGCGCTTGCACACCGCCTCGTCATCCATGGCATGCAGGTGCGCGAGGTCAAGGGCGCCGGTAACGACGCTCGTCGCGATTTCATTAATGTACACGGCCTTCCGCGTGGAAATGCCGCAGGTTTGCAACGTCGCCACCGGGATGGATGCCACGTGCTCCGGCGTCAGCGGCGCGAACATGGCCTGCGCGCGCTCCCACACGGTCCGGTGCGCCTTTGTGGAAATCTGCTGCCCGATTACCGAATTAACGAGCGCCATGAACACGTCGGGAATGACTTCCCGGCGCACCGGCCCCACTACGTCCATGACCCTGGCGAGGGCCGGGTCCTTTTTCCTGAGGTGGGCGGTTTCCTTTTCGCCGTATTCCAGATACTGCTTCTCCCGCATACGCTTCCGGCTCCCCTTGCCTGCCGTTTTACAGGGCCGTTCCTTTGGCGGGGATGAAAAACCCGGCCATGTCCGCGCCTTCCAGCCGCAACAGATGGATTTTTTTATCGATGCCCCCGGCGTACCCCGTCAAACTGCCGTTGGAGCCGACGACCCTGTGGCAGGGAATAATGATGGAAATGGGGTTATGCCCCACCGCCCCGCCCACAGCCTGGCTGGACATGCTCGGCTTGCGCAGCCGGGCGGCTGTTTTTTTGGCGATTTCGCCGTACGTCGTGCAGTGGCCGTAAGGAATTTCGCACAGGATATCCCACACGGCTTTTCTGAACGCGCCGCCCGCGGGCGCCAGCGGCAGCGATGCGATATCCGGCTTTTTGCCCGCGAAATACGCGTCCAGCCAGGCCGTTACCGTGGCAAAGACCGGCAGGCCGGGCTTTTCCACGGTTTCCTCTTTGACCGTGGCCGCAAAATACTTCTGCCCCTCGATCCAAAGGCCGACGAGATTTTCCCCGTCGCTTGCCAGGGTGATTGATCCCAGCGGGGAATCATAACCGGTCGTATACAGCATGAGAATCTCCCTATTCCTTCAAGGAATTCCACAGGTTGACCGCCGCGTAGCCGCGCCACGGGCGCCAGGATTCCGCCAGGCGCACAATTTCGTCTTCGGAGAACGAAGCGAGGGCCTTTTTAACGCCGTAATCCGTGTGCGGGAACGCGTCGGGCCAGCCCATCGCCCGCATGGCGATGTACTGGGCCGTCCAGATGCCGATGCCGGGAACGGCCAGGAGCTTTTCAATTGCCGCTTCCGGCTGGACGGGCAGGGTGCAGTCAATCTCGCCGCTCGCAATTTTCAGCGCCAGGGCCCGGATGGTGTTGGCCCGGGCCCGCGTGACGCCGAGCGGGCCGAACCGGTCCGCGATGTCGCCGTCCAATGCCGCGATGTCGCTCGCGGAAGGAAAGGCATGGGTCAACCCCGCCACCCCAGAGGCAACGGGCGTGCCGAACGTTTCCGCTATTCGTCCGGCCAGCGTGCCCGCCGCCTTGACGGTTATCTGCTGGCCCAGCACCGCCCGCACGGCCATTTCAAAGGGTTCGAAACAACCGGGCAGCCGGGTGCCCGGCACGCACAGGCCGGGACGGAGGTCGTTCATCACGGACAAGGTTTCGTAAACCGCGTCCGGATAACAATAGAGATCGAACAGCGCGCGCACGCGGGCGAGCACATGGGGCAGCGCGGGCAAAAGCGCCGGGCTTACCGTGACGGCCAGGGCGTTTTTCTTCGGCCTGTGCTCCACCCGCAGCCAGCCGGAAACATATTTTCCCTCCCCGGCCGCATACCGGACGGTCCGCATATACCCGTCGTCATCGACACGCTCCACGCCGGGAACGGCCCGCAGGGCCAAAAAATCGCAGAGTTCCCGCCAGCGGTACGGCGGGCGGTATCCCAACAGCAACGTGGCGTTACCGGCGCCCTCCCTGGCGGAAGCGGCCTGCTTGCGCAATGCGGTGGGCGGCAGGCGGTATTGCTGCTTGAACAGGTCGTTGAACCGCCGCAGGCTGCCGAAACCGGCGGCCATGGCGACGTCCGTCACCGAGAGGTCCGTGTCGGTCAGCAGGTTTTTGGCGAGCAGCAGCCTGCACGTCTGAAGATATTGCACGGGCGAGACGTTGAATTCCGCCGTGAACGCCCTGCGCAAATGCCGGTCCGAACACCCGAGCCGGTGAACATACTCCCCGATGTTCTGCCCGCTCCCGCAGTTTTCCTCAAGCAGCCGCGCCGCCTTGCGGACCAGAGCGGAGGTCGCGTCTATGGGGGCCGCGCCCGGCGCGAGCTCGGGCCTGCACATGAGGCACGGCCTGTACCCGGCCTGCTCGGCGGCCGCCGCGGAACCGTAAAACGTGCAGTTTTCCTCCTTCGGCAATTTTGCCGGGCAGACGGGACGGCAGTAGATGCCGGTGGAGGAAACCCCGACGAAAAAGCGGCCGTCGAAACGGGCGTCTTTTGCCTTGAATGCCGCGTACCATGCGCGCGTATCCATTGGTTGCACGGTGCACCTCCTTTAGGCGCATACTACCGGACCCGGAAACAGATGCTCGCTGTTTTCGGACATGGGTACGTTTTTCTACCTGTTTTTTTGAGGACTTTCCAGAACGATCCCCACGCAGCGTTCTTCCCTCGAAGAACACGGCGCGGCAACACCGCCCCGCATCGGGCAGTCTGTGCAGAACGATACCATCTTCAATGTAACGGAATGTAACGCAACGTCACTAGGGGAAAAATTACTCTTGAACTGCCGTAAAAAATCACATTCTTCATCGCATGATATCATAATAATTATATTTTACCATACTGGTAAATCTCAAAACAGATAAAAAATATTTATTGGGAACGTTTACTATAAATTTATAATTATCTGTTTTAATGTTAAAATTTTAAAATACCGCTCCAGCGCAAAAGAAAAATGTTTTTCAGCTTGCCATATTTTTTTGACTATTCTATATCGGCACTACAGAGCGTTTGCATCCTTTTCACGCCGGGGAACCTGACACTTTTCGTCGTCGGGGGCGCGAGAAGTTTTCACGTTGGGGGGCCTTCGTGTTTATATCCATACCTATCTCATAGCAGTCAGCCGTGCCGGCGCGTTTCGCGCCGAGCCGGTTTTTTTGTTTTCCAACTGTAGCGGTTTATCACGGTAAAAACCTTTTTAACCTTTCATTCCCGGGGGGGGAGCTATGGCACAAACTACCGACAACACCATTCGTCTTGCACAGCCTGGCGCGGGCCAAACCGTCAACGTCGCGATTAACGCGGACAACATGAAACTGGGCCTCGGCTTCGCGCCGGACCCCAACGCCGTGGCGAAAAACGGCCAGAACCTTGAATTTTCCTTTGAAGACGGCGGCAAAATCGTCCTGGAAGGCTATTACAACCACTTCACGAACAAAACCCTGCCCACCATGGTCATGGAATCCGGGGACGAGCTTCCCGGCGAAGATTTCCTGGCTTCTTTGCGTGAAGACCTGCTCACCGCCGCCGGCCCCGGCGCGGGCGCGGGCGCGGCCGGCGGCGGCGCCGGCGAATACGCGGACGACGCGGGCGCGCTGGTTGACGGCGTCGGCCGCCTGGGCAGCCTCGGCACCATTTACTGGGACCGTGAGACGGAAGTGGAAGAATTGAATGAGGCGCTGGCTCCGGCGGCGGCGCTGACCATTGCCATCACGCCCATCATTCCCGACGATCCCAGGTATTACATGGCCGCCGACGGCTTCAACATGCAGATCGACGAATCCTATATGCCCGGCGGCAGCAACAACATTGACGGAACCGTCGTGCCCGTCTATCAGATATATTTCAGTATCATGACCAACGACGGCCTGGCCGCCGTCTCCATCGACGGCGTACTCTATCCCGTTGTGGGCGGCACCTTGCAGGGCTTTCCCGACGGGCTTTCCGGCAACAACGGCACCCTGAGCAACCCCGTAATCACGCTCAACCCCGACGGCACCTACACCCTGTCCTTCAATTACCAGCAGGGCGGCCCCGTTACCCATGCTGAAGGCGGCGGCAAAAACATTGCCGACAACGTGGATTCCTGGCAGATCGGCGTAATCGGCAACAGCGGTGTCAGCGACAGCCTGATCACCAACGTGGACATCGTGGACGACGTGCCCCGGGTGACCGTTAGCGTTGACGGCGAACTCCCTGCCTCCATCACGGCCCTCGTAGACGAAAGCCTCGAGAAACTCAACGGCGCCTATAACGACGGCAAAGAGACGGCCGTCATTGAAGCCGATGACGTGCAGGCGCTGTTCGCGGTCGTGGAAGGGTACGACGGCCTGCGCTCTGATGTGTTCAGCTTGGAACTGAACGCCGATTCCGTGCCCTCCAACCTCTATGCCGTGCTCGAAGGCGGCGGCAAGAGCGCAAACCCGATCGTGCTGACCACGGACCCCGACTTCCCTAACATTATTTTCGGCGGCGACGTCAACGATCCCCATTTCACTATCGAAATCGATCCCGACTCCGGCAAAATCACGCTTACCCTGTTGAAAAACCTCTGGCACACCGAAGGCGGCGACGCGCATAACGACATTGAGACACTCCTGCTCGGCGACGGCGCCCTGATGCTGGTCCGCACCGTCGTCGATAACGACGGCGACGACGCCTCGGCCCGCGTTGACCTGGGCGCGGCCGGTGTGTTCAACTTCCGTGATGACGGCCCGGTCATCAAGCTGGACCCCGAAGCTCCGGCGCTTCAGCCCGCCAAAGTAGACGAAAGCCTTGCCGATCTGCACGGAGCGTATACTGACGGCATTCCTTCCGCCACCCTGTCCATCGCCCTGCTCGCGAAGCAGTTTGCGGTCAGCTACGGCGCGGATAATCAGGGCGTGCCCGACGAATACACCTTGAACCTGAACGTTCCCCAAAGCAAAGAATCGATCCCCACAAATCTCAATGGCGTGGGGGAAAATGGCGCAGCGGGCGAAGTGATCGTTCTGGTTCAGGACGAGGTGACCGGCATCATCTACGGCCGGGGTGAGGAGAGCGGAAAGGATTACTTCACTCTGCAACTCACGGCGGAAGGCGTGAAACTTGATCTGCTGTCCAACATCTGGCACGACAAGCCAGGCGGCCCGGACCTTACCCCGGACCTGCATGACGAAGCCATGACCCTGCTGCTGCAAGACGGCGTCCTGACCCTGACCCGCACCGTGTACGACGGCGACGGCGACAGCGCTTCTGAAACCCTCGACCTCGGCTCCAAGGGTCTGTTCCAGTTTGAGGACGACGGCCCGATAGTGGTCGATTCCTACGACCCGCCTGAAACGCTGACCTACAACACAACGACGAACGTCTATGAAAACGAAACCGGCTGGGTGCAGTTCAACTTCGGCGCGGACGGCTTCCAGAAGCTCACCGTCTCGGAAGGTAACACCGAGTTGTGGACCTTCACGGCATTGGGCGAAAGCAAAACCGTCACCCTTGGCGACGGCAGCAAACTAATCATGACCCTGGGCGCGGACGGCAACCTGATCTACACCTATGACCCGGCGGAAACCGCCAACAGCCACGATCACACATTTACCTTTACCGGCTATGACGGCGACGGCGACTGGACCTCCCAGGACATCAACGTAGCGATGCAGGCTTACACGCCTCCCCCGCAGACACTGGGCCAGATCGTGGTGGACGAGAGCTTCATCCCCAACCTGGGCACGCAGCGCACGGACGGCGACAACGACAGCGCCTCGGCGGAAATCAAAATCCCCGAAGACTATACTCTGGATACTACCGGCTGGACCAACACCAACGGCGTGATGACCCTGGTGACGCCCGACGGCAAGGGCCTGCTCACGTATGAAAACGGCGTGCTGACCTACACCGTGACCGGCAGCTACAAGCACGGCAACCCCGGCGACGCCACGCAGACGGAGTACGCGGACGAAGGCCTGGGTGAAGGCAATCTCCTGTCCATCAAGTTGAACCTCACCCACGACATCACGCAGCAAAAAACCACCGGTACGGTGCTCGTGGACGTGGAAGACGACGCCCCGGTCGTTATTTCCAAGGTCGACCCGACGGCGCAACTGACCTACAACGAAATCACGAACCTCTACGGCAACGAAGACGGCTCGCTGACCCTGAACTACGGCGCGGACGGGTTCCAGAAGCTCACCGTCTCGGAAGGTAACACCGAGTTGTGGACCTTCACGGTATTGGGCGAAAGCAAAACCGTCACCCTTGGCGACGGCAGCAAACTAATCATGACCCTGGACGCGGACGGCAACCTGAAGTATACCTTTGACCCGGATGAAAAGGCCGCCTCCCACGGCAAGCACGAGTTCACCGTCATGGCCTATGACGGCGACGGCGACTGGATCAAGGAAGTGTTCAATATCGACGTGAAGCACTATGACGCCAAAGCTCCGGTGCTGAACGACATCACGGTTGACGAGAGCTTCATCCCCGGCGGCACGCAACGCATCGACGGCACGGACGGCGACAGCCGTAGCGCCACGGCCGAAATCGAACTTCCCAAGGGTTACACCCTGGATACCACCGGCTGGACCAACACCAACGGCGTGATGACCCTGGTGACGCCTGACGGCAAGGGCCTGCTCACGTATGAAAACGGCGTGCTGACCTACACCGTGACCGGCAGTTACAAGCATCCCTACGCGGGCGATGCGACTGATCCGTATTATGCGGACGAAAAACTCGACACCGCCATCCCCATCACCCTGAAGTTCACCCACGACGGCACTGGTCAGGCGGTTGAGAGCATCGTGCAGGTGCAGGTGGAAGACGACGCCCCGGTGTTGGAAATCCCCCCCACGGCCCTTACTGCCTCCAATACAGGCGGCATCTTCTGGGAAAGCCTTGGCGATGTAAACTGGGGCGCGGACGGGCAGGCGGCGGACAGCCCCATTCGGTTCAATTTCGATCCTGAGAAGCAGAATGACGACGGCAGCTGGGACAGCCCTCTTACATCGCATGACGCCAAAATCTCCTACTTTGTGGATGAGAATGACCCCAGCATTCTGCATGCCCGGGTCAGCGGCAGCGACGACGATGTCTTCACGGTGACGCTGCATGCCAACGGTACATATACCGTGGAAGTGCAGGGCTATGTGGATCAGGAAGTGAAAATGGGAGGAAATACCGACATCGGGAACACGTATGACAACAAGAATGATAGCTCATACTCCATAGTTCTGAAGTCTGATGGAAGCCTCTATTTCCAGGCTGGAACTCAGGCGGGTGCGGTATGCGTGATTACGAACCCGAATGGAAAGATTAATGGTAATGCTGGCGGCATAGGTGCTCATGGCGGTAAGAACCAGCACTTGGACGCAGGCGAACAGATGCGTTTCGCCTTTGCTGAACCGCAAACCAAGGGTGCGCTGCAATTTGGCGGTGACATATCCGCCAACTTTGATGTTTCCATGACATTCTATTACGCCGCTGGCCACCCGCAAGCGGGCCAGCAAATTCCCGCTTCGGAAACAAGTAGTTGGTGGCACTATGATTCAGTAACAGGGCAACTTGTTATTGACTCCCACGGTGTTCCGTTTGGCACATACATCGTAGAGGGAGAACAAGGTTTTGGTCAGATTACTGGTGTCCAATATACCATTGAATGGAGTGAATCCTTTGCTGTCTATGACGACCTGCCCATTGCTTACGTGGACGGCGACGGCGACATGGCCAGCGGTACCCTCCACCTGGGCTTCTCGGAAGACGCGGAAGCTTCCCAGTCCGACTCGGTTCTGGTGGATCACCATGACGACGGCAGAATGATGCTGTTCGGCGGCGACGGCAATGAAGTGATCGTCGGCAGCGACGGCGATGACATCATTTACGGCGGCAAGGGCGACGACATCATGTGGGGCGGAGACGGCAACGACATCTTCGCCTGGAAAGCCGGCGACCTGGACAACGGGACCGACACCATTATGGACTTCCAGATAGGCAAGGACCATCTCTTCTTCGAGAACCTGCTGCCCACCGGAGGCACCCTGGATGTCGACACACTGGTCGCGATGATAAAGGGCGACAAGCTCTCCATCGAAGTAACCGACGCCCAGACCCTGTCCGTGACCGTGGCCGGGGCCGACAACTCCTCGGTTACCGTCGATATCCACATCACGGAAGGTTCCGTCGCCGAATACGTCAACACGACCGCGGCAACCGATCAGGCAGCGCTGCTGCTGAAGATTATCACCGACACCGGCGTGTAATCCGCAAGCTCGCAAACATCCAACCTCCGGGCCGGGACGCAAGTCCCGGCCCGGTTCGTTTATGGGCCGCGCCGCCCGCCGCCCCACACAGCGCCCTGAGAGTCTTTATACCTCCGGCCTTCCCCGGGCCGGTTGCTTTTTTCCGGCTCCCGGCGCAGAGTGAGTCCGCGCCGCCACCCCGCATCAGGGGATAGGCCGCGTGATTTTCCGGCGGCTCGCACCCGCCATATGAGCGATCACCATGGACCACATGAAAATAGACCTGCACATGCACTCCCTCCACAGCCCGGACGGGGAGTTTTCCCCTTCGGAACTCATGGACCGGTGCCGCGCCGCCGGGGTGAGCATCGCCTCCCTCACGGACCACAACTCGGTCAGGGGGGTGGCGGAAGCCGCGGCCAGGGGGCGGGAACTCGGGCTGACGGTTTTGCCCGGCGTGGAACTGGACTGCGACTGCAAGGGCGTTCCCATGCACCTGCTCGGCTATGGCTTTACGGGCCTTGACGCCGCGATGGGAAAAATCGAAGCGGACCTCTACCGCCAAGAACGGGAAGCCGGCGCCCTGCGGATGCGCAAAGTCAAGGAACTCGGCATCGCCTTTGACGAGGAAAAAGTGGAGGCCCTTGCCGCCGCCTCCTTTGTCGGCCTGATAACGCCGGAAATGATCGCGGAAACCTTCCTGGCGGACCCGCGCAACGCAAATAACCCTCTCGTCCGGCGATACCTGCCCGGCGGCCCGCGCAGCGACAGCCCCTTCGTCAATTTTTACTGGGATCACTGCGGCCCCGGCAAGGCGGCTTACTGCCCGATCCGGTACATCGGCTTTGAAGAGGCGAACGGCCTTATCCGGGAGCACGGCGGGTTCAGCGTCATCGCGCACCCCGCCGTCACGGTCGGGCGGGACGAGGCCCTGTTTCAGTACATGGCGGCATGCGGTGTGGAAGGGATAGAGGTCTGGTGCGGCTACCACTCGGTGGAAGACGCCGGGTATTATGCTGCCGTCGCCGCCCGGCACGGGCTTATCCCCACCGTGGGCAGCGACTACCACGGCAAGACGAAGCCCGGCGTGAAGCTGGGCGCGGTTTCCGGAAGTCCGGACCATGCCGCGTTGTCGGAGAGCGTGCGGGCCTGGTTGTAAATTGCCTTCCCCGGCCTGGGTCACCGGCGCCGGGTTCCGCGCAGGCTGTTCTCCCTGAGAGTCACACCGCCGTCCGGTGCAGGTTGATGCCCAGCGCGCGGATTTTGCGTTGCAGTGTCGTCCGGTGCATGCCCAGGCTGGCGGCGGCCCTGCCGATATGCCCGTTGTTCTTGTCCAGGGAGTCCAGAATCCGTTGGCGTTCGGGTTCGGCCGGCGACGGGACGGGAGAAGCCGCAACGAGCCGCCGGCGTTCCGGCCGCAGCGCGCTTTCCAGGTGGGCTTCACGGATCGGCCCCGTCCGGGCGAGCAAGGCCAGCCGCTCAATGATGCCGGAAAGTTCCCGCACGTTCCCCGGCCAGGGGTGGGCCTCCAACAGGGCCGTCATGCCGGGCGTAAGCTGGATGGCCGCGCCGTACTTCATGCGGAACTGTTCCACGAACTTCCCCGCCAGAAACGCAATGTCGCCCCGCCGCTCCCTGAGCGGGGGAATGTGCAGGGGCAGCACGTTGAGCCGGTAATACAAATCCTGGCGGAAGCGCTTGCGCTCCACCAAATCCGGCAGGTCGCGGTTGGAGGCGGCAATGACCCGCGCGGTGACCGGGATGTATTTGTCGCCGCCGATCCGCATGGTGCTGCGCTCCTGCAAGACCCGCAGCAGCCGGGTCTGCCCGTATTGGTTCATCTCCGATATTTCATCAAGAAAAATGGTGCCGTTGTGCGCCAGCTCGAACAGACCGGGTTTGCCGTTGCGCCGCGCTCCGGTGAACGCGCCCTCCTCGTGCCCGAACAGCTCGGATTCCAGCAGCGATGCGGGAAGCGCCGCGCAGTTGATAGCCACGAAAGGGCCGGACGCAAACGGGCTCACCTGATGGATGGCCTGGGCGAACAGTTCCTTGCCGGTGCCGGTTTCCCCGGCCAGCAGAATCGGGCTGTCCGTGGCGGCGAAGGAGCGGGCCGTCGCGACCGTGCTCTGGATGGCGGCGGAAACGCCGAGAATGTCCCGGAATGAATACTGGCAGGCCAAGCCCCTGGCGTGCAGGCTTTTCCGCAGTTTTGACTCCAGCTCGCTGATGGCCGCGACGGGTTGCAGGGTAAAAATGACGTCCGTGACGGCCGTGCCTTCGCTCACGGTATTCGCGTTCAGCAAGAGCGGCGTGCCGTTGATCTCCAAAAGCTCGTCGCTCACGGCTTCATTGCGGTTGCACCATGCGAGGAGCTCCTCGGGGAGAACGTCGGACGCTTTCCTCCCCTCCAGCCCCGCCTCCAGATGGAGGATGCGCCGCGCCTCGGTGTTGACGGCCTGGATAATGCCCTGCGCGTCCAGGACCAGAACGCCGTTCTGCGAAATATCGACAGCTGCCTGCAACCGCTTCGAACGGACCTTCTCCAGGCGTCTCGCATAGGCGAGTTTTTGCGCCTCAAGCAGGGCTCCGCTGAGCGCAACCTCCCCGGAATCGAGCAGCAGCGCGGGCACCCCGTACTCGCGCGCCAAATTCCCCGTGAGGTTCCCCGCGACAACAATGTGCGCCCCGTCCTCCTTCGCCCGGAGAACCTGCTCCCGGTTGAAATTCTGGTCGTTGATGACGGGGTAGATGCGCAAATCGATATCCAAGAGCTCCGCCAGAACCTCCACGTGATGCTGCACCGAGGTAAAGGCCAGCAGGGCGATGCGGGGGCGGTCGAGTTTGGTGTATTTTTTCGCGCCGTGCAGGGCGGTCGCCAAATCCTGCCCCGTGACGGGCATTTCAACCACCGGCGTTTGGACGGCATTCTGGATGATGGGGCAGTTGATCCCCCTGGAAACGATAACGTCCGCGCCCTGCCGCTCCACCTCCTTGGCAAGACTGACCGCGGCCTCCCCCACGGCCTCGTGTATGACGAGGTCGATATCCAGGGCGAGATCGGCGGCAACTCTGCGGGCTCGTTCGCTTATTTTCTGGCTTGGCGAAACCAGGACGATTCTTGGCGGCATGGCCTGCTCCTTTCTGCTCCGATTGCCGCATGAAGCTACAATAAGTGCATCAAATGCGTCAACATGTGCATATATATTTTTTTATATTCTAATGATATCAGAATATTATATTTTGGCCCGGTTGTTGCTGTTATCCGAAGCGCTGCATACACTTGCGCTTTTGCCGAGGAAACAATGTCCATTATCTCCGACCTGATAAACAATGCGGTCGCGCCCGACGTTTACCCTGTGCGGCAAGCATTTCCCGATGACGGCATACGCGATATTCCCGCGGCCGTTGCCGCCGCGCTGGAGAAGTCCGGCCTGGCCGGAGCGTTCAGCGGCGGGACCATCGCCATCGGGGTCGGCTCGCGCGGCGTCGCCAATATCGCCGCGGTCACGCGCGCGACCGTCGCCTGGTTCCGGGACAAAGGCGCCATACCTTTTGTCGTGCCCTGCATGGGAAGCCACGGCGGCGCGACGGCCGAAGGGCAGATCAACATGCTGGCCAGCCTGGGCGTGACTGAAGACAGCGCGAACTGCCCCATCCGTTCCTCCATGGACGTCGTCCGCCTGGGCGAACTCGACAACGGCCTGCCCGTCTACATGGACACTAATGCCTGGAACGCGGACGGCGTGTTCGTCATCAACCGCATAAAAGCCCACACCTCTTTTTCCGGCCCGAACGAGAGCGGCGTTCTCAAGATGCTGACCATAGGGCTCGGCAAGCAGAAAGGGGCGGACGCGGCCCACACTTACGGCAACCAGGCTTTTGCCGCCATCATGCCGGCCATGGCCCGCATGTGCATGGCAAAGAAACCCGGCATCCTCGGCGCGCTTGCCCTGGTTGAAAACGAGCGCGACCACACCTGCCTGGTGGAAGCCGTCCCCGCGCGGAACCTGGAAAAACGCGACGCGGAACTGCTCATCTACGCGAAAAGCCGCATGCCCTCCATCCCTCTGGACCGCATGGACCTCCTCATCGTCGACCGGATGGGCAAAAACATTTCGGGCTCGGGCATGGACACGAACATCACCGGGCGCCACGGATCCCCGGCCAAGCACGGCGGCCCGGAAGTTTCCCGCCTCGTGGTGCTTGAGCTCACGCCGGAGACCAAAGGCAACGCCACCGGCATGGGCATGGCGGACATCATCCCCCGCGCCCTCGCGGCATCGATCAACTACGAATACACCTACGCCAACATCATAACGAGCAACAACCTGCCTTACGTGCGCCAGCCCATGGTGCTGGAAACGGAAGAGGACGCCGTCCGTTGCGGCATCAAGACCTGCATGGGCACGCCCGGCGCCATCAGCCTCGTCCGTATCCGCGACACCCTTTCCGTGGACAGGATGCTCGTCTCCAAGCCCGTTGCCGACCTGCTCCGCGGCCACGAGCGGTGCACCGTTTCCGCCGCCCCCGTCCCGCTGCGCTTCTCCCCGGACGGGCAACTGGACAAGACCGTTTGGGACACTGCGTTTAAATAATGCGGCATTGCCGTTACCAACAGGAGAGACACATGGCCAATCCCGGACTTCGCGTCAAAATGAGCTTCACCCGCCCCGATCCCGCGCTGGTCAAGCAATTTGCCGGCATCCCGGTCGCCAATATCGGCGACAACATGAACCGCATCAACTGCATGAACGCCCGCGTGCGTCCCATGAACAGCGCCCCTCTGCTCGGCTGCGCGTTCACGGTCAAGGTGCGCGCCGGCGACAATTTGCTGTTCCATAAAGCCATCGACATGGCCCAGCCCGGCGACATCGTCGTCATCGACGCCCAGAACGAACAATCCTACGCCATTTTCGGCGAGCTCATGATTATGTGGCTGCGCCGCCGGGGCGTTACGGGCGTTGTGGTGGACGGCTGCATCCGCGATTACGACGCCATCAGCCAGATGAAGGAAATTTCCGTCTACGCCACGGGCATCACGCCCAACGGCCCGCTGAAGGAAGGTGGCGGCGAAATAAACTTCCCGGTCATGTGCGGCGGGTTGATCGTCAACCCCGGCGACATCATCGTGGGCGATTCCGACGGGATCGTGGTCATCAATCCCGCCGACGCGGCGGACGTGCTCGCCAAGGCCAAAGCCCAGAACGCCAAGGAAGCCAAAACCATGACGGACATCGAAAACCTTGCCTGGGACAGGGCTTGGGTTGATGCCGCGCTGAAAGCCAAGGGCTGCGAATTTATCGCGTAAGGAATGATTTGATTCCCGGGCGGGGCGAAGAGAGCCCCGCCCGGGAATCCTGTGTTTACGCCGGGAGACATCATGCGAGTACACGTAACGGAAATGATTCATGACAAGGCCTTGGCAAAGCTCCGTGAGCATGCCGAGGTCGTGACCTGGGAAGACCCCTCGGTCCGGGATCTGTCGAAAGCGGACGGCGTGATCGTGCGCGCGGCGGTGGTGGACCGGACCATGATGGAAAACGCGCCCAAGCTGCGGGTTATCGGCAAGCACGGCGTCGGCGTGGACGCCATTGACGTTGCGGCCGCCCGGGAGCTCGGCAAGACCGTGGTGTTCACCCCCCATGCGAATATGGAAGGCGTGGCGGAACTGGCGGTCGCCTTCATGCTCGCGTCGTCCCGGAACATTCCCCTGGGGCATGCCCGGCTGCGGGCCGGCGCGTGTGAAAAAATCGCGCCCAAGGATTTGACGGGGGTGGAGCTGCTGGGTAAAACCCTGGGGCTGGTGGGCCTTGGCCGCATCGGCCAGCGCGTCGGGGAAATTTGCCGCAATGGCTTCGGCATGGCCCTCGTGGGGTACGACCCGTTCCTGCCGGACGCGAAGTTCGCGGAGTGGGGGATAACCAAGGCCGCAACCGTTGAAGAGCTTTTGCCGCAAGCGGACTATATCAGCATCAGCGTCCCGCTCACCAAGGAAACCGCCAATCTCATCAATGCCGAACGGCTCGCCCTCTGCAAAAAAACCGCGATCCTGGTCAATACCGCCAGGGGCGGCATCGTGGAGGAGGAAGCCTTGTGCGCGGCCCTGCAAAACGGCACCCTGCGCGCCGCGGCCTCGGACGTGTTTGCCAACGAGCCGATCCGGCCGGAAAACCCGCTTATGAGCCTGCCCAATTTTATCGCAATGCCCCATATCGGCGCCAGCACGGAAGAAAGCCTGGTCCGGATGGGAGAAACGGTTGTGGATGACGTGCTGCGCGTTCTGCGCGGCGAAGCTCCCTTGTTCCCTGTTGCATAGAAAGCCGGAACGGACCGGCGCGCACGGCGCGCCGGTCCCGGCAAGGGTAAACGTTTTTGCACGCCGGCGGTGCATGAAATCGAGGAAAAACGCATGAAGCGGTGGATGCGGGGCGGGACATAACCGTGATCGGCTCGCGGCCAAAAACCCGTCCGTGGATAAGGAAGTTGGTCCTATAACAAGAGGAGTGGGATTTTATGAAACGTTTGGTGCAGATGACAAGCCTCGTATCCAGTCTCGCGTTGATCGTGGTGCTGTCCTGCGGCGTCGCCTTCTCCGCGGCCCCGGCCAAAGTCAAAAATTTCAGGCTCGCCCACGTCAACGGGGTGGACTCGCCCCAGCAGAAAGTAGCCGAGTATATGAACGAGATGCTGGCAAAAAAAATGCCCCAGTATCATATCGACATCTATCCCAACAGCCAGCTCGGCGGTGAGCGCGACATGACCGAAGCGATTCAGCTCGGCTCCCTGGACCTGCTGGTTACCGCGACCACCCCGCTCGCGAACTTCGTCCCGACGTTGATGGTCGGCGAACTGCTCTACCTCGTCCAAAACTATGAACACGCCGACAAAATATACCAGGGTGAAATCGGCGCGCAGTTCCTCAAGGACATCAACGATGCCGGCATGAAGGGGCTCGGCTTCGCCGAAGTCGGCTTCCGCCACCTTGCCAACGCCAAAAAACCGGTCAACACCCTCGACGACGCCATCGGCATGAAGCTGCGCGTCATGGAAAACGAACTGCACGTGGCCGGCTGGCGGGCCCTGGGCGTCAACGCGATCACCATGAGCTGGGCCGACGCTTACGCCGGCATGCAGCAAGGCACCATCGACGCCCTCGAGGTCCCGTGGTCGCTGATGTGGTCCAACAGCGTGTACGACATATCCAAAAATGCCGCTGAAACGTTCCACATCTATACCCCCCAAGCCTTCCTGATGAGTGAAAAAGCCTGGAAAGTCCTTTCCGCCGAGGAAAAGGCCATCTGGCAGGAATGCGCCACCGAAGCCTGCCGCCTGACCCGCGAGTACGCCCGCAACTCCAACGACAGGTTCCGCGCCCAATGCGAGGAAAAGGGCATGAAAGTGACCCGGCCCGACCTCGCGCCCTGGAGGGAAAAGGCGAAAGCCCTTTACCAGCAGTACGACGGCAAATATGGCGACATGATCCGCAAAATTCAAGCTCTCGCGAAATAAACACCGCGAACGGAAAACGCCGGGCCGGAACAGCATGTTCCGGCCCGGCAAGGACAGGCTTCCCCCTTGCAGCACCGGAGGACATCGTCCAGATGATTACCAAAATTTTCGACAGACTCCAGTGGGGGCTCAACGTCTTCACCGCCCTGCTCCTCGGATCGGTATGCGCAATCATCTTCGTGCAGGTCATCATGCGGTATGTCATGGGCAACAGCATCGCCTGGTCCGAGGAACTGACCCGCTACATGTTTGTCTGGATCATCTTTCTCGGCATCCATCTCGGCATCCGGGACGGCAACCAGATCAAGATCGACGTGCTCGAAAGCATGCTCAAGGGAAAATCGGCCAAAGCGCTCCGCTTGGTCCAGCATCTGGTCTCGCTGGCCGCGGTCGTGGCCTGCCTTGTCGCGAGCATCTACCTCATCCGGGTCGGCTTCAGGGCCAGCAGCCCGACGTTGCGCATCCCCATGTGGTATGCCTACCTTGCGTTCCCTGTCGGGTTTACCGTGAACATCATTGAAATTTTGCGGCAGATGGCTCGTATCGTCCAGGGCTGGAATCTGAACGAGGAAGGGGAAGCGGTATGACTCTGGCAGCAACCGTCTTGATTGTGGTCATGCTTGCAACCCTCATCATCGGCGTCCCGATCGGCTGGGGCCTGACGCTTGCCAGCTTCGCGGCCATCATGGTCGAGGACATGCCCATCGCGGTGCTGGTCCAACGCATGTTCACCTCCATGGACGCCTTCACCATGCTCGCCGTGCCCGCCTTTCTCGTCGCCGGTGACATCATGGCCCAGGGCAGCATCTCGAAACGGCTGGTCGACTTCGCGAACAGTATCTTCGGCAGTTTGCGCGGCGGCCTGGCTATCGTTGCGATCGTCTCCTGCACGATCTTCGCGGCGCTGACCGGCTCGGCGCTCGCGACCACCGCGGCCATCGGCGCGATCATGTTCCCCGCCATGACCCAGAAAAATTATCCGAAGGACTTCACCTCGTCCGTGCTGGCCATCGGCGGCACGCTCGGGCCCGTGATCCCGCCGAGCGTCGTCTTCATCTTTTACGCGCAGGCAACCGATTTATCCGTCGTCAAACTCTTTGCCTCGGGAATTCTGCCGGGCATCATCTCCTGCGTCGGCATGTGCGTCGTGGCGGTGTTCGTCGCCCGCCGGCGCAATTTCCCCAAGGAAGGGCACCTCTCGTTCGCGACCATCGTCCGCGCGACCGTTAAAGCGTTCTTCGCGCTGCTGATGCCGCTTATTATCCTCGGCGGCATCTACTCGGGTATTTTCACCGCGACCGAATCCGCGGCCATGGCCGTTATTTACGGCCTGTTCGTCTCGGTGCTGATATACAGCGACGTCTCTTTCATGGATCTGGCCAAGCTCTTCATGGGCACCGCCAAAACGACCGCGAACCTGATGATCCTGATCGCGGCGGCCAACGTTTTCGGCTACCTCGTCGGTTACTTCAATATCCCGCGGCTGCTCCAGGCCCTTGTGATGGCCTATGCCCCCAACGCGTTCGTCTTCATGGTGATGTGCGGCATCGCCCTGCTGATAGCCGGCATGTTCATGGAAGCGATCGCCGTCACCGTCATCTTGGCGCCGATCCTCCACCCGCTGGCCGTCGGCTTCGGCATCGACCCGGTCCACTTCGCCTGCTTCATGGTCTTTATCCTCTGCCTCGGCATCGCCACGCCCCCCTTCGCCCCGAGCATGTTCGTGGCCTGCGGCATCAGCAAGGAGCCGTTCACGCGCGTAACCCGGCAGATCCTGCCGTTTATCGGCGAGCAGGTTCTGGTGGCGATTTTGATCGGCGCCTTCCCGTTCATCGCAACCTGGCTGCCCAGCCTGCTGTAAGGAAAGATCCGGCATGAGCAATCCCGGCATGAAAATTTACTGCAACCCGCCCCGTCCCGATAATGCGCTGGTCGAGCGGCTGCGGGACTGCCGCACGGCGCTGCTGTCCGACGCGTCAAACCGTATGTTCGCGATGGACGCGCGCATCGCCGCGCGGGGTTCCGCCCGGCGGATCTGCGGACCCGCCGTGACGGTGCGCAGCGCCATTGCCGACAACATGGCGTTCCACCAGGCCATGCTGCTCGCCAAACCCGGCGACGTGATCGTCGCCGACCTCGGCGGAGACATGAACTACAGTGTCGCCGGCGCGCTGATGTATACCTGCGCCATGGCGCGCGGCATCGCGGGGTTTGTCATCGACGGCTGCGTCCGCTATATCCGTGAGCTCGAACAAAACAACTTCCCGGTGTTCGCGGCGGGGGTTACCCCACGCGGGCATTATCAATGCGGTCCCGGCGAGGTCAACGTGCCGGTGCAGTGCGGGGGTGTTGTCGTGCGACCGGGGGATATCATCGTCGGGGACGAGGACGGCGTGGTCGTTGTGCGGCCGGAGGACGCGGACAGCATCCTGACGGCCATGCAACGCGTCATCGACAATGAGGCCGAAATGACAGCGCTGATCAAGGCGGGCAAATGGGAAGACAGCCTCATCATCCGCCGGATGCGTAAAAACATGGATGAAATGAAATTCGAATTCATAGAATAGGGGAACGATATGGCCGTTATCAGAACCGTCCTCGGGGACATAGCCCCGTCGGAATTCGGGGTCTGCGATTTTCATGAGCACCTGATCCGCTCGAACGGGCCGGAGGTCGCGCTCAACAGCTGGTACCTGATGGACAGCATCGCCGCCGCCTGCACCGAACTGGACGATTTTATCGCCGCCGGGGGCAAGTCGATGGTCTGCATGGACCCTATCGGCTCGGGCCGGGACGTGCCCAAAATGATCGAGATAGCCAACCGCTACAAAAACAAGGCCCATCTCGTGATGGTGACCGGATTTCACAAGGGCAGCCTCTATGACAATCGCGGCCACTGGACAGTGCTCTGCCCCCGGGACAAGGTTGTCGCGATGATCGTCAAGGACGTCACCGAGGGCATGGACATATACAGTTACGCCGGCCCGATTGTTGAGCGGTCTTCCGCCAGGGCGGGCGTCATCAAGGCGGGCACCGGCATGCGGGAGATCACGCCCTTCGAGCAGAACACCCTGGCGATCGCCGCGCGGGCGCAAGCGGAATGCGGGGCCGCCATCTCGACCCATACCGACTACGGCACCATGGGCGTTGAAACCATCGAGATTCTCAGGCAGAACGGCGCGAATATTGAAAAGGTCGTGCTCTGCCATACCAACAAGGTCAACGACCGCTATTATTTTAAAAAGATGCTTGATATGGGAGCAAACCTGTGTTTTGAAGGTCCGGACCGCCCTGAATGGGCTCCCGACATTGAAGTTGCCGAGAACATCCGGTGGCTGGTCGAAAAGGGCTACGGCAAACAGATACTGCTTTCGATGGACGCCGGACGCTCGACCTTCCAAAAAGGCTATATGGCGGAAAAGGGCGTTGTGGCGCACGGCATATCATACATGCTGACCGACTTCGTCCCGCTTATGCAGGAGATCGGCATTGCGCAAAACGCCATCGACGACATCCTGATGCATAATCCCGCAAGGGTCCTTGCGATGTGATGACGGACTTGTTGTACAAAAAATACATGTCTTACGTGTTCACGGACACACGGAAATCAAGGAGAGACGGATGAGACAATATATGCAGGACAGGCTGATAGCCATTTTCGGCCTCGCCCTCGTCTGTGTAGGGTTTTGGCTGTGCACTTTTTATGAAACGGACAGCGCGCTGTTCCCTGAAATCTGCCTGTTCTGCATCGGCTTTTTGCTGACGCTGCTGGGGATTGAGAGCTACCTTACGGAGCACCGCCTCAAGGTATCGGGCAAGGAAAGCATGATGGCGATGCCCATGAACTGGGGGCCGTTCCTGGTTGTGGTCGCGGCTCTGGCCGCGTACGGGGTAGCCCTGGTGCTCCTGGGATTTTATTCGGCGAGCGTCATCTTCCTGCTCGCCGTGGGCTTCCTGTGGAAGGGGGTGAAAAAGCCGGTGATCGTCGCCTTCACCATCTGCTTCATGATCTTCCTGTACGTCTGTTTCACCATCCTTTTCAACGTCCCCCTGCCCAAGGGCCTTCTGTTCTGAGGTAACGTATGATTGAACATCTTCTTGCCGCCCTCCCCGCCGTTATTTTTTCCTGGCACTCCATTCTGGCCATGGTCCTCTCCACCGGGGCGGGCATCGTCATCGGCGCCCTGCCCGGCCTCTCCGCCACCATGGGCGTTGCGCTGCTCATCCCCTTCACCTTCGGCATGGACCCCCTGACCGCGCTGCTGGCCATGGCGGGCATGTACAACGGGGCCATTTACGGCGGGTCCATCGCCGCCATTCTGTTAAACATTCCGGGAACCCCGGCGGCCGTCTGCACGACCCTGGACGGCTACCCCATGGCCAAGCGGGGCGAAGGGGTCCTTGCGCTGCAAACCGCCGTTATCTGCTCCACCTTTGGCGGCGCGGTCAGCGCGCTCTCCCTGATGTTCGTCGCGCCCTATCTGGCCGCGCTGGCTCTGGGATTCGGCCCGGCGGAATATTTCTGGGTCGCGGTCCTGGGGCTTTCCACCATCGCGAGCTTTCTCTCCGGATCAACGATCAAGGGCCTTATCAGCGGCTTTATCGGCCTCCTGGTCAGCACCATCGGCACGGACGCCATTACCGGGGTGACCCGCTTTGACTTCGGCACCACCTATCTTCTTGACGGCGTGCCGCAGCTCGTCGCCCTTATCGGGCTGTTTTCCATCCCGGAAGTCTTTTCCATCCTTGAGCGCAGCGGCATAAACCAGCCCAAGGCCAATATCAACCTCGCCGCCGCCAAGGGCTGGGATTGGGTGAAGGATACCGCCGCCTCCTGGGGCATCTGGATCCGTTCCTCGGTCATCGGCGTCATCGTCGGCATGCTGCCGGGGGCGGGCGCCAACATAGCCGCCTTCATCAGCTACAACGACGCCCGCCAGCGCTCCAAGACGCCGGAGAAATTCGGCACCGGCATCATAGACGGGGTCAAGGCGGCGGAAACCGCCAATAACGCGGTGACAGCGAGCGCGCTGGCGCCCATGCTGACCTTCGGCGTGCCCGGCAACGCGGTTGCCGCCGTCATGATCGGCGGCCTCATGATCCACGGGCTGCAACCCGGGCCCAACCTGTTCGTCAACGAACCCACCATCGTCTACGGTCTCATGTGGGGCATGTTCCTGACCAACTTCATCATGCTTTTCTTCGGCGTTCTGGGTTCGCGCCTGTTCGCCAAATGCCTGCTCATCCCCCCCACGCTCATGGCCGCCGCCATCGCGGTCTTAAGCTGCGTGGGCACCTTCAGCATCAACAACACCATGGGGGACGTGTACGCCATGCTCGTCTGCGGCCTGGTCGGCGTCATTATGCTGCGCCTTCGCATCCCCGTGGCCCCGGCGGTTCTCGGCCTCATCCTCGGCGGCATGGCGGAGGATCAGCTGCGCCGGGCGCTCATGCTGTCCGACTCCGTCCTGGACATCTTCACCCGGCCCATTTCCGCCGTTCTCGTGCTCCTGACGCTTATCAGCCTTTCGGTGCCGGTCATCAAGGCCTACAGAAAACGCAGGGCCGGCATTGTGGAAGAAGCCACGGGCGGCGGAACCGACTTTTAAAACAAAGTTTTCATAACCCTAACAACTGTAACGGAGAACAACAATGAACGCATGCAGAAGAATTATCGTCTTGTCCGTCATGGCCGTCATGGTAATGCTCGGCACCGCGCCCAAAGCGGAAGCGGCCTGGCCCGCCGACCAGCCCATCACCATGATCGTGGCCTATTCGCCCGGCGGCGCCACCGACATCGCGGCCCGCCTTGCCGCCGTGTATATTGAAAAATACCTCGGCCAGTCCGTCGCGGTCATCAACCGTCCCGGCGCGGGCGGCGAAATCGGCTTCACCGCCCTTGCCGAAGCCAAACCCGACGGCTACACCATCGGCTTCATCAACACGCCCAACGTGCTGAGCATACCCATGCAGCGTCCGACGCGCTACTCCCTTGAATCCTTCATTCCCGTGGCCCAGCTCATGGACGACCCGGACGCGTTCCTCGTCATGAAGGACAGCCCCTTAAGCACCCTCAAGGATCTGGCCGAATACGCCAAGGCCAACCCCAACAAGGTGACCTACGGCACCTCCGGCATCGGTTCCGACGACCACATCGCGGCTGAAATGTTCGCCATGGCGGCCGGGGTCCAGATGAAACACGTGCCCTTTGACGGCGCTTCCTCCAACAGAACCGCCCTGCTCGGCAACCATATCATGCTCGGCGTGTTCAACATCAGCGAAGCCGCGGAATATGTCGCCGGCGGCCAGTTGAAAATTCTCGGCCAGATGGCTTCCGAACGCCAGGAACTGTTCCCCGACACCCCGACCTTCAAAGAACAGGGGTTCAACGTGCTCATGGCCTCCACCCGCGGCATCGCCATGCCCGCCGGAACGCCCGACGATATCGTCAAAAAATTCGCGGAAGCCTGCGAAAAAGCCATCAAGGATCCGGAATTTCAGAAAAAGTGCGCCGCGGCCAACCTGCCCCTGCGCTTCCTCAACCCCACGGATTACCTTGCCAGCCTGAAGAAGAACCAAAAAGACTTCCAGGCCCTGTGGGACGCCAACCCCTGGGCGCAGCAGAAGAAAAAATAGTCAGCTTTCCCGCCGGGCGTGGCGCTCCCACGCCCGGCGTCTTCCACAACCGGATAGTCACCACAACCATTTGCATACTATTTGAATGCTCCAAGGAGTTGCGTCTATGCTTACGCCCAAAAATATAGCGGTCATCGGCTTCGGCGAGGCCGGGACAATCATTGCCGAAGGCTGCATTACCGGCTCGAAACGGCAGCAAAACACCGTGACCTGCCACGCCTGGGATATCCGCATGCAGGATGCGGCAGCTAGGAAGCCCCTGGAAGAAAAGGCCGCCGGTCTTGGCGTCACCCTGCACGAAACCGCCGGAACGTGGCTTAAGGATGTGGACGTCGTCTTTTCTCTCGTGTTCGGCGGCGTGGCCAAAGACGTCGCGCTGGACCTCCTGCCGTTCATGAAGGAAGGCGCCGCCTACATAGACCTGACCACCTCGGTTCCCGGCGACATGCGCGCGGCGGCGGCCGCCTTTGCCGAGCGCAAGGTGGGCTTCATCGACGGCACGGCGCTCGGTTCCTTCCGCACCAACGGTGTAACCGTGCCCTTTGTTCTGAGCGGCACCAACGTCGAGTCATGTTCCGCCTGGATGAATTCGCTCGGCTTCGCCACCACGCCGGTTCCCGGCCCCGCGGGCAACGCCTCCTGCGTGAAGCTTCTGCGCAGCGTTCTCGCCAAGGGGCTTGAAGCGCTTGCCATCGAGTGCTTTACCGCGGCCGAATCCATGGGCCTGCGGGAAACCATGCAGTCCGCCTTCAACGATTTTGACCTGCGCCCGCTGGTAGCCGCGCTTGAAGATATGAGCGCGAGCCACATCCCGCACTGCAAACGCCGCCTGGACGAAATCGACCATGCCCTGCACATGCTCGACGGTGTGTCTTTAGACGGCACCATGACCCGGGCCTCGCGGGACTTTTACGCGCGCACCGTCGCATCCGGCGCGCAGCTCGTTCCCGGCAAGCAGGGTACCTGGGACGCCTGCCTGCCGGTCTTCCAAAAGGTGCTCCATAAACAATAGACGCACTGCCGCCCGGGATGATCCCTGTCCCGGGCGGCGCCGTCCGCGAATGCCGGTCTTCCGGGACGTGTTATTTTTCATCTTGACAGGGGGTACTTTTTTTGAGAATGCATATTGCATACAATATGCATTATAAAACACCCTGGCAGTTCGTATGACACACACAACAAACCTTGAGTCCGTCGTCAAAAAATCCATTGCGGAAACAGTCGCCGATATTATCCGTAACGGTATCCTCACGGGAAAAATCAAACCCGGGGAAAAACTCAAGGAACAGGAACTGTGCAAAGAGCTCAACGTCAGCCGGACCCCTCTGCGCGAGGCGTATCGCCTTCTCCAGTCGCAGAACCTCATCAACTACAGCCCGTATGTGGGCGTTACCGTCGTCAGCCTGACTCCCCGGTTCGTCGAGGAAATGTGGTTCATAAAATCGCTGCTGGTTCCGCAATCCGTTGCCCTGGCAGCGAAAAACGCTGCCCCAGAAAAGGTTGAGGCTCTTTTTGCCATCACGGAAGAGCTGGAAAGCCGCTGCGAGGATTCCCCGGAAATATTTTACTCGCTCGACAGCAAACTCCACCTCGCCATTGCCTGGTTTTCGGGCAACGAGGAATTGCACAAGCTCCTGACAAATATCTACGACAGCACCGTTCTCGCGCGGAGCCTCACGGTGGTGAACAGCCGCTCCATCAAAAATTCCTGTGACGAACACCGCATGATCCTTAATGCAATTGCCGCCAAGGACGGCCAGAGCGGCGTCGCGCGGACACTGGAACACTTGGAGCGCAGCCGCCGGGCAATACTGTCGAATATTTCCTGACCGCCGCCGCCGGCCCTGCGGATGCGGTATTTTTTTGCGCACTATTGCATGCAATATGCAATTCTATCGTGACTCTTATAAAGAGGACGCACATGAAACTGGCCAAAGAATTCGTCAATTATCTTGAAGAATGGCTGATTGCGGTAATCCTGGCATACCTTGCCATCATAACAGCCCTCCAGGTCTTCATGCGGCATGTTGTGGGGGATTCCCTTTCCTGGAGCGAGGAGACGCTCCGCTTTGCCTTCATTTGGATGATAATGCTCGGGTTCAGCGCCGGGGTCCGCCGGGACACGCACATCCGCGTGCTCCTCGTTTTTGACAGGCTCAGCGGCCGCGCGCGCTACGTGGTCCAGATGCTCGTGCATATTTTCTTCTTCATTACCGCGGCCATAATTTTTTACCTGAGCATGCTCAGCGTGGATTCGTTCGTCGAGTTTCCCCAGGTAAGCCCGGCAACGGGCATTTCGATGCAATATGTGTATCTCGCGGCGCCGGTCGGATTCGGCCTGACCATGATACGCCTCGCGCAACGGATGGTCATCGACACGCGGTCGTTCCGCCGCGACGGCCAACGCCCTGATGCAAAAGGATAAAGGAGTGTGACGCCATGGGTATTCTCTTTCTTGCCTTCTTTATTCTGTTGCTTCTTTCCGTGCCGATCGGCGTGGCCGTCATCCTCTCCTCGCTGATCGCCATCATGGCGACGGACGTGCTGAACATCAGCTTCATCGCCCGTACGATCGTCACAACCTACGACTCCTTCCCCCTGCTTGCCGTTCCCCTGTTCATGCTGGCCGGGGAAGTCATGGGCAAGGGCGGCATTTCCGTCAAGCTCTTCAACTTTGCCCACTATTTTCTGGGCCGGTACACGGGCGGCGTGCCCATGGCCGTGGTTTTCGCCTGCCTGCTTTTCGGCGCGCTGTCCGGCGCGGGCGCGGCGGATACCGCCGCCATCGGCAGCGTCATGATTCCCGCCATGGTGCGCATGGGGTACAGCATGGTCTTTTCCGCCACGTTGGTGGCGGCGGCGGGCGGGCTCGCCGTCATTATGCCGCCGAGTCTGCCGATGATTATGTACGGCGTTTCCTCAAACGCCTCCATCGGCGCGCTGTTCATCGGCGGCGTTGTTCCGGCCTTTATCATTGCCGCCATGCTGTGCGTCTATTGCCATGTCTACTGCCGCGTGAAAGGCTACACCAACGAAAAAATGAACATCACCGTGGAACATCATTCCCTATGGCAGGTTTTCCGCGACTCGTTCTGGGCTTTGCTTTCCCCGGTCATCATTCTCGGCGGCATCTACGGCGGGTTCTTCACCCCGACGGAGGCCAGCGGCGTTATCGTCATGTACAGCCTGTTCATCAGCATGGGCGTTTATAAAACCGTGCAACTCAAAGAGCTTACCGATATTTTACGGTCGGCCGGCTCCATGGTCGGCCCGGTGCTCATCATCATGGGCGGCGCGGTGGTCTTCACAAAAATATTGATGGTGCTGCGCGTGCCGCAGGAGTTGACCGAGTTCCTGCTCTCGATCAGCAGGAACCCCGTCATCATCCTCATCATGCTCAATATCCTGCTGCTGATGGTCGGGGTTTTCATGGACACGCTCTCCTCCATCCTGATCCTGACGCCCATCCTGCTCCCGGTGGCCAAGTCCATCGGCATGGATCCGGTTCATTTCGGCGTGATGATGGTCGTCAACCTGGCGATCGGGTTCATCACTCCGCCCATGGCCGTAAACCTTTTTGTGGTCAGCGGCATCACGGGGCTTTCCATCGAAAAACTGTCCCGGGGCATTCTGATACCCATTCTGGTGTTGCTGACAGGCCTGATAATGGTCACCTACATCCGGCCTCTGACCATGTTCCTGAACTCGTGAACCGGCCGTTACCCACACGGCGCTACCCAACACTCTTCCGGAGGACCACATGAAAAGGAAATGGATCGTCGCTCTTTGCCTTCCCATCGTTGCGTGCTTCATCGTTGCCGGTTTTGGCGAGGCCGCCGCGGCCGCCAAAAAAGTAAAACTCATCTTCCACACCCCGACGGCGGAAAACGCCATCAACCACCGGGCCAGCCTGCAGCTTAAGAAAATGCTGGAAGAAGGCTCCAACGGGCAGATCCAACTGGATGTGTATACCGGCGGCACGCTTTTCGGCGGCGACAGGGAAACCATCGAGGCCATGCAGCGCGGCGACGCCACGTTCTGCATCATCGCCACGGCCCCGTACGTCATGTTCGAGCCCAAGGTGGCGGTCTTCGACATCCCCTTTATTTTTGACGCCGCCGCCGACACCATGGCCACCATGGACATCGTGGAGGATTTCCTGACCTCCCCCGAAGGCAAGGCCGCAATGCAACCGGTGTTCGGCGATCTGCCCAAGAAGGGCATCATGCCGCTGGCCTTCGCCAACCAGGGCTTCCGCGAACTGACGGCCAACAAGGCCGTCCAGAAAGTCGCCGACCTCAAGGGCATCAAGATCCGGACCATGGAGAACAAATACCACATGGCCGCCTGGAAGCTGCTTGGCGCCAACCCCACCCCCATGGCCTTCACCGAGGTGTTCACCGCGCTGGAACAGGGCACCATCGACGCCCAGGAAAACCCGTACGAGCTGATCTACACGTCCAAGTTCTACGAAGTGCAGAAATACATCGTGAACACCCACCACATTCCGTCGGTTCACATTTTCGCCTGCAGCAAACGGGTGTATGACTCGCTCTCCCCCGAACTGCAGAAACTGGTGAGCGACAGTATGGAAAAGACGGCCCGCTGGTATGCGAATGAAGCCAAAAACTCCCTGCTGGAAAAGGAAAAACTCATGGTCGCGGGCAAGGCCACGATTCTCAACATCACGCCGGAAAACTACGCCGAGTTCCGCACCACGACCCAACCCGTTGTGGACATGGTGAAAAAAGACGTGGGCGACGCCATCGTGGACACTATGCTCAAAGCTGTCGCCGCCCGCAGAAAGTAGCGGAAAGGAAATACCGATGTCTGACCAGAAAACTGAAAAAACCGTCGTCGATTCATTGATAGAGCGCGCCCGCGTTGCCCAGAAGGTTGCGGAAGGGTACAGCCAGGAACGCGTTCTGGAACTTGCCAGGGCCATTGCCCTTACCGCCATCGGCAACGCCCGGAAATGGGCCGAGCTGACCATGGAGGAAACCGGCCTCGGTGACCTGCAGAGCAAGATCAACCGCATCAACGACCGCCCCAGGGGCGTCATGCGCGATTTGCTCACCGCCAAAACCGTGGGCGTGATCGAAGTGGATGAAAAACGCGATCTGATAAAGCTCGGCAAGCCTGTCGGCGTCATCGGGGCCATCGTGCCCATGACCGTGCCGGAAACGGTACCCGTCATCAAGGGCATGAACTCGATCATGGGCCGCAATGCCACGGTGTTTTCGCCCCACCCGCGTTCCAAAAAAATCACCGCCATCGTGGTGAACGAAATGCGGGCCACCATGAAACGGTTCGGCGCGCCCGAAGATTTGTTCCTCTGCATCGAAAACCCGACCCTGGACCAAAGCCAGGAACTGATGCGCAAGTGCGACCTTGTCATCGCCACCGGCGGCCAGGGCCTGGTCAAGGCGGCCTACAGCTCGGGTACCCCGGCCTACGGGGTGGGTACGGGCAACGTCGTCTCCGTGGTGGAGGAAAGCGCGGACGTGGCCGCTGCCGCTGAAAAAATTATCGGCAGCAAGATCAACGACCTTGCGACCGGCTGCTCCACGGAAAACTCCATCCTGGTGCAGAAGACGGTTTACGGCGCGTTCATAAAGGCCATGCAGGCCAACGGCGCGAAGCTGTGCGATGCCGGAGAAAAAGCGAAACTGCAGAACGTTCTCTGGGCCGACGGGCACCTCAACGGCAGCCTCATCTGCCGGCCCGCGCCCGTTATCGCCAAGGCCGCCGGGATAGCCGTCCCCGCTGACTGCAACGTGCTGATGGTCGAGGAAGACGGATACGGGCCGGACTATCCCTTCTCGGGAGAAAAACTGTCCGTGGTGCTGACCGTTTACAGGTACGACGGCTTTGACGACGCCGTCGCGAGAGTCAACGCCATCCAGGCCTACCAGGGCGCCGGGCACTCCTGCGGTATCCATTCCGCGAACGAAGACCACATCATGCAGTTCGCCCTGCGCACCAAAACCGCCCGCGTCATGATAAACAGCCCGCAGAACAAGGCCAACGCCGGCAGCTTCAAGAACGGCATGCCGTTTACCATTTCTCTGGGCTGCGGCACTTGGGGCGGCAACTCCGCGAGCGAAAACATCACCTACAAGCATTACATCAACACGACCTGGGTGGCCCGCTGGCACGAGGAGTGGGTCCAGCCGGACGACAAAACCCTGTTCGGCGACGTGCTCGCCAAGTTCTAGAAGCGGAACAGCGCAACAGGCACAGGAAGCCGCGGGGAGCCAGACCCGCGGCTTCCCCCAAAGGAAAGGTGCCATGAAAACACGGTTCATGCGGCGGTCGCTGCTCTACGTACCGGGCAGTTCGCCCAAAATGCTCGAAAAGGCCCTCGCCTTCACCGAGGCGGACGGCATCATCCTCGACCTTGAGGATTCGGTCAGCCCTTCGGAAAAAGCCAACGCCCGCGCGCTCGTGTGCGGCGCGCTGCAAAAAACGGCAAACCGGGCGGGGCGGCGGGAAATCATCGTCCGGCTGAATCCGCTCGCGTCGCCGTTCGCCTTTGACGATTTTGCGGCCGTCTGCCCGCTTGCGCCCGATTCGCTCATCATCACCAAAGCTTCCGCGAACACGCTCGTCTGCGCGGATATGCTGGTGGCCATGCTGGAAAACAAGCACGGCCTGCCTCCCGGCGAAATCCGCCTCATTCCCCTGATTGAAACCGCTGAAGGCATTGAGGACATCACCGCCATTCTGCGCGCGTCGTCCCGCATTACCGCCGCGCAGTTCGGCGCCGAGGATTTCACCAGGGATATGGAGGTGGAGCGGACGCTGGAGAGCGGCGAAATCGCCTATGCCCGCAACCGCCTTGCGGTAGCTTGCCGGGCGGCGGGAGTGGATTGCCTGGACACCCCCTATGCGGACTTCCGCGACCGGGAAGGCTGCGAGCGGGATACCCGGTACGCGAAATCCATAGGCATGACGGGGCGGACGGTGATCCACCCCTCCCTTGCCGGGCTGACCAACCGCATTTTCTCTCCTTCACCGGAGGAAATCACCCGGGCGGAACACATCGTCCGGGCGTTCGAGGAGGCCACGGATAAGGGACTCGGCGCCGTGGCGCTGGATGGAAAAATGATCGACGCGCCGGTTGTCGATAGAGCGCGGAATCTCTTGAAAAAAGCCGCCGGAACAGGCGAAGGCGCATAGCCGCGCGTTCCGGCGTCCGTATCGAGAAGTACCCGCAAGGAATACAGGATTGCAGCCATGATATTGTCATACTCGACGGGTATACGGAAAACCCCGGCGACCTTAGTTGGTCGGGTCTGGAGGCGTTCGGCACGGTAACGGCATACGACCGTACCTCAACGGAAGACATAGCCCGCCGCATCGGCGGGGCGGAAATAGCCATCACCAATAAGACGCCGGTATCGCGCGCGACCATGGACGCCTGCCCCAACCTCCGCTTCATCTCGCTCCTGGCCACGGGCTACGACGTTGTCGATACCGCCGCGGCTAGGGAAAAAGGTATCGTTGTCTCCAATATTCCCACGTACGGAACCGACGCCGTGGGCCAGTTCGCCATCGCCCTGCTTCTGGAGATCGCGAGCCGGGTCGGCCACCATGACCGGGCCGTGAAAGAGGGGCGCTGGGCATCCAATGCGGATTGGTGTTTCTGGGATTACCCGCTGATGGAACTGGCCGGGAAAACCATGGGGATCATCGGCTTCGGCCGTATCGGGCAAGCTACGGGGCGCATCGCCAAGGCCCTCGGCATGCGCGTTCTGGCCTACGACACCTATCCCGGCGACGCGGGCAGAGCCATCGCCGAGTACGTCGGGCTCGACAGCCTCCTGGCCGGATCGGACGTCATCGCGCTGCACTGCAACCTGACGGACGCGACAGCGGGAATCATCCGCAAGGAAACCATTGCAAAGATGAAAGACGGGGTCATCATCCTGAATAATTCGCGCGGCCCCCTTGTGAACGAGCGGGATCTCGCGGACGCGCTGAACAGCGGCAAGGTATACGCGGCCGGGCTGGATGTGGTCGCAACCGAGCCCATCCGGGCGGACAACCCCCTGCTTGCGGCCAGAAACTGCATCATCACCCCGCACATCTCCTGGGCGCCCATCGAGTGCCGCAAAAGGATCATGGACATCACCATCGGCAACGTGGCGGCGTTTGTCAAAGGCGCTCCCGTCAACGCGGTCGGCTGAGTTTCCATTTGCGCGCGCTCTCCCCGCCGTGGTGCGGTTCCGCGCCGCGCATCCGGAAACATCGGTCTCCGGAAAAAGCGGGCTGGATTCCAGCGGGTGAATGCGGTATGAAACCATGGTGTGTTCACGGTAAAACCATTGGAGAAGACGATGCGCTTTTTACGGTTACTCTCTTTCGCGGCCCTGCTTTTCTGCGCGGCCTGCTCCGGGCGGCAGCCGCAGCCCCTGACCCTCACCGATGCCGACACGGCTGAAATCGTCACCCTCGCGCCCGGCCAGGAGCTTGTGCTGCGCCTCTCCGGCAACCCGACCACCGGCTACAGCTGGCAGGCCGTAAAAATCCCCCCCATGCTGCGGCAGGTCGGGGAGGCCGTGTACACCCAGGATGCGGCGCGGCCAGGCATGGTCGGCGTGGGAGGGACGGAAGAGTGGCGCTTCAAGGCCACCGCGCGCGGAACCGGCAATCTGGAGTTCTCTTACCAGCGCCCATGGGAAAAGGGTCCCGCCAAAAAACGGCTCTATAATATTTCGGTGTGGTAAAAGGGCTCTTGCCCGCGTCCCGCCGGCCCGCAACGAAAACAAAACGCTCTTCCGTGCAAACACGGAAGAGCGTTTTGTTTCGCGGGGAAAAACGGTTATGACCGCGCGGTTTCACCCGCGCGGCGGGCAAAAGGCACGGTTCTACAGAACGCCCGCTTCTTTCAGGGCGGCCAGTCTGGCGCCATCCAGGCCGAGCAGGTCCTCGTAAACGTCCTTGTTATGCTCGCCGAGAGCCGGACCGGCCCATTTCACTTCGCCGGGGTTACGCGTGAACTTGGGGAAAATGCCGGGCATCTTGATCGTTCCCATCGTGGGGTGCGGCACTTCCAGAACGTCTTCGCGGGCCGCGTAGTGCGGGTCTTCAAAGATGTCCTTGATGCTGTAAAGCTTGCTGCAGGGCACACCGGCCGCGTCCAGAATGGGCAAAAGCTCGTCGGCGTTCTTGGACTTGATCCAGGCCGCGACCATCGCCATGAGCGAGGCGTCGTTGGCCACCCGGTCCTTGTTGGTGCGGTACAGGGGATTCTCCACAAGATCTTCCCGGCCCATGGCTTTCGCCAGATATTCCCAGGTGCGCTGGGTGCTCGTCACCACGACGATCCATTGGCCGTCTTTGGTTTCCAGCGTCCCGGCCGGGCTGATGCCGCCCGCGAGGCCGGGGTTTCTTTCCCTGATGACGTTGTTTTTGTGGTAGTCGCCGACGATGAAGTCGAACATCCGGAAAAGGCTTTCGTACAGGCTCACGTCCACGTCCTCGGGCTGGCCGCCGAGCACGTCGCGGTTGTACAGCGCCATCATGACGGAAGACCACAGATACAGGCCCGCGATATAGTCGAGCAGGGAAAACGAGGGGCTGACGGGCGGGCGGTCTTTATGCCCGGAAATGTAGGTCATGCCGGAAAACGCCGTCAGCGGCGTGCCGAACCCGGCTTTCGGCGCGTTGGGGCCGGTCTGGCCGAACCCCGTCAACCGGGCGATGATAAGCTTGGGGTTGGCGGCCCGCAGCGTTGCCGCATCCAGGCCCCACTTGTCCAGGGTGCCCACGCGGAAGTTTTCGATAAGCACGTCGCTCTTGGCGACGAGCTGCAGGAAAATTTCCTTGCCTTCGGGCTTACGCAGATCCAGGGTTACCGAGCGCTTGTTGCGGCCAAGCCCCGGCCAGACCAGGCTCTGCCCGTCCGCGAACGGACCCATGGCGCGGGAGGGGTCGCCGGATCCCGGCATCTCCACCTTGATCACGTCCGCGCCGAAATCCGCCAGCAGCGAGGTGCAGAACGGGGCGGCGATAACCGTGGAAGTATCGAGTATTCTCAATCCCTGAAGAAGTGACATGGCTGCTCCTTAATACTGAATGTTCATACCGGCAGGGGATGCCGCGCGCCCGCACGGCAAGCGCGGCAACAGTGCCGCACACGGAACAGCAAGGGATATGCCAAAATCGATACAAAAATATTCCGCAGTAATTACAGGATAGTATAAAAACAGGAGCCCGTGCGATGTATCAAAATTGGTAACGTAATATCGGAAAAAATACCGCTGGAGAAAACCGGAAACCGTCATCCAACGGCGCGGCTGGCCGCCTTTTGCCATCACGCCGAGACGCCCCTCCCCGCTGTGCGGGAGGAGCGTCTCGGCCCGTAAATCCACGGTTCGTAACGGTTCGCCGCCAAAGGCGCGTAACGCCGACGCGGCTCCGGCGGGCCTTGCCGCGCCGATTAGCTACTTCCGGTCCGGGGATATTGTTCCCAGAGGAACAGTTCCTTTGTCCTGACCCACGGGGCGGTCAGGGCCTCCACTTCCGCAAGATACGGGGAGGGTACGTGGACCTCCTCGAAATCCCGGCGGGAGCGGTACGATTCGTACAGAAAAAAACGGTTGGAGTCAGATTCGTGGACATGCACCGCAAAGCCGAGGCATCCCTCTTCCCGGCTTAAGGAATTACGGGCGTGACGCATAATGGCGTCACGGTATTGCGCCGTGAATTCCGGATGGACTTCCACCATGACGGTAACGTTCAGCATGGCATTTCTCCTTGCGGCATATCAGAACCGCACGTTATCCCGGCCCTTGAGCTGCAGGTACTCCCTGGCTTCGGCCGGGGAAGCCACTTCATAATCCAGATCTTTCAGGATGCGGATGACCTTTGTGACCTGTGCGGCGTTGTCAACCGCCAGTTCGCCGTCCGGCTTGATGTACAGACCGTCCTCAAGCCCCACCCGCACGTTGCCGCCGTTAAGCGCGCAGAACGCGGCCAGGCGGAACATGCGGCGCCCCGGAGCCACGGAACTGAACTGAATATCCTGACCGAGCATTTTTTTCGCCTGGTCGAGCACGAACATGAACACGTCGTTGCCGATGGGCATGCCGCCCAGCACGCCGGGCACGAACTGCAGGTAAATGGGCTTTTTCACCAGCCCGGCCTTGACGAAATAAGCAACGTTGTTCAACTGGCCGTAGTCAAAAATCTCAAACTCCGGCAACGTTCCCGCATCGTTCATGACCCGGAGGTAGTGATCTATATCCTTGCAGGTATTTTTGAACACGCTGTCCCAGGTATAGTCGAGGAACGGCTTTTCCCAATCGTGTAGGAACTCTTTTATGCCGTCGCCCAGACGGTTGAAGCAGAAGTTCATGGTGCCGCCGTTGGCCGAGGCCATTTCCGGCTGGAACCGCGCGATGGGCGCGAACCGCTCTTCGGTGGTCATACCCTGGGCGCCGCCGGTCGTGATGCCGATGACCGCGTCGCACTGGTCCTTCACGGCCGACAGAATATACCCGAAGGTTTTGTGGTCCGCGGTGGGTTTCCCCTGCTCGTCCCTGGCGTGGACGTGCACAATGGCCGCGCCCGCCCTGCTGGCGTCTACCGCGTTTTTGATGATCTGGTCCGGCGTGGCCGGCAGATACGGTGACATGCTCGGAGTATGTATGGCCCCTGTAATGGCGGCCGAAACGATAACTTTTCGCTGTGTAGCCATAAAATACGTCTCCTTGGAAAGTACCGGGTACCCGTTTTCCGGGCGCACAAAGCGAGCACCACTTCCGCCGGCAACGAAAAGGCGGGGTAAAACGGTTCCGGACCGGCCGCCCGGCATGCAGCGGCAGGCGTTGTTACAGGATCAGAAACATCTTGGGGAAAAAGGTCATAAGTACCAGTATAGCGCACAGAATCCCGACGAACGGCATCACCGACCGGGTAACCCTGACGATATCAATGTTGGCGATGCTCGCGGCGACGTACAGGTTCAGGCCCACCGGCGGCGTCAGCACCCCGATGCTCAGGTTGACCGTCAGCATGACACCGAAGAGTATCGGGTCCACCTGCAGCGCCAGCGCCGCCGGGAGCAGAACCGGCGTCATGATGGTCAGCGCGGAAACCGCGTCCAGGAACATGCCCAGAACTATCATGATGCCGTTGACCACCAGCAGAAAGACTATCGCGCTGTCCGTCTGGGAAAGGATCAGGGCGGTAATGCTCTGCGGGATGCGCTGCATGGTGAGCACCCAGGACAGGAATGAAGCGACCGTCACGACCATAAGCACCATGGCGCTGCTTTTGGAAGCGCGCACGAAAACGCCGGGGATCTCGCTGAGCGGAATTTCGCGATAAATCAGAACACCGACGAAAAACGCGTACACCACAGCCACAACCCCGGCTTCGGTAGGCGTGAACACGCCGCCGAGAATGCCGCCCATGATGATGACCGGCAGCAGCAACGTCAACCCCGCGTCTTTGAACGCCGCATAGAATTCCCTGCCGGTGGGGCGTTCTTCCGCCGGGTAACCGGCTTTTTTAGCATACATGTAGTTGTAGATGCCGAACATGAGCCCCATCATTATGCCCGGTATATACCCGGCCGCGAACAGCTTGACGATGGATTGCTGCGCGATCACACCGAAGATGATCATCGGGATGCTGGGGGGGATGATGGGCCCAACAGCCCCGGCGGAAGCGACCAGAGCGGAGGAATACCCAACGTTATACCCGCGCTTGACCATTTCCGGGATCATGATCATGCCGACCATGGCCGCGCTCGCGGACGCGGAACCCAGGATGGCCGCGATCAGCATGGAGGCGATGATCGTGGTGAAACCGAGGCCGCCGGGAATCCAGCCCAATATCTTCTGCGCGAAATTCACGAGGCGTTTGGACAGCCCGCCGGTGTTCATGAATTCCCCGGCCAGCATGAAAAAGGGAACCGCCATCAGCGTGAAGCTATCCACGCCGATATACAGCTTCTGGAAAATGGAAACAAAGTCCAGGAACTGCTGTTCGAGCGTCCAGAGCAAAAGAGCGCTCAGCCCCAGGGAAACGAAGATCGGGACCCCTATCGCCAGAAGAGCGAACAGGGAAAGGAGAAATAGTATCATTCCGCATCCTCCTTGGTCCTGCCCATGCTCCGGATAATGCCGCAAATTTCCTTTATGGTGGTTAACCCCATGAACGCCATGCTGAGGGGGATGGCGCTGTATACGTACGACATCAGAATCCCGCAGGCCGGGGATTTCTGCAGCGCGGTCACGGGCAGGAATTCCACCGCGCCCGCGATGACGGCGCAGCAGAAGAGCAACACGCAAACGCGGTTGCAAATCTGCACGACATGACTGGTCATGCCGGTCAGCTTGCAGGTAAGGGCGTCCACCGCGATATGGATCTTTTCACCGTACGTCAGGATCGAAGCCGTAAACACCAGCCAAACAAGGGTGAACCGGGCCAACTCCTCGCTCCAACTCAGGGACGCGTTGAGAAAAAATCGGGTGAAAACCTGGGCGAACGTTAAAGTGGTCATAACCGCGAAAAGGATAAACACAACGAATTCAAGAATCTTTTTCGTCATGCGTTCCAATTTTTCCAGACTTTGTAGCAATGCCATACACTCTCCTTCCGATCCTCATTGAGAGTTTGTTGCTCCGGCTTATGTGTAGGCGGCTTTGGAGCCGCCCGGCGGGCGGCTCCAAAGCCGGGGAAAGTCACAGCGCGAGGATTTTTTGGATCAGTTCCTTGTAGTCGGGGTGCTGCTTGTAGAAATCTTCATACACCGGCTGCAGCGCCTTGCGGAAACCGGTCAGGTCGGGCGTGGTGACCTGCATGCCGTTGTCCGTGGCCATCTTTTTACTGTCGGCGGTCTGGGAACGGAACACCTGCCGCTGATATTTGCTGGTTTCCTTACAGGTTTTTATGATGGCGTCCTTGGTTCCCTGATCAAGGCGCTTCCACCAGGAGGCGCTGGCGAGAATGGCGAAACTTCCCCACATATGGTTGGTCTCGGCGACGTATTTCTGCACCTCAAAGAACCGGGAGGACGTCCAGGTGTTGTAAGAGTTTTCCTGCCCGTCCACGACGCCTTGCTGCAACGCGCTGTAAAGCTCCGTGAACGACATGGGAGTGGGGTTGGCCCCAAGGGCGTTGAAAATGGCGACGGAAAGAGGCGCCTGCGGCGTGCGTATCTTGAGTCCCTTCATGTCCTCGAGCGAGTTGATGGCTCGCTTGGACGTCGTGGTGACGCGGAAGCCGTTTTCAAAATATCCCAGGGGAATCAGGCCGACTGAAGGAAGATCTTTCAAAATCTCCTCACCGAGGGGACCGTCGAGGACCATATCCACATGGGCCTCGTCACGGAACAGGAACGGCAGGTCGAGGATGTTCATTTTGGGATAAATGGAGCCGAGCACCGGGCTTATGTACGCCATCTGCAGCACGCCGCTCTGCATCTGCTCCATCTGGTCGCGCTCGCCGCCCAACTGGGAGTTGTCAAATATCTGCACTTCGACCTGGCCCTTGGTCAACTCTTCCAGCATGGGTTTGAATTTTTCATTCAGGGCTATCACGCTTGGATTGGTGGCGCTGTTCCCGGCGCTGAACTTGAGGACGGTTTTCTTGGCGGCAAACGCCTCCTGGCCGAGCAAAAGACCGAAACAGAGAACGGAAAGGCACAGGGCTTTTATCGCTGTTTTCTGAAACATGGAGATCCCTCTTATGGTTGCAGGGTGACATGAAACCGTTAGCCAGTGACCAAGGCCGGTTATTTCCCGCCGTTTTTGTAATAGGTTTCCATTTCCTTACGTACTTTGACGGCCACGCTGGTTTCGTCGATAGCGACATCACCCCAGGTAACCGGATCTCCCGCCTTGACGGGTTTGAGAAGCTTGACGTTATTGCACAGTCCCAGGGGAACGCCGCCTACGGCAAGGGAGTCTTTTGCGGGCATCAGTTTGCCGTAAACCGCGTAGCCGCCTTCACCGTCCAGGATATCGCCGGCGGCCAGGTCTTTTTTGGCGGTGGCCACAACGTCCCCGTTAAAGACGATCGGCGCGCCCGTGGCTTCGCCATGGATGGCAATGGTGGCGATGGTAATGGAAAGCTCAAGCCCTATCAGGTGATTGGGCCTGTACATGGCCGTATACATGCCGGTTTTATCCTTCAGAAACTTGTATTCGTGGAAACAATTTTTCTGGTATTCGGTTTTGCCCTTGAAAACCACATACACGCCATAGCGCAGGTCACGGAACACGTGGCGGCCGTCGCGCTCCTCGCTGCTGATGATCTCCACCTGACCTTTCAGCGGCAGCTGGCCGCCGTCGGCCTGCGGGATAAGCTGCTGCTGCAGGTCGTCCACGCCGCAAGGCAAAAACTGCAGGCCCGCCGGGTTACAATGCAGGTCACACGCGTTGGCCACGGACGCCATCTCGATGGCGGACTTGGTGCCGTCCATGAAGGAGTTGAACATTTTGGCGTTCAGGCCGCCCCGCTTGGCGTCTTCCGGCGAGATGCCGAAGTATTCCCATACCGTGTCGGGCGTGGATTGGTGATAGCCGGGCAGGTACTTCGTGCCCTTGCCCGCGGCGACCACTTCAAAGCCCGAGGTCCGCGCCCAGTCAACCAGCTCGTAAATTTCCGCCGGCTGGTCGCCGTAGGCGAGGGAGTAGACGATACCCGCTTCTTGCGCTTTGCGCGCCAGGTAGGGACCCGCCACGGCGTCGGCTTCCACGGTGACCATGATGATGTGCTTTTTATGCTCGCAGCACGCGAGAACGTGAGGGATGGCCGCTTCCGGGCTGCCGGTCGCCTCCACGATGATATCGACGAAAGGCGACGCGATCAGCTGTTTGGATTCACTGATAATGCAGGTCTTCCCGCTCTTTGCCGCCTCTTCGAGAGACGCCGCCGCGTAGAGATCCGCTTCCCAGCCTATCCGCGCAAACGCCGTTCTGGCCCGCTCCGGAGAAAGGTCGGCAACGCCCACCAGATGGAGGCCGGGGATGTTCCGCACTTGCGACACGAACATTGACGCGAACTTGCCGAGACCGATGAGGCCGACCCTGCACGACTTTCCTTCCGCAGCCCTCTTTTGCAACATCCTGTGGAAATTCATAAACGACTCCTGTGTGTAGTGTTTTCCGAGGCCATTACGCTGCAGGCGCAGCGGCTGTGAACAATGCGAGCCTCATGGGGCTGACTTCTCAACGCGTTCTCCGGTCGCGGCGGATGGCGGCGGTTCCATGCCTTCACCGGCCCTTGCACCAACGCATTTGTTTTCCACCATCCGTTGCGGCACAATGTTTTCCAACCGTACGCCAGCAAATTCGTATATCCGGGATTGCTAACTGGTATGAAAGCATATAACTTTCATCTACGTATAACGTTTTCCCTTGTCAAGATCGTTCCCCCAGAACGATCCGCTTAAACAAATTAACCATGTAATATAATTATATTAATAAATATTTTTGCGGTATTGGCGGGTAACTGTGCATATATACTTGTTGCGCATTTGGAACTAACATGTTTATTATATATATAGGTTAACGAGTGTCTTCATGGCTGCGGCACCCTCTCCGCCGGCCATCAATACAGTTTCGAACCATGCAAAAATTATTTCAGCTGCTTGTGTCTGCCGGCAGGCCTGCCCTTATGCTGTTTCGCCACCGATGCGTGTTGGCTATATTTGCCCAGGGAGAAGTATGATTTCTCAAGAAGAACCTATCCGCACAAAACGGCTGCACGAGCATGTGGCGGAACGGCTGCAGACGCTTATCATTGACCGCCACATGAAACCCGGAGACAAGCTGCCGTCCGAGCGGGAGCTGCAGACGATGTTCGGCATTGGCAGACCCGCTGTGCGCGAGGCCCTGCTCATGCTGCAGCATGCCGGTCTTATCACGCTGCGTAGCGGCAGGCCCGCGACCGTGGCCCAGGCTGACCCCCGGAACATTCTCAATGAAGTGCGGCTCGCCGTGGACCATTTCCTGGCGGACACCGACGGCCTCAAGGAGCTCCAAGCCGCGCGCCGGCTTCTTGAATGCGGCATGGCTTACCTGGCCGCCAAGAACTGCACTGACGAAGATCTCGCGGTCATGCGTGAAACCCTTGAACGGGCGGAAATGGCCGTTGACGACATCAGGGCATTTGAAAGTGAGGATCTGGCGTTCCACTACGCCATCATCAAAACGTCCAATGTCCGGCTTTTTGAGGTTATCTTCCATGCGCTGAACGATTGGCTGCGCGAACAGCGCTCGCTCCCTTTCACGCGGCCGGGCCAGCCCTACTTTACGGTCAAAGAACACAGAGCCGTCTACGATGCCATCGCTTCCAAGGATCCCGTGGCGTCCCTGCTGGCCATGGACGCGCACATGGCGAAAGTGGAAGAGAACTACTGGAACGCCCGCGAAGCCCATGAAGCCAAGATGAAGATCCGCAAAAAAGCGCAGGGGATGCAGTCCATGCCGGATGCCGGGGAAGGCTGACGCAGGGACAACATCCCGGATTGCGACGAAAAAGCTCTTGCGGTTTTCCGCAAGAGCTTTTTCGTCGGCTTCCCGCCTCGGATACTTCCCGCTCCGCCGCCAGGCGGCGCTATGGCCGGGGGATGGTCCAGTTTTCCTTGCGGAACATGGTGCCGCGCACCGTGGCGATTTTGGCGGGGGTATAGACCGTTCTGCCCTGCACCTCAATCTGGCGCCAATCCGTATCAAAGTAATGCTCCCGGACCCTGCCCGGGCCAGTGTCCGGCTCCGCGATGCCGGGGCATCCCCCTATGGCCCGGCAGGCAATGGCCGGGACGTCCATGGAGCTCATGATGTCGGCGCTTACGCGGAAGGGATCGTTGTCGCCGAACGGCTTGACCATCAACAGGGCGTGCGGGCGGCCGGGGTAGTCGTAGGGGTCGTCCTGGTCCCTGTCGTGCCACCCTTCCACGGGCAGCCTCAGGGCGGAGCGCAGCATGCCGCTGTCGGCCTCGCAATGGTCCGAGACCAGGATAATCATGGTGTTGTCGTACGCGCCTTGTTTGCGCAGCCAGTCGAAAAAGTCCGCCAGCATGTTCATGGCGTGCAGTTCGCTGTAAACGTGTTCGGGCACCACTCCGTTGATGCGGGTCTGCTGTTGCGGCGTCGCCGGATACGGGTCTTCCACGGGGATGAGGCTGTCTTTGGGCAGACGCCAGAAGAGGTGCGGCAGCATGCTGTACAGGATGCGGAAGGTCGGGCGCGAGGCGCCCGTCCGGAACATCTCGGGCAGCAGCCCGAGCACCGCGCTCTCGTACAGGACGTGGGTCATGTCCGCGCCGAGCACGCTCCGGGAGGCGTTGTGCAGCCAGACGCCGTCCCTGTAGACCGACGCTTTCAAAAAATGCGGCACGGCCTTGAACAGGCCCACGGAGAACAGAAAATCCGTGAAATAGTCGCGGTGCGTGCCGGCATCGGCCAGGCCGATCCTGCGGGCCCACTCCTCCCGGATGCCGGCCATATCCGGCTTGTCCAGGATGCGCGGCTTCTTGCCGCCCGTTTCCCGCTCCAGAACGGCCGCATCCAGGGCGTACAGGGGATGCAGCACGCCGGTATCAAACCCTTTCGCGCCGAAGTTGCGCGGCAGCACGGAAAAGGCTTCGGTGAACTTCCGGTTCAGGGTGACGTCCGGCCGCTGGTTCATCTTGTCCGGGGCAAAGCCCGGCCCGCCGAAAATGCTGGGCGCGGAAAAGGAGGTGGCAAACCCCGGCGACATGGTGTCCGGGAACCAGGTGAACCCGTCCAACCGCTTCCGGAGGGTGGGGTCTTCCTGGAAAAGCGCGTCCATGTGCCCGCCGGTGAACATATCCAGGAAGAAAATCAGCACATTGGGTTCGGTCTTGCTCAGGTTGAAAAACTCGCTCCTGGCAACGGCCGGGTCTTCCTTGTTCCCGATCACGGTCATCTGGTAGGCTTTGTTGTCCGTGTATACCTGGAACGCCGCGTCGCCGCAAAGGTACAGGGCGGCGGCGGCCAGAACGGCGGCAAGCTTCCTGCCCTGGCGGCAATAAAACACCGCCGCCAAAAGGACCACGAGCCCCAGGAGGACGCCGCAGTCAATAAGGCTGTAGCCCGAATCACCCAGGTTGGCGGCCTTTTCCAGGAGGGTGGTGTTCATCGCGCCGTAATCCCCGGTGAGCAGGGTCGAATAGATCAGAGCCGTCAGGGTTGCAAGGAGAGCCAGAAAGGTCAGGCCGGGCCGGGCCGGAACCGGGGCCACCACACGCAGGGCCGCGCAGAGGAGCAGCCACAGCATGAGGTAGGGCAGCATGGCTTCCATGATGTCCCAGGCCGGCAGCTTGAAGAAGTCCGGCTCGGAAAAATACAGCGCCAGCGGCGAGTGCACCAGGACCAGCAGACCGGCCACGAGCACGGCCAGGGCGTACAAAGAAGCCTCGCCCTTGACGGACACGGCGCGGTAGAGCGAAGAGAAGCCGAAGCGCTCCTGCAAGCCCTTTTTCCCCTCCTCCGTGAAGATGGCGAAGGACCGGTTTTGGGCATACAGGGAACGGGCGAAATCCGCGAATTTGCGGGGCACCAGCCGTTGCCAGACGCCTCCCACCAGCATCAGGGCGTTGTTGCCGGTCCAGTAGACCAGCAGCGCCGAAGGCGCGGCGTAGAGCAGCACCAGAAACAAAGCCGCCACGGCCACGCCCTGCAACTTGTCGCGCCGGGTGAAGCCCGAAGCGCTGAACAGGGCGCCAAGGTTGCAGGCCGTCATAACGAGCGGCAGCGCGTTGATGCCGTAAAGCAGCCCGTCCGGGCGGCCCAGGTCCGGAATGACGCCCCAGGCCAGGCCCCGGATGGGCTCGAAGGACCCGATCATATAGTAGGCGGCGCACAGGAACGGCACCTGCAGCAGAATCCCGACGGACGAGCGCATAGCCATGAGGGGGTTGTAGGCGTAGCGCCTGTACAGGCCCCGGATGCGGTCCTGGCGCTCCCTGCCCTTGCTTTCCCGTTTGATGGCTTCCAGTTGGGGCGCCATGACCTTTTGCAGCGCGGCTTCCCTGGCCTGCATGGCTTTCGCCATGTGCTTGAGCGGGATGAACAGGATGGAGCTGACGATGGACAGGCCGATGAGGGCCGTGCCGTAGTTCCCGGTCAGCTCCGAAAGAAAGATGTACAGGTATTTGTAGGCCAGTTCCAACGGCAGGATGGTGACGGAATAGAGAAACGTGCTCATTGCCCGCCCTCCGGCGCCTGATTGGGCGCCTGGCCCGGAATTTGGCTCAACGTCTGCTCAGGCGCCTGCGCCGCGGCCAGGGCCGCGCATTTGGCGATAACCCAGTCCGCGATGAACGCGCCCGAGCAGCCGAAGTTGGCGATGGTCGCATCCCGCAGCGCGGCCAGGTCTTTGCCCTCCATGGCGAGCGTCGCGGCGACGCTCTCCAGGAACGCTTCACGCGTCATGCTCCGCAGCGTTTCCGGGGTCAGCACCGGCCCGAGGCGGCGCTCGACGTCGTCTTCCCAGACGTATTCCAGATCCGATATTTCGAACTTTTCCCTGTTGCGCATGGGGATATCCAGAGTCAGCACCGGCCTCTGGTACAAAAAGGCGAAGTCGAACCGCACCCCGGACTTGTCCGAGATCAAAAGGTCGGCCGCCGCAAGGGAGGGGCCGCCGCTCACGTCCAGATCGATGCGCACGTGAGGATCGCGGCCGAATTCCTCTTGCAGCGCCGCGATAAAAGGCTGCTCCGCCTTTTGGGAAAACGGGTGCGGCCTGATGATGACGTTGTAACCGGCTTCCGTGAGCCAGTGGATGAACTCCGTGCCGCAATACGTAAGGCAGTTTTTTTCACCCCAGGACGGCGCCACCAGAATGACCGGCGGATCGGACATGCCGTTCTTGGGCAAGACCGTCCGGGCCAGCTCGTCCAGGCAGGGTACCCCGGCGCTGACGCATTCGCGTTCCGGCAGGCCCCGTTTTTTCTCCAGCAGGCGGATGGATTCGTGGTCGCCGTGGCCCATGAGAAAGATGACGTTGCAGGTATCGTGGGCGTTTTTGTAGTAGAGAGAAATGCCGCCCACACCGTGCAGCACGTGCGCGAGGCAGGTGACGTGGCGCGGGATCGGCATGGGGTAGCCCGGCGTGCCGATGTTGGCCGTGGTCTGCAGCATGACGCTGGCCCGGACCGCGGCGGCCCGCGCGAACGCGGCGGACCCCGTGCCGATGAACCGCGAGTTCATGTGCGGGCTTTCAATGGCGAGGCCGGGGTCCTCGATATCCATACTGAGGTACCGGAAGGGGTAGCCGCGCTCCAAAAGCGCCGCCACGATGGGCCGGAAGGTGGACCAGTATATTTTGCCCTCGGAGAAGAGCACCAGTTCCTCGCTGCGTGTTGCCGCGCGTTGCACGGGGGTGGCGGAAAACTTGTTCCGCAGGCCGTACCAGGCGGTTTTGGCAAAATAGAGCACAGCGGTCAGAATACTGATGCAGATATAAATCAGAATGTTGCCGGTTCCCGGGTCCAGATAGGCCCAGGCCGGCGCGGGAAAAACGACGGAGACGCCGAACAGCAGCGCGGCCAGGGTAAGCCCCTGGCCCGCGCGCGCGAATCGTGTGGAAAGAAAACCGCCCGTTTGCATTACAATATGGTTTCCAACCGGCCCAACATGCGGTTGAGCTTCTTTTCCGAGTATTCAAGGTACCCGCGCTCAAAGCCCCACAGCCCCCAGACGTAGTCCACGAGGCTTTCCATTTCCCAAAGCCGGGTCTTTTCGCGCTCTTCCGTGATGCCGCAGGCGGTTGCGAACTGCTCGCGCGCTTCCGGGTCCATGCCCGATTCCAGGATGAAGCTGGCTATTTCCCAGATGGGATGCGCGAAGCCCGCGTATTCGAAGTCGATGAGAAGCAGATCCTTCCCGTGATCGCCGGATACCAGGATATTTTCCAGGGCCAGATCGCGGTGGCAAAGCACCTGCGGTTCCGCGTCGTATTCCCGCGCCTTTGCCAGCAGCCAGGCGCGCTGCGCCGGCGGCGCGGTTTTTTTGGTCAGGGTTTCGAATTTGGTGATCTGGTCCGCGATCAGCATGGGCGCCAGGGGCGATTCCGGCGTATGCGGGATGCTGTTCAATACTTTCAGCTTCGCGGCAAGGCTCGCGAAAAAGCCGGGTTCCAGATCCTCGGCGACCGCCACGCGGTGCTCGGACATGAAGCGGGTCATTTTCAGGCCACCGGGAAAGAAGAGGCTTTCCGGGGTAACGTTGAGGTCCTTAATCAGGCCGATAATCACCGGTTCCTGCTCGCGGTCGATGAACGCGCCCGTGCCGTGGCCCGGAATACGCAGGCACCGCATGACGCCTGTATGATCGCGCACCAGCCAGGTACTGTTGGTCAGGCCCTTGAGGCGCTCGGCGGGGAAGTCCACGCTGCTGAGGCGGGCGACTTCCTCGTGGGTGATGAGGCCGTAGTGCAGCGCGTCGCTGATGGTATCGGTCTCCTGCAAAAAAGGCTCTTCGATCAGCGTGGCGTATACCGGGACGCGGTCCAGGATGCGCAGCACGGCTTCCTCCCAGTAATCGTCCGGTGCGCAATTGTGCAATTCCTTGGCGAGCGCGGCGGCGGTTTCCCCTTCCCAGTAGGAAAGGCCGCACATGCTGTGGCCGGTGGCGGTCCATTTTTCCACCCGCGTGATGCGGCCGGTTTCGTCCGGGAACACTTCCCACTCCAGCCCGTGGACGGTGGGCTGGCAGACGTACTGCGATTTGCCCGGCTGCACCCTGGAAAGCACGTTTTTGGTGAACACCACGTCGCCGTCGATCAGGAGCGAGCCGTCCAGTCTGTCGGTAGCCAGCAGAAGGGAGCTGTGGGTATTGCGCGTCGCGTGGTCGGGGTTGAACACGAATTCCACGCCGTACTTGTCCCCGAGGTAGGCGAACTTCTCCGCCATATAGCCGACGATGAGCGTGATGCGCTCTATGCCGCTCTCCCGCAGCATCTGAAGGGTCTGTTCCACGATGGGAACACCGTTGATGGGGGTAAGCGGTTTGGGGCAGGTGAACGAAATGGGCTGGAAGCGCCGTCCGACTCCGGCGCAGAAAAGAATGGCGTTCATATACGGGGGTGTTCCTCAGCGTATCGCGATTGATTGTTTTATGCAGGGCCGGGCCGCTTTTTCGCGGATGGTATTATACCCGGCGCTCCGCTACATGCCACAAGCTACCCCGCCAGGCAAGGGGGTTAAGAACCCCCTCGGCCAGTAGCCTCTCAGGGCTTGCACAACGAAGCGGATCAGCATGAATTCCGCCAAACAGCAAAAGCGCCGGGCAGAACCCGGCGCTCCGCTTTCGCCGAATTGCGGACCCTGGAACATATCAGGGGCTGTCAGTCTTCCACCACCGTATCGTAATACTGAATTTCGTACAGAAGGCTCCCGCCGTCGGTGCTGAACGGGCCGTGCCATATGTGGGGCGGCCTGCACGCGTAGGTATACCCCTCAAACCGTTCGGCGTTCTCGCCGCTTCCCACAGTATAGTCGCCGGTTATCACAAAAATCTCTTCCCAATAGTCGTGAATGACGGGTTTCGCGGTATACGCGCCGGGGCTGTACCGCAACAGCCTCGTCAGCGAGCCGGTTTTTCTGGTGTGGTCTATGCAATTGGACAGCACCTTTTCTTCAATGACAAAACCCTCGCCATCCATGGGCAACGGCGTCCAGCCGTGTTCCATGTCCACGGAAAAAAACTCCCGGTGTTCCTTGCCTGCGTGTTTCATGTGTCCTCCTCTGGGGTCAGCCCGCCACACCGCACCAGTCGATGATGGTCATGGCCATTATTTCCGTGGCAGCGAGCACGTCGTTGCAGTTCACGTACTCGTTGGTCGCGTGCATCTGTTCGGTCAGGCCCGGCCCGAAAATCAGGGTCGGGATGTGCGCGTCGTTAATCAGGTACCGGATATCCGCCGCGCCCTGGCGGCCGGTTATCTGCGGCTCGCGTCCCACTGTTTTGACGAAGTTGGCGCGCACCAGCTGCACGATGGGGTCTTCCACCGGGATGGCCGCCGCCTCCCCGCAATACCCGTCGAACACGATGTCCGGCAGGTGGTCTTTCAGCCAGGGGTCGGTTGCGCAGGCGGTGTGGATCTGCCGGATCAGGTCCTTTTTCACGTCGTCGGTCTTCTCGCCGGGCAGGGTGGCGAAGCTGCCTTGCAGTTTGCAGGAATCCGGGAACGCGCTGGGGAAGCTCCCGGCCTCGATCATGGTGACCATGCAGGGCAGGGAACTGAGGAGATGAGGATACAACGGGTGGGATAAGGAAGCGATGCGGATGGCCTCCAGGTCCGCCACGGCCTGGATGATCCGCTGGGCTTTCTCGATGGCGTTCACGCCTTCGTACCGCCGCTGGATGCCCGCTTCCTTCGTTCTGAACGTGATGGTGAACCACACCCGCCCGATGCAGGCGGGCTGCACGTGCATGCTGCTCGACTCGCAGCAGATGGCCGCATCCGCCGTGTAACCGCGCATGATGGCAGCCAGCGTGCCGTTGCCGGTCTGCTCCTCGTCCACCACGTACTGGAGCACCACGTCGCCTTGCAGCTTCACCCCGAGATCGCGGAGGATTTCCACCGCCATGGTCATGGCCGCGGCCCCGCTCTTCATATCCGAGGTGCCCCGGCCGTACATCTTGCCGTCCTTGACCACGGCCTTGCCCGGCGGGGTGTGCCAGGCCTCTTCCAGGCCGAAGGGGATGGTGTCCACGTGCCCGTTGAACAAAAGGGATTTCCCGCCGCCCTCGCCTTTCAGGCGCGCCGCCAGGTTGGGACGGCCCGCGTACGGCTCGTGGCTCGCGATATAGGCCGGGTGGGTGGCGAGTTCCTTGGCGTCCAGATCCCACATATCCGGTTTGATGCCCATCTTTTTCAGACGGGCCGCGATGATCTTCTGCACACCGGCCTCGTTGCCGGTGATGCTCTCGGCGGAGACGATGTCCGCCAGGAATTGCAGGATGTCCTTTTCCCGTTTTTTTACAGCCTGGGAAACCTTTTCACGTAACGTGTCTACTGCCATGGGTCACTCCTTTATTGAAGGGAAAGGGCTCCGTTCGGGCACATTTCAACGCACAGCCCGCACCCGTCACAGGTTTCGGGCGTCAGGGACAGCTTGGGCGAAAATGCCAGCGCGCCGTAAAAACAGGCGTGCTCGCACAGTTTGCAGCCGCCGGTTTTCAGGTTCACGCATTTTTCCGGATCCACCGCGATGGTAAGCGACGGCGCGGCGGCCATTTCCTGGATGGTGCGGATATAAGGCAGCGCCTTGCCCCGGATTTCCTCCAGCGAGGCGATCCCCTCGCGGTCCATGTACGCCGCGAGGTCCTCGGCGATAATGCGGAACTGGTCGTACCCCTTCCACATGACCGCCGTGCAGATCTGCACGGCCGAGGCTCCGATCATAATATACTCGACCACGTCTTCCCAGGAGGAAACGCCGCCCACAGCCATGATGGGCGTCTTCACCGCGCGGGCCACTTCCGAGACGTGCCGCATGGTGATGGGTTTGATGGCCGGGCCGGAATACCCGCCGTACGCCGCGAGTTTGGGGCGGCCCGTTTTGATGTCCACCCCGGCGAAGGACCGCACGGAGTTGCCGATCACGATGAAATCCGCCCCGGCCTTTTCCGCGGCCTGGGCCATGGGCACCATGTTGTGCGTGGTGGGGGTGAGCTTGATGCCCACGGGCAGCGTGACCGCCTTTTTCAGCGCGGCTACCTGCTTGAAGCAGGAATCCGGGTCGTTCCCCATCTGGAAGCCGACCTTGTCCGCCCCGAAGGGCATGGGACAGGACACGTTGATCTCGAACATCACGGCCTTGCCGCTGGCCTCGATCAGCTTGGCGACTCTGGCGGTATCGTCCGGGTCCGGCTGCGCAACGACGCTGGCAATGACCTTGTTGCCCTCGGACGCGGCGACGGTGAGTTCCTTTTCCAGCCATTCCTCAATGGGCATGGTGGTATACAGTTCGATATTCACCATGCCGATGGGCTTCTTGCCGTCCGGCTTGATGAGCTTCATACGGCCGCAGCGCGGATGCTGCGCCCAGGTCGCGGGCGGGCCGAAGGTTTTGGGCACCACGGCGGCGGCCCCGCCCTGCCAGGCCATGAGGGACCGTTTCCCGTCCCAGCCGGGCGTGGCGGAGGCCAGGATAAGGGGGTTGCGAAACGTCACGCCGGCAATGGTCACTTCCAGGTTTGCCACAAGCTGCTCCTTGTCTCGTTGATGGTTCCCGGTCTGAAAAACAAAGAACCGCACGCCCGAAAGCGCGCGGTTCTTATAGAGGCTACGCCGACAGACCGGTGCCTTCGTTGAATTCCTCAATCAACTCGTCGATCCGGGCGGCCTGTTTGTGCACCGCGCCCCAGGTGCCCTCGTAGTCGTACCAGAGTGCGTCCAGCTCCGCGGCCGTCCTGCCCTGCTGCTCGACCCAGGTGTAGTACTTGAGGTCGTGAATCCGCTTGCGGCCCCTGTGGGTGAGTTCTTCCATGCAGTCCGTGCGCACGCCCATGAGGTGCCGTCCGAAGTCCAGAGCGGCCCTGTTCATGGAATACGCGCCTTCGGCCGCCGCCAGTTCCGTGACCCGCGAGCCGTACATGACCGCCGAATCCGTCAGGACCGTGGCCACCACGTCATCCTTGGTCAGTTCGTAATACTTGGCGGTCTTGATGGCGCAAAGCACGTTGGCGATCCCGGAGATGCCCAGAAGATCGAGCTGCGCGATCACTTCCGGGGCCACCCCGGCTTCCTTCGCAAGGTATTCGCGGCCTTCGGGTTCGCTGAACATGCGGAGCAGGCGCTGGCTGTCGTTATCGTCGATGGCGATGACGAGGTCCGTGTTTTTGATGTTGTGGATCCAGGGAACGTGCTTGTCCCCGATGCCTTCGATGCGGTGCTCGCCGAAGCCGTTGTTCAGCAGCGTCGGGCATTGCAGGGCTTCCCCGACGGCCAGCTTCATCTGCGGGTATTGCTCTTTCAAAAAGTCGCCGCAGCCGATGGTGCCGGCTGAACCGGAGGTGAAGCAGGCGGCCGCGAGCCTGCCGTTTGCGCCCTTGATGCGCTCGAACGTTTCCGCGATGGCGTTGCCGGTCACTTCATAGTGCCAGAGGTGGTTGCCCATCTCCTCAAACTGGTTGAAGATCATGACGTCTTCGCGGGTGTTGCGCAGCTCCCAGGTTTTATCGAAAATTTCCTTGACGTTGCTTTCGGTTCCCGGCGTCGCGATGACCTCGCTGGCCACGGTTTCCAGCCACTCAAACCGCTCCTTGCTCATGCCCGCGGGCAGAATGGCGATGGAGTACACGGACAAAAGCTGCGAGTTGAACGCGCCGCCCCGGCAATAGTTCCCGGTGGAGGGCCAGCAGGCCTTGTGGTACGTGGCGTCGAACTGCCCGGTCACCAGGCGGGGAACCAGGCAGCCGTAGGAAGCCCCGACCTTGTGGCAGCCGGTCGGGAACCATTTGCCCACCAAGCAGACGATCCGCGCGTCAACACCCGTGAGGGATTTGGGCAGTTCGATGGCGTTCGTGGTTCCGAAGCCGCCGCCGGATTCCGTGGGTTCGTTTTTCCAGGTAATGCGGAAAAGGTTGAGCGGGTTGATATCCCAAAGTCCAACGCCCCGCAGCTTTTCCCGTGTTTTTTCCGGGATGGTCTCGGGGTTTTTCATCTGTTTGAATGTCGGTATGACAACGTTGTGTTCCCTGGCTGACCGGATGTTCCTTTGCAGACGCTCTCTGTTCACCGCTAAATCAATCACAAACCCACTCCTGCTGAATATTGCGGACCAAAACACGGAGGCCGGTAAGGCCTTCATCAGCATATGCAATCAATATATCGCGGGAAATAGCAAGCGTTTTTTCATGCGGGACAAGCCGCCCGGACGGTACGCCGTCCGGGCGGCCGCCGTGTTCACGGCAAATTTTTGCGGGCGGTCACAGCTTGAGCCGCGTGCCGATTTCCATGACTTTCGACGAGGGGATATTGAAAAATATCGAAGCGTCCCAGGCGTTCCTGCTCAAGAAGTCGAACAGCGCCCTGCGCCAGGGCCGCATGGCCTCATCGTGCCCCTCGGCGGGCAGGAAGGTCTCGCGCCCGAGGTAAAAGGTGGCGTCGCCGAGATACACCCCGGAATCCTTCGATTCCTCCATGACGGCGACCATGTCCGGCTGTTCCATATAGCCGTAGGAAACCGCCATGCGGTAAAAACCGATATCCTTGTCGTCCCCGTTCACCATGATGCGGTTGCCCGCCCGCGCATACGGCGCGTTGACCGTCCGTATGGTCAGCAGAACCACGGTCTCGGGCACCGCGTGCACCAGCGTGGAAAACGTCGCCAGCGGGGGCGGGGTCAGGTTCTGGTTCATGGTCATGAAAACGCCCGTCCCCGGGCTTCTGGCGAACACGTCCTGCCGCAGGAAGCTGAGGAACTCGGCAAGCGGCATACTGATATGCACGAAACTGTCGGCCAGCCTCGCGCGCCCTTTCTGCCAGGTCGTCATGACGGCGACGATCAGCACCGAGGCCAGAAGCGGCAGCCAGCCGCCGTCGAGTATTTTGACCAGGTTCGCGCCGAGGAACGGCAGGTCGAACAGCAGGAACAACAACAACAGCGGGAGCGCCCGCCACAGCGGCCAGCCCCACACGAAGCGCGTCACCGCGAAGTAGAGGATGGAAGTAATCCCCATGGCGCCGGTAACCGCCAACCCGTAAGCCGCCGCAAGGCCGCTCGAGCTTTCGAAGATGAGGACCAGGGCCACGCAGGCGAGCATGAGGATGGTGTTGATGGTCGGCAGATACACCTGCCCCCTGGTGGAAGACGAGGTGTGCACCACCCGCATGCGCGGCATGAACCCGAGCTGCATGGCCTGCTGGGTGAGGGAATAGACGCCCGTTATCAGGGCCTGGGAGGCGATGACCGTGGCGGCCGTCGCGAGTACGAGCATGGGGATGAGCAGCCCCTCGGGCACGGAACGGTAAAAGGGGTTGTGGGCCGCATCGGGATTGTTGAGAATCAGCGCGCCCTGGCCGAGATAGTTCAGCACCAGGGCCGGGCAGACCACCACAAACCAGCTGTTGCGGATGGGAAGGCGGCTGAAGTGCCCGAGATCCGCGTACAGGGCCTCCCCCCCGGTGATGCACAAGACAACCGTGCCCAGCACGACGAAGCCGTGAATGTGGTTGGCCGCGAAATAGGCGAGCGCGTGGTGCGGGCTGACGGCCAGGAGCACTGTGGGATGCTTGAGGATATTGATGATCCCTATCCCGGCGAGGGTTGCGAACCACAGCAGCATGACCGGGCCGAACACATTGCCGATCCGCGCCGTACCGTGCTTTTGCAACAAAAAGAGAACGACCAGGATGACGCAGGTGATCGGCACGACGAAGGGGTCCGCCGCCGCGGTCGCCACCCGGAGCCCCTCCACGGCGGAAAGGACGGAGACCGCCGGGGTGATGATGCCGTCGCTGTAGAGCAACGCCGCGCTGCCGAGGGCGAAAAAGGGCAGCGCCTTGAAAAGCAGCTTGTCCGGCGTCTTTTCTATCGCTTCGCGCACAATGGACAACAGGGCGAAGGTGCCGCCCTCGCCGTGGTGGTCGGCCCTTGTCACGAAGCAGACATACTTGATGGTGATGACCACCATCAGGCTCCAGAAAATCAGGGAAAGCACGCCCATCACGTTGACGTGGTTCACCGCGATGGCATGCGGGCCGTGAAAGCATTCCCGGAGAGCGTAAAGGGGGCTCGTGCCGATATCGCCGAAAACGACGCCCAGCGCCGTCACGGCCACGGCGGCCATTGTTGACGGCGTATTGTTCTTCTTCCCTGACATGGCATCCCGCTTGGCTTTCCGTGTGAAAACAAAACCCGGCATCGGACCGTCGCGTGTCGCCGGGGCGTATACACAGCTATACCATCTTGCGGGAGAAAAGGAATGGCGGGCGCGGAAAAATCATGCGCGGCAAACAGGATGCCTCACGTGGCATGACGGTCGAACCGCCGTTTTCCAAGGCCGGGCGGCAAAAAGCGGCGCCCCCGGGCGGGGCCGGGAGCGTCCAGACTGATGACAAACCCCGCAAAGCCGTGGTTTGTGAAGGCACGCCCACTCCGGCGCTTAACGGCGGCAATGAATGCCGCCTACGCCTCCGTGGCGGGTTGTTGTCAAAGAGGACTTTGTCAACAACCTCGGCGCCCCCGGGCGGGGCCGGGAGCGCCGGATGAGGCCAAAACACAACGCCGCGATTTATAACGATACGCCCGTCATAGCGGATCTACCGGCGTTTGGGACGGTTTTTGCAAACCCTGGCGGCAATCCTCCTGGCTGTACTTTTCCATGAGCTGCCTGTTCGTTTCAAGCGGCGGCGGGATGGTATCGGGAATAAGCGATTTGTAAGACCGGCCCCGCATCCGGGTTTTCTGTTCCGCCCAGGCGGCGGCCAGCACGTCGGGTTTGGCCGCGAGATCCGCGGCGGTCCCGGCCAGGATTTTCGCCGCGTACCCTACGCTCCGCCGCCCTATGGAACTGCCGACAATGGCGGTAACCGTCCAATGGTGCAGAGGGCCCGCAAAAATGCCCGGCCGGAACATGGCCGTCGGGGCGAACCAGGAATATTCGGAAATGTCGCTCACGCCCGAATCCTGCGTGCACGGCAGCCTCGGTTCCTGGGTGATGCCCACCGGCTCCCTGCCGGCGCTTCGCTGCACCTCTTTCGCGAAAGCCTGCTCCTCCCCGGTCACGGGCATGGCGCCGACGGCCAGGTAATTCTCATGCATGAGCTGCCCCAGCGTTTCATTGGGAATTTTCTCATGGATGGCCGTCAGCAGTTCGGAGCGCACCTCCGTGCCCGTGGCCATGGCCGCGCCTTCCGCGCATCTGTCCAGGCGTTTCAAAAAATCTTCCATGATCTCGGTGGTGGTAAAACGGCCGATGAACCAGGCCGTGCTTCTGTCCGGCACGACGACCGGGAATTCCGGCCCCACATCGGAAAAGGTGTAGTTGAAAGTGTTGGGTCTGGAATCCACGCCCGGCTGGATGTGCTCACGCATCATCTCCGCGGCCTGCCCCATCAGCACGGCGCCGTCCAGGGCGCTTCTCCCGTTCCAAGGGGCATTGCCGTGCGCTGTTTCCCCGGAAAAATGGTACAGCTTGCTGAAATACGCATTGCTGGCTCTGGCCACGAACGTTTCAAAACACGAGGGGTGCCAGTCCAGCATGGCGTCGAGCCCGCTAAACAGACCGGCGCGGGCCATGAAGGGTTTGCCCACGCAAAGCTCCTCCGCGGGCGTGCCGAACAGCTTTACGGTGCAGGCAAAGCCGAACCGTTCCGCAGCGTAACGGACCGCGACCGCCGCCGCCAGGGCCGCCGACCCCAGAAGGCAGTGCCCGCATCCGTGGCCGGGCGCGCCCTCGCGGACCGGCTCTTTGTGGGAAACGACCTTCTGGGACAGGCCCGGCAAACTGTCATACTCCGCGCTGAAGCCGATGACGGGCTTGCCGCTGCCGTAAGTCGCCACAAAGGCGGTGGGCATGCCGGCCACGCCGGATTCCACCGCAAAGCCGTGCCTGGCGGCAATGCCGGTCAGGATTTCCACTGCCTTGAACTCCTGCATGCCGAGCTCGGGGTTGTGAAAAAGGGACATGGCGCAGTCGACGAATTCCTGCCCGTTTACATCGATCCATTCATTGATGAACTGCCGCACTGCCTGTATATCCATACTATCTCCACCGTGTTTTCGTTGCGCGCCAAAGGCCTTACTCTTGGCGCCGTCTGTGTTGTACCGGACCGGAAAGACGCATCCGCGCCTGCCGCTCGTAACCGGCCCGCTCACAGTGCCGCGAGAATGCGGACCAGCAAGGCCATCCTGTATGGAACATGATCGACAAAAAGATGTTCCCCCGGATTGTGCAACAAAGCGCCTATGACCCCGAGGCCATCCAGCGTGGGCGTTCCCGCGTTGAACGTGTAGTTTCCGTCGCTGCCGGAACCGACGGCATGCCGGGTCAGCGAAAATCCCAACCCTTCGGCCAGCGCGTTTACCGTTGCGAACAATGCCTTGTTCTTTGCATCAAAAACAAGCGGCTGCTTGTTGACGCCGCCCGTTATTTCCAGCCGCATGCCCGCCAATTTCGGCTGCAGGCCTTCAATAGCGGTTGCCACGCGGGCCAATTCTTCCAGGGTTGCGGCGCGGGCCTCTACTTCCAGCTCTCCCTCGCCGGGTATCATGGACATACGCCGGTTCCCGGCGGCGAAATACGTGGGAGAAACCAGAACGTTGCGGTCATAATCGTTCAACGCGGCCAGTTCGCCCACCTGATGCGCCAGTTCCGTGACGGCGCTGGCGCCGTCTTTCGGGGCAAGGCCGGAATGGGACGATCTGCCGTGGGCCTTGACCGTATACGCGGCCCGGCCCAGGCGGCTGACCTTCACGCCGCGGTAATCCTGCATGCCCGGTTCCAGGATCAGGGCGTATCGACTGTTGCGCGCCACCTCTTCCATCAGCGCCCGGGAGGTGGGGCTGCCCGCCTCCTCATCCGCGTTCACGCAAAGGATAATCTTTCGTCGCAGCGGAATACGCAGTTTTTGCATGAGCCGGACCGCATGCCAGGCCAGAACCAGCCCGCCCTTCATATCGGCGGCCCCCGGCCCGTAGGCCTTGCCGTCCGCGACCTTCCAGGGCATGGCCGCAAGGCTTCCCATGGGGAATACCGTGTCGTAATGCCCCACGAGCATGAGCGCGTCATCGCCTTCGCCGTATTCCGCCACGAAGTGGTCGCCGCATTCCGTCTGCGGGAAGGTCCGCACACGGAACCCGAGACCGGCGAACAGCTGCTGGAAAAACCGGCCGCACGCGTCGGACGCCGCCTTGTCGCCGTATGTCGGCGATTCCAGCAGGACGGCCTTCTCCAAAAGGTTCAGGAACGAACCGGTCTCCTGTTCCGCAAGGTCAAGCAATTTTCCGCTGTCCGGCATCATCGTACCCGCCCGCTGTTTCCGCTCGCGCGGCATTGTATTTGAAACACGCGACGTAATGCCCTTCCCCGGTATCCAGCAGTTCCGGGTCCGCAAGCGTGCATCCGGCCATTTTCTCTTCGCACCGCTTCGCGAACCGGCAGCCGCCCGGCGGGTTGATCGGGCTGGTCAGCTCCCCACGCAGCAGGAAGATTTCCTTGGTCCGCATATCCAGCGAGGGTTCCGGGATCGCGGCCAGCAGCGCCCTGGTGTAGGGGTGCTTCGGGTTCGCGAACAGTTCGTCCGTCGGCGCCCGCTCCACGCACTGGCCGAGGTACATGACGAAAATCTCGTTGGAAATGTGCTTCACCACGGACAGGTCGTGCGTGATGAACATGTAGGTAAGGCCCTTGTCTTCCTGGATATCCATGAGCAGATTCAGAATCTGCGCCTGGATGGACACGTCGAGCGCGGAGACCGGCTCGTCGCAGACGATGAACGACGGGCCGAGAGACAGCGCGCGGGCGATGCCGATGCGCTGCCGCCTGCCGCCGTCCAGTTCGTGGGGGTAGGAGTTGGCGAAGCGCCGGGCCAGGCCCACCACGTCCATCAGCTTGGCCGCCTGGTTGAAGGCTTCGGCCTTGGAAGAACAGGTGCTGTTCACGATCATGAATTCCGCGATGATCTCGGAGACCGACATGCGCGGGTTCAGGCTGGAATACGGGTCCTGGAAGATGATTTGCATCTTCCGGCGCATGTCCCGCATCTGCTTTTTATTGTAGGTCACAATGTCCACGCCGTCGTAGAGGATCTTCCCGGCGGTGGGCTCGATAAGCCGCAGGATGGTCCTGCCGAGCGTGCTTTTGCCGCAGCCGGATTCCCCCACCACGCCGAGCGTTTTACCGCGCGGGATGGTCAGGTTGATGGCGTCCACGGCGTGCAGGTTGCCTGCGGCCACGCGGAAATACTTTTTCAGGTCAACCGTCTGGATGAGAGGGGTCGCGGAAGCGTCAACCGGCATGGGACACGCCCTCCTGTTCTAAGTGCCAGCCGTCCTCCCCGGCGAAGAGATGGCAGGCCAGTTTGTGGGTTCCCCGGCAATGGACGCCGGGATGGGTCGTGTCGCAGATAGCCATGCGCGAGGGACAGCGCGGCGCGAACCGGCAGCCCGGCGGCAGTTGGGAGGGGTCCGGCATCAATCCGGGAATGGGGTTGAGCCGGGCCGTCTTCTTCGTAAGGTTGGGGATGGACCCGAACAGCCCCGTCACATAGGGATGGTGGAATTTTGCCGTGAAAATATCCTCGGCCGTGCCCACTTCCACCAGTTCCCCGGCGTACATGACCGCCACGTGGTCACAGGTCTGGGCGATAATGCCCAGATCGTGGGAGATCAGAATCATGGAGGTTTGCAGCCTGTCCCGGAGCTCCCGGATCATCATCAGCACCTGGGCCTGGATGGTCACGTCGAGCGCCGTGGTCGGCTCGTCCGCGATCAGGAGATCAGGCTCGCAGACCAACGCGATGGCGATAACGATACGCTGCCGCATCCCGCCGGAAAACTGGTGCGGATACTCCTTTTTACGGGAAACGGGAATGCCCACCATCTCCAGCACCTCGTCCACCCTGGCCTCTATCTCCCTGTCCGAGCGGCCCACGGCGTTGTGCAGCCGAAGGGATTCCGCGATCTGTTCCCCAACGGTGAACACCGGGTTGAGGCTGGTCATGGGGTCCTGGAAGATCATGGCGATCTTCGCCCCCCGGATGGCCCGCATGTCCGCGTCCGTGGCCTTGGTCAGTTCCCTGCCTTCAAAGGCGACGGACCCGCCGATAATCTTGCCGGTACGTTCCGGCAGCAAGCGCAGGATGGAGAGGGCCGTGGTGGTTTTCCCGGCGCCTGTCTCCCCCACCAGGCCGATGGAGCTGCCCTTATCCAGGCGGAAACTGATCCCGTTGACCGCGTGAACGGTCGCGTCGTCCGTATGGTAGCGGACCCGCAAGTCTTTGATAGCGAGCAATGGTTCGTTCTTCATGGGCGCCTCAGCTTTTCAGACGGGGGTCAAGGGCGTCGCGCAGTCCGTCCCCAAGCACGCACATGGAGAAGGAAGCCAGGCAGATCAGAATGCCGGGAGGCGCCATCAGGTGCGGCGCGGTGCGCAAAAATTCCTTGGCCTCGCTGAGCAACGCGCCCCATTCCGGCTGGGGCGGGGCCACGCCGAGCCCGAGGAAGCTCATGGAAGCCGCCACCAGAATGATGATGGCCACGTTCATGGTGCTCTGCACGATCAGCGGGCCGATGGCGTTCGGCAACACGTGCCGCGTGATGATGCGGAACATGCTCGTGCCGCCCGCGCGGGCCGCTTCGATGAACTCCATGTCCGCAATGCCCAGCACGGACGAACGCACGATACGGACAAAGCCCGGCACGCGCGTCACCGTGATGGCCACGCAGATGTTGAACGCCCCGTTCCCCAGGGCCGCGACGACCGCGAGCGCCAGCAGGATGGTCGGGATGGACGAGAAAAGGTCCATCAGCCGCATGACGAGGTTGTCTATTTTCCCGCCCATGTAGCCGACAATGGCCCCTATGGCGCCGCCGAGAACCAGCGAGACGAACGAGGTGCTGAACCCGATCAGGAGCGAAATCCGCGACCCGTGCAGACAGCGGGCCAGAACGTCCCGCCCGTAGGCGTCGCATCCCAGCCAATGGGCCGCGGACGGCGCGGCCAGCTTGTTCCGGATGTTCATTTTGATGGCCGCCTCGTAGGGCATGATTAAGTCCGCGCAGACAGCCAGCAGGATGAGGACGGCAATGACGAAAAGCCCGAACACGGCCAGCCGGTCCTTCTTGAGACGCCGCCAGACTTCATACGTCTGGCTGCGCTTTTTAAACGGAGTCTGATCCGCCGCGTCGGCGGTGAGTGTGTCGTGTATCGTGCTCATCGTTACTTCCTGTACTTCGCTTTGATGCGCGGGTCCGCAAACGCGTAGGAAATGTCCACCAGGAGCATGTTCACCGAGAAAACCACGGCGAAAACGGTAATCCCGCCCATGACGACCGGGACGTCCATCTGCTTGACGCCGTTGACGATGTATACCCCCAGCCCCGGAATGCCGAACAGCGTCTCGATGACGACCGAACCGCCGATCAGCACGCTGAAGTTGTTCCCGGCCACGGTGATGACGGGCAGCAGCGCGTTTTTCATGGCGTGCCGCCAGATAACCGTGCGTTCGGTCGCGCCCTTGGCCCGCGCCGTGCGCACGTAATCCTGCCGGATGGTTTCCAGCATGCTGGAGCGGGTGAAGCGGAACTGCTGCCCCGCGTAGTGCAGCCCGATGGACAGCATGGGCAGGACGTAATGCTTCCAGCTGCCGATGCCCGTTGACGGGAACCAGCGAAGCTGCAAGGAGAAAATCAGCATCAGCACCATGCCGATGAGGAACAGCGGGAGGGAGGCGAAAAACAGGGCCAGACCGGTGGGGATCTTGTCCAGCAGGGAATACTGCTTCACGGCCGAGAGCACGCCCAGGGGCACGCCCACGACGATGGCGAAACAGATGGCGTTGAAGGCCACCAGAATGGAGATGGGCAGCCGGACCATGACTTCCGTGAATACCGGCAGCTTGGTCGAATAGGAAATGCCGAGGTCGAAGCGGAAGAAGGCGTTGTAGATGTACCGGAGATACCGCTCGATGAACGGCAGGTTATAGCCCAGCTCGTTGTTCAGCTTGTCGATATCGTCCTGCAGCGCGCCGGGCCCCAGAATGATGGAACCGGGATCGCCGGGGATGAAATACAGGATCGAAAAAATGATGAGGGAGACCCCGAGAACAATGGGGATCAAAAACAGCATCCGCTTGATGATATACCGGTGCATCCACCGCCTCCTTGCCGGTAAAGAGGAAAAACGCCCCGGAACGCGGCGGGGGCCGCCCGCCGCGTTCCGGGGTTACGCCGTGATTATTCCGCCCAGCTCCATTCGTAGAGTTGGGGGTTGTTCGGGTACATTGTGGCCTTCAGGTTCTTGGCCCAGACGTGCGGGTTGCTGCGGTGGAACATGGGCAGAAACGTGTAGGTCTTCATGACGAGGTCGTTGACTTCCCTGTACAGCGCGGCCCGCTTTTCCGGGTCAAGTTCCGCGCCGCCGCGGTCCAGGAGATCGTCGAACTTTTTGTAATCGAACTTGTCGCCTTCGAACTTGACGTAGTGCCCGCCCTTTGAGTCGGTGTGGATGAAGCGGCGGAGGTTTTCAAAGTCGCCGGTGCTGTAGTGGCCGTTACAGGTGATGTCGAAATCCTGGGTCCGGCTGCGCAGGAGGGTCGCGCTCGTTTCAAGCGGCATAACCTCGGCGGTGATGCCCACTTCCGCGAGGTTGGCCTGCATGACCTGAGCCATCTTTTCATAATAGTTGCCGGCAATGGTCAGAATTTTGCCGACGTTCACGCCCTTTTCATACCCCGCCTCGATGACGAGCTTGCGGGCCCGTTCAGGGTCGTACTCGAAATACACGCCTTCGGCGGGCGCGCCGGTGTTGATGCCGGGCTTTTCCATGAACTTGGCGATTTCCGCGTTGCCGTCGAAGCAGGCTATGTTCATGGCCTCCTTGTCAATGGCGTAGGCGATGGCTTCGCGGAGTTTGTCGTTGTCCAGCGGCTTGCGCAGGGGATTGACCATGAAATAGGAAATGTGGTTCGCGGGCACGAGTTCCGCGTTGTATTTGCCGCTGTCTTTCAGCGCCTGGAAGTCCGCGATGGGCGCCATGTAATAATCGAGTTCGCCGGATTCAAAGGTGATGATGCCCGCCGAGGAATCCGGGATAACCGTGTAATGCACGTACTTGATGGGGGCCGGGCCTCTGTAGTAGTCGGCAAAGGCTTCAAAATCCCATTTCACGGCCCGGTCGAGATAGGTCAGAAAATACGGGCCGGTGCCGGCGCGGTTGATTTTTGTCCCGAACGCGGCGCCCTGCTCTTTGACCTCTTTTTCACTGAGGATGTACAGGTTGGAAATATTGGTCATGAAGGCCGCGCTGGGCTTTTTGAGGGTGACCTTGACCGTTTTGTCGTCAACGACTTCGGATTTCTCGATATCCCGGCCGTACAGCGACCCCAGGACCATGCCCTTGGCGCGCGTGAGTGAAAAAACGACGTCGCTCGCCTTGACGGGATCGCCGTTGTGGAATTTGGCATTGGGCCGGATTTTGAAAGTGTAGCTCAAATTGTCGTCGCTGCGGGTATAGCTTTCCGCGACGCGGGGCTCGAACGCGCCCGTGCGTTCGTTCTGCCAGTAGAGGCCTTCATAGAGTTGCTTCATGATAAGAACGTCATGAAGGTTTCTTGTTGCATGAGGGTCGACTGTGGTCAGCGCGGCCAGGTTGGCCAGCTTGAGATCGTTGCGTTTTGCCGCCAGGGCTTTGCCGGGAGCCCCTCCCGCAAGCAAGACGCACAAGGCCAACACGATACAGCCGGACACTCGGGAAAAGAAACGCATAACTGCCTCCCTTACTGTAAAAGTAGATTATTCATTCACCACGCCGGTAACAATCTTGGTATGGTAAAAGGCCTCCTTCCGTTGCCGTAAATGTATAACTGATGTTTTTACGTGATCGCGTAAGACGCTTGCATAGCCATTGCGTCTAAAACACATCTGCGATGCAAAAAATAGCTTTAATAATACTATTTTCAGCACAGGAACACTTCCGGCATTTACTGAAAACTCTCCACAGTATGCGAATGGGTAACACACCAGCCTGCCTGAGCGGTAATATAAATATTGCATTATATTATTTTTGTTATAACCATATTCACAAGAGGAATAGCATGATGTCCAGCGGCAATAAATACTGGACCTTACCGATGTTTTTACGGTATATCAATGTGTGCTAAAAAAAATTTCAACAACAGCCGCCGAACCGGCGACGGCGATCCCCCTGGAGACTTTTTGCCCCAGGGGCTCAGCACCAGCAAGGGGACTTCATGAACTTGCAGCAACTCCTGTTTGTTGTCGAGACCGCGAAAAAAAAATCCATCAACAAAGCGGCCAAAGCCCTCCACACCTCGCAGCCGAATCTGAGCAAGGCCATCATCGGCCTGGAAGAAGAGCTTAACGTCACCCTGTTCACCCGGACAAAACAAGGGGTTCTTCTGACCGAGGACGGCCTGGAGTTCATCCACTATGCGACGTCTCTCCTTGAGCAGTTCAATGACATCAAGCTCACCTATGAACGGAAAAACAGCAGCCTGCCGATTATCAGGGTGACCACGAGCCGGATGTCCTACACGACGCGCGCCCTTATCGACTGCTACAACACCCATCTCAAGGACGCTCCCGCCTTTAAGATCTACTTCAGGGAAGTTTCTCCGTACAAGGTATACAGGGATGTCATCGAAGGCGCGGCCGACCTGGCCATTGTGCAGATTCTCGCCAGCACCCTGCCGTTCTGGAAAAAAATATTCGAGAACAACTCCATCGAATACCACTTCCTCTTTGAATGCGGCGGGCACATTCTGCTGAACAAAAATCACCCGCTCATGAAGCAGAAAAAGATCACGTTCCGCGACCTTGAAAAATACCCGATGATCCAGTCATTCGAGAGCAGCGGCGAGATGCCGAACTTTGAAACGGAGATTGAATCGCTCCGCTACAAAAATTTCCCGAAGATTTTTTATACCGGGGAACGGGCGGTCTTCCACAATATTCTGCACGAGACGGACGCCATCTTTTTTTGCGTGACGGACGCGAATGTGGATATCTTTTACGATGACGTGGCATCAATTCCCCTGGCGGAGATCGTGCCCGACGTCGCCTGGCAGCATTATCTGCTCAAGCGCAAGAACAAACAACTCTCCCAGGAAGAGCACTGGTATATCGAAAGTTTGTTCGCCGTGGTGGAAGAATATACGAAGAGCCATCCCCCCAGGGCAACACGCTAGAGGCAGCCCCCAGACAGGGCCGTCAGGCCGCGCTGCCCTTTCCCGGGCGGTTTTTCAGGCCGAAGAAAAATTTGACGAGAATGCCGACGAGAACGGCTGAAATGAGCGTACCCTCGCGCACGCCGTATACTTTGCCGAACAACAGCAGGGAAAGCGCGGCGGCAAGAACGACCAGGGTTATGTCGAACGCCACCTTGATGACGCCGAAATCCCGGCGGAGCTTGGTTGCAAGCACCAGAACGGCACCCTCGCCCGCCATGACGACCACGTCCGCGCTGACCTCCACAAATATCCCGAAAGCCAGCACAAGCGTCCCCGCCGCCAGATACACAACACTGTGCGTATAGGTCATGGGCTCGGGCACCGGCACAAGGTACATCCAAAAATCAATGAGGGAGCCGAACAGGAGCGCGGCCGGTATCTGCAAGTACTGCTCACTGGGGAATTTGCGGCGCAGGACGGCGATCTGAAACCCGACGAGAGCCAGGTTCATCATGCCGGTGAAAAACCCTATGGTCGGGGTGAACCCGAGGCTCGCCACAAAGGGCAGCGTGGAAATGGGCGTGGTGCCCAGGTTCGCCAGGGTGGTGAGCGCAATCCCGAGCGCCATGCAGGAGAGGCCGATGAAGAAAACTATGTACCGGAGAACATACTTCCGCTTGGAACAGGTCATGAAAAAAACCGCCGTTGGTCACATCGCTTGCAGAACGGCGGGTTATACATCCTAACGCCGTAAAAGGCCAGAGGGCGCGCCCTGCCCGGGGGAAACGCCGCGGGTCATGCGCGCCAGGGGTCACGTACGCCAGGGGTCACGTACGCCAGGGGTCACGTACGCCAGGGGTCACGTACGGTAGACGCTGATCTCCACCAGGTTGCCGTCCGGGTCGCGCAAGTAGATGCTGTCTATCGGGCCGGCCGCGCCCGTGCGCGGCACAATGCCCATGCCCGGCTCCAACGGGGCGTTTTTCGCCAGAAGTTCCGCGTAAATATCCGCGATGTTCCCCCGGGCGATCAGGCAGAAGTCGGCGCTTCCGGCCGTGGGCCTTTGCGCGGCGGGCAAAAATTCGGCCTTGCCGCGATGGAGGTTGATTTTCTGGTTCCCGAAGCGGACGGCGTAGCGGTTATTGGAGGAATCCAGCTCCATGTTGAGCAGGTCCACGTAAAACCGGACCGAGGCCTCAATATCCTCCGTCGTCACGACAAGATGGTCCAGCCTGTCTATTGCGATCATGGCGGCTGCCTCCGTATGCGGTGTCAGGCGATATCAGGCGATGCCAGGGGGGGGGCGGAACACGCGGAAAAGCCCGGCGCGCCCGGCATCAGGCCTCGCCGTCGGGACCGTTCCCGTCTTCCTGGATCTTCCGCCACAGACTCATGCGGCTTATGCCCAGAATCCCGGCAACCTTGACCTGGTTCTGCCCGTGTTCGTCCAAAAGGGCGCGGATGGCCTCGCGCTCGAAGGCGCGGGTCATTTCCTTCAACCCGCCCTTCTCGGGGAGAGGGATGTCCCGGTTTGGCGCGCCCTGCCGCTTCACAGGAGTCCAGACCTGGGAAAGAATGCTTTTCAGCGATTTACCCGGCAACACCGATGCCGCTATGGCCAGCCGCTCCATGACGTTGCGCAGCTCGCGCACGTTGCCCGGCCAGTCGTGGCCGCGCAGCGCCGCCGCTATCTCCCCGAAGAATTCCCCCTCCGGGAAGGGAAAATCCGCCGGCAGGTTGGCGCGCAAAAACGCGGCCGCCAGGAGCGGTATGTCTTCCTTGCGCTCGCGCAGGGGGGGGATGCCGAGGGGCAGTACGTTGAGGCGATAGTAAAGATCCTGGCGGAAGTTGCCGGAATCCGTCCAGGCCGCCAAATCCCGGTTGGTGGCGCAAATGATGCGCATATCCACGGGGATGACGCGCGCGCCGCCGACGCGGATGATCTCGCGTTCCTGCAGGACGCGCAAAAGCCGCGCCTGGATGGGCAGGGGCAGTTCGCCGACCTCGTCCAGAAACAGCGTGCCCTTGTGCGCCATCTCGAAAAAGCCGGATTTCCCCTGGCGCTTGGCGCCCGTGAACGCGCCCTCCTCGTAGCCGAAAAGCTCGCTTTCCAGGAGGGATTCGGGAATGGCCGCGCAGTTGACCGCGACAAAAGGCCCCTTGGCCCGGTTTCCGGCGCTGTGGATGCCCTGGGCGAACAGCTCCTTGCCCGTGCCGGACTCGCCCTCGAGCAAAATGGTCGCGTCCGTCGCGGCGTACAGGCCCGCGAGTTCCTTCAGCGCCAGCATGGCGGTATCCCGCGTGGTGATATCGTCCAACCGGTACCTGGTTTTGAAACCCTTCACTCTAAGGCTGCCGCGCAGGTTCTGCTCCGCGCGCTGGATGCGGTCGGCCTCGTTGAAGGTGCAGACGACCCCCACCGTCTTGCCCGCGACGGTGATCGGCACTCTGTTGGTGACGATCATGGTGCCGCCCATGTCCTGGATGTCGTTGAGCTCCGCCTGCCCGCTCCGCAACACTTCCGCCGTGCGGGTGTTCGGCACGACGGACCGGGCGTCGAGCCCCAGGGCATCTTCCGCTTTAACGCCGAGCAATTTTTCCGCCGCCGGGTTTATCAGGGTCAGCGTATTGTTCTCGTCCGTGGCGATAATGCTTTCGGTGACGGAGTCCAGGATGGTCCGCATACGCGCCTGGCGCTGCCGCTCGACCCTGCGGATCCTGGCGATGGAAAAGGCTTCGGCCACCGCCTGCTGCACCGCGGCTTCCCCCGCTTCCACCAAAATGCCTTCCAGGCCGGACACGTCCCGCATGCGCACCACCAGAATGCCGCCGAGCGTCAGTTCCGCGCCCTTGGCCTTGGCCTCGATCATGTGGGAGACAAGCTCCTCCTTGGTATGAAAGACATACTCGTCTATCGCGATGCCGAGGGTGCGGGAAACGAGCTGCACTTCGGGCAGATACTGCTGGTAGTGGAAGAACGCCACCTTGCGGACTTTTCCGGCAAAAGGCTGCAAGGTGCGGAGCAAATCAATCGCCGTGGTGGGAATGGAGACGACGGGCACGTCCACGGCGGAGCGGATATAGTCCGCGGTGCCGCCGCGGCTGAAAATGATGTCCGGCTTTTTCTCCGCTATTTCCTGCAGCGCGATGCCCGGCGCCTCGTCAAGCGCCACGCCCTCGCGGACGGAAAGGGTGCAGGGAAGCCCCGCGACATACTGGGCGAACAAGGCCGCCATATTGCCGTAAGGAGCTATCAGGGAAAAAGCAAACGGCTCGCCGTCGTTATACATGCTGTGCCTGCCGGGATAATTTTCAGCGGCACGGTAACGCATAAACGCATAAAAATCAAAGAAGCGGGTGGAGGGATATTGTCCGGCGGCGTGTTTCACAGGGCAAACCTTGGCCGGAGCGGGCGCGGCGTACGCACCCGCTCCGGCTCACGCTATATGTCGACCGAATTGGGGATGAACAACGTAAGCTCGGGGAAGAACAGAATGACCAGCATGACCACAAGCATGATGAAAAGATAGGGAATGCAGGAAACAGACAGCTTTTCAATGGTGATGTTGGCGATGTTGCAGGCCACGAAGAGGCAGAGGCCGACAGGCGGCGTAATCTGCCCGATGGCGAGCGTCAGCACCAGAAGCACGCCGAAGAACACCGGGTCAATGCCCACGCTCTCGATGATCGGGAACAGGATCGGGGTCATGAGCACCACGGCCACCGCGTTGTCCAGGAAAGTCCCGACGATGAGGAGCGAAATGCAGATCATGATCAGGAGAACGTTGGGCTCGCGGGAGATATTGAGCATCATCTGCCCGATGGCCTGGGGGATCTGCTCGCTGGCCAGCAGATAGCTGAAGCAGTGAGCGAGGGAGACCAGGATCATGATGATGGCCGAACTCTTGGCCGTGCTCATCATGACGTCGATCAGCTTCTTCACGGTCAGTTCCCGGTAGATGAACACGCCGACGACCAGGCCGTAGAAGGCCGCGACCACCGCCGCTTCCGTGGGCGTGAATATCCCGGCGTAAATCCCGCCGAGGATAATCACGGGCATGAGCATGGCGAAGAACGATTCCCGCACCGCTTTCCAGGCCTGCGCGCCCGAGGGCGGCTCCTCACCGACGAACCCGTGTTTTTTCGCCACCATGTAGTTCACGAACATCAGGGCCGCGCTCATGACCAGGCCGGGAACGATGCCGCCGAGGAACATCTTGCCGATGGACGCGCCCGTGATGACCCCGTAGAGCACCATGTTGATGCTCGGCGGAATCAAAAGGCCGATGACCCCGGAGGCCGCGACGCAGGCCGCCGCGAATTCCGTCGAATAGCCCTTGGCTTTCATGGGGGGCACCATGACGGAACCGATGGCCGCCGTGGTGGCCGGGGCGGACCCGGAAATGGCGCCGAAGAACGTGCAGGCCGCCGTGGAAACCTGGGCCAGCCCGCCGGTATACCGGCCGAAGAAAATGCTGGCGAGAGCCACCAGGCGGGTGGAAACGCCGCCTTGGCTCATGACGTTGCCCGCCAGGATGAAGAAGGGAATCGCCATCAGGGTGAAGGTGTCAAGGCCGCTGTAAGCTTTCTGCACGAGCACCATGACCGGCACGTGGCTGTGGATCATCATGGTGATCATGGACGACAGGCCGAGCGCAATGGCGATGGGCACCCCGATAACAATCAGAGAGAAGAACGCGATAAAAATGGTTGCTGCCATTGCCTGCTCCTAAATTTCGTGCGGGTCGTAGACGTCGCCGCCCAGGCCCGTCGCCATGGTGTGGAAGTGCCTGATCGCATAGACCAGAACGTTGCAAAACATGAAAAAGCACCCCACGGGGATGGCCAGGTACGTCACGCCGATGGGCAGCCAGGGCAGGGAGGGGGAAAACTGGCCGAGCATGAACACGCGCTGGCTCACGATGAATCCCTGATAGATGAAAACAAAAAGGAACCACAGGCAAAACCCGTCGGCCAGGAGGTAAAAGGCCGCCTTCACCCTTGGGCTGAAAAGATCGGTGAGCAGGGTCACGTTAATGTGTTTGCCTTCGTAAAACGCGATGCTCGCGCCGGTATAGGTCGCCCACATAAACAAATATTTGGCGCCTTCCTCGGACCAGGACAGGGGCTGCTCAAGGCAGTAACGGAACACCACCTGCATGAAGGTCAGGATCACCATCAGGGTGAAGGTGACGAACATGATCCCGCAAAGGATCTTGTTCACCTTGGTATTGAATGCTTGCAGAAGCTGCATAGGGTCTCCTTGACTCATTCGCGGCCGCCGCCGGGGATCCCCGGCGGCGGCAAGGGAAGTTCACCGCGGTTATTGAATAGCCAGAATCTGGTCGACAATGGCACCGTATTTTTTGCGGGCGTCATCGTACACGGGCTTGCAGGCGTCCAGGAAGGGCTTCATGTCTTCCACGGAGTTGACCGCTATTTTGGTCTTCAGCTCTTCAAGCTGCTTGGCTTCGTCGTCCGTCACCATCTTGCGGGATACGGCGGCGTATTCCTTGCCGGTTTCCAGCAGGATCGTCCGGTATTCGGGCTTCAGGCCGTCGAAGATGACCTTGCTCATGCACAGCGGCTCGACGTTGTGCTGGTGGCCGGTCAGGGAGAAGTACTTCTGCACTTCGTACCATTTTTGGGTCAGGATATGGGCGATGGGGTTTTCCTGGCCGTCAACCGTGCCGAGTTGCAGGGCGGAATAGATTTCGCCGAAGCTCATGGGGGTCGGCAGCGCGCCGAGCGCCTTGAAGGATTCGAGCGTCACCTGGGAGTTGGGGGTACGGAGCTTCAGGCCTTTCAGGTCTTCGAGCTTGTTGATGGGGCGCTTGGAGTTGGAAACGTGGCGGAAGCCGTTTTCCCAGTAACCGATAATCACAAGGCCCTTCTTCTCCGCTTCCTTGGCAAAAAACGCGCCGACGTCGCCGTCCATGGCCTTGGCCACGTGATTGATGTCACGGAAGAGGAACGGCAGGTTCAGCGCGCCGAACACGTCGACGAAGGAGGAAATCTGGGAGTCGGAGGTCAGCACCATGTCCACGGTGCCGAGCTGGGCGCCTTCAACAAGCTGGCGCTGGTTGCCGAGCTGGTCCGAGGGGAAGATCTTGATTTCGATCTCGCCGTTGGATTTTTTCTTCACCGCTTCCACAAACTGTTCGCAGGTCAGGTTATAGTGGTGGTTGGGAGCACCCGTGTGCCCCAGTTTGAGGGTAACCTTGGCAAGAGCCGCGCCGGGGAACAGCATAACGGCAAGACAAAGGGCGATGCTGAGACGGAAAAACCTTGCTTTCATGAAAGACTCCTACAGGCAAGAGGGTGAAGCGCATGCGGCTCGTGCCGAAAACCGGCGTCCCGGTTCATGCGCACTGGAAGAAACAAAATTCCGAATACGTCCTTGCGGAAGCAAGACGGCCCGGGATACCCGGATTGACCTTTTCCTTGACGATGGCCACCGCCTTCAGAAGCTTTTCAAGGTCGATGCCCGTGGCAATGCCCATGCGGTGGAGCATGTTGACCATGTCCTCGGTGGAGGTGTTGCCCGCCGCGCCCGGCGCGAAGGGGCACCCGCCGAGGCCGCCCGCGGCGACCTCAAAGCAGTCGACCCCCATCTGCAAAGCCGCCAGGGTGTTGGCAAGGCCCATCCCGTGGGTGTCGTGCAGGTGCAGCGCCATGGGCGTTTCCGGAAACGCCTTGCGCACGGCGGCGACGACGGCCTGGACCTGAACCGGGTTCGCCACGCCGATGGTATCGCACAGGGAAACGGTTCTCGCCCCGCGCGCGAGGCTTTCCTCAAGCAGCCAGAGCACCTGTTTCACGGGCGTTTCGCCGTCAAAGGGACAGCCGAAGACCGTGGACATGGACAGATTGACCCGCAGGGCCGGGAACGCACTCGTGATGGAGGCGAGATCGTTCAGGGACTCTTCGTGCGTTCTGTTGATGTTGGCCTTGTTGTGCGCCGCGCTCGCCGAGATGACGTAGCTTATCTCCGGCACCCCGGCCTTGGCCGCGTTTTCCGCCCCCCGGAGGTTGGGAGCGAGCGCGACCAGCTCCACCTGGGGCAGATTTTTGCGGCAATGGGCGATGATCTCCCCGGCATCGGCCATCTGGGGGATGGCCTTGGGGCTCACGAAGCTGGTCGCCTCCATTTTGGTAACGCCGGCGGCGGCCAGAGCGTTGATAATTTCAATTTTGACCTCAGTGGGTATCCATTCCTTGATATTCTGAAACCCGTCCCGGGCGGTGATGTCCGTAACGCGGACACGCTTCGGCAAGAAGCCTTTGGCGGTGTTCATGTGATTCTCCTGTCGTGGCGCTTGCATCACGGTTTACGGAACGTTTCCGGCAAACCCGGCCCTTGCCGGAGCAGGATACCGGCGCGGAGAAAACGTTTATGCCGCATTCATCAAAAACTGTGCCACGGTCTCAGAAAAAAGATGTTTTCAAGCAACACCAAAATATAATTAGAAAATCATAAATAATAATCCCGCAAAAAGGAACCGCCGCGTGTGCTGTTTGTACCTTTTTTGATAATCGCGGATCAGAATTGATACCAAAAGTATTGGAAAAACACAAAACAGATATCATGTATAGGCCAGGGGGTGCCCGCACCCCGGATCAACAAGGAAAAGCCCGGGCCGGGGGGATGCCGGTGCGTGAAAGGGAAAGAGCCGGCGAGGCTTATTTCAAAAAATTCATGAGGAGCGTGATGACAAAGGGATTGAGCATGTTGATAAGGATGACGGAAATAACCGGCAGCATGAACCATGGCGCGGGCGCGGGACCGTATTTTTCGATAACCGTTGCCATATTGGCTACCACGTTGGGGACTTGCCCCAGCCCCACGCCGCAATACCCGGCGGCCATGACCGCGGCCTCGTAGTCCCTGCCCGTGACCCGGAAAACCACGGCATACACGTATACGAGAAAAAATGCCGTCTGCGCGCCCAGAATGACGGCCATCGGGACAGCGAGGGTGAACAACTCCCATACTTCGAGCGACATGAGAGACAGGGTGAGAAAAAGCGAGAGCGTTATATTCCCGATGCCGTTCAATTCCGCCATCCGCAGCCGTACCCCCCGGGCATCCGCGATATTCCGCACGAGTGCCGCCGCAAAGACGCCGCCTACAAAATATGGGAACGTTATACCGGTTTTGTTCAGCAACAGCACGAGATACGTGCCGAGCAGCATCGTCAGAAGCACAAGAAAGACGCTTGACGCGATGCTTTTCTCCGACGACGGGCGCGCATCCTTCTCCTCCAGCGGCGCGGCGGCAGTTCCGCCCCCTCCCGGGGCCAGCGCATACCGGTCTATGAGGACCTTGGCGACGGGCCCGCCCGTCAGGCTTCCGGCAAACAACCCGTAGGTGGCCGCCGCAAGACCGACCAGGGTGGCATTCGGCACGCCCACGCTTTCAAAAAGAGGCCCGAAAGCAACGGATGACCCTATGCCGCCCGTAAAGGAGACGGACCCCATGCTGACCCCCAGAAGCGGGTGCAGCCCCAGAAGGCTCGCCAGCCCGATGCCGATGCCGTTCTGCAAAAACAGCAGGAAAACAATGGTCGCGGAAACGGTGAGGCCGAGGCGGCCACTCCGCCTGATAACCCGGATGCTGGCCATAAATCCGGTGCACGTGAAGAACATGACCATCAGGAAAGTGTTCAGCCCCTGGTCCAGTTTTACGGAAAAAAGCCCGGACTCGTGCCCCAGGAGCGTTACAACCGAGAAAACAAGCCCGCCGACAACGGGCGCGGGGATGAAATAGCGCTGCAGAAACGAGGCGCGCTCCCGGATTTTGACGCCGGCCAGCAAGACGATGACGGCAAGCCCGATGGTCTGGATAAGATCGAAAGAAAGAACAGCCATACCCGCTCCTTACCGGCCGGGATCCGCCCGGCCCGCGCCCTGCGCCTATTTCGGCAAAAGCCATGCCGTCTGCCCGATGCGGTTTGCTATACCGGCATGCCCGCCACAAGGCAAGGGGCGCCACAGTGGCGGGCGCCGGTTGCCATACAGGGATTGACCATGCTGCAATAATGACGATTCCGGAAGACTGTTTCAAAAGTCTGACAATTAAACTTGACGAATATTGCTTCATTCATCTATAAGTCAGACAAATGATCTATTCAAGCAAAAGGATACCCCATGAGACTCCATGATCGTGTCATCCTTGTCACCGGGGCGGCCAAAGGCCTGGGCCGGGCCATGGCCGAAGGCATGGCCGCCGAAGGCGCTGCCGTCATGCTTGCGGATATCGACATTGCCGAAGCCGAAACCGTTGCCGCCGTTATCGCCCAAAAGGGGCAGCGCGCCACTGCCTTCAACCTGGATGTTTCCGACGGCGAAAGCGTCGCGCGGGTGGTCGCGGCCATCCAGAGCCGGGAAGGCAGGATCGACGTTCTGGTCAACAACGCCGGCATCGCCGCCACCAAGTCCTTTTTCGACACTTCGGAAGCCGAGTGGGACCGGGTCATGCGCATCAACCTCAAAAGCGTTTTTCACTGCTGCCAGGCTGTTCTCCCTGCCATGACGGAACGCCGCCGCGGCAAGGTCATCAACGTGGCCTCCGTTGCGGCCAAGGTCGGCGGCGGATTGCTCGGCACCACGACCTATGCCGCCTCCAAGGCCGGGATGATCGGCCTCTCCAAGGGGCTGGCCCGCGAGTTCGCGCCCTTCGGCATCACCGTGAACACCATTGCTCCCGGCTCCATCACAACGCCGCTGACATACCAGCACATGACGCCGAAGCAGATGGCCGCCAGCGTGAAGCGTATCCCGCTCGGCAGACGCGGCACCCCGGAGGATATGGTCGGCGCGGCCGTTTTCCTGGCTTCCCCGGAAAGTGATTTTATCACGGGCGCGACAATAGATGTGAATGGCGGCATTCTTATGGACTGACGGTTCCGGAAAGAACGGACGAAAACGCCCAACAGCCGCTGAACGGCCACCAACGGCACAACTGCCGCCAACCCGGCACGCCGCGATACAGGAACATTCACCCGTAACCCATAACCAAAGGGGATCTGAGAATGAAACGCACATTTTTCCCGCTGCTCGCCGCCGCAGCACTCCTCGTGACTGCCTTTTCCGGAGCGGCCGACGCGGAGATCAGAACGCGCAACCTGCAGCTTGGCCACGCCTTGAGCAACAACCCGAACGATAACTACCACATGCTGAGTGTCGCGTTTTCCGAATCGCTCAAAAAGCTTTCCGGCGGCAAGATTGCCGTCGAGGTATTCGCCAGCGCCCAACTCGGCAACGAGCGCGAGATGATCGAGGGCGAAAAAATCGGCACCATCGAGATGGCGGTTATCGGCAACGCGTCGCTGGCCCCCTTTGTCAAGCAGTGCATGGTGGTGGACCTGCCGTTCATGTTCCCCAACTCCCCCGCCGCGCACAAGGTACTGGACGGCCCCGCGGGGCAGAAGCTGTTCGCGGCCATGGAAAAGAACGGCATCAAACCGCTGGCCTGGGGCGAAGGCGGGTTCCGCCACCTCATCAACCGCCTGCGGCCCGTGAAAACCCCCGGCGATATCGCCGGCATGAAGCTGCGCGCCGTGGAAAACCCTCTGTTCATCGATACCTATAAAGCCCTTGATTCCAACCCCACGCCCATGGCCTGGCCGGAAACATTCACCGGGCTGCAGCAGAAAACCATCGATGGCCTGGATATTCCCATCACTGTCATTTACACCAACAAATTCAATGAAATCGCGGACTATCTCTCCCTCACCGCCCACTTCTACAACGCCCTGGTTATCACCATGTCCAACCAGGTCTGGAAAAGCTTCAACGCCGAGGAGCAGAAGATTATCCTGCAAGCCGCGCAGGAAGCCTCGGCAACGCAGCGGAAATTTGTCATGGAAAACGAGCAGAAGTTCGTGGACGACATGGCCGGCAAGGGGCTGAATGTCAACAAGGACATCGATTTTCCGGCGTTTCAAAGCAAGATGGGCGTCGTGTACACAAAATACGGGAAAGAAATAGGCCAGGACATGGTCGATATGTTCATCAAGGCCGTTAACGACTCCAAATAGGCAGCCGCGAGCTTGTGCCGCCTCGCTTGGGAGGCGGCACAAGCCGCAGCCGGAAGGCAGTGCACCATGCGAGATTTCATCCGTACGCTGAGCGACAAGATCAATTCCGCGTCTTATGCCGTGGCGCTGACCTTGCTTGTGATTCTCTCCACGGTTCTCATCATCCAGATCGTCACCCGGTATGTCCTGAACAGTTCGTTGAGCTGGACCGAAGAAATAGCCCGCTATTGCTTTATTTGGCTGCACATGCTCGCGGCAGGCATCTGCGTGAAGAAAAAAATGCACCCCTCGGTGTCGTTTCTGGTCAACATGACGCCGGCGCGCGTCCAGGCCGTTCTTGCCGTTACGGTCAATTTGCTGCTCATCCTCGCCGCGTCCATCCTGCTGCTGCAGGGTTTGAAAATCGCCATGCTGACCATGGAGCAGCCGAGCCCCGCCGTGCAGGTACCGCTGGGGCTCGTCTACCTGGCCGTGCCGGTGGGCGCGTTCACAATGATCTGTCATGTGCTGGCCGACATGTTTGTCGGCGGCAATGCCGCAAAACAGCCATAACCGCATGATAAGCCAGGCGTAAGAGGAGAGATTCCATGCAAGCCGCTATGCTTTTCGGCGCGATGTTCTTTTTGATGCTTATAGGCGTTCCAATCGCCTTTTCCATCGAACTGTCCAGCTCGGGCTTTCTGTTCTTCACCGAGTTGCGGCCCCTCATCCTGGTCGCGCAACGGATTGCCAACGGGATGGACTCCTTTCCTCTCCTGGCGGTTCCGCTCTTCATTCTTGCGGGGAACCTGATGGAAACCGGCGGCATTTCCAAACGGCTCATCCGCTGGTCGGAGACGCTGGTCGGCGGCATGCCGGGAGGCGTGGGAATGGTCACCATCGTGGCCTGCACGCTCTTCGCGGCCCTTACAGGGTCCGGCCCGGCCACGGTTGCGGCCATCGGCACCATCATGATCCCCTCGATGCTCAAAAGCGGGTATTCCCATAATGAATCCGCCGGGCTTGTGGCCGCCGCGGGCGCCCTTGGCCCCATCATCCCCCCCAGCATCCCGCTCATCATGTACGGGGTTACCATGAACCTCTCCATCCCCAAGATGTTCATGGCCGGCATCCTGCCGGGGATATTCATCGCGGCGCTGCTCATGATGGTGAATTACTGGCGGGCCACGCGCCCGTCTTCCACCATCCGGTACGACAAGGATCACACATTTACCCTTCCGGTGTTCCTGCGCACGACGGCCACCGCTTCCGGCGCGCTGCTCATGCCCGTCATCATCCTTGGCGGCATCTACGGCGGCATATTCACCCCGACCGAAGCCGCGGCCGTGGGCGTCGGCTACAGCGTGTGCGTCAGCGTTTTCGTCTACCGCGAAATGACTTATAAAGGCTTCCTCCTGGCGCTGCGGCGGACTGTTGAAACATCCGGCATGTCCATCTTCATCACGGCGTCCGCCGCCATTTTCGGCTGGATTCTCTCGGCCACCAAAATGCCTACCCTGCTGGCCGGGGCCGTCATCACCATCGTGGACTCCCAGTTCGTCTACATCCTGATGTTGAACATCGTGCTGTTCATCGTGGGCGCCCTTATGGATACCATCGCGGCCATCATCATCCTGGCCCCGATCCTGGTGCCCATCGGCATCCAACTCGGCCTGGACGAGCTCCATCTGGGCATGTTCTTTGTCATCAACCTTGTCATCGGCTATGTGACGCCGCCCTTCGGCTACAACCTGTTCACCGCCGTGGCCATCACAAAGCTCCGGTTCGAGGATGTGGTTAAAGGCGTTCTGCCCTATCTGATCGTACAGATTATCGCGGTGCTCATCATTGCGTATGTGCCGCAGATATGCCTCTTCCTGCCGAACCTTTTACTCAGGTGACAGCGGCGGGCCGCCGGGATCACAATGATCCCGGCGGTTGCATACGGGGCGGAACAGCGATACTCTTATGGTGTGAAGAATCTATTCGTCAGGCAAACAAACATTGACGGGATGATGTTCCGGCGATACTGTGCCTCCCCAAAGCACAACCTTTTATAGCCAATATTTTCAAGGATATACAATGCCAAGATTCCAAAAAGTAAAAGGCACGAAAATTTACGAAGTCGTCATCTCCCAGCTCAAGGACCAGATAGCCTCCGGTCTGTTGCGGCCCGGCGACATGCTCCCCCCTGAAAAGACCATCTCGGAGGAGATGGGGGTAAGCCGCGCCTCTGTTCGTGAAGCTCTTAAGGTTTTGGAATTCATGGGATTTCTTGAAAGTAAACCCAGTGAAGGCACGAAAATCGCCCAATTTCATCCCGACCTGCTGCTTGAAAAACTCCACACGGTCTCCCTGTCGCAAAGTTCTTCCCTGCTGCTCGACCTGATCGAGCTCCGCGAGGTGCTGGAACCCAAAATCGCCGCCACAGCGGCAACCCGCGGCACGGAAGAGGAGTTGCAGGATATCGCCAGGATCGTCGGGTTCGGCCAGGGCCTTGCCGACGAAGTTTCCCGCGAGGAAGCGGACGCCCAATTCCACCTGGCGATAGCCAAGGCGAGCCACAACGTGTTTTTCGTGCGCCTGGTCGAAAGCGTCCTGTCCATGCTGGTGGAAATCCGGAGCCGGAGCCTGAGCCGGGACCGGGATCGCAGCGCCATCGCCCACGAGCACAGCGCCATTGTCGAATCCCTGTTGCAACGCGATGCCCAGGCAGCTTCCACGGCAATGAAGAAACACTTGCAGCATATCCGGCGTTCCGTGAATCAAAAGCGCGACGATATCGACAACACGGACGCCCTTCCCCAAAAAGAAACCCGGCAACAAAACCGCGAGCGGATTTGAGGGTCACAGGCATCAGACCGGTTGTGCGGTCTTTTGCGTTCTTAAAAGTCTGACAAACGGATTTATTGGAAAATAGCTGCATGACACCACGCACCGCACCGGAGGTGAGACGATGGAGCACATGAACGGGACTGGCAATGCCGGAATAGCACTCAGCAACAGCGCAACGGTTTTTGCCGCCGCCCCGGCGGGAAGGGTCGCGGTCACCGGGTCGCACGGCGGCGTGTACCCGGCGTACCTGCTGGCCAAGCTGCGCGTCCGGGGGTCGATTTTCAACGACGCGGGCGTGGGGCGGGAACACGCGGGCATCGGCGGGCTCGCCTATTTGCAGAGCCTGGGCATTCCCGCCGCAACGGTCGGCAACGCCAGCGCCAGAATCGGGTACGGCGAGGACACGCTGTATAAGGGGATCATCAGCCACGCGAACGCCGCGGCGCGGGCATTGGGCTGCGTCCCGGGCATGCCGTGCCTCGAAGCCGCCCAAAAGCTTTGCGCCGCGCCGCTTGCGCATTCCGACCCGCCGGCGGCCATAGAGGCACGGCACGTCATTACCGGCGGCTCCCGGCGCGTGGTGCTGATCGATTCCGCCGCCCTCGTTCTGCCGGAGGATGCCGGGAACATCGTCATCACCGGCTCGCACGGCGGGCTGTTGGGCGGCAACAAGGCAACGGCCCTCAAATATGACGCCTATGCCGCTTTCTACAACGATGCCGGGGGCGGCCTTGAAAATGCCGGCACAACCCGCCTGCCCGCCCTTGACGAACGGAACATAGCCGGGATCACGGTTTCTTCGTCCAGCGCCCGCATCGGCGACGCCGTGTCCTCATATGAGGACGGCGTCATCTCAGCCGTCAACGCAACTGCGGCGCGGTACGGCGCGAAAGCCGGCATGACGGTGAAACGCTTTGTGGATATGATCGGATAAACGGAGGAAAACCATGCATACGGATTCTGCCACCCTGAAAAGAATGACCGCGATACTGCCTCTGCTCGGGTATCTTGAAGACCGCGGCCTTGCCGAGAAAATCGCGCGCGCCTGGGAACTCGCCGAAGAACGCGGCGGCTGGGATTCCCTGGAGCAGGCCTGTTTCGGCCCGCACCTTCCCAAGGCCCGTCTGGTCGACCACGTCAACGCCGCCACGGAATCGGCGCTGCGCGTGTGCGAGATCATTACCAAGTATCAGGGCATCATGTTCGACACCCAGTTGGTCGTGGCCATCGGCCTGATGCACGACGTCTGCAAGGTCCTTGAATATGAACCAGACGGCCAGGGCGGCGCCAGGGTATCCGAGATCGGCAAACACCTGCAGCACGGCGTGGCCGGCGGCATGCTCGCCCAGGAGGTCGGCATGCCGCTTGAGATGGTCCACCTCATCCTGACCCATACCCCGCAATCCACCATGCAGCCCAACCGCATCGAGGGCGTCCTGTTCGCCGCCGTGGATATTTGCGACGCCAACATGCTGCATTACACCAACGGGCATCAACTTTTCGGCAAATAGTAAGCTGAAGGGCCCGCCATCGAGCCGGCCATCATAATCATGACAGTCTTCCCATGGGAAGAAAAAGGAGTTTTGAACGATGTCCTGCGACAATGCACAGTGCAAAGGCGGAAGAATGACGGGCGGCCGCGCCCTCGCGGAGATGCTGAAAATCTGCGGGGTAGGGCCGATGTTCGGGATGGGCGGGTTCCAGATGCTGCCCTTTTACGAGGGCATCCGCGCCCTCGGCATGGAGCATTACCTTATCACGGACGAAAACAACGGCGCGCTCGCGGCGGACGCTTACGCCCGCATGACGGGCCGCCCGGCGGTCTGCGACGGCACAACCGGCCCCGGCGCTGCCAACCTGGCGACCGGCCTTATTGAATCCCTGAACGCCGGGGTGCCGGTCATCGCGGTGGTGGGCGATACCCACCGCGCCCATTCCTGGAAAAACATGACCCAGGAAGCGCGGCAGATGGAATTGCTCCGTCCTTGCGTCAAAGAGTTGATCCGGGTGGAAGTGGTGGCTCGCGTGCCGGAACTGGTGCGCCGCGCCTTTGCCGTCGCAACCAGCGGCCGCCCCGGCCCCGTGCTGCTCGATCTTCCCGAAGACGTGATGCACGGCGACCACAAGTTCAAGCCTGAAGATTTTTACGTCAACGAGCGCATCCTTTCCGCGCCCGCGCTCCGTTCCCGCCCGGCGGCGGACGGCATGGAAGCGGCCGCCGCCCTGCTGGCGCAAGCCAAGCGCCCCATGATTCTGGCCGGCGGCGGCGTGCACCTGTCCTGGGCGCAGCAGACGCTGAACGATTTCGCAAAGGAATTTTCCATCCCCGTGGCCTACACCATGAGCGGCAAGGGCGTGGTGGCGGATACCGGCGAATTGTCCGTGGGGCTTTTCGGCCGCTATTCCCGGATCGCCAACGACCTGATGGAACAGGCCGACTGCTTGTTCGTGGTGGGCTGCAAGCTCGGGGAAATCGCCAGCAAGCGGTATGAATTGCCCAAGGCCGGCACGCCGATCATCCATCTGGACATCGTGCCCGAGGAAATTGAGCGCTGGGCCAAGACCAACGTGGCGCTCTGGGGCGACGCGAAAGAAACCCTGCGGGAACTCGCGCCCATGCTGCGCAAAAAAACCGGCGGACCGGTTGCCCGGCCCGAATATTTCGCGGAAATCAAAAAGCGCAAGGCCGACTGGTATGCAGTGGCTCGCGCCCGCTATGAGAGCACGGAATCGCCCATCAACATGGGCCGCATGATGGCCGAGCTCAACGCCTTCATGCCCGAGGACGGCGTCCTCATCGTGGACGGCGGGTTTGCCGCGCACTGGGGCGCGCTGCTCTACGACACCAAGGGTACGGGCCGCACCTTCATCGCCAACCGGGGCTTCGCGTCCATCGGGTACGGCATCCCGGCGGCCATCGGGGTATCCCTGGCGGCCAAGCACGGCGGCCTGCAAGGGCCTGTTGTCAGCATCACCGGCGACGGCGGGCTGAACATGTCCATCGGCGAGCTGGATACCGCCATGCGGGCCAAAACGCCCTTTATCCTGATCGTGGTCAACAACGCGGCGTCCGGCTACGTGCGGGCGCTCCAGCACGCGTTCTACGGCGAGGGGCATTACCAGTCCAGCGCCATCACGGACACGGATTTCGCGGCAGTTGCCCGCAGCTACGGCTGCCACGGCATCCGGGTGGAAAAGCCCGAGGACCTGCAGGCGGCGCTCCGGCAGGCCGCCCAAAACAAGGATAAACCCACGGTCGTGGACGTGGTCGTCACCCGCGATCCCGGCCAGATGCTGCCCGCCGCCGACAACCGGGCCTTGGCGTTCCGGGCCGGAGACCGGCCTGTTTGATGAAGAAAAGAGAAGAGAATGCCTCCGGCGGCTTAAGGAGGGGCTACGCGCCCCTCCTTGAGAATCGGCGGTGCCGCCCTCATGGGCGCACCGCCGCACTGCATTGGGAGACTGAGGAGGAGTGCCGCACTTTCCGCCTAAGCGCCCTTGCCGAAAGCGCCGCCCGGCGTATTGCGGAATGACCGGCGCAGGATGAAGATGGTGATGAGCGTGGCTACGGCGTCCGCGATGGGCAGGCTCACCCAGACCCCGTCAAGACCCATGTAGCGCGGCAGGATGATGAGCCCCGGCAGAAGGAACAGGATCTGCCGGGAAAGGGCGAGAAAAATGGCGATGGAAGCCCGGCCCATGGATTGAAAATATCCGGAAATCACAATCTGCCCCCCCACCAGGAAAAAAAGGGCCGTGCACAGCCGCATGCCTCTGGCGGCCATGGCGATAAGGTCCGGATGATCCGTGAACAGCCGGGCCAGGATTTCCGGAAAGAACTGCGCGGCCACAAAACCGGCGGAAGTGACACCGGTTCCGGCGATGACGCCCAGGAAGAGCGTCCGCCGGACCCTGTCCATGCGCTTCGCGCCGAAGTTATAGCCGATGAGCGGCTGCATGCCCTGCACAAGCCCGAAAATGGTCATGGCGAACAGCATGAGGAGCCTGTTGGCTATGCCGTAGGCGCCGATGGCCAGGTCGCCGCCGTACGCGTACAGGCTGATGTTGATGACCATCACGATCAGGCAGCCGCTGCAGTTCATGAAAAAGGGCGAAAGCCCGATGGACAGGATGGATTTGACCACCTCCCGGCGCAGCCGGAAAATACCGCGCTTGAAATGCACCGCGCTGTTCGGGTTGCGGAAATGGCGGTACAGCGGGATGAGAGCGAAGAACTGGGACAGCACCGTGGCGTACCCCGCCCCTTTCATGCCCATATCAAAAACAAAGATGAACAGCGCCGTCAAAATGACATTGACCCCCACGCTGAACAGGGAAATGGCCATGGATTTCTTGGGGTACCCGGACGCGCGCAAAAAATGGCTGAGCGCCAGCATAAGGTTGCCGACGGGCGCGCCCCAGAGGATGATCCGCATATAGTCGCGGGCATGGCCGATGGTGTCGGCGCTGGCCCCGAACAGGCGCAGGATGGGGTCGAGAAACGCCAGGCTGAGCGCGGCAAAGCCCACCGCGAACAGCAGGCTGAGAACGACGTTGTGGCCGAGGACCTGGGCGGCGCGTTCCGGGTTTCCGGCGCCGAGCTCGATGGAACAGACCGTGGCCCCGCCGATGGCGACCAGCATGCAGACCGCCAGCGCCAGGTTTATAAAGGGGAAGGTCACGGCCAGCCCGGTTATGCCGAGCGCCCCTACCCCGTGGCCGATGAAGATGCTGCTGCAGATATTGTACAGCGAGACAATGACCATGCTGATAATGGCCGGGAAGGAATAGCCGACCAGCAAGGAGCCGATGGGTTCCGTCTCAAGCCGGTTGGTCACGCGCTGCTGTGTCATAAAAACTCCTGCCGCCCGGAAAACTCGCGGGCGGCATCCATGGGAACGCCTTGTGCGTTCGTGCTCCAGGGTGTGCCGCATTCGGGCCAATATGTCAACGGCTCTCTGGCAAGTCTCTCCACTATCGGATAGGATGGCGCGCGGAAGAAAAAGGAAGAGCGGAAGCGCTTTTCCCCTCGACCTGCAAACGGCAATTTGGCATTGTCCGGAAAAAACCGCCGCGGCGCGGCACAGGATCGCATATGGACACAGTGACTCGTCGTATCAACGCCTTTTTCCGGCTTGAGGAAAACAAAACCTGCATCAGGAACGAATTTTTCGGCGGCCTGACCACCTTCATGGCCATGGCCTACGTGGTCTTCGTGGTGCCGGGCATGCTGGCGGACGCGGGCATGCCCAAAGAGCCCGCGATCACGGCGCTGATCTGCATCACCACCGCCGTGACCCTGGGCATGGGGCTGTGGGCCAACTTCCCGGTGGCCGCCGCGCCGGGCCTGGGCATCAGCGCATTTTTCGCCTATTACGTTTGCGGCACGCTCCACCTGCCCTGGCAGACGGCGCTCGGGGCGGTGTTCATCTCCGGCGCGGTCTTTTTGCTGCTTACCATCACCCGGCTGCGGCAGATGATTATCGACGCCGTGCCCACGGACCTGAAATACGCAATCGTGGCGGGCATCGGCACGTTCATCGCGTTCATCGGCCTGAAAAACTGCGGCATCATCGTCGCGCACCCCCAGAATTTCGTGGCGCTCGGCAACGTTACCGCCCCAACAGCCCTGCTGGCGCTTTTCGGCATCTGCCTCATCAGCGCCATGATGGCAAAGGGGATCAGGGTGGCCATACCCGCCGGGATCATCCTTATCACCATCGCCGGCATGGCCGCGGGGGAGGTGCCCCTGCCCTCGAAACTCGCGGACGTCATGACGTTCTCCGTCCCCAGCCCGGCCCCGCTGATCGGGCAGCTCGACCTCATGGGCGCGGTGCATTACGGGCTTTTCTCCATCATCTTCACGATCACGGTGGTGGATCTCTTCGACAACATCGGCACCCTGATCGGCCTGTCCCGCAAGGCCAATCTCATGGACGAACAAGGCCATATCCCGGGCCTTGACCGGGCGCTCATCACCGACTCCATCGGGGCCATGGGCAGCGCCGTCATGGGCACCCCCACGGTCACGGCCTATATCGAGAGCGCCTCGGGCATCGCCGCCGGGGGGCGCACCGGGTTGACGGCCGTGTTCACCGCCCTGTTTTTCCTGCTGACCCTGCTGTTCGTGCCCCTGGTCGCCCTGGTGCCGGGCTTCGCCACCGCCCCGGCCCTCGTCATCGTGGGCGCGCTGATGCTGCAGGAGGTCAAGCACATCGACTTCGCGGATTTCCGCATCGCCCTGCCCGCCTTTCTGACCATCGTGATGATGCCGCTGACCTTCAGCATCGCGGCCGGGTTCGGGTTCGGGTTCATCAGCTACGTGCTGCTCCAGGCCTTCACGGGCGAATTCCGCAAGGTAAGCCTCACCATGTGGGTCATATCGTTGTGTTTCGCCGTAAACTTCGCGCTCAGGCTGCACTGAGCCCCGAGACGGCCGCCCGCCCTTACCTGAACGAAACGGCCCGGCCATGCCGCTTTGCGGCGTCCGCGCCACAACCCGCAACCGCAGGAGCCGGACATGCCTTACGTGAACATCAAAATTACCAAAGACGGCGTCACCCCGGAAAAGAAAGCCCAGCTGATAAAGGAAACCACGGACATGCTCGCCCGCGTCCTGGATAAAAACCCCGCGACCACGTTCGTCCTTATTGAAGAAGTGGATACGGACAACTGGGGAATCGGCGGCGAGACCGTCACCGTCCGCCGGAAAAAAGGGTAACGCGGCGCGGCCCAAGGCCGGGGAGACGACGATGGCTCTGGAAAAAGGCATCAAGGGCAGCGAGTTTCTCGCCAAAACGCTCAAGGGGTACGGGACGACGCACGTCTTCCTCGTGGAAGCCATCCTGCGCCGGACGATGGTGGAGCTGGAGAAACTGGGGGTCCGCCGCATCGTGGCCCACTCGGAGAAAGCCGCAGCCTATATGGCAGACGGCTACGCCAGGGTCTCCCGCAAGGTGGGCGTCTGTTTCGCCCAGTCCGTCGGCGCCGCGAACCTGGCCTCCGGCCTGCAGGACGCGTTTCTCGCCAATGCGCCGGTGCTCGCCTTTACCGGGCAGAAACCGCCCATGTTCCAGCACCGCAACGCCTACCAGGAAATCATCCACCGCCCGCTGTTCGAGCCGGTGACGAAATACAACGTCTCCCTGACCGAGCCGGGCCAACTCCCCCTGTACCTCCGCCAGGCCTTCCGCGAAGCCACCAGCGGCTGCCCCGGCCCGGTGCACATCGACCTGCCCGACAACCTGGGCTTTTTCATCGACAACAGCACCATTTTCGAAGAGCCCGCCGCCGAGGAAAGCTTCATGGCCGCGCCCTCCTACCGCATCCCGCCCTGCCGGGAGGATGTGGCCGCCGCCGTCAAAGAGCTGATGGCGGCCGAACGCCCGGTTATTGTAGCCGGCGGCGGCGCGGTTTTCTCCGGCGCCGGGGCCGAAGTGACCGCACTGGCCGAGCTGTTGGATATTCCCGTCGCGGTGTCCGTCGACGGCAAAGGCTCCATCGCGGACAACCACCCCCTCAGCCTCGGGCCGGTGGGCAACTACGCCCGCGCATGCGCGAACGAAATCGTCTCCCAGGCGGACCTCGTGCTGTACGTCGGCTGCGGCACCGGCGACCAGGTGACGCGCAACTGGACCATCCCGGCCAAAGGCACGCGCATCATCCAGATCGACATCGACCCGCTGGAACTGGGCCGCAACTATCCCAACACCCTCGGCCTGCTCGGCGACGCGCGCCTCACACTGGCCGCCATGGCGGCAGCGATTGGCGCCAAACGGTCCAACGCCGGATCCAGGGCCGGATGGGCGGACCAGGCCGCCAGGGCCGTGGCCGCCTGGCGCAAGAGCCTTGAGCCTTTACGCGCGTCCGATGCGGTGCCCATCCGCGCCGAACGCCTGTGCGCCGAGTTGGAAAAAGTCCTGCCCGAGGATGCTGTCCTCGTTTCCGACACGGGCTTCTCCGCCATCTGGACCGCCGCCATGGTCGACTGCAACCACCCCGGCCAGCGGTATATCCGCGCGGCGGGCGGTTCCCTCGGCTGGGGCTATCCGGCGGCCCTCGGCGCCAAATGCGCCGTCGGCGAGCGGCCCGTCATCTGCTTCACCGGCGACGGCGCGATCTGGTATCATATCGCGGAAATGGAAACCGCCGTGCGCCACAACATCGCGACCGTGACCGTGCTCAACAACAACGGCGGCTTCGGCCAGTGCCTTGGGGGCATCCGCGCGGCCTACGGCGACGGGCCCGGCCGCAAAGAGGATCTGTACGCCTTCACGCCGGTCAATTTCAGCAACCTGGCCCGCGAAATCGGCTGCAATGCCGTGCGCGCGGAAAAGCCGGCCGACATCGGCCCGGCCATCCGGGACGCGCTTGGGTCCGGCAGGCCCTCGGTCGTGGAAGTGCTCACGGATATCGAGTGCTCCCCCTGGGGCGGCTGACGCGCGTCCTCCGCCGGGAAGATGCCCCTAAGGTAACGCCGCTCATTTTTCCCAAACGTGGTTGCCGGAAACGGCCCACTGCGCCGGGGTTTTCCCGCCGTCCGCGTTTTTCTCGCGGTAAAGCTTGTCCCAGATCTCCCGGGTAAGGACGATATCATCATACATGGCTTTTTCCGCCGCGTCGGGGTCGCCTTTCACAATCGCATCCAGCGTTCTGGCATGGCTGCGGTTTACCGGTTTGGAAAAATCCTGGGTGGTGTCGGCATTTTTTATATTGGTCTCGTCCACCAGGTTGACCAGCACCCCGCTGAAAAAGCGGATCAGCGGGTTGGTGATGCATTCGGCAATCCGCTGATGGAACGCCATTTCCAACGGGCGCAGTTCAGCCCGGGAGGCGGAGCCCAGCTTGCCCGTCGCTTCCGCGTGGAGCCTCGAGAGCTCGCCCTTCTGTTCGGCCGTCATGAAACAGGCGGCCATGCGGGCGGCATACGGCTCGATCATCAGCCGCGCTTCGCCGATATGGTCGTGGGTCAGGCTGATATTTTGGGTATGCAAAAAATCGATCAGACTCTTCTGCGGGCGGATGAACGGCACTTCCCCCACGTAAGCGCCGCCGCCCGAGCCTTTCCGCAGTTCCACAAGCCCCAGGGACTCAAGGGCGCTGAGCGCCTCCCTGAGCGTTTGCCTGCTGACCCCGAACGAATCAGCCAGTTCCTTCTCGGACGCGAGTCTGTCGCCTGGGCGCAATTTGTGCTCAATTATTGATGCCCTGATATAATCCTCAATGACTTTCGACGTCTTTGGCCGGACGACTGGCTCGTACATGGCGCCTCGCATAAAGAGGTAAACGGAAAAACACGGACCGCGGGAATTCAGCCGACGATGACCGCCATGCGCGCATCGTCAATCGCAGCGAGGAATACCCGAGACAACTCCTGCAAAAAAAGTTTTTATATAATATAAATATATAGATATAAAAAAATAAATTTGTACAGTATTTTTATTGGTGTTTTATTTCTTGACTCGAGGTGGCAAAATTTCCGTTCCCCGGCCCGCCCACCGGGAGACCCCGCCCCCTGAACGAAAACGCGTCCGGCCTGCGGGGCCGGACGCGTTTTCCAAGATGCCGTTCGTGTCAGCATGTCGTTGTTTTAATGAGTATTTCGTTTAAGACCTGCTCCTGCAAACCGCAATCGCCCTCCATTTCCGGATGCCCGGACCCGGCGGCGGCCATAAGGGGCTGTATGGCGCTGCCCGTGCCCGGCGCCGTATCATCCACGAAATGGATATCTATCTTTTGCGTGACCACCGCGCCATCCCTGCTCGTCACCAGGGTCAACACGTCGTTTTCCAGGTCGGGGAACCCCTCAAGAGAAAAACCGGCGGCATGCCCGCTCAGGCCGAACGGATCGTAAGGCGGCAGACCGCTGGCGTCCAGCATGACGGGGTCCATCATGCAATCCATGAGGCCGGTGTAAAACGGGATGGCTTCATCCCAACCGAAAAAGTCCGCTCCGGCGTCTTCGGCCTGGCCGGCGCTGTCCGCGTCTTCGGAAAGGCCGGTGTTCTCCGGGCCGCCCGCCGTGGCGTTCAGCCCGGCGGCCGCGTCCGCTCCGGCAGCGGTTTCCACCGCGCTTTCCCCGGCGATGAAGGTCGTTTCAATGCCGCTGAACGCTATCCGGCACGCTCCGTTGGCGTACAGCATCACGCTGGCGAAATCCTCGTACCCGGCGGGCGGGATGATGCTGAGCGTCCCCTCGGTTCCCGGCGCATGGCACGGCAAATCGACCTGCACCGGCCAGCCCATGAGGTTGCCGTCCGCATCATAGAGCTGGTAGTACACGCTGCCGTCCCAGGTGGCGACCGTATAGTCGATGTCCATCCGGCTCGTGCCGCCGCCGTCGCCGCACGTGATGACGAGCCCTTCCCAGGCGTCAAGGGTATCGGCGTCCCCCCAGGATTGCTCGCTCGCGACGCCGAGCAGCCCGTTTTCGTCGACGGAGAGCCTGGCGTCGGTCGAAGCCACTTCCGCCACGCCGCCCATGATCCTGATGGTGACCGCCTGCACGGTCAGCCTGCCGTCGGCAATCGGCACAACGCCGGTGCTGCCGTCCGGCACGGATTCAAATCCCCCGCTGACGCCGCCCGTGTCGCCGGCGTCGTTTTCGCTCCCGGCGTCTTCTCCCGCTCCGTTCCCGGCCTCGGCTCCGCCCGCATTGCCGGGGTCGCCCTCTTCTCCCGCCCCGTCTTCTCGGCCTGTTTCCTTCCCGTTCCCGGCTGCGCCGCCGGTTCCGTCACCTGTCTCGTCGGGCCGGTCTGTTTCCGTCCCGCTCCCGGCCTCGGATCCGCTCATGTCGCCGGTGCCGCCCTCGCCCCCGCCAGGGGAAGCGCCGCCGGAGTTTTCCCCGGCCTCCGCTTCGCCCGGACCGGCGGGGGGGCCGCCGGGCGTCTGGTTCGCGGCATCGCTCGCGCCGGGCGTATCCGGCCGGGACGAAACGGCAGCCATGGCCGCAAAGGATTCCCGGCCGCCCAAAACGCCCGGCATATCACCAGACGCCGCGCCGAGGCTTGCGTCAAGGCTCCCGTCCGCGAACCGGGAGACGCCGCCTCCGGCGGAGCCTGCATGGCCCAGCCTGGAGACGCCGGTCAGCAGGGAACCGGCGTCATCCCGGTAGGCCCATGCGCCGTGGCCTCCGCCGGCGTCTGAAGAGACAGGGCCCGCCGCGGTGTGCAGGTCAAAGGTGCTGCCTTCGAAAAAATCCTCGGCCGCCACCGCCGTGCCGTCGGGCAACAGCAGCTTGGGAAAGGAGTCTCTGTACACCGCGAAAAAACCCCGCACCACAACGATGCCGCCGCCCTCAACGGCAAAAACGAGGTCATTTCCGGCGCGCGCCGAGGTGACGACGGCGGGAAAAAAGGCGAAATACAGGTCGTGACCGGCCTTGGCGGTGATAACCGCCCTCTCGCCCGGATGCGCCATGGGAATGTAAACAAGAGGCCCGGCCGCGCCGGAGGCCTCGAACGTGGTTGTGGAAGTCATGAATCCCCCCTTGTAAAAAATGATTCCATGCCCGCCGCCGCCCGCAAAGCGCGGGCGCGGACTCGCATGCCGTAACGATAGGGGAATATCCGGCACCGGCAATAAGAACAGCCATATTTCAAGGGTAGATATTTATCAGGACATGCTCATGGCTTACCGTCGCGGCCACGGGAAGGAAAAGCATCCGCCTCCATGTAAAAACCGGCCGGGGAACCCCGGCCGGTTTTTACATGGGCGTCAATCGGTGTTTTTTACCGCCCCATCATGCCGGGCAGGAACAGGACGATCTCCGGGAAAATCGTAATCAGGGCCACAAACAGGCCGATGATGCCGATAAACGGCAGCACGGCTTTGGATATGAACCCGATGCTCCTGTGGGCGAGCCCCGTGACGAGAAAAAGGTTGAACCCGACCGGCGGCGTTATGTTGGCGACCTGCACCAGCAGGATGACGAAAATGCCGTACCAGATGGGATCCATGTTGTACGCTTCCATCAGCGGCAGGAACATGGGCACGGTCATGACGATCATGGAATACCCGTCGATCAGGCAGCCCAGGAACAGATAGACGCAGGTAATCAGTAAAATAACTTCAAACTTGCTCGCGCCGTAGGAAACCAGGGTCGCGCTGATCCACTTGGGCAGCCCCAGAAACCCCAGGGAAACGGAGAAAAAGGACGCGCCGATCAAAATCAGCATAACCATGCAGTTGGTTTTCACGGTGCCGACGAGGCATTCCGTAAAGATCTTGAAAGTCATACAGCCCGAGCCGACGCCGAGGATCATGGAACCCAGGACGCCGATGGCCGCCGCCTCGGTCGGGGTGGCCCAGCCCGCGTAAATGCTGCCGAGCACAAAGGCGATCAGCACGATAACGGGCACGATCTTGGGAGAACGCCGGAGCCGGTCGCCCCAAGTGAAATTTTCCGTAATCCTGTTTTCGTGCCGGATCACGGCCATGACGCCCAGATAGAGGCAAAAGCAGAACATCAAAATGATGCCGGGCACGATGCCGGCGATGAAAAGTTTGCCGATGGAAACGTTGGCCGCCACGCCGTAGATCAGCATGGGCACGCTCGGCGGGATCAGGATGCCGAGGGTCCCCGAACTTGCCAGGCTGCCGATGGACAGGGATTCGTCATAGCCGCGCTTGCGGAATTCAGGGATGGTGATTTTGCCGACCGTTGCGGTCGTGGCGTTCACGGAACCGGTGATGGCGGCAAACAGGGCGCTCGCAATAACGTTGACGTGCAGCAGGCCGCCGGGGAGTTTGGCCACCCACGGGGTAAGTCCTTCGAAGAGATCATCCGAAATCCGCGAACGGACGAGAAATTCCCCCATCATGATAAACAACGGCAGCGCCATGAGGCTTGAGCTGTTGACGTTGTTCCAGACGACGCTGCCGAGGATGCGCAGAACCGGAAGATCCGTGAACAGCGTCAGGGCGATCCAGCCGGTAATGAACAGGGTGGGCCCGATCCACAGGCCGGACCCCAGAAGAACGGCCAGAATCAGGAGAATGGTAATCAGCGCGGTCAGTTCCATATATGTGCGACCTACTGCTCCGTCCGGCCGGAACAAAATTTGTACAAGTTACAGCAATACTGCAGAAAAAGCGCCGCGGCGCCGAGGGGGATGAATATCTGGGGAATGACGAGCGGCGTTTCGGAAATCTGCATGGATTTGGAGCCGTACACATAGGACTGATAAAACAGCTTCCAGCCCACAAAGGTCAGGTACCCCGCGAAGGCGATCGCAAGACCGTAAGCCAGAACGCGGAACGAAGCGATGACTCTCGGGAACCTGCTCCGCAGCAGGGTAATCAGGTCCATGCGGATATGCCCCTGCACCTTTTCAACATACCCGAGCCCGAGAAAGCTGCTGACGGCCATCAGGTAGCCCGTGTATTCGTCGGTAATTTGCAGGCTTTGCCCGAAGAAGGCCCGGCCGAAAATTTCGGTAATGATGAGAAAGGACGCCGAGGCGATGCAAAAGCCGGACAACCAGCCCAGCATCCCGTTCATCCGCCCGATGGCGGCAATGATTTTTTCCACAATAAAACCCCGGTGAGGTTGTTGCGACGGCGCATCTACCGCGCGGAGGGGTGAACGTTTTGTCCACCCCTCCGCTGCGTGAAACAAGCCGCCTCCGGGAGCGCGCGAACGCTCCGCAAGAAGCCCTTACACGGCCCTTTGGCCGTTATTTCCGTTTCTTGGCTTCCATGAACTTGTGATACAGTTCCACGGCGTCCGTGGCGTTCTTGTTCTTTTCCAGCCAGTCGGCGGCAACGGATTCGGACGCCTTCACAAGCTCGGCGTGGAACGCTTCGGAAACCGGCACAAGCGTGACGCCGTTCTCATAGCAGAATTGGTCGTTGGCCGCCACGACCTTTTTCACCTCCTCCCAGAGGAAGGCCTGGCATTCCGCGGCGGCGGTTTCCAGGGCTTTCTGCTGGTCGGCGGTCAGTTTTTTCCAGGAATTTTCGTTGATGGTGGTCACGCTCGTGGCGGTGGCGAAGCGGATCGGCATGTGGAACTTGCACACTTCGTAGAATTTGCCTTCGCGCACGGAAATGGAGGACGTCACCACCGAGTCGATAAGGCCCGTCGCAAGGCCGGTATAGGCTTCCGCGTAAGGGACGTTCAGGCCCTTGGCGCCCACGGCGGAGGCGAACAGCGCGCCGTTTCTGTCATAGGAGCGGATCTTGAGATCTTTCATGTCCCCGATGGTTTCGACCTTTTTGTTGGCCCACAGCCCGCCGAACGGCCAGGGGGAGATAACGAGCACGCGCTGGTTGATCTTGGCGGCGGCGGCGTCATAATACGGTTTGGCCATTTTGTCGAACAGGGCGACTTCGTCCCAGTCGGAAATCATCATGGGAAGGGTGCGCAGGCCGAAAACAGGGGCATCCCCGGCCACGTTGGACGCCACCATTTCCGCCATGTCGAGCTGCCCGTCGCCCACGGCTTTCAGCAGTTCCGCGCCCTTGTAGCCAAGGCTCCCGCCGAATTCCACGCGCAGGGTCACCTCGCCCTTCGTCAGTTCGGCCACGCGTTTGGCCATCATTTCCAGCCCGCGAACCTGGTAGTTTTCCTTGTTCCAGACGGACAGGGCCGTCAGCGTCGTTTTGGCGGACGCAATCGAGGTGAAGCAGAGCACGGCGGCAATCGCCAGCAGAACGGATGCTTTACGAATCACGGTAAACCTCCAGGGAGTATGGCGTCTAAGTGCAAACGGCTGCGGCGCGAAAAGAGCGCCGCCTTGCGCACCGTTCAAAACCGGCGCGGGGAGCTTGCGTGTTCCCGAACCATTAAAAAAAAACAGGCCCGAACACAACCGCAAATTTTTCCACTGCGCCCCAATGGAAAAAACGGCGCATCCACCGTCCCCCTCTGCGAAAGATTCCGTCCCGCGCGGAACGGGAAAACACGCTCCTTGCGGAAAATCGCGCACGGAGCCCGCGCGGGCCGTCTGAAGCGCCGCCCGCTGGGGCAACCCGCCGGTAAAGAGCTTGACCCGTTTCGCGGGATGGCTCAGTATGTCGCCCCATGGCCCGCCCGCGACAAAAAATCCTCCATGGCGGCGAACGGGAACACGCATGTCCGAAATAAAATCAAGCCTCTGCATTCTCGCCTCCGGCGTCCTCTGGGGGATGCTGCCCCTGTTCATCAAATTCTTCGCCGGGCAAGGCTTTAGCCCGGAGCAGATCGTCTTCACCCGCATGGTGTTTTCCACTGTCCTGCTCGTGACGTGGCTGGGCTTTTTCCGCCCTTCCCTGCTGCGTATCCGGTTCAGCGACTCCTGGTGCTTCGTCGGGACGGGCATCGTCAGCATCATGCTGTTCAGCTACTGCTACTTCCGCACGGTTGAAACCGCCAATATCGCTCTGGCCGCCCTGCTCCTCTATACCTCCCCGATTTTCATTCTTTTTTTCTCCATCCTGTTTTTCCGGGAGCGCATGACGAAACGGAAATTTCTGGCTGTCGCCTGCACTTTCGCGGGGTGCGCCTGCATCACGGGCGTATTTTCCCACGGCGCCCCGACCGTGCCCTGGCCGGTGATCGCCATAGGGCTCGGCGCCGGGTTGTTCTATTCCCTGTACACGATCTTCGGCAAATACGCCCTCCTGCGGTACGATTCCGTGACTGTGACCGCGCACTCCTTCATCTTCGCCACGGTCGGCACGGCGTTCCTTATTCCGTTGCCGGAAACCTTCGCCCGCTTTACCGACCCCGCCGTTTTTCTCGCGGCCTGCGGCATGGCCGTTTTCTCCTCTCTCGGGGCCTTCGGCCTGTACACCCTGGGGCTGCAGGGCATCGCCCCCAGCAAGGCCGGGGTGCTCGTCACCGTGGAACCCGTGGTCGCGACCCTCGTCGGCATCCTTGTCTTTCACGAGCGGGCGGGCATCGCCACCGCGGCCGGGATGGCGCTGATCATCAGCGCGACGATACTTCTCGGGAAAACGGAAAAGGGCTGACCCGCGCCGCCGCCTGGGTGTAGGACGGGAAGCCATGCCGCCGCTTGCATTTTCAGTCAGTTTGCGTAAAGTATCCCCCCGGCCTATCGCAACAGCAGGCCGGTATTCCGGATGTTTCCCGCCGCGGCGGGCGTTGCCCGGATGCGCGGCGCGCGATGTTTCACCTTTCCCTGCCAGGAGATCCGTATGCAAAAACTGTTTGTCACCGCTGTCTTGACAGCCGTCCTTGTGTGCGCCGGCACCGCCTCGGCCGCCACCGTGAAAATTGGGCTCATGGCTCCCATCACCGGCGCGTTCGCCAGCGAAGGGCAGGATACGAAAAAAATCCTCGACCTCATGGTCGAAGAGGTGAACAAGTCCGGCGGCATCAACGGCGCGACCGTCGAGCTCATCGTGGAAGACGACGGCTCCACCCCCCGCTCCGCGGCGACGGCGGCCAGCCGCCTGGTCGCGGCCAACGTCCCCGCCGTCATCGGCACCTACGGCTCCGCCGTGACGGAAGCCTCCCAGGATATTTACGATGAGGCGGGCGTCGTGCAGATCGGCACGGGTTCCACCTCCATCCGCCTGACCGCCAAGGGGATGAAGCGCTTTTTCCGCACCTGCCCGCGCGACGACGAACAGGGCCGCGTGGGCGTTGCCACCCTGAAGCGGTTCGGCTACGCCAAGGTCGCCATCCTGCATGACAACTCCGCCTATGCCAAAGGACTGGCCGACGAAATCAAGCAGGGAATCGAAAAGGAAAAGAGCGCCACGATCCTGTTTTTCGACGCTCTCGTCCCCGGCGAGCGCGATTACTCCGCCATTTTGACCAAGCTGAAAGGGCTGAACCCGGACGCCGTGTTCTTCACCGGCTATTATCCCGAAGCGGGCCTTCTTCTGCGCCAGATGGCGGAAATGAAGTGGTCCGTGCCCATGATCGGCGGCGACGCCACCAACAACACGGACCTGATCGCCATTGCCGGGGCGGCGGCCACGGGCTACCGCTTCATCTCGCCCCCCATGCCCGGCGATATCGACAACGCGATGGCCAAGAGCTTTCTCGCGGCCTACCAGGCCAAGTACAACAGCCAGCCCAGTTCCATCTGGTCCGTGGCGGCGGGCGACGCCTTCAACGTGATCGTCGCGGCGATAAAGGCCAAAGGCGCGGATTCCGCCGCCATTGCCGACTATCTGCACAACGGCATGAAAGACGGGCTCGACAGCCTGACCGGCAAAATCGCCTTTGACGATAAAGGGGACCGTATCGGCGACCTGTACCGCCTCTACGAGGTAAGCGCTGACGGCCGCTTTGTGCTCCAGCCCAAACAATAGACAAACGGTCCGGGCCGGGCGCCATGCCCGGCCCGGATGTTCCGACGACGGACCAGAATGGAAGAATTTTTCAAACAATTGACCAACGGCCTGGCGGTCGGGGGCATTTACGCCCTGATCGCGCTCGGCTACACCATGGTGTACGGCATTCTGCGCCTGATAAACTTCGCCCATGGCGATCTGTTCACGCTCGGCGCATACCTCGGCTTCACCCTGCTCGTCTCCCTGGGCCTGCAGGACGCCATGAGCGGGCTTGCCGTGGCCGGGGTTCTTATCGTCATGGCCATGGGGCTTGTCGCGCTTGTCGGGTATCTGCTCGAGCGCGTCGCCTACAGGCCGCTGCGGCGCTCCAACCGTCTGGCGGCCGTGGTTTCCGCCCTGGGGGCCTCCATTTTCTTTTCCAACGCCATCATGCTGGTCTGGGGCGCGCGGGTCAAAGTCTACCCCAGCGGTATCCTGCCCGACGCGACGGTTTCCATCCTCGGCGTGGACATCATGCTCACCCGGGTCGTCCTGTTCTGCTGCGCGGTGGTGCTGATGCTCCTGCTCTTCTGGTTCATCAACCGGACCCGCGTGGGCACGGCCATCCGGGCGGTGGCCATCGACCAGGACGCGGCCCGGCTCATGGGCATCAACGTGAACAACATCATCTCCCTGGTCTTCCTCATCGGCCCGGCCCTCGGCGGCGCGGCCGGGGTCATGGTGGGCCTGTATTACGGCCAGATCTCCCACGACATGGGGTTCGGCTTCGGTCTGAAGGCGTTTACGGCGGCCATTCTCGGCGGGATCGGGAACATTCCCGGCGCCATGCTGGGCGGCATTCTGCTCGGGGTCATCGAAGCCATGGGCGCGACATACATCTCCATGGCCTGGAAAGACGCCGTCGCCTTCGGCGTGCTGATCCTCATCCTTATCGTCCGGCCCACGGGCCTGCTCGGCGAGAGGGTCGCGGACAAGATATGAATGTCTCCGCGTTCAAAAACCGCCTTACCTTCCCGGTCTGCGCGGGGATATTCTTCGTTCTCATGGCGTTCGTTCCCACGGCGTTGTCCCTTTCCGGCGCGGCGAAAGAGGGCATAGCCCAACTCGACATGCTGAACAAAATCGGCATCTACGCCATTCTCGCCTTGTCGCTCAACATCATTCTCGGGCACGCCGGTTTGTTCCACATGGGCCATGCCGTGTTTTTCGCCGTGGGCGCGTATGCCACGGCCATTCTGAACACCGTTTATGCCTGGCCCATTTTCGCCACCATGCCCGTGGCGGGCCTTCTTGCCGCCGTGTTCGCCCTGCTGGTGGCGCGGCCCATCATCCATCTGCGCGGCGACTATCTGCTGGTGGTCACCATCGGCATTGTGGAGATCGTCCGCATCGTCCTCGTGAACAACGTGCTCGGCCTGACCGGCGGATCAAACGGCATTTACGGCATCGCGCGGCCCGTTCTCTTCGGTCTGGTCCTGAAAACGCCGCAGTTGCAGTTTTACCTGATCTGGATTTTCGCGGCCCTGACCGTGGTCCTGTTCTACCTGCTGGAGCATTCCCGGTTCGGCAGGGCGCTCAACTATATCCGGTATGACGACGTCGCGGCTTCGGGCTGCGGCATCAACATCGCCCGGTACAAGCTGGCGGCCTTCATGCTGGGCGCGTTCTGGGCGGGCATGGCCGGTACCCTGTACGCGGCGAACATCCGCACCATCGAGCCGTCGGCCTTCAACTTTTACGAATCCGTCATCCTGTTCGCCATCGTCATCCTCGGCGGCAGCGGGAACATCGCCGGGGTCCTTCTGGGAGCGTTTCTCCTGGTGGGCTTGCAGGACGTGTTCCGGAGCTTTGAAAGCGCGCGCATGCTGGTCTTCGGCGCGGCCATGATGGTGATGATGATCTTCCGTCCGCAGGGGTTGCTCCCGCCCCGCCGCCGCCGCTACGACGTGGCCGCGCTGGTGGGCCGGTATCCCTCCGGCCTGGACGAGGGGTTCTCCCTCTCCGGGCGCAACGGCAAAAAACACGCGCGGGACGAGGGCGGGTCATGAGCCTTTTGAGCGTGCATAATCTTTTCAAATCCTTCGGCGGCCTTGTGGCCGTGGCCGGGGTCAGCTTCGAGGTGGAGGAAAACGCCATCATGGGGCTCATCGGCCCCAACGGCGCGGGCAAAACCACGGTCTTCAACATCATCACCGGCAACCACAAACCGAACAAGGGCGAGGTCCTGTTCGACCGCATGGACATAACGGGCAAGCCGCCGCATGAAATCGTGTCCCTGGGCATCGCCCGGACCTTCCAGAACATCCGCCTGTTCCAGGACATGAGCGTGCTGGAGAACGTGCTGGCCGGGAACCACTGCCGCATGCGTTCCGGCCTGTTCAGCTCCATGTTCCACACGCCTTCCCAGCGGCGGGACGAACAGCGGGCCGTGGTGCGCGCCATGCGCGAGCTCGCCTTCGTCGGCCTGGACGAGCAGCACGACACCCTGGCCGGAAACCTCTCCTACGGCAACCAGCGGCTCCTGGAAGTGGCCCGGGCGCTGGCTTCCAACCCGCGCTTTCTCATCCTGGACGAGCCCGCCGGCGGCATGAACGAGCAGGAAACAGCGGATCTCATAACCCTGATCCGGTCCATCCAGAAACGGGGCATCACGGTCCTTTTGATCGAACACGACATGAACCTCGTCATGCGCGTCTGCCAGAAGCTGGTGGTCCTGGAATACGGCGCCGTGATCGCGGAAGGCCCGCCCGCCGCGATAAAAAGCAACCCGCAGGTCATCGAGGCGTACCTCGGCACGGATGAATGACCATGAACACCCCGTATCTTGAATTGCGCGACCTGCGCGTCTGCCACGGCAAGGTTGAAGCCCTGCACGGCGTCACCGTGCGCGTGCGCAAAGGGGAGATCGTGGCCATTCTCGGGGCCAACGGCGCGGGCAAAACCACGACCCTGACCGCCATCAGCGGCCTCCTGAAGCCCAGCGGCGGCGGCATCTATTTTGAGGGCAACGCCCTGCACACCCTGCCCAGCCATGAAATCGTGCGCCTGGGCATCACCCATTCCCCGGAAGGCAGACGCGTATTCGGCACCCTCACGGTTGCGGAAAACCTGGATCTTGGCGAATACACCCGCAAAAACCGCATCCGCTCCGCCGAAATACGGGACTGGATCTTCGACCTGTTCCCCCGCCTGGAGGAACGCCTTGACCAGCTCGCCGGGACGCTTTCCGGCGGCGAACAGCAGATGCTCGCCATCGCCCGCGCCCTGATGGGCGACCCCAAAGTGCTGCTGCTGGACGAGCCCTCCCTGGGGCTGGCCCCCATTCTCGTGCGCTCCATTTTCGCCTCGGTCCGGGAGATCAACGAACGCGGCGTCACCGTCATCCTGGTGGAACAAAACGCCAGGGCCGCGCTGAAGATCGCCTCACGCGGCTACGTGATGGAAGTGGGCAAAATCGTCATGGAAGATACGGCCGAAAACCTCCTTGCCAACCCGGATGTCCAAGCCGCCTACCTGGGCGGCGGCGCATAGCGGCTTCCGCGCTGCCTTGCGGCGGAACGCTTTTGCGAATTTACAGAAAAAGAGTAAACGTTTCCAATCCATTTTTGAAAAACCCGTCTGCCTCAGGGTATTTTTCGCTGAAAATTATATTGACACGCCTTCGCCTTCTCATATACATTCCAAACTACAATTGGTCAGACCGCAATAATGCGGCGGCACAGTCCTCTGTGTGATTGTGTACGCTAAAATTGGTCAGGCCAGTTAAACACGGCGTCATGCACGGCTTTGTACGCACGGGGACGTATCGGGTGAATCATTGAAGAATTCCCCTACTGTTTCCCAATGATCCTTGCTTGTATAATTGGTCAGGCCAATTCACCCAAGCACTTCGGTTGTTTTTCTGTACTCGCATGCAAAAATTGGTCAGGCCAATTATACCAGTAAAACCACAACACGGAGCTTCACATGAAAAAACGCGTTCTTTCACTGATCCTTTCCTTGTGTCTCGTGGCTTTCCTCGCGCCTTCCTCGTTCGCGAAAGCGTACAAAATGGGGCACATTTTTCAGCCCACCCATTCGATCAACGTAGCGCTTGAGCAATTTGCCAAAAATGTTAACGAAGCCACCAAAGGCGAAATCCAGTTCTCCATCCTGCACAGCTCCGTGTTGGGCGGCGACGTGGAAATGCTTTCCCAGCTCGTGATGGGTTCCCTTGACGGCTGTGCGTTGGGCGGCATCGGCATTTTTGAAAACTTCACACCCAGCGCCGCCATTGACGAGGTTCCCTTCCTGTACCCCAACTCCGAGGCCGCGCATAAAGCCCAAGACGGCAAGTTCGGCGCGCTCGTGGCCAAGACGATCATCGAACCGCAAAATCTTCAGTGCCTGGGCTATATGGAAAACGGTTTCCGCAATTTCACCAACAACAAGCGCCCCGTTGTGAAGCCGGAAGACATGAAGGGCATCAAGTTCCGCAGCGCGCCCGTTCCCCTGCGCGTCAAAATGTTCCAGGTGCTCGGCGCGGACGCCGTGCCCATGTCCTTCGCCGAACTCTTTACCGCGCTGCAGCAGGGCACGGTTGACGGCCAGGAAAACCCCCTGCCCATGATCGAAGCGTCCAAGTTCTATGAAGTCCAGAAATATCTCAGCCTTTCCGGCCACATTTACACGACCGTCCCGTTGCTTATAAACAACCGGGTTTGGAACTCCTTTACCCCCGAACAGCAGAAGATCGTCAGGGAAGAAGCCCGCAAGGCCATAGAAAACCAGCGCAAAATGGCTGCCGAAGCGGAAGCCAAGCTCCGCACGGAACTTGCGCAAAAAGGCATGGTAGTTAACGAGATAGACAAGGAAGCTTTTATCAAAGCCGTTCAGCCTGTCTGGGAAGAATACATCAAGAAAAACGGCCGCGACCTCATCGACGCCGCTGTGAATCCCTAGCGCGCACGTGTGAAGGCGCAACGATCGTCGTTCGCCTTCCGTCTTCGATGGCGCGCTCCGGCCGCGAACCGGAGCGCGCCCGACAAAGGCAGAGGGCATGCGCGGCCGCGTTTGCCCGTCGACGGGCGACCTTTGGCAACAGGAGATACACAATGGTTGATAAAGTGCTCGGCTCCTTGTCGCGGGGCATCGAATTTCTGTGCGCGATCTTTTTCGTGGTGATGGGCGCAAGCCTGACATTACAGATATTTTCGCGCTACTGCATGGACCAGTCTGTCTTTTGGGCCGAGGAAATGGCCCGCTACTCAATGGTCTGGCTGGTCTATCTCGGCGTTGTGGTGGCCGCGAGCGAACGCGCCCATACGCGTATTGAATTTTTTGTCGGCCTCTTCCCCACGGGCGTCTATAAGGCCATCAAAGTGCTGGTCAATATCGCCTGCCTGCTGTTCCTGGGCGGCATCACCTATCACTCCGTGAACCTCATGAAGCTCGGCATGATGATGAAATCGTCGGGCATGCAGATATACATGATATACGTGTACGTGGCCCTCCCCGTGGGCGCGGTGCTGACATCCGTGTATCTGGTCTGGGAAATTTTCTACATTCTTAAAAAGGGAAAAGACCAGACGGTCACCGAGGAGTTTGAAGTATGATAGCGCTCCTCTTCATCACCCTCGGCGTCGGGCTGTTTTTCTCGGTTCCGGTCAGCTTTGCCATCGGCATCAGCGCGTATGTCTTCCTGGTCGGCTCCGACGCCGCGCCTTTGTCCATCATCCCCCAACGCATGATTGAAGGGGTGGACAACTTCTCCATCATGGCATTGCCCCTCTTCATCCTTTCGGGCGAGCTCATGTCGCTGAGCTGCACGCCCCGCCTCATGCGGCTGGCGAACCTCCTCATCGGCCGCGTGCCCGGCGGCCTTGCCGCCACGACGGCCATCGGCTGCGGGTTTTTCGGCGCCATTTCCGGCTCGGGCGTGGCGACCACGGCCGCCATCGGCGGCGTTATGGCGCCTGAAATGATAAAGGCGAAGTACTCTCCCGGCTTCACCGCTTCCGTGGTGACCGCCGCCGGCGTGCTCGGCATGGTCATCCCGCCCAGTTTCTGCATGGTCGTCTACGGCGCCTCGGGCGGCGTTTCCATCGCCAAACTGTTCCTGGGCGGCTTTATCCCCGGCTTTCTGGCCATAGGCAGCCTTGTGGCCTACTCCATTTTCATGGGGTCCCGCCGGGGCTATAGGGCGGCGGAATATACCTACCAGCCGGGAGAAAAAATCAAAATTTTCTTCGACGCCCTGCTGCCGCTGGTCATGCCTGTCATTATCCTGGGCGGCGTGCTCTCCGGGCTTGTCACGCCAACGGAATCCGCCATGGTGGCCGTGCTTTACGCCCTGGGGCTTGAAGTGCTGGTATACAGGGAAATCACCCTCCGCAAGTTCATCCACCTGTGCAGCCGGAGCGCGGTTTCCAGCGCCATCATCATGTTCATCATGGGAACGGCCGCCTCTTTCGGCTGGATCATGGCCACGGAAAACGTGCCCAAGCTTTTCGCCGGCATCATCCTGAGCATCACCAACTCGCCGCTTATCGTCTACTTCCTTATCATGATGCTGCTCCTCATCCTGGGCACCTTCATGGAAAGCGTCTCCATCATCATCCTGGTGACGCCCATCCTGCTGCCGCTCGTCGTCTCCTTCGGCATGGACCCGGTGCATTTCGGCGTCGCCCTTATGCTGGCGGTCGCCATCGGGGGGGTGACGCCGCCGCTGGCCGTGGGACTTTTCGTCGCGACGCGCATCATCGGCTGCCGCGTGGAAGACAGCTTCCCGGAAATCCTGCACGTGATCGCGATTCTGATCGTCAACCTGGCCCTGTGCTTCTTCGTGCCGAAGATAGTCCTGTTCCTGCCGCAGTTTTTGAACTAGCCCCGTGCCGGATATGACAGGAGTAATACCATGAAGCAGTTACCCCCTCTACGAGAACTCATTACAGCGACGCTGCCGTCGTTTGAAAAAATCTGCGGCGACATTCAATTGCCGCGCATGCGCAAGGCGCGCCAGCACTTTTCCCCGGATTCCGCCGGCGATGTGGCGGCGGCGACCAGGAAGGCGCTGGAGACATCCGGCTGCCTCGCCAGCGTGAAGCCCGGCGCCAGAATAGCCCTGTGCGTCGGCAGCCGGGGCCTGGCCTCGCTTGCCGATCTGGTGGCGGCCACGGTTGCCGCCATCCGCGCCGCCGGGGGCGAGCCGTTTATCGTTCCCTCCATGGGCAGCCACGGCGGGGCCACCGCCGAAGGCCAAACCGAGCTGCTGGCGGCTCTGGGCGTGACGGAAAACACCTGCGGCGCGCCCGTTGTCAGCTCCATGGAAACCGCCGTCATCGGCGAAACCCGCGTCATGGTGAACGGGACGGAAGTGACGTTCCCCATGTACCTGGACAAGCAAGCCCTGGATGCGGACGGCATCGTGCCGATCAACCGCATCAAACCGCACACCGCCTACCGGGGCGCCATCGAAAGCGGCCTTTGCAAAATGCTGGCGATCGGCCTCGGCAAGCATGAAGGCGCCATGAGCTATCACCGCTACGGGTTCGGCATCTTCCCCGAGGTCGTGCCGGCGGTGGCAAAGGCCATCATTGAAAAAACGCCGGTGCTGTTCGGCGTGGCCTCCATTGAAAACGCCTTCCACCAGGTGGCGGAAGTTGAAGCAATACCCGCCGGGAGCATCCTGGAGCGGGAACCGGCCCTCCTCAAACGCGCGTTCGCGCTGATGGGCAGGCTTTACTTCGACAACCTGGACGTGCTCATCATCGACGAAGTCGGCAAAGACCACAGCGGCGACGGCATGGACCCGAACATCACCGGGAGTTTTTCAACCCCTTACGGCGGCAAGGGGCTTGAGGCCGCCACCCGGCTGGTTCTCGGGGTTTCCGAAGGCAGCCACGGCAACTTCGTCGGCCTGGGCCTTGCGGATATCACCACGATCCACGCCTTTGACCAGTCCGATCCCCTGCCGACCTACACCAACTGCCTGACCTGCCGCCTGCTGAAACAAGCGAAAATTCCCATGGTTACGCCGAATGAAAAAATCGCGTTCCAGGCGGCCGTATTCCACTCCATTCTGCCGACGGCCGGTAACCCGCGCATGGTGCGCATACGGAACACCGGCGATATAGCGGAAATTGAAATTTCCGAGGCGCTGTGGGCGGAAGCGGAACGCCATCCGCAGGTAACCCTGGCCGGGGAGCCGTTTTCCTACGCCTTTGACGGCACGGGCAGGCTTATCCGGTAAACCGGCATTGTGACGATACCCGTCTCCCGGCCCGCCGGGAGTAAAAAAGCAACCATCAACCACGAGATTAGCCATGGCACAAAAAATTGTAATGACCGATCTGGGAGGCTTTCCTGACTTTGCCATCGAACAGGGCATCGCCAAGGAAAAAGGGTATGACTTCGTCTGCCTGAAAACGAACAAGGAAGACGAGATCATCGCGGGCGCGAAGGACGCGGACGGACTTATCGTGGTGTACGCGCAGATCACGGAAAAGATCATCAACGCGCTGCCCAAATGCAAGATCATCGTCCGCACGGGCATCGGCTACAACAACATCGACATTGAAGCCGCGTCCAAAAAAGGCATCATGGTCGCCAACGTGCCCGATTACTGCCAGGGCGAGGTTGCGGACCACACCATGGCCCTGCTCCTGACCTTGGTGCGCAAGGTCGCCTTCCTGAACAACCAGGTCAAGAAAAAGAACTGGTCCTTCATTGAAGCCAAGCCCATCCCGCGGCTGGCCGAAACGACTCTCGGCCTGTACGGCTGCGGCAGTATCGCCCAGGCCGTCGCCAAACGCGCGCAGGCGTTCGGCATCGCGGTCCAGGGTTTTGACCCCTACCTGCCGGACGACGCGTTCGCCAAGCTGAACATCAAAAAAGTCGACGCGGACACGCTTTTCGCCACGTCCGACTTCCTTTCCCTGCATGCTCCGCTGACGCCGGAAACCCAGCATATCGTCAACATGGCCACCCTGAAAAAAATGAAAAAGACCGCCGTCATCGTGAACACCGCCCGCGGCCCCCTGGTCAACGCGGACGACGTCTACAAGGCGCTGAAAGAAGGCATCATCGCGGGCGCCGGACTGGACGTTCTGGAAACCGAACCCCCGGCCTTCCCTCTGAACCTTTCCGAACTGGAAAACGCCATCGTGACCCCGCACGCGGCCTATTATTCCGACTCCTCCGAGCCGGAGTTGCGCCAGAAGGCCACGCTGGAAGTCATCCGCACCTTGAGCGAAGGCAAGCCCAAGTTCTGGCTGAACAAAAAGGCTTTTTCCTGAACGGCGCGCACGGAGGGGCGGGGCTTTTCCCGCTCCGCGCAACCGATAACCTGTAATCAGGCGTTTTTCCGAACGCTGCTTTTACAAAAACCTGGAGGACATCATGACCAAGTTTACCGATTCCAAAACCCCGTGGAAATCCGACAAGTGGTACACCAGCCCCTGGAACTTCGCGCCCGAAGTGCGTTCCCAGATGAGCTTTTCCAAAAACATCCAGTTCCATGACGTCACCCTGCGCGACGGCGAACAGCAGGCCGGTTTGGTATTCAACAAAGACCAGAAGATCGCGCTGGCGGAAAAGCTGGCGGAGGTTGGCATCCAGCGCATCGAAGCCGGTATGCCCGCCGTGTCCCCCCAGGACGCCGAAGCCATCATCGAAATCAACAAGCGCAACCTCGGGCCGAAAATCTTCACCTTCGCCCGCTGCATGAAGGAAGACGTCCAGCGCTCCGTTGACTGCGGCGTAAAAAACGTGGTCATGGAAGTGCCCTGCAGCCGCCACCTGGTCGAATACGCTTACAAATGGAGCTTCGAGCAGGCCATTGAAAAATCCATTGAATCCACCCTGTACGCCCGCGACAACGGCATGTACGTGTCCTTCTTCACCATCGACGGCACCCGCGCGGACATCGACGACTACATGAGCATGGTCAAAGCCATCGCCAAAGACGGCCACATGGACGAACTCACCATCGTGGACACCTTCGGCGGCCTCAACCCCCATGCGGTTCCCTACCTGGTGAAACGGGTCAAGGAAGAAATCAAGAAGCCGCTCGGCATCCACGTGCATGACGACTACGGCATGGGCAGCGCGCTCACCATCATGGCGCTGGCTTCCGGCGTCGACATCGCGCACACCTCCATCTCCGCCTGCGGCGAACGCGCGGGCAACGCCAGCTATGAAGACGTGGCGCTCGGCCTGCTCACCCTGTACGGCGTGGACACCGACCTCAAGTATGAAAAGATCTACCCCCTGGCCAAGTTCTTCCGTGAAGTGTCCGGCCTGCAGGTCCGCCAGAGCCGCGGCATCGTCGGCCCGGACATCAACAAGATCGAATCCGGCATCGTGGCCGCCTGGTACAAGAACGTGGAAGGCATCGCCCCGCTCGAACTTTCGCCCTACCTGTATTCCCTGACCGGGCACCCGGACGCGGAAGTGGTGATCGGCAAAATGAGCGGCATCCCCACCATTGAAATCTATCTGGACAAGCTCGGCCTCAAGGCGAAGGACGAAGACCAGAAGATGGAAATCGTCATGAAGGTCAAGGAAAAATCCCTTACCAAGCTGGGCCTGTTGAACCTCGGCGAGTTCGAGGAAATCGCCCGCAAGATTATCGGGTAACGGGTTGACAACGCGGCCCCGCGGATTTTGACCCCGCGGGGCCGCGGTAGACGTTTTTCAGCGGGAAGAACCGGCTTTCAAGACTTTTATTATTGGTTTATCATTCCGGTAAAAGTTGCCTTGGCCCGTTCGGTATACCCTCCATCTCACGGATAGTGTTATGACTGTTCCCGATATAGTTTTTGAAAAAGTCTGCGCCCTTATTGCTGACGGGACGTTGCAAAAAGGAGAACGCCTGCCGGCGGAACGGAAACTCGCGGAATTGCTCGGCGTGAGCAGGCCTTCCATCCGGGAAGCCATCCGCACGCTCGAGACGCTCGGCATGATAATCACGCGCGTCGGCAGCGGCAGCTACCTCACCGACGATGTGGCTTCGTTTTCCAAATACTTTCTGCTCCGGCAGACATCAAAGCGGTACAGGTTTCTGGAAGTGCTTGAGTCCCGCAGGGTTCTGGAGTGTGAAATCGCGTATCTGGCGGCCCAGCGGGTCACCCAGTCGGATATCACCGTTCTGACAAAGATCCTGGAGAACATGTCGGCGACGGACGATCCCCAGCTGTTTTCCAAAAAGGACTTCGCCTTTCACGAAGCCATCGCGCTGACCACGAACAACCTTTTCCTGCTGGAAATGTTGAAAACCGTCAGAGAACTCATGGTTGACGTCAACATACGGGAAGTCATCACCCGGCCCGGGCAAAGGGAGATCGCCATGGAGCACCACTGGCGGATCTACAAAGCCATTTGCGCGGAGGATCCCGAGCTGGCGAAGCACGAAATGCTGCGGCATATCGACAACGTCATTCAAGGGACGCCTTCCGCTTTCACGGGCGATACCGGCACGCAACGCGAACAAGGAACGTGAACATGAAAAAAAGCAATACACTGCATATAGTCTGGACCAACAGCGACCCCACGACCGTAAAGCTGATGGTCTTCATGTACGCGACCAACTCGCTCCTCAAAGGGTGGTGGAAGAATGTGCACGTCCTCATGTGGGGCGGCGCGACCAAACTGTTCTGCGAGGATCCGGAAATTCAGGCCAAGGTCCGGGCGTTCATCGAGGCCGGCGGGGATGTTTCCGCCTGCCGCCGTTGCGCGGAGGAGCTGAATGTCGTGCAAACGATCGAATCGTTTGGCGGCATTGATCTTTTCTATGTCGGCGAACACTTCACCAAGTTGATAAAAGACGGAGAAACCATTCTGACACTGTAGCGCGGATAGACGTGTCCGGAGAAAACGTTTATCCCGGGAATAGAGGTGAAAGATGCGCCCGGAGCGCGGCCCGCAACTCTGTAGCGCGCTCCGCCCATTCACGGCCATCCGGCCTACATCGTATAACGTTAGGAGAGAGGACCATGAAACGACTGACCCTATTGATCGCAGCTGTTTGCCTTTGCCTCCTGGCCGCTCCCGCCGGCAACGCCGAAGCGGCCAAAAAAATCACCATCAAAGCCGCCCACAACGGCAACCTGCAACCCGACGACGCCCAGAACATGGGTTTTGACGTCTTCAAAAAAATGGTCGAGGAAAAAAGCAAGGGCGAAATCCAGGTACAGCTGTACCCGGCCGCCCAGCTCGGCGACGCTCGTACCATCGTCGAAGGCGTGCAGATGGGCACCATCGAACTCGGCGACGTTGAAAACGGGCCCATGGGCCGGTTCGTCCCCGAAGCCATGCTGTGGGACCTGCCGTATATCTTCCGCAACATCGAGCACGTCCACGCCGTGCTTGACGGCCCGCTGGGCAAGGAAGTGCAGGATCTGTACCTGAAGGTCGGCATCCGCCACCTCGGCTACAACGACGGCGGCTTCCGTAACTTCACCAACTCCAAACGCCCCATCAAGAGCGCGGCCGATATGGCCGGCCTGAAAATCCGCGTCATGGAAAGCGAAGTCATGATAAGCACCATCAACGCCTTCGGCGCCTCCGCCATTCCCATGGCGTTCGGCGAACTGTATTCCGCCCTGCAGCAGGGCGTGGTCGACGGCCAGGAAAACCCGATGAACCTGATCGAAAGCCAGCGGTTCTATGAAGTGCAGAAATACCTCTCCCAGACCGAGCACTTCTATTATCCCCGCCAGTACATCATCTCCGAAAAGTTCTGGAAGAAGCTCTCCCCCGAACACCAGAAGATCGTGGCCGAAGCGGCCAAAGCCGGCTGCGCCCAGCAGCGCACCCGCATCGCCCAGCAAAACGAGGAAATGCTCAAGCAGCTGATAAAGCTCGGCATGGAAACGACCCTGGCGAAGGATATCGACAAGGAATCCTTCGCGAAACTCGCCCGCGAAAGCGTGTATCCCAAGTTCTACGCCAAGATCGGCGGCACGGAAGAACGCGGCAAGGCGCTCATCCAGCGCATCATTGACACCAAGTAGCATTGTCCCGGGCCGGGGAATGGTTCATTCCCCGGCCCCGCACGCACGCCGCTATCCAGTTACCGGTTTTTCGCGACGCTCCGCCATAATCGCCCCGGGTGAGTATTTTGCCTTTTGAGTGGCGGTAAAAAAAGAGGAACGATATGTCTCAACAAAAAGAATCGTTACTTTACAAAGTGATGAAAGTTTTTGTCGCCGGGATGATGATGCTGATTACCGCGCTCACCTTTTATCAGATAGTTCTGCGTTACGGCTTCAACAAAGCCCCGTCCTGGAGCGAGGAGCTGGTACGCTTCGTTTTTGTCTGGCTGACCTTTCTTGCCGCCGGCATGGGAGTGCGCGAGCGCATCCACATCGGCATCGACGTCGTGGTCAACATGCTGCCCCAATCGCTGCAGAAAGCGGCTGGCGTTGCCGTGGCCCTCATCATTGTGGCCTTCGGCGCCTTCCTCCTTATTACCGGCATGGAGATCACGGAAGGAACGCATTTGCAGGCCTCCCCGGCGCTCGGGCTGCCCATGAGCTACGTCTACGCCGCCATACCGTTCATGGGCGTTTTGATGATTTGCTTCGGGCTGAACAACATCCGTCTGATATTTAAAGGCGGCGACAACGCGCCGACCATGGAAGTAGGGGAGGGTTGATATGATCCAGGCTCTGTTCACTACCCTCATTATCTGCTTCGTGCTGAACGTGCCCATCGGGTTCTCGCTCGGCGTGGCCTCCGTCGCCTGCGTTCTGGCCGGAGATCTGCCGAACATCGTCATCGCGCAGCGCATGGTCGCCGGGGTGAACTCCTTTCCCCTGCTCGCCATTCCCTTCTTCATGCTGGCCGGGGCCATCATGGAAACCGGCGGCGTGTCGCGCCGGATCGTGGAACTGGCCAATACCATCGTCGGCCACATCAGGGGCGGGCTCGCGGCGGTTTCCATCCTCGCCTGCACGTTCTTCGCCGCCATTTCCGGCTCCACGCCCGCGACGGCGGCGGCGGTCGGCAGCCTGACCATCCCGGAAATGGCCGACCGCGGGTACGACAAGGTATACGCCTCCGCGGTTGTCGCCTCGTCCGCCTGTCTCGGCGTCATTATCCCGCCGAGCATCACCATGATTATTTTCGGCGTGGTGGCCAACGTTTCCATCGGCAAGCTGCTGATCGGCGGCATCATCCCCGGCTGCGTGCTGTCGGCCATGCTCCTGGTGACCAACTACTTTTACTCCTGCAAGTACGGTTTCCCCACGGGCGACAAGCACTCCTGGAAAGAGCGCATCAAGGCCTTCACCGACGCCGTCTGGGGCATCATGATGCCCGTCATCATTCTCGGCGGGATCATGACCGGCGTGTTCACGCCTACGGAATCGGCGGCTGTCGCCGTGGTGTACGGGTTGATCGTCAGTTTCTTCATCTACAGGGAAATGACGCTGAAAGACCTTATCCCCACATTCTACAAGGCCTCCTTGAGTTCAGCCATGATTATGCTGCTGATCGGCGCGGCGAGCCCCTTCGGCTGGCTGATGACCATTCTGCAGGTTCCCCAGGATGCCTCGGCGGCCATGCTGGGCCTAACCTCAAACAAGGAAATGCTCTACTTCCTCATGCTGGTCTGCTACCTGATTCTCGGGACCTTCATGGAAACCGGCGCGATCATTCTGCTGGTGGTGCCCATTTTCGCGCCCATCGCGCAGCATGTGGGCATCGACCTGATCCAGTTCGGCGTTGTGACGGTCATATCGCTCGCCATCGGCATGGCAACGCCCCCGGTGGGCATTTCGCTCTTTGCCGTCTGCGGGATCAGCAAAATCTCGATCGCCCAGCTCACGGTCAAGGTGCTGCCGTTCCTTGCCACGCTGATTCTCGGCATGTTCCTGCTGGCGTATATTCCCCAGTTGACCCTGTTCCTGCCGAATCTGCTCATGAACTAACGCACGACGCCGCGCCGGGCTCCCCGGCGCGGCGCATCAACCCACGAGGATGCCATGTCCCACCCGTTCCCCCACATACGTATCGAAGGGGCGCCCCACGAGCGCGGCGTGACCTACGGGCGTCTTGCGGCGGAGCGCATCGGCAACAGCCTGGCGCTCTACCGCGAACTTTTCGAAGCCTACGCGTCCATGCAATGGGCTGAGGCCGTCCGGCGCGCCGGGCTTTTCGAGCCGTCAATCAAGGAATACCTGCCCGACGCCCTTGAGGAAATGCACGGCATAGCCGAAGGCGCGGGCGTTTCCTACGGCGACATTCTCGCGCTTAACTGCCGCTCTGAACTCATGTTCGCCCTGCCGGACGGCTGCACTTCCGTCATTATCCCGCCGGAGGCCAGCAGCGACAGCAAAACCTACATCGCCCAGACGTGGGATTGGCTCAAGCCCGCCCATGGTGCCAGCATTATTCTGGAAGTGCACCAAAAGCCCCTGCCCGCGCTCATGATGGTCTGCGAAGCGGGCATGGTCGGCGGCAAAGGCGTGAACAGCGCCGGGATCGGCTGCGGCCTGAACGCGCTCGGCATCAGCCGGGGACGCGTGGGCACGCCGTTGCACGTCATGTACCGCGGCGTCATGAACACCGTGAAAATTTCCGATGCCATCGAGGCCGTGGCCAAACCCGTCCGCGCGGGCTGCGGCAACTTTTATGTGGGCAGCGCGGAAGGGCTGGCCATGCACCTTGAGTTCACGCCGGATACGTTCGACGTGCTCATGCCCGACACCAAAGGCCTGGCCCACGCCAACCATTTTCTGTCCCCCTTCCTGGCCGGGCAGGACGTGCTCAAAACGGCGCTTCCCTGCAGCTTCCCCCGCCGGTTCAGAGCGCAGAAGGTTCTGGACCAGCTCCACGGCAAGCTGAACAGGGAGAACGTCTGCGCGGCGGTGCTGTCCGATCACGTCAATTTCCCGGACAGCGTTTGCAGCCATGAAGACCCCCGGGATGCCCAATGGTCGCGGTTCTGCACCGTGTACGGCATCTTCGTGGACCTTTGCGCCCGCGCCCTGTGGGTCTCGCACGCCAACCCGTGCGAGGGGAAATGGGAGCCGTTTTATTTGCATCCGGGAGCATGACCCTTTATAGTGCCCGGCAAGGGCGCTGCGGGACCCCGCAGCGCCCTTGCAACACGGAAAAAAACAGCCGCTGATTTCATCCGGCGCATGGCCGGACAACCCGCCCTCAAGGAGATTTTCGTGAAAACGTATCTACAGCACCTGCACGTGTTCTGCCGCGACCTTCAGCCCATGATCGAGTTCTATGAAAAGGTCCTTGGCGCCACATTCGAATGCTTCCGCCAGTTCGGCGGCGCGGACGGCGCCGTTCTGGACCTGAACTCCCCGACCAAGATCTTCCTCAAGAAAATGCCGGACTGCCTGCCGCAGGGAACCGTCGCCTATGCCGGCGTCAACCATCCCGGCGTGATCGTCGAAGATATGGACGCCACGCTGAACGCGGCGCGGAACATGCCGGGCGCGGGGGTGAGCTGTGAGCCCTTCATGAACGGGACGCTCCGCTGCGCGTTCGTCACCGGCCCCGAGGGCGTTATTGTCGAAGTGATGCAGCAGACCGCCTGATAGCGGCAAAAGATGGATACAAAAAACGCGGCAGCCTCAGGTTGCCGCGTTTTTTGTTTTCAGGGTTTTTGCCAGAACCAAAAACTGTTCCGGCGTCAACCGTTCCGGCCGCAGGGTGAAAACTATGCCCGATTCCGGCGGTAAATCGCCCTCTGTCAGGCCCGTGCTTTTGAGAATGGTGCCGAGCTGCTTGCGTCGCTGCTGAAAACACCGGTGCAGCATCGCGGCGAGAGCCGGGTGATCCTCCGGCGCGGGGATATCGTCCCGCGGCACAAAGGACAGCACCGCCGAATCGACCTTGGGGCGCGGGATAAACACCTGGGGCGGCACGATGAATTCGATCCGGGGCCGCATGAAGGTCTGCACCCAGACGCTGAGCGCGCCGTACGCGCCGGAACCCGGCTGCGCGGTTATGCGCTGCCCCACTTCCTTCTGGATCATGAACACGGCGCGCCGCAGCCCGCCGGCCCGGCTGAAAATCTCCCACATGAGCGGCGAGGCCACGTTGTACGGCAAGTTCCCGATGCACTTCCAGGGCGCGGGAAACGCTTCCCAGGCCACGGTCAGAGCGTCGGCGCACAGCACCTCGGGCCGGGTGCCGCCTTCGGTCAGCGTCTCGCGCCGCTCGTGCGCCCAATGCTCGTCCTTTTCGATGAGCAGCAATTTCCGGGGGCCTTTCCCCGCGATGATGGAGGAGAGCGCGCCCGGCCCCGGCCCGATTTCCACCACGAAATCATCGGGGCCGATGTTCAAGGCATCCACGATCTTACGGGCGATGTTGCCGTCCTGGAGAAAGTTCTGCCCCAGACTTTTTTTGGCTCTGGGCGCTGTGGGGGCTGCGGAATCAGGGCGGCGCATACGGTTCAGGCCAGATCGAGGCGGGCGAAACGCAGAACCATTCCCGCCCGTCCCTGGGTTGCGGACCGGAGCGCCGTGGAAAACCCGAACAGCTCGCGCATGGGCGCGAAGCCGCGGACCATTTTCTGCCCGGCCTCGTCCTCGATGGTTTCCACCTTGCCGCCCCGCGCGTTCAAAAGAGAAATCACGGACCCGACCATGGACTCGGGAACGGCGACCTCCACGGCCATAATGGGTTCGAGCAGGGACGGGGCGGCCTCCTGCAAGGCGTTCTTGAGCGCCATGGCCGCCGCCATGCGGCAGCCGGGGCCGGACATGCCCTCCTCCTTGCCGGGACAGAAAGACGCGGTAACCGCCACGTCCTCGACCGCATAGCCGAGGGGGCCGCACTGCAACGCGTCGGCAAGGCCCTGCTCAAGGGTTTCGTGCAGCTGGCGGGCGCGGCCGTCCGCCGCCTCGCCGCCGGGTAACGTGATGGTGTTGCCCGCTCCCCGCTCGCGCGGGGCGACGGCGGCGCGCACGCAGCCGTAATGGCGCTGCCCGCCGAGCTCACGATCGAATTCGCCGTCCCCGGACGCCGTTTTACGGATGGTCTCATGGTACAGCACCTGGGGGTTGCCCGCGCGGGGAGCAAGGGAATGTTCACGCTTCATGCGGTCGAGCAGCACTTCCAGGTGCAGTTCCCCCATGCCGGAAACAAGGCGCTGGCCCGAGTCTTCGTCCTGCGCCACGCGTAAGGTGGGGTCTTCCGTGCAGAAGCGGGCAAGGGCCTCATCGAGCTTTTTCCCTTCCTCGGTGTTTTTCGGCTCAAGGGCCAGGGAAATCACGGGCGTGTAGGCATCGATATTTTCCAGCAGCACCGGGCGGGAATCCGCCGCCAGGGAATCGCCGGTGCGCACGGTGCGCAGCCCCTGGACGGCCACGATATCCCCTGCCGACGCCGCGTCCAGCGGCTCGCGCTTTCCGGCCTGCAACCGGAACATGCGGCCGATTTTTTCATATTCGTTCGTGGTGACGTTGCGGCAGGCGTCGCCTTCCTTCACGGTCCCGGCGTACACGCGCATCAGCGCCAGCTTGCGGCCGTTTTCGACAAAAACCTTGAACACGAGGGCGGAAAACGGCCCTGCCGGGTCCGGGTCGATGGTCACCGGCTCTTTGGTCCGCACATCCACGCCGGAAGCCTTTCGCGCATCCAGGGGGCTCGGCAGGTACGCCGCCACACCGTCCAGCAGCGGCTGCACCCCGATGTTCCTGAGCGCCGCCCCGGCAAAAACCGGCACAAAGGCCCCGGCCAGCGTTCCCGCGCGGAGCGCGGCCTGGATGGCGCCTTCCGGCACGTCTTCCCCGGCGAGGTAGGCTTCCATGACGCCCTCGTCAACATCGGCCAGGGCTTCGAGAAGCTTCTCGCGCCAGGGCGCGGCATATGCCGCCTCCTCTTCCGTCAGCGGCGCGCGGGTGACGGAGCGGCCCTTGTCCGCATCGTCGAACGCCAGCGATTCCATGCGGGCGAGATCGATAACGCCCCGGAACGATTCCTCCTGCCCCAGCGGGATGGTCACGGGCACGGGAACCGCCTTGAGGCGGCGGCGCATGGCGTCCAGCACCATGGAAAAATCCGCGCCGGGCCGGTCCATCTTGTTGACAAAGGCAAGCTTGGGGATGCCGAACTTCTCGGACTGCCGCCACACGGTCTCCGATTGCGGCTCCACCCCGCCGACGGCGCAGAACACGCCGACGGCGCCGTCCAGAACCCGGAGGGAGCGTTCCACCTCGATGGTAAAATCCACATGGCCCGGGGTATCGATGAGGTTGATGACCACACCGTCTCCAACCCCGGCCCCCTCGCCGTTCCACAGACAAGTGCCGCACGAGGACGCGATGGTGATGCCCCGCTCCTGCTCTTCCGGCATGAAGTCCATGGCCGCGGCGCCTTCGTGCACCTCGCCCATGCGGTGGATGTTGTCGGTATAGTAGAGAATGCGCTCGGAAAGCGTGGTCTTGCCCGCATCAATGTGCGCGATGATGCCGATGTTCCGGATCCGGGAGAGAGGCTCGGCCATGTGGTTCCCCAATTGCTACGCGGTCAGTCCGGGTCGACGCCGCTGAGGCCGAGGCTCGTTTCCCGGTAAAAATCACGCCCGAGTCCGGGCCAGGCCCAATATGCCTCATTACCGGGGCAGAGCACAAGGGGGGCGGCCTCAAGATATTCGGCGGCGGAACCTTCCGCGCAGAAAATCGCGGCAAAAGCGCCCGGTGAAGCCTCGCCTTCAAAGGATATCAAATCGGCGTCCGGCTGCGCAAAGCAAAGCCCGTCGCCGGGTGCGGGCCGCGCGACGGACCCGGCGGGAATCCCGATCCGCACGGGCGCGGCGTACCGGAGCACCGGCGTGCCCCGCTCCGCCGCGAGGCGGCTGATGGTTTCAAACACGGGGTCCCGCCCCAAAAGGACCAGGCGGCCGCGCGGGTCCGCTTCGCAACACCGCGTGACAAAACCGGCGGCGTCTTCCGGCGATGCGTCCATGACCAGCTCCTGCCCCGCCAGTTCCAGAGCCGCCAGGAGCGGCTGGGGAAACGGCGCGCCGTCCCGCCGGACCCGGCAGGCCAGAATATCCGGCACCCCGGCGAGCATGGCGGGCACCAGGGCGGCCAGTACGCGGGTCGGCCCCGCGTAGGCCTCGTCCCACAAAACCACGGCCCAGGGCGCCGGGCGGGACGCGGCGTGCAGGCGAAACCCCTGGCGCATGACGCGCGAGCAGCGCCCGGAAACGGCGTCTTCCGTGCCGTGAACGGCGGCCATCCGGGCGATGGCGGTTTTTACGGCGGCCCGCTCTTCGGGAGCCAGGGCGTCATACGCTGCCGCAAAAGCGGCGTCCGCCACCAGATTGGCGTCACAATCGCCGGGAAAGGTGAACGCCATAGCTGACTCCCTTTTATTTCCCGTCCAGCGGTCCCGCGAAAAGCGGCTTGCCGAGCTGCTGCTTGATGAAATTCACGGCAAAGGCGGCGATAAGTTCGTCCTTGGTCATGCTTTTACCGTAGCCGCCGTCCTTGATGATGTTCTGGAAATCGTCGGATTGCAGGGCGTCAACGGTTGCGGCGGATTCTTCGACCTTGGCGCTGTAGGGAGCGAACCGGGCCTGGAGGGCGGGAAGATCCAGGGCCTTCAGGGATTGTATGTACGCGTCGATGGCCGCCGGGGTGGGGCGCTTGGGCGATTCCATGAACGCCTTCAGCCCGGCGAAGGAGCGTTCCGCCCCGGCCGCGATGTGGCTGCGCTTGACCATGTTCATGCCGCTCCAACCGGCGTCCATCCAGCGGTACATGGAATAGCAGGTATCCTTGCCGCCGGGGGCGTCTTCATAAAACACGATGATGGAGGCGGAACTGTAGATATAGGTCTCGGCCCAGCCGATCCCCTTGGCCAGCGTTCCCTTGACGCCGGAGTAGACAAAGTCCCAGTTCGAGTAATTGCCGATGGTGGCGGCCTTTTTCCCGACCTCGGATTTTCCCTTCTGCCAGGAAAGGGAGATGATCGCCTGCTGTCCCTCGTGTTCGGTCAGGATCAGGACCCGGTCCAGCATATAGCGGTAATAGGCCCCGGAGTTGTCGTCCGGCGTGATCTCTTCCAATTCGGTGCCGCGCAGGACCAGGGGCTTGTCCTTGTGCTGGCCCAGCTGTTCCCACAGCGGTTTGGGCAGATTCAGAATGCCGGAACCCGGCTGCCAGGCGGCGTAGCGGATGGAGGCGGGATACACCACGGTCATGGGAACCTTGGGGTTGAACAGATATTCCAGGGTGGTGGCCAGCGGCACGTTGCGCAGGCGGGACCGCCAGAAAATGCCGGAACCCTTTTCGTACTTGTCCGGATTGGGAGCCTTGTCGTCCACGCCCTTGAGGTTGACCGGAGACATGGTGAATTCCAGAAACGCGGCAAGGGTCGCGGCGTCCGGCAGGGCCGCGCCGGAATCCCGCAGGGCCAGCAGCGCGCTTACGCCCTTTTGCACGTCCGGCGGGAGCGTGCCGTCATTGGCCGCTGCCGTGCCGGAAAACACAAGGGTGGAAAGGGTCAGGCAACAAAAAAAGACAGCGGCGCGAAAAAAACGCCTGTTTGAAAAAGTCGGTAGCTGGGTCATATTGTGGTACACCTTGAAAAAAGATAAAAGGATCATGTGAATGCGGCAATCCGCGCGTTTCAGCCCCGGCGGCACGGATCGGGGCGCCATCACCGCGAACCGCTCCGCACGGCGGCGGCAAAAGCCCGCCGAGGGGATTTTGGAAGATACGTGTCTCTCTCTGCCAGGTCAAGCGGCCGCCCCCGGTTACGGGCATTCCTTAATTAATAAGGGGAAAATATGCTCACTTTCTGCATTTTCATCGTCATCCTCTATCTGCTGGCGGTCTTCGCCGTTATTCTCCCCTACTGGTACGAGGTCGGCAACAATCCTTCGGAAGATATCCCCTCCGGCTCCTGGTCGGTGCGGCCGGTTATAAAACTGTGGCTGGAAGCGGCCCGGGCCTTCCTTTGCCTGGGCGCGGCCTTCGCGCTCGACCCCATCCTCCGGCGGATGTGCGCGAAAAAATACCGCGACGACGGCGAGGATCTGCCCCCGGTGCTTTTGGTGCACGGCCTGTACCACAACCCCTCCGGCTGGATGTACTTGCGGGGGCGGCTGTACAAGGCGGGTTTCCGCAAAATCCACACCATGGCCTATTCCAGCTGGAAAACCGATATTGCCGCCCTTACCGCCAAGCTGGAAACGGAAATTTGCGGCCTTGAGAGCCGGTATCCGGAGAAAAAACCGCTGCTCGTCGGGCACAGCCTCGGCGGGCTGCTTATCCGCAACTGGCTGGCCTCGACGGAAAACCAGGCGCGCATCCTTGGGGCCGTGACCCTGGGCGCGCCCCACCGGGGCAGCAAAATGGCGGCGGTGGCCTTCGGCAAGCTGGGGAGAAGCCTTCTCCCGGCGAACCCCTTTTTCGCGGACCTCGCGCGGCGGGAAAACGCGGCCTCCATCCCCTGCATTTCCCTTGTGGCCGAAGCGGATACCATGGTCCTGCCGCAGCATAACCTTGTCCCTATGACCAAGGGCTGGGAAATGCGCCTCACCCCCTACACGACCCACGCCGGGCTCATGACCAGGGGGGCCGTCTGCCGTATGGTGGCCTGGGAACTGCACCGCATCATAAGCATGGCGGGCAGGACGCCGGAAACAACACCCGCCCCGGAAACAGCGGCGCGGGAAACGGCTCCCGCCCCGGAAAAGGCTGCGCCGGAAGCCGCAACCGGCCCGGTGACGGAAAACGCCGTCCCGGAACCCATTCAAGCGGAAAAACCTGCGCCGGGAAAGACACGGACGCAAAACGCCTCCAAACCGGCGGCCAAAAGCGGGAACAAAAAACCGCCCGCCGCGCGAAAAAACGCGGGGAAAAAGTAGCGGGCAGCCGGCAACGGCACCGGCCATTCTTCGCGGCCGCCGGGTGGAACGCGGTCTGCCGCCTCCCGCGAACAGCGCGCCCCGGAGCGCTGAAAGGCCTTGACCCTGAGTGGGTCTTTCCGTACGTTCTCGCTTTTACAGCCTTGAACATGGGCGTTGCGCAATCCCTTGCGCATACACCGTCACGGCTGATGGAAAACCACAGTTATGTGACGCGTTCCGCCCGTGTGTTTCCAAACGCATGCGCGGCAGCGTACCGGAGATATGATGGGCGGAACAGACTGCGCCGTCTTGGAAAAAGATGCCCCCGGCTGGCAGAGGGCATGCGTTCATATAGGACTGCCGTGCATCTTCGCCGGGATCATCATTACCGCCTCGGTGTATTGCGTCTACGCATTCCTCATGCCGTTCGATTTCGGCTTGTTCACCAACATCATCTGGAACTTCGCGCAAGGCGACGGCTGGCACGCGTCTTTTTATGAGGGCCAGGTCAGGGTGAACTTCCTGGCGGACCATATTGCCCTGTATATCCCCTTTCTTTCCCTGCCCATGCGGCTGTTCCCCTCCCCCTACACGCTGGCCGTCATACACGGCATCGCCGTTTCCTCCGTGTATTTCCTGCTGCCCCTTCTGGTGCGCGAAATATGGCGCGAAGCCGGCCGGAACGATTACCTGAAAGCCGCCCTGTTCCTGCTCTTCGCACTCTTCGTGAACAAGGCCTTCAATTCGGCATGGCGCTACCCGGCCCACATGACGACCTTAAGCATGCCGTTCATTCTCGCCGCGATGATCGCGCTGCACAGAAAATCACTTGTTTTCGCCGCCATCTGGTGCATTTGCCTGATTATGGCCCAGGAGCGGGCCGCCGTGGCGGTTTTCGGCGTGGGCATGTACGCCGCGGCGATCACGGGCAACATCCGCTTCGGCGCGGCGCTGTGCTTTCTTTCCACGGGCTACTTCTTCGCCGTGGTGAAAATCATCTCCCCTTCCTTTTACGGCGAGCAGGGAAGCTATCTTTACGCTTCGATGATAGATCCCTTTTTCGATATCAAAGACAAGCTGGTGTACGTCATCAACCTGTTCTTTTATCTTTTCTTCCTGCCGCTCGCCGGGCGGCGCGCCCTGACGGCGGCATCTTGCGCGGGGCCTGTTATCGCCCTGGCTCTCATATCGAGCCGCCCGTATATGTACACCATAGGCAGCCATTACAATGACCTGCAGTCCATGTTCCTTATCGCGGCCTCGGCCCACGGACTGCTCTGGCTGACGGCAAAACCGTGGTTCGCGCGGCTGCCACGGTACGCGGTCTGCCTGCTGGCTCTCGCCTGCCTTGCCTATTCCGCGAAATACGCGCGCCACACTCTGCCGGTACAGCACTTCGCGCGCATGGACGCCCCGGAATTCGTCCAGCCGTTGGATGCGGCAATAAAAACGTATGCGGACATTCCTCCCGAGGTAACCGCATTTATCACGGACAGGCTGGAAGCGCGTTTCGCGCCGCGGAAAAAAGTGATGGAGTTGTCCTACGCGCGGGCCGGCCGGCCTTTTTCCTCAAGCATGGTCTTTTTCAGCGACCGGGCATACACGAAGTATACCGTACCGGTTGCCGAATTCATTGCAACCCTTGACAAAAACCCCACCCTGCGGTTGGTCAGCGCGACCGAATTCCTGCGCGTTTACGCCAGCAAAGACCTTGCGCCGCAATAGCGTGAAGCCGCATACCGGTTACGCCGCCATAATTCCCGCACCCAATGAAGACCAACGGCACGGCTCCCAAACGCACGGCAGATGCCGTGCGTTTTTTTGCTAATAGCCGGGTTCGTTGACGCCGCACGGCCTGTGTGCTACCAGAATAGGTTGTGACTACTAGACGCGCAGATTGAGGCCGCATGAAAAAACCGGAGGAAGCGAACAAGCCGGACGCCGGGAAAGGGTACATCTTCCCTAAAGCGGGCAGGGCCACGCGCGCGGCGTCCTTCGGCAGCGCTCTGGGCAGGGCGGGAATTATCGGGCTGCACCCGATATCCGGCATCCTGGTCGGCGGCGGCGCCGGGTACTTTCTCTGGAAGAAATTTGACGCGGCCTGGATATTCTGGATACTGCTGCTCCTCGGCTTCATCGCCGGCTGCCTGAACGCCTGGCGGGAAGTGCGCGCGTATCTCCGGGAGCAGGACGCGGAACACAAAAGGCCGTAACGCCGGTTTGGGTTGCAAAGGATTTGCCGCAATGTTGCAGAAAAGCCGCGACACCGTTGAAAGATACTTACGAAACAGAGGGTTTACTTCTCCTGATTCGCGGCGTATCGTGGCCGATCAAGTTCTGCTCACGGCGGCGGCGTGTATTGCCGGCGTCCTGGTCCTCCCGCTGACGGCCTGGGGCCTCGCGTTCGGGCTTGGAACGCTGCTTGCCACCATAAATTTATGGCAGATCGCGCGGTTCGCGCACTGGAGCGTGACGCGGCGGTTTACCGGCAGATTGGCAGTCATCGGGTTTTGCGCGTTTCTTTTCCGGTTCGCGGGAACGGGCTTTGTGCTCTACCTCCTGCTGATACCGGCGCGCATGCCGGTTATCCCGCTGGTCGCGGGCTTGTCTTCCCTGGTCGTATGGTTGTCGGTCATGCGTTTTTCCCGCCCCGCGGGGCATTCTTGTAAGGAGGCGTAGCTTATGGACGGATTGCCGCATCCGGTACTCATCTCCACCCTGGTCGGCCTTGACCAGGTGACGCTGCTCGGCAAAACCGTGGAATTCAAACACGTCCTTTACACGTGGATAGGCATGGCGGGCCTCTTCGGCCTCGGCGCGTATGCCAGAACCCGGCTCACCATCGTGCCGGGCAAGCTCCAGAACGTGCTCGAGACGCTCATCGACGGCCTGGAACAAATGACCGTCAACGCCGCCGGGGAAGAAGGCCGCAAATTCTTCTCCCTCCTGTGCACCATCTTCCTGTTCGTCTTTACCCTGAACGTGATGGGCCTCATTCCCGCCTTTGACGCGCCGACGGCCAACATCAACACCACCCTGGCGCTGGCCGCCTTCGTCTTTGTCTTTTACAACGTTCTGGGCATCAAACGCTGGGGACCGGGATACATCAAACATTTCCTCGGGCCCAACCCGCTTTTGATACCGCTGATGCTCCCCATCGAGCTCATCAGCCACGTCGCGCGGCTCGTCTCGCTTACCTTGCGTCTTTTCGGCAATATCCGGGGGGAGGAAATCGCCCTGATGGTCTTTTTCCTGCTCTGCCCGATCATCAGCACGGTACCGGTCTACTTCCTGTTCCTGCTGGCGAAAACGTTGCAGGCTTTTATCTTTTTCATGCTGACCATGATCTACATCAAGGGCGCGCTGGATCACGCCCACTAGGATTCTTCTTTTGATGCGGATTTTGCGCCCGGACGGGCGCGAAAAGACCGTCAAAAACGTGCGGGGAATGGCGAAAGCCACAACATATAGCCAAGGAGACACTCCATGCGTAAACTTTTGACCGCCTTTTTCGGCGTTCTGGGCGTCCTGGCCACCGCCGGGGTCGCCATGGCCGCGGAAGCGGCAGCCGCCGCGGCGCCCGTGGCGCCCGCGACCCTTGACGCGCCCGGTCTCGGCACCGTGGCCCTTGCCATGTGCATCGGCATGGGCATCGCCGCCGCCGGTTGCGGCATCGGCCAGGGCCTGGGCCTGAAAGGCGCCTGCGAAGGCGTGGCCCGCAACCCCGAGGCCAGCAACAAGCTGACGAACACCCTGATGCTCGGCCTTGCGTTCATCGAATCGCTGGCCATCTACACGTTCGTTATCTGCCTTATTCTTATCTTCATGCGCCCCTTCGGGTGAGGATCACCGCTTTGCCCGGCGCGCCGTTCCGGCGCGCCGGGCGGGGCACAGAGTACGGAGTTCCCATGGTCTCACCCAAGTCCGCCCATATCCCGCGCGCGACCATTCAGCGCCTTGCCATTTACCTTGAAGTGCTGGAAAAACTGCACGACGACGGCATAACCGTCATATCCTCGGAACCCCTGGCAAAAGCCTGCGCGGTGAACGCATCGCAAATACGCAAGGACCTCACCTACTTCGGTGAATTCGGCGTGCGCGGCGTGGGGTATAATATCGCCAACCTCATGGCCTCCATCTCCGAAGCCCTCGGCGCGGACAGGCCGTGGAACTGCGTTCTCGTGGGCGCGGGCAAGCTCGGCCAGGCGCTCTTGAACCACCGTGACTTTTCCCAGCGCAGTTACCACATCATCGCCGCCTTTGACTCCGACCCCACGAAAATCGGGGAGGAAATCGCCGGCGTGACCGTGCAGAACGTACACCTGTTGAAAGAATCCACCGAAAAGCTCAACGCCCGCATCGGTCTTATCACCACGCCCCCGGCCTGGGCCCAGCAGGTGGCGGACCAGCTTGTGGAGGCGGGCATCCAGGGGATTCTCAACTTCGTTCCCGCCAGAATTTTTGTGCCGGACCACATCTTTTTGGAGTATGTGGACTTTTTCCACCACTTGTACGCGCTTTCGTTCAACATCACAGCCGCTGAAAACAAATGAGCGGGACCTCCCCGGTCTTTGTGCTGCTGACGGATTTCGGCCTGGCCGACCCCTACGCCGGCCAACTCAAGGCCGCGCTGTTCGTGCATGCTCCGTCAGTTCCCATTCTGGATCTTTCGCACGGCGTACCGCCTTTTGCCGTTCCCACGGGCGCGTTTTTTCTCGCGGCCAGCCGCCGGTACTACCCGAAAGGCGCCATCTTCATCTGCGTGGTGGACCCCGGCGTGGGTTCATTCCGCGACCTCGTCTGCATCACGAACGCAAACCACACGCTGCTCGGGCCGGATAACGGACTCCTGGCCCTGGCCTGCCGGGACATGCGCCGTGAAGGCCCTGTTTCGATCCACACGCTGGTCCCTTCCTCCCTCCCGGCGGCCAACACCTTCCACGGCAGGGACATCCTCGCCCCGATCGCCGCGTCCCTGGCCTCCGGCTCGGCCATCCACGCCGTGGGCGCCCGCCCGCGGAAAAAGATCTTCACGCCTCCTTGGGCGGAACCGGAACACGGGTCCGGCGAAATTATCTGCACGGTCCTGCATGCGGACAGGTTCGGCAACTGCATTCTCAACCTCCCCAATGAAGACGAGCTTCTTCTCTACCCGCGCCTGTCCCTGTACATCCCGAAATCGGGCAACAGCGTTGCGCTGCAAGAGGTAACCCATTACGCGGAACTGCCCGCCAGCGCGGCGGGCATCCTTCCCGGCGGGCAGGGATTTTACGAAGTTGCCATGGCAAACGCCCCGGCCGCCGAGCACCTGGACCTCGCGCCCGGCGACGCGTGCCATATCCGGGGGGATCTCTGGGGGCAGGTATGACGCGCGCGTTCAGGAACGCCCTTGCCTTCCTCAGCCGTCTCGTCCCGCCGCCTTCCCCGTCCGCCGCCCCTTTATCGGACGGCAAAAACGGCCTGGCCGATGCCGTGCCGTTCTACCCCCTGGCCGGGGCGATTCTCGGCCTTATCGCCGCCCTGCCCGCCATGCTTGTTCCCGCTGTCGCCGCCTGGCTCTACCCCCTGATCCTGGCCTGGCTCACGCGCGGCCTGCACTGGGACGGCCTGGCGGACCTCGCCGACGCTTGCGGCAGCAACGCCACGGGCGACCGGTTCTGGGAAATCATCAAGGACAGCCGCATCGGGGCCTTCGGCGTGATGGCCCTCGTCTTCGCCATCGCCGGGCAGATGCTCGCGGCCCACGGCTGCATCGGGAGCGGCAACCTTTTCGCGCTGATCCTCGCGCCGGCGTATGGCCGGGCCATGGTTATCGTTCTGGGGCGGCTCACCCGTCCGCACCCCGCATCCACTTTGGCGGCGCTGATCCAGCCCGGCACCGGCTCGCGCTCCTCGCTGCTCGCCCTTGCCGCCACCCTGGCCGCCGCGTTCTTCATTCTCAGGCCGCTGCCGTTTCTGGCGGCTCTCGGCCTTACCGCCGCCTGCCTCGCCGTGCTCGTCCGCATCGCCTCCCGTCACAGCGGCGCCAACGGGGACTTTTACGGCGCCGTGATTATCGCCGCCGAAACCGCCGTTCTGCTCGCGGGCGGACTGTAGCGGGCAATCCGGCGCGCGAAGGCCACAACGCAACCCGCTATAACGCGAAGGGCCTGCCGGTTACGGCAGGCCCTTCGCGCATCCGGTCCGGGTTTCATCCCTTCATATGGATCAGGGGAAAAGGCTTGCCCGCGCCGTCACGGGGAGATCTGCCGGTCTCGACAAACCCGAGCCGGGAATAAAAAGCGCGCGCGCCGGGGTTTTGCTCGTTGACGTCCAGGTCGAGCCTTCCCTTAAGAAGCCGGGCATGCCGGATCAGAAGCGTTCCCACGCCCCGGCGGCTCCGGGCAGGGTCGACGAACAGGGCTTCCAGCTTCCACGCCAGGGTGGCGGCGGACGCGATATCCAGCCCCATGAACCCCAGGGGCGTATTGGCCGTTTCCGCGGCGGCGACCCAGATTTCCAGGGGGGAGGCGAGAAACTCCCGGACCATGGGGCGGTAGTAGGCGATATCCTTCTCGGCCAGGAAGTGGTGCGTCGCGCGGACGGAACGTTCCCACAGGGCGAGAAGGCCGTCGCGTTCGGCGGCGTGCGGCGGGCGGATCAGGGGCATGGCATATCCGTTGCCGCCGGGATGCCCGGCGGCGGCTTGTCAGTTAAAACTGCCGGACGAGGAACTCTCGGTAGAGATAACGTCCCCGGCGAGGTTCTTCACATCGGGCGACACGGGCGAGGCGTGCCATCCGGATGCGGGAGCCGGGCCGGAAAAGTCGCCCGCGGCGGCATCAAACGAAAAAACCGCGAGGGCGCGCGTTTCGAACTCTTTCAGAAATTCCGCGTTGGGCGCGCTGAGCAGCATGAGATCCGTCTGGGGAACGTCAAGGTCGGCGGGCCATGGCTCGCGGTACTCGGCCATGGCCCGCGCCCCCTTATCCAGGCTGAACAGCCAGCGCTTGGCGATCCACGCCTGCGGCACGGCCGTGCCGTTGGCCGCCAGCAGTTCGCTCGCCCAATCCCCGGCGGCGGGCACGTGCAGGGTGTACAGCGCCCCCGCGCGGTCAACCGGCCCGGCCCCTTGCCGCACGCCGAAGCTGCCCGGCAGCGTATTGCCCTGGGGCACGAAATTCCAGCGTTCCGCTTCATCAAGCCGGATGATGGCCGCGTAAGCGAATTTCGTCGCGGGCGATACGGTTCCGTCCGTATACACGGCGTAATCGAACGAGGCCGTGACGGAGCCGGGAACCTCCATGGTCCGGGGAGAAACCCAGACCCTGCCGCAATCCGCGAGGGTGAACGGCGCTTTGGCCGCGATGGATATGGCCGGCCGCTGGCTCGTGGTCAGAACGCCGCCGACGACGCCCGTGCGCCCGGCGGAACAGGCCGCGAGCAGAAGACTTGCGGAAAAGACGGCAAGCATGCGCGCATATGGTTTCATACATCACCTCGTAACGGCCGAAAGGCCGGAGAAAAACGGGCGGTTACCGCCAGCCCCGGAAAAAATCCACTTCCATCAACTCGCCGGCGAGTTTTTTCATGTCCGGCGAAAAGGCGGGTTTTGCCAGCATCGAGGGGGCGGAAGGCGCTTCCAGCATCTCCGGAGCGTGCATATCCAACGAAAAAGCCGCGTCCGAGCGGGCGAAAAACCCTTCCAGGCACTCCTTCCGCGCAAAGACAAGGTCCGCCGCTTCCGGATCAAGGCATTCCGGCCAGGGTTCCCGGTATTCCGCAACCACGCGGACCGCCCGGTCCGGGGTGGCGGAAAACCGCCGCGCCAGCCAGAGCGGCGGCGTCTCGCGCCCGCTCGCCCGCCACATGGCGCTGAACCAGTCCTTTTCGCCGTCGACGCGCAGCACCTGGACGGTCCAGCTGTAGCCGCCGATATCCTTGCGGCCAAGGGCCAGTCCGCCAAACGGCTTGTTGCTCTCCGGCCTGAAGTACCAGCGCCTGTCATCAGACGGGGTGACAACAAAGGCGTGGGCGTGGCGGGTAATCGCGCCTTCGCCGCTCCCATTGCCGCCCTCATCCCCGTAGACAGCGAAGTCCATGATGCCGGAGGGTTCCAGCCCCAGGTAGTCCGTGGGCAGGGAAACCCATTGCCTGCCGTATCCCTGCAGGATCAGCGGAGGATTGGCCCCGACGGTCAGCCGGGGATAGTCCGTCCGGACCAGCGTGGAGCCGGAAATGCCGTTGAACGCGGCCGCGCAGCCGAAAAGGCACAGGCATGCCACGGCCAGGGCTAAAATCCGGGCCAGGGTATGAGCCGGGCCTGATGCCGGAAAAAGCGGCAACCGTGTGTTATCCGCGTGCATGGGGTTCTCCTTCCCGGCCGTCGCCGGGGGGCGTAGCGAACATTTTGGCCGCGACGTCGGGCCAGACCATCTCCGGCGTCATGTCGCGCATGCACTTGTGGTGCTGCAACGGGCATTCCTGCGGGCCGTGCAGCCCGCACGGGCGGCAGGGAAGCGGCAGTTCCATGACCGTCGCGCCTTCGCCTCTGGGGAAAAACCCCAGTTCCCGCACCGTGGGGCCGAAAAGGGCCGTGACCGGCGTTTTCTGGGGCCAGGCCAGATGCATGGGGCCGGAGTCGTTGGTCAAATAGCAGGAAAGACGGCCGATAAAGGCGGCGAGTTCCGGCAAAGAGAGCTTGGCCGCGAGATTGATGATACTCTTGCCGTCTTCTTTGGACAACTCGTTCACCGCAAGGGAGACGGTTTCCTCCGCCATGGCCTCTTCATCGCCGGGGCCGCCGAACACCAGGACCCGCGCGCCTTCCCGCGCGGCCTTAGCCGCAATGGCGGCGAAATATTCCAGGGGCCAGCGCTTGGTGCCCCAGATGGACCCCGGATGCACGCCGAGAACGGGCGCTGCCCGCTCCGCCGCGAGGGAGGCGAAAAACCGTTCAGCCGCATCCGCCGCCTCCTGGGGCAGCACTATATCCGGCCAGCCGGAAAGCGGCACGCCGCGCGCGCCGAGATCCAGCGGCAGGAGGAGGCGGAGCAGCCGCTCCACTTCCTCAAATTCCGTAAACAGCCTCGGGACCGTATGGGTATAGAACCAGGCGTTGGCCCTGGGTTCCGCGTAGCCGATGCGCACCTTGGCGCTGCTCCAGCGGGCCAGCATGCCGCTGCGCAAACTCCCGTGGGCGGAAATCCACAACCCGTAGCGTTCGCGGCCCAGGGCGCGGCCAAGGCGGAGCGCTTGCAGCGCGCCCTTGTCCCGGCCGCGTTTGTCGTATTCGTACACGTTCGTCAGCGCCGGGTGGGACGCGAACAAACCCTTGAATCCCTTGCGGACCCAAAAATCGATGACCGCATCCGGGTAGGCCGCGCGCAAGGTTTGCAGCAAAGGCAACGTGAGGATGGCGTCCCCGAGAAATGCCGTGTTCCATACGCCGATCTTGGTCATAGTCCTTCCATGGGCAATCGCTATTCCGGGAAAACAGGCGGGCGGCGCGATGCGCGCCCGCCTGAGGCCGTTGACAAAGTCCTCTTTGGCAGCGGCCCGCCGCGTAGGCGTAGGCGGGATTCATTCCCGCCGTTAAACGCCGGAGCGAGCGTGCCTTTACAAAACCCGGCTTTGCGGGGTTTGTCATCAAACTGAGGCGGGCGGCGTGATGCGCGCCCGCCTGTTCGCCCACCTCCTAACCGATGCAACTGTATTTTCCGCAAATCCGCAAGGAGTGCAACTACATATTTTTAAAAAGAAGGCTGTGGACAAACACCGCCTCTCCCCTGTATGACCAACCCGTCCATATCCCTTTCACCGCTGATGGTCCCGCCATGCATATCGTCCTGTTCGAACCGGAAATTCCGCCCAACACCGGCAACGTGGCCCGGCTCTGCGCCGCCACGGGCACGGCGCTGCACCTTATCGAACCGCTGGGGTTCTCCGTGGAGGACAGGTACTTGAAACGCGCGGGCCTTGACTACTGGCCCCATGTCGCCGTGAAGGTCTGGCCCTGTTTCGCCGCCTACCGCGAGCATGACGGCGCGGGCAAACGCCTGGTCATGACCAGCAGCCGGGGCGGCACCGCGCTGCACACATTTACCTATACGCCGGACGACGCCCTTGTCTTCGGCCCGGAAACGCGCGGCCTGCCGGATCATATGCTGGCCCTTTCCGAGCACAAGGTCCATATCCCGATCCGCGGCGTTGTCCGCAGCCTGAACCTGTCCACCGCCGCCGGGATCATCCTGTACCAGGCTCTTGCCTCAAGCGGGCTGCTGGATGCCGACCATGAGTTGCGCTGAGTTTTTTTTCCCGTTCGCGGATCTGGCCGTCTACTGGTGGCTGCCTGTTACCGCGATTCTTCTTGACCGCTGCATCGGCGACCCGCCCCGCTGGCCCCATCCGGTGCGGTGTATCGGCACCCTGCTGGCCGTGGTGGAGCCGCGCGCGCGCCGCCTCCCCCTTCCTGAACGGATCGCGGGCATTTTCGCCGTGCTGGCCGTGCTGTTTCTGACCTGGGCCTGTGCGCGTCTGCTCCTGCTGTTTCCGTCTGTGTTCGCCCTCCTGTTCGCCGTGTACCTCGCCTTCGCGGGTCTGGCCCTCGGCCAGCTTCTGCGGGAAGGCAAGGCCGCGCTCGCCCTGCTGGAACAAAACGACGTCGCCGCTGCCCGGACAGCCATCGGCATGCTGGTCAGCCGCGACGTCACCCGGGCGGATCACGACACCCTCTGCCGGACCCTGGCCGAAACGCTGGCGGAAAATTTCAATGACGCGTTCATCGCCCCGCTGTTCTGGCTCGTCATCGGCGGCCCGGTGGGCCTGTGGCTGTACAAGGCGGCCAGCACCATGGATTCCGTGTGGGGATACCCCCACGAACCCTGGACGCGCTTCGGCACCGCCGCCGCCCGGCTGGACGACGCCCTGGCCTTTATCCCGGCCAGGCTGACGGCCTTCTTTCTCTATTGCAACGCGATGGTGGGCGCAAAACGGAACGCTTGGCCGGAAAACGGGCTGGAGAAACCCTCCTGGCCCGGCTTCGCCCGCGTGGCGCGGGACGCGCGGACCATGAAAAGCCCCAACGCGGGCTGGCCCATGGCGGTCTGCGCCTGGATTCACCATGCGGCCATGGGAGGCCGGGCCGTGTACGCGGGCAAAGCCGTGGATAAACCCGTCCTCGGCCCGCCGGGGACGGTCTGGACCACGGCAAAACTGCGCGGACTGTACCAGGCGCTCGCCATGACCGGCTGGGGGGCCGCCGCCCTACTCTGGGCCGGTGCGTTATTGTTCCGGCTGTTCGCTTCTTGATTGCTTTTTTGACGCAGATCTTTACTATTCGCGTATGCGGTACGATACCATCATCCTCGGCGCCGGTCCGGCGGGTTTGACCGCCGCCGGCTACGCCGCGCGCCCAAACGGATATCAGAGCGGACGGGTCCTTGTCCTGGACAAAGCCCCGCGCCCCGGCACCAAGCTGCTGCTGGCCGGGGGCGGTAAGGGCAACCTCACGAACCGGAACGTCGCTGTTTCCGATTACGTCGGGGAAAAACCCGACTTTGCCGCCCCGGCCCTCACGCGCGTTACCCCGGAAACCATCCTCACGGCGCTGCGCAAAACGGATATTCCCCTGGAAGAGCGCGAGCACGGCAGAATGTTTTGCACGACCAGCGCCCGCGTTGTTCTGGATCGTCTCCTGGCGCGGCTCGCCCGGACGGCCGTCGCGGTGCGGACCGGTACGGCCGTGACCTCCATCCGCCACGCCGGGGGCATTTTCACGGTTTCCTGCAACGGCGCGTCCTTCACCGCGCCCCGCTGCATCCTGGCCACGGGCGGCCCGGCCTGGCCCCAGTGCGGCGCGGACGACTCCGGTCTGCATCTGGCGCGGGAGCTGGGCCACCGCATCGTGCCACCCCGGCCCGTGCTTGTCCCCTTCGTCATGCCGGAAGGCTGGCCGCTGGCGGGCCTCGCGGGCATAAGCCTTCCGGCGCGGATAGCCTGCGATACGCCCGGCGCTCCCGCCTTCACGGATTCGCTCCTGTTCACCCACAAGGGCGTCAGCGGCCCGGCAGCATTGCAAATATCCTGCTGGTGGAAAAAGGGAACGGCCCTTACAATTGATTTCCTCCCCGGCGAAAACGCCGGTACGCTGCTGGACAGCGCCACGGGCAAAGCGACGCCCGCATCCGTCCTTGGCCGCCTTCTGCCCGAGCGCCTTCTTGCCGCGCTGCTGGACGGCGCCGTTTCCCGCCGCAGAGTGGCCGAGCTTTCCCGCAAGCAGCGGGACGCCGTCGCGGATGCGCTGCACCGCCACCGCGTCATCCCCTCGCGCACAGAGGGGCTTGCCAAAGCCGAAGCCGCCGCCGGGGGGGTGGACGTGGCCGGCGTCGACCCCGCAACCATGCAAAGCCGTCTGGTGCCGGGGCTGTTCTTCTGCGGCGAAGTCCTGGACATTACCGGCAGGCTCGGCGGCTACAACCTGCACTGGGCCTGGGCCAGCGGCACGGTTGCCGGAGAAGCGGCGGCGGGAAAAAGAGAAGGAGCATCGTTATGACTGAGATAGAACTACTTATCTGCGTGGCGGTCCTCGCCGGAATTGCCGCCAGCAGGCTTCTGAAAAAACAGCGCAGGCCGAACCACGGCCTGCCGCACCTGGAACAGGTCATGCAAGGCGACGCGGATGCGGCGCAACTTCTGGATCTGGCCGACGCGCTTGCCAAAAGCGTGATAGACCGGGCGAAAGCGCTCGGCAAACCCCCTCTTTTCATTACGGCCAGCGGCGATCTGTACGACGACTTTTTCCCGCCCAGAGAACCGCGCCCCGGCAGCACGCCGGAGCAATACGCCAACGCCGTTCTGGCGGACTGCGTCAGACGCTACAGAGACGCCAGAGCCCATCGGGCCGTGGAAATATTCCACTTTCCCCTATATGCCCTGTGCACCGGGGCGGGGCTTGCCGTCTCCTCCTTCCGGCGCCTGGGCGGGTCTTCGCGGGACATGCGCGACCTCGCGGAATTTCTGGCCCCGCCGCTGGACCCCGGCGATTGGGAACAATACAGGGACTATTATCTTGAAGTGGCTTTGCTGCTCGACCTGCCGCGCGCGCGGATAGACGCCTACCTCGCGAAACGGTGGGAAATTTGCAGCAACAGGCTTAAGGACGCGGCGCCTCCCCTTCAATAGTTTACCTCCCGGCGAAATCGCCGTATGTATGCGCATCTTTTACTTCCGGAGCGTTCATGTCTTCTTCTGTTGTCATTATCGGCGCGGGCCTTGCGGGGTGCGAATGCGCCATGGCCCTTGCCGCGCGCGGCCTGCCCGTCGTTCTGTACGAAATGAAACCCGGGGCCTTTTCCCCGGCCCATACCAGCGCGGATTTCGCCGAGCTCGTCTGTTCCAACTCGTTCCGCTCGGATGAGCCGGAAAACGCCGTCGGCCTTTTGAAGGAAGAAATGCGCGCCCTCGGCAGCCTTGTCATGGACGTTGCCGGGCAAACCAGAGTCCCCGCGGGCAAAGCCCTGGCCGTGGACCGGGAACGCTTTGCCGCCGCCATGACGCAACGGATTATGGAGACGCCGAATATCACGGTCGTCCGCCGGGAAGTGACCGCGCTGGACGATGCGGCCTCCCTCACGCCGGAGGGAACGGCGCCCCGCGCCGTTGTGGTGGCCGCCGGTCCCCTGGCTTCGGACGCGCTCTCGCAAAGCCTCGCCGCCCTGACCGGCGGCGAATCGCTCTATTTCTACGACGCCATCGCGCCCATCATCCTCACGGATTCCGTCAACATGGACATCGCCTTCTGGGGCGCGCGCTATAACCCCGAGGATTCCGATTACCTTAACTGCCCCATGGAAAAGGACGAATACTTCGCCTTTTACGAGGCCCTGCTCGCGGGGGAAAAGGTGGCGGCGCGCGAGTTTGAAAAGGAAACGCATTTCGAGGGCTGCATGCCGATCGAAGCGCTGGCCGAGCGCGGCCCGCGCACGTTGGCCTTCGGCCCGCTCAAGCCCGTGGGGTTCACCGACCCGCGCACCGGAAGGCGGCCTTACGCCCTGCTCCAACTCAGGCTCGAAAACCTGAACAAGAGCACCGTGAACATGGTGGGCTGCCAGACGAAATTGACGTACGGGGCGCAAGCCGAAATTTTCCGCCTGATACCGGGGCTGGAAAAGGCCGAATTTGCCCGGTTCGGCAGCATGCACCGCAACACCTTTGTCAACGCGCCCAAAGTGCTCGGCCCGGATCTTTCCCTAAAGGGGCACCCCGGCATCTATCTGGCGGGGCAGATCACCGGCGTCGAGGGCTACGTGGAATCCGCCGCCAACGGGCTCTGGCTCGGCTTGTCCCTGGCCGCGGCGCTGCAGGGGAAGACGCTCCCCCCGCCGCCGGAAACCACGGCCATGGGCTCGCTTCTCCGCCACCTGCAAACCCCGGTCAAGCATTTCCAGCCCTCCAACGTGCAGTATGGCCTCATGCCCGAACTCGGCGAACGGATCCGCAGAGATTCGCGCAAGGCGCAATATGCCGCGCGGGGCCGCGCCGCGTTCGAGGCCTGGTGCCGGGAAACGGCCTGACACCCGGGACATCCAACCCGCAACAAGCCGCCGGGCGGGAAAACATCCCGCCCGGCGGCTTGTTGTTTTTGCGGCGGCCGGGTGATGCCCGGTCCTTGCGCCGCTATTTCCGTTGCAGCAGCGACTGCCGCTTGGCGAAAATGCCGAGCTGCTTCGCGCGGATATCCTCGACAAGGCAGAAAGCCTTGGGGTCAAAGCTCTCGATCAGGGATTCGACCTTCTTCGCGTCCCGCCGGTTTATGACCGTCTCGATGATGTCGATCTCGGAGACGGACCCTTCCCCGTGGACCATGGTGGAGCCGAACCCGTCCTTATTCAGCAGCGCCATCAGCTCATGGCCGTTCAGCAGGGTGAACACCCGGTATTTGGCGAACCCGTACCCGATGCGCTCTTCGATGCACAGCCCGATGTACGTCCCGGTGGCATACCCGCCCGCGTACGACAGAAAGCTCAGCAAATCGTTGGCCCGCGAAAGCACCTGGGCGATGATGACCACCCAGATGAACACCTCGACGAACCCGATCAGCGGGGCGATTTTCTTCTCGCCCTTCGAGACGAAAAGAATACGCAGCGTTCCCAGGGAAACGTCGCAGATCCGCCCGAAAAAGATCGCCAGGGGCAGGGCCCAGGGATACGCATCCAGCAACGCGTGCAACATGATCCATCCTTGGCCGGGCGACGCCCGGTCGTTGTTTGTTCCCGTACCGTTACATTTCCCGGCGCTTCTTCGGCCTGGGCGGTATCCGCCGTTCACAGGGCACCGCCACCTGGCAGAGCCCGCAGCCGTAGCCGTCAAAATGCCATGTATTCTTGACGTAGTCCGCTGTCACGCCATTGAGATACGCCTTGCAGACCCGTTTATCATGCCCCTCCGGCGACAGCGCGCCGACCGGGCACCGCTTCATGCACACGCCGCACGTGCCGGAATTGAAAAACAGACAATACTCCCGGTGGTCCGTGTAAGGCCGCCCGGCCACCGGCACGGCGAGGCGCACGACGACCGACCCCGCCCGCATGGCCTTGCCCATGGGCGTTATAAGCCCGTCGCACAGGCCGAATGTCCCCAGCCCGGCGGCATAGGCCGCGTGGCGCTCGGACCAGGTCGAGGAAAAGACATATTCTTCCGAGGGCATGCCCTGCCATTCCTTCAGGATGAACGGGGCCACGGCCTGTATGCCCTTTGCATGCAGCGACGCGAGCATGTGCCGCCGCAAGCCGTTGTTCACGTGCTCCTCGCCGAAGATCCGCGACCGCGCCCAGCGCTCCGCGGGCAGCGCTTTTTCCTTTCTGTGGTCGCGCAGCGTCGCCTCGGTTTGCGGCAGTATCCAACTCATGACCGCGAGTTCCGAGGCCGTGACCGTTTCCTCCGGGTATCCCAGGGAAAAGGCTTCCAGCGGCGTCCAGTGGTAGGAACCCACGTGGCGCTTGAAATCCTCCCATATGAGGTCATCCCCGGCGGCAAGGGCCGTCAGGGGCGGATCAAATGCCGGCTCGCGGGTGCCCGGCAAATGCATGTCATTATCCGGGCTCCCTATAAAGGCGTTGGCCGTTTCCGTCAACCAGGCAGCCGCCGCGGCGGGAGAAGCAAAGGACATACGCGCCTCCTTGGAATAAAAGAGAATGGCTCTGTGCTCCTCCCCGGTATACGGGCTTGCCGTTTTCGGGTCAATCGGGGAGGGCACGAGCACGATAGCGGCTTGCCTCCGAACGGTCTACGGGTTATGAAATCAGCTTGGAGCGACGATATGGCATTCACTGAAACCGAACGCGCGATTTTACGCATAGTGCAACGCGACCTGCCGGACAGCCTCACCCCGTTCGCGGACATCGCCGAAGCCGCGGGCACGGACGAGGCATACGTGCTCGATCTTCTGCGCCGCATGAAAGAGACGGGCGCCATCCGCCGCTTCGGGGCCAGCGTCAAACACCAGAAAGCCGGGTTCACCCACAACGCGATGGTGGCCTGGAAAATCGCCCCCGAACATGTGGATGAAGCCGGGAAAGCCGCCGCCGCCAACGAGAGCGTTTCCCACTGCTACTACAGGCCTTCCCCCGTGGAGGACTGGCCGTACACCCTGTACACCATGGTCCACGGCCGCTCGGAACAGGAGTGCGAGGCCGCCATAGCGGCCCTTGGCGCGCTGCCCCGCATGGGAGAGCACGCCGTGCTCTCCAGCCTCAAGGAACTGAAAAAAATATCCATGACCTATTTCTGACAGGAGATTTCCATGCCCACCCGTTCCCAGGAGCTCTTTGCCCGCGCCGAAAAACGCATCCCCGGCGGCGTCAACAGCCCCGTGCGCGCCTGCATTTCCGTCGGCGCGGATCCCTTTTTCGTCGCCTCCGCCTCGGGCAGCCGCCTTACCACGGTCGACGGGGAGGAATATATCGACCTCGTCCAGTCCTGGGGGCCGCTCCTGCTCGGGCACGCGCACCCCGCCGTGACAAAGGCCGTGGTGGACGCGGCCGCCAAGGGCTCCAGCTACGGCGCGCCCTGCGAGGACGAGGTGCGCCTCGCCGAAGCCGTCTGCAACGCCATGCCCCACGTGGAAATGGTCCGCATGGTCAACTCCGGCACCGAAGCCACCATGAGCGCCCTGCGCCTCGCCCGGGCCGCCACCGGGCGCAATAAACTCATCAAGTTTGAAGGCTGCTACCACGGGCACGGCGACGCCTTCCTCGCCAGCGCCGGGTCCGGGGTGGCGACGCTCTCCATTCCCGGCACGCCGGGCGTTCCCGAAGCGGTCGTCGCGGATACCCTCCTTGCCCCCTACAACGACCTGCAAAAGGTCCGCGAGCTTTTCGCCTCCCACGGCAAGGACATCGCCGCCGTGATCGTGGAACCCGTCGCGGGCAACATGGGCCTCGTCCTGCCCGCGCCCGGCTTCCTCCAGGGGCTGCGCGACCTGTGCGACGAATCCGGCGCGCTCCTGATCCTCGACGAGGTCATTACGGGCTTTCGCGTGGGCTATAACGGCGCGGCGTCACGCTTCGGCATCAGGCCGGACCTCACCACCCTGGGCAAGATCATCGGCGGAGGCCTCCCTGTCGGGGCTTACGGCGGCAGGCGGGACCTCATGGAGCAGGTCGCACCGAGCGGCGGCGTGTACCAGGCCGGGACGCTGGCGGGCAACCCCCTGGCCATGGCCGCCGGGCTTGCGACCCTTGGCGTGCTTGCGAAAAGCGACTACGCCGCGCTGGAAAACAGGACCGAAACTTTCTGCGCCGCGCTGGAAAAACTGTTCGCGGGCGCCGCGATTCCCGTGCGGATCAACCGGATCGCCAGCATGTTCACCATCTTTTTCACCGCGTCCCCGGTGACGGATTTCGCCTCCGCCAAACAGGGGGACGCCAAACGGTACGCCGCCCTGTACCGGGCCATGCGCGCCAACGGTGTGGCGCTGGCTCCCTCGGCCTTTGAAGCGGCCATGCTCTCCTTCGCCCACACGGACGAGGACATGGCGGCCGTGCTCGCCGCCTTCAAAGCATCCGTCGCGGCGCTGTAACCGGTGCAAGGTATCCGCATGACCAAAGCCACGGCAATCTACGTTCTGACCCAGCAGGGGGCAATGACCGCATCCCAATTGGCGCGGGCCATGGAGGTGGACGTGTACGTCCCCCCGGCCGTCGAGGCGGCCTGCCCCGTGGACGGGTGCATCCCGTACGACAGTTTGCGCGCGCTCATCGCCAAAACCTTCGCCGCTTACCGCAGCCATATTTTCATCACGGCGGCGGGCGTGGCGGTCCGGTGCATCGCGCCCCATCTCAAAGACAAAAGCATCGATCCCGCCGTGGTGGTTCTGGACCAGCGCGGCAAAAACGTCATCAGCCTTCTTTCCGGCCACCTCGGCGGAGCCAACTCCCTGGCCCGCGACGTTGCGGGCATCCTCGGCGGCCAAGCCGTCATCACCACCGCCACGGATACGGAAAACCTGCCGTCCCTGGATATCCTGGCGCTGGAGTTCAACCTCGCCATCGCCAACATCCGGGCCGTGGCCAAGGTCAACGCGGCTCTGCTCGCGGGCACGCGCGTGGCGGTGGACGACCCCCGGAACCATCTGCAACTGAAAGGCTCGGCCTGGAAAGATCTTTTCGTGTTCACCGGGACGGAGGCTTATGCCTCCCTTGCCCCGGAGGAGGCCGCAAACCTCGTGCGGGTGACCGTGACCCCGGCGCTCGTTCCCCTTACGGACACAGACCTTGTGCTGCACCCCAAAACCCTGCATATCGGCATAGGCTGCCGCCGTGGGGCCAAGGCCCCGGAGATCGCCGGGCTCATCACCGCCATGCTGGAACAGCTGGAGCTTTCCCCCGGTTCCATTGCCGACATCGCCAGCGCGGATGTCAAACAGTTCGAGCCGGGCCTTCTGGATGCCGCCGCCGCCCTCGGCGTGCCGGTGCGCTTTTTCAGCGTCAAGGAACTGGACGCCGTGCCCGTGACCAGCGTTTCCCCCAAGGCCCAGGAAGTGTTCGGCGTGGACGGGGTCTGCGAGCCCGCCGCCCTGCTCGCGGCCGGGGAAAACGCGGTGCTGCGCCTGCCCAAGCGGGCGGCCAAAGGCGTTACCATCGCGATCGCCGAAGAGACGGTCCAGAACGGCGACCCCGGCAGCTCCAAGGACGCTCCCGCCAATGCCTGATGCTCCCACGCGTTCCGCCGCCCCTTCCGGCGGCGAACTCTTCGTCATCGGCCTGGGGCCGGGCAACGCGGGCCTGCTCGCGCCGGACGCTCTTGCCGCCCTGTCCGCCGCCGACTGCATTGCCGGGTACTCCGGTTACGTGGATCTGGTGGACCCGGCCATACTCAAGGGAAAAGAGATCATCGCCACGGGGATGCGCGGCGAGGTGGAGCGCTGCGAAGAGGCGATCGGCGCCGCGCGCTCCGGCAAAAAAGCCTGCCTTGTCTGCTCCGGGGATCCCGGCGTGTACGCCATGGCCGGACTGGTGCTGGAAATGCTGCATGCCCGGGGCCTCTCCCTGGCCGAGGTTCCCCTGACCATCGTACCGGGCATCCCGGCGGTCTGCGCCGCCGCCGCCCTGCTCGGCGCGCCGCTGACCCACGACTTCGCCTGCGTGAGCCTTTCGGACCTGCTCACGGAGCCGGAGGTCATCGAGCGCCGTTTGGCGCATGCGTTCGCGGCGGATTTCGTCGTCGCGCTGTACAACCCCCGCTCAAAGAAACGCCGGGACAACCTGGCCCGGGCCATTGGAATCGCGAAGCGGCACCGCGAGGGCGTAACGCCCGTGGGGCACGTGCGGAACGCGTTCCGCCCGGATCAGGAGGTAACCCTCTCGACCCTGGCGGCCTTTGACCCTGAAAGCGCGGATATGTTTTCCATCATTCTGGTGGGGAACGGCGCAACGGCCTTCCTGCCCGCGCCGGGCGGGGTGGAAACGGATTGGGGAAAAGGCGCGCGGATGTATACGCCGCGCGGATACGGCGCGAAGTATCACCTGGAATAGCTATACGGGAAAAAAGCTCCCGGCCTCAGCCCCCGGCCTTCAGCGCGAGGCGCACGCCGAACCCGAGAAACACCGACCCGGTCAACGCGCTCCCCAGCCTGCGGGCGATGCGGCTGTCTTTAAGCGAGGCCGCCACCTTCGCGCCGCCCAAAATGAGAAAACTCAAATACGTCATGCTCACCACCTGCACGATGCAGGCGAGCACCAGGAAAGCCAGCCCGGCGTGCCCCTTGGACGGGTCCACGAACTGCACGAAAAACGAGACGAAAAACATGATGGCCTTGGGGTTGGAAAGGCTCAGGATAAGCGCCCGCTTGAAGGGATTTTCCCGGCAGGCCGCATGGAAATCGCCTTCCCCGCCGCTTCCCCGCATGAAGGCCCCGCACAGGGCTTTCAACCCGAGCCACCCGAGATAGGCCGCCCCGGCGTACTGGACGACCATGAACGTGGCCGGGTACAGCCGCATAAGGGAATCCACGCCCAGCGCCGCGAGCAGCATGATGACGGCATCGCCGATGAACACCGCCCCGGCGGCCTTGTAGCCGTCCGCCACGCCACGCCGCGTTGCCGTGGACAAAACGTACAGCGAGTTCGGGCCGGGCATCAGGATAATAACCACGACCCCCGCGAAAAACACGCCTATATTGAGAATGCCGAGGGATTCAAGCATCTTCCCCCTCCTTGCTCTTTCTGAACCCGTGGAAAAAATCCCCGGCATACAGGCGGGAAACCAGTGACCCGCCTTTTTCCCTGCCGTTGTCCCGCTCACCGGGCAGAACGAGGAATACCGTCTGCCGGGTGAACTTTTCCGCGGCCACGGTCGCGGTAAGGGAGGATACGTCCGTCCGGACGAGGCGCTCCTCGGGCCAGCCGACCCTGTAGGCGATGAGGACCGGCGTTTGCGGGTCCACCCCGCCCGCCAGCAGTTCTTTTTCAAGGCGGGACGCGTCCGGCGCGGAAAGATACACCGCGAGGCTCCCCCCGTGGCGGGCCAGGTCGCGCACGGACTGGCCCGGCGGCACGTCCGTCCGCCCGCCGAGCCGGGTCACGGAAAAACTCTGCACGCTTTCCGGAACGGTCAGGGAAACGCGCCCGGCGGCGGCAGCGGCAAAGGCCGCAGTCACGCCGGGAACGATCTCGTAGGGGATAGCGTCCGCATCCAGAAGAGCCATCTGTTCCCGGACGGCGCCGTAAAGCGAAGGGTCGCCCGTGTGCACCCGCGCCACGGTCTTGCCCGCGCGGGCCGTCTCGCGCATGAGCGCGTGGGTTTCTTCCAGCGTCATGCCGGAGGAATCCACGACGGCCGCGCCCGGCTTCGTCCGCGCGACAACGGCCTGCGGCACGAGGGAACCGGCGTATAAAACGAGATCCGCCGCGTCAATGAGACGTCTGCCTTTGACCGTAATCAGTTCCGGGTCGCCCGGTCCCGCGCCGATGAAAAAAACCGTGCCCTGCATACCGTAAAACCCTTATTGCGGCTGCGCCGCGTGGATATCGCCTCCGGCCCGGCACAGTTCCGGACCGGGGATGGCAATACATAATCACTGTCCGGCAACTTTTCCAGTGAAATCTGATGAAAATCCGGTTGGCCGTGAGGATCCGCCGGGGTCAGCGCATCAGCATGCCGCCAGTGGCGTCGACGGTCGCGCCGGTGATGTAATCCGCGTGGGGGGAGGCGAGAAACAGCACCACCGAGGCCGCGTCCTCACTCGTGGCAAACCGCCCGAGCGGGATGCGCCGCATATAGTTTTCCTTGTCCCGCTCCAGCGCGTCGCCGCGCATTTCCGTATTGACCAGCCCGAGGGCCACGGCGTTGACCGTAATCCCGGCGGAGGCCACCTCCCGCGCGAGGGAGACCGTCATGGAAACCAGCGCCGCCTTGCTGGCCGCGTAGTTGGCGTGCCCGGACCGCGACCCGAGGAACGCCGCCTGGGAGGTTATATTCACGATTCTGCCGGGCCTGTCCGCCCGCCTGAGATCGCGGACCATGGCCTGGGACAGCAAAAACGGCGCGGTCACGTTGACGCGCATGCACAGTTCCCATTCTTCCAGGCTGATGTCGGCGAACCAGTTCGTGGGCCAGATGGCCGCGTTGTTCACCAGGATGTCTATGCCGCCGAGCGCCGTGCGGGCGTCATGGTAAAGAGCGTATGCCTCGGCCGTATCGGTAAGGTCGGCATTGATGGCTTTTGCCGTTACGCCGAGGGCGCGCGCCTCGCGTTCCACTTCCCAGGCGGCTTCCTCCCGCGTGTGGTAGCTGAAAGCCACGTGCGCGCCTTCCGCCGCGAATGCCAACACAATGCCCCGCCCGACCCCGCGCGAACCGCCTGTTACCAGAACCCGTTTTCCGCCAAGATTGAGATTCATGCGCCACCTCGCGGTTTGTGAAGCGCCTCGGCAGGGTACCCCATACCCGGGAGCCGCGCGCGTCGCACACGCCTGAAAAAATTATACAACCTCCATGCGTCCCTAATGGGTGCAGGGCTCAGCCCTGCCCCTGCTATAACATACCGATGTCCCAGTTGAATTCGCTGGTTCGTTTGGCTTCGCCCACGCTCTGCGGCGGCCATTCGGCAAAGACCGCGAACATGGAGTACCCGGCTTTTTCCAAGGCCTGGCGGCGCGCGGTGATATCCAGCGGCCAGGTGGGATAAATCCAGGTGTTCTGTCCGTAGCGTCTGGCCCAGAATCCTTCGCCCTTGGGGCTCACAAACGGCTCCTCCGGCTTGAGGGGCGCAATGCCGTGCCGGGCGATGCCCATGGGCCAGTAGCCGGAGAGCACAACCCCCATGGGCAGGCAAGAGGCGCGCGGCAGAGACAGCATGTCCTTGTCGCCGAGTTCCGGCCCGACAAAGGCCCCGGAAAAGCCCAGATCTTTCAGTACGGCCACGGCGGCCGGGTTGGTGATGTTGCAAAACGGCCCGGCCACCAGAGCGGCCTTGTCGTCCGGGAAAAACGCGCTCTGCCACGGCTCGTTGCAGACGAAATGGCGCGCCCCGTTCCGCAGGGCGATGCGGATCATTTTCAGCCAGCCCTCTTCCTCGTCGGGCCAGATAACCGGCGGCAGCCACCAGGAAATACGTGAGAACAGCGTGCGGGAAACGGATTCCAGCGCTTTTGGCGAAAGCCACAGCCCCTGCACGGACCCCGGCTTGACGCCGCTTTTCCCGTCCCTGCCTTTGGGCAGATTGCCGCGCAAAATAATATCGAGATTTTTTTCCGGCTTTGCCGATGCGGGAGCCTTGTAGGAAAAATCCACGTCCGTGTCGGGCCGGGCCTTGGCTTTGGCCAGACGCTTTTCCCACTGGGCCAGGATATCCATCAGCTCCGGCTCGCGCCGGTCGATGAGGAACACGGGCGTGCCGGTTTTCGGGCTTTTGTGGCGCGGCATCTTGAGGGTGTAGGTGCCGCCCTTGGGCACGCGCCGCGTGACCGGCAACGTGTGGTGCCAGGCCTCGTCCTCCACGCCGATGCGCAAATTGTCCTGCGGCAACAGGTCGAACCTGGGTTTGAGCACGAACGCGCCCGCCTCGTCCCGCGTGATTTTTCCCGCGAGGAGGCCGGAACTGGTCTGACCGTCGGTTGCCGTGGGGCTGGTATCCTTCTGCGGCAAAAACCGGGCCCTGGTGAACGGCCTGCCGAGCGCCATATCCAGAATTGCCAGCGCTTCCTTGCGGGCTTTGGGGTCCTGCCCTTCGTCGCGCAGCATCCGGTAGGCGGTGACCGCGTAATACACGTAGTGCGGCCCTTTTTTGCGGCCCTCGATTTTCCAGGACACGATGTTCGGGAGTTCCAGCAGCGTTTTGACCAGCACGTCGAGGGACAGGTCCAGGCAGGAAAAGAAGCGGCCGGACTTGCCCTTTTGCGTATAGACGCGGCGGCAGGGCTGCACGCAGCGGCCTCGCAGGCCGCTCTTGCCGCCCATGTAACTCGACCACCAGCAGCGGCCGGAAACGCACCAGCAGAGTGCGCCGTGGATGAACGTCTCGAACCTGAGCCCTTCCGGGCAGGTGGCGTCCACCGTGCGGATTTCGTCAATGGACAGTTCGCGCGGGAGGATGACGCGGGACGCGCCCGCCTCCTTCGCCGCCTTGAACGCCAGCGGATGCGTGACGTTGGCGAGGGTGGAGAGAAAGACGCCCCCCGTGAAGCCCGTCTGGCGGGCGAGGTCCAGCGCGCCGAGATCCTGCACGATGAGCCCGTCCGGCGCCGCGCCCAGACAGACTCTTTTGATAAGTCGGCCCGCCGATGAAAGGTCGCCGGGTTTGAGAAGCGTATTCAGGGCCACGTAAACCTTGCGGTCCTCGGCGTGGGCGAGGTCCACCAGGCGGGAAAGTTCCAGGGTTGCGAAATTGTCCGCCGTCATGCGGGCGGAAAAATGCTTGAGGCCGAGGTACACGGCATCGGCGCCAGCCGCGAAGGCGGCCAAGGCGGATGCGGTATCCCCCGCGGGGGCGAGAATTTCCGGCTTGTGGCCGGAAACGATGGGATCGGAAGTGGTCATGTTCATAATCCGATCATCATAAACGCACGCCGCCGCAACCTCAAGGGAAAAGGCTGCCGCCACTGCCTTGGGGCTTGGCTCTTTCAGCCGCCCGCCCTACAATGGATTGTTGTTGCCACCATATCCCTTGAGGTTCCCATGCAGACTCCGGATTTCACGATCGACTCCCCCCCCATTCTTCCCCTGTGCCGCGAGGTTTCCGTCCTGTCCCTCGAACGCCGCGCATCTCCGGAAACGGGCGGCGGCGAGCTGTTCACCCTGCGGCTGCGTTCCCCGGGCTGGGATGCCTGGCTGCCCGGCCAGTTCGTCATGATCCGCCCGCACCGCGTATCGCGCCCGGACATCCTTTGGGCCAGGCCCTTTTCCATTTCCCACGCGGACACGGAAGAATTGCGCATTGTGTTCCAGGTGGCCGGGCGCGGCACGGCGGACATGCTGGAGCTGGAACGCGGCGAGACCGTCACGGTCTGGGGGCCGCTCGGCAACGGGTTCGCCGTGTCCCGGTCCGGCCCGACGCTTCTCCTCGCGGGCGGCATCGGCATCGCGCCCTTCGTGGGGTATATCGAGCACCATCCCGCGCCGGAAACGCTGCGCCTGGAATTCGGGCACAAACACCACATCGACTGCTACCCCTTTATGGAATGCCGCGACGCCCACTGTTCTCTTTCCGAGGAACTGTTCCCGGCCGCGAGCCACCGCGAAACCTGCCCTGAAGACCTGACCCGGTTCGTGGCCGTCATGGACGAGGCCATCCGGGATGTGGCCGGGCGGGGCGGTCTGGTTCTGGCCTGCGGCCCCATGCCGTTCCTGAAAGCCGTGCGGCAATTCGCCCTGCACCACAACGCCAGGGCCCAGCTTTCCCTGGAAACGCGCATGGCCTGCGGGGTCGGCGCCTGCCTCGGCTGCGTGGTCAAGAGCACGGCGGCGAAAAGCAGGCAGGCCGTCCCGGTTCCGGACGGTTTCGCGTACGTGCAGACCTGCACCAACGGCCCGGTGTTCTGGGCCGACCAGATAGATCTTACGGAGTGAGGAGAGTTCCATGCCCAATACAACCGTCATCCTGCCCGGGAAACGCGCCGACCTGGCGCTGAAAAATCCCGTTCTCACGGCATCGGGAACCTTCGGCTACGGCCTTGAATTCATGCCCTACGGCAACCTGGCCGGTCTCGGCGGCATCGTGGTCAAGGGGATATCCCTCGTCCCCCGCCAGGGAAACCCCATGCCCCGCATCGCGGAAACGCCGGCAGGCATGCTCAACGCCATCGGGCTGCAAAACTGCGGCCTTGAGGCCTTTCTCACGGAAAAGCTGCCCCGGCTTCCCTGGGGCGACGTGCCCGTCATCGTCAACCTGTACGCCACCAGCCTCGAGGAGTACGCGGAGCTTGCCCGCGCCCTTGCCCCCCAGGATGGGGTGGCCGCCCTGGAAGTCAACATCTCCTGCCCCAACGTCAAGGCCGGGGGGGTGCTCTTCGGGCAGGACCCGGCTCTGGCGGAATCCGTCACGCGGGCGGTTGCCGAAAACGCGGGCAAAAAGCCCGTCATCGTGAAGCTGTCTCCCAACGTCACGGATATCACGGCCATTGCCAAAGCCTGCGAGAACGGCGGCGCGGACGTCATCAGCTGTATCAACACCTTGCAGGGCATGGCCGTGGATATCCGCACCAAAAAGCCGCGCCTCGCCAACGGCATCGGCGGGCTTTCCGGCCCGGCCGTCAAGCCCGTGGCCCTGCGGTGCGTCTGGCAGGTGGCGCGGGCCGTGTCCGTGCCGGTCATCGGCATCGGCGGTATCAGCACCGCTGAGGATGTTCTGGAATTCATCCTCGCGGGCGCCCATGCCGTGCAGATCGGGACCGCCACCCTGGTCCGCCCGGATACCGCCTTCCGCGTGGCGGAGGAACTGCCCGCGCTCATGGAAGAGTTGGGGATCAAGACTCTGGATGAATACCGAGGCACATTGGAAGGATAATATGCTGCACTTGTCCGTTCTGATGGAAAACACCGCCGCCGAAGGATTTGCCTGTGAGCACGGGCTGTCGTTCCTGCTGGATTCCGGCGATACCGTCATCCTGTTCGACACGGGCGCGAGCGGGGCGTTTCTAGACAACGCCGCCCGCATGGGGCTCGATCTCGGAAACGTGACGCATATCGTGTTGTCCCACGGCCACTATGACCACACGGGCGGGCTCGGCGCGGGGCTGGCCCATATCGCGGCGAAAAAGGCGGGGCGGGAATTGCCGCCGCTCCTCGCGCATCCCGCTGTGGTGATAAACCGCCGCAGGCCGCTGGACCATCCCAAGGGCCCCAAGGACCTCGGCATGCCGGAAGACGGACGGGACGCGCTCCGTTCCTGGCCCATGACCGTGTCCAAAGACCCGGTCCGCATCCGCGAGGATATTGTTTTTCTGGGGGAAGTCCCGCCCGCGCGCCCCGAAATGCGCGCCCTGGTCGGCGAGGCCGAGTGCGGCGGAACATACCGCGCGGACACGCTGCCCGACGACACGGCTCTCGCCTATATCACGGACGAGGGCCTCATCATCATCGCGGGGTGCTCGCACGCCGGAATTGTGAACATCATGGAGCACGCGAAAGCCGTGACGGGCGTTTCGAAAATCCGCGCCGTCTACGGGGGCCTGCATTGCAAGGACATGACGGATGACACCATCGCGCGGACCCGCGCGGCCCTGGAAGTCGAAAATCTGGCGGAACTCTACGCCTGCCACTGCACGGGCAGCGCCCTGGATGACTTCCCGGTCCGGGTGCGCCTGGCGGCGGGGGAATCCCGGAAGGTGTTCTAAGTCTTAGGGAGCGCTGGTCAGGGATGCGTGATTATTGAGGATTCAGGGCGCGCCGCATGGCGACCCGGTGCTCCATGCCGCGCGCCCGCTCTTCCAGCAGGGCGTGTTTTAGAACAGGCGGCGCGCTTCCTTCCGGCAAAACGGAAAACCCGATCCGGGTGTAAAAAGGCATATTCCACGGCACGTGGCTGAAAGTCGTCAAGTACAGCGCGCCGTGCCCTTCCGCCGCCGCGCGTTGGGCCACGGCTTCCATCAGACGCCTGCCCAGGCCTTTTCCGGCGTGCTCCGGCACAACGTCCGCCTCGCCCACCAGGGCTATCCCTTCTTCTATTTGCAGAAGCGCAAACCCCACAACAACGCCTCCCCCGTCCACGGCCACCCAGAGATGCCCAGCCGCAACCGCCGCCAGCAGCATGGGCAGGGGTACGCTGTCGCCCCGGATGGATTCCGGAATGCTCCCCGGCGGGAACACCGTGGCGGCGGCCTGCTCCACGGCGGCGAGATACGGCGCGTGCTCCGGCAATGCCGGGATGATGGAATAACCGTCCATAAGCGGGATCTCCTTGCCCCAAGAGTACGGCATGGCGGGCTAAAATGAAAGACGCCCGCTCTTGGTGCCGGGCCGCTCCCCCTCATTGCGGATTTTTTCCGCTGGTGCTAGGTTTACAAGTACTGCAAACGCTTTCAAGGAGCCGTCCATGTCCCAACTTGCCATTTCCTATGACGACATCGTCGCCGCCCACGAACGGATACGGTACGTGGCGCACCGCACGCCCGTGTTTACCTCGACCACGGCCAATGAACTGGCCGGGGCGGAACTGTTCTTCAAATGCGACAATTTCCAGCGCATGGGCGCGTTCAAATTCCGAGGGGCCTACAACGCCTTGTCCCAGTTCAGCCCGGAACAGCGCAAACGCGGCGTGGTCGCGTTTTCCTCCGGCAACCACGCCCAGGCCGTGGCGCTCTCCGCCAAGCTTTTGCGCATCCCGGCCACCATCATCATGCCGGAAGACGCCCCGGCGGCCAAGGTCGCGGCCACAAAAGGCTACGGCGCGGAGGTTGTCTTCTACAACCGCTATACCCAGGACCGGCTGGCCATCGGCAAAAAAATGGCGGAGGAGCGCGGCGTCACCCTTATCCCGCCGTACGACCATCCGCACGTCATGGCGGGCCAGGGCACGGCGGCCAAGGAGCTGTTCGAGGAAGCCGGGCCGCTGGACGTTCTGCTCGTGCCGCTCGGCGGCGGGGGGCTTCTTTCCGGCTCGGCCGTGGCGGCCAAAGCCCTGAAGCCGGATTGCGCCGTTTTCGGCGTGGAGCCGGAAGCCGGAAACGACGGCCAGCAAAGCTTCCGTTCCGGGAAGATCGTCAAAATAGACACGCCCAGAACCATTGCCGACGGCGCGCAAACGCAGTTCCTGGGCGACTGCACCTTCCCGGTCATCCGCGAGCATGTCGAGGACATCCTGACCGCCACGGACGCGGAACTCATGGAAACCATGCGGTTCTTCGCCGCGCGGATGAAAATGGTCGTGGAACCCACGGGCTGCCTCGGCGCCGCCGTCGCGCTGACGAAAAAGGGCCTGTTCGCCGGAAAACGCGTGGGCGTCATCCTTTCCGGCGGCAACGTGGATATCGCCACATACGCGGACTTCCTGACGGCCTGACCGGCACTTACCCCACGGATAAAACGGGCGGGCTGTTCCACAGCCCGCCCGTTCTCTTTCGCATCGCGCGGCCAGGAGTTATGGTTCTTGCTCCACAAGGGTCCGCAAAATATCTTCCTTGCCGATAATGCCGACAAGGCGTCCATCCTCGACCACCGGCAGCGAGTAGTACTTGGCCTTGACCATAAGGCTCGCCAAATCCTCAAGCGGCATATCCGGCGCCGCCGTGACCGGTTTGGGCGTCATGGCTTCTTCCACGACGAGCGCGCTCATCTTTTTAAAGGCCTCCTCGGCTTTGCTCCAGCCGGGCAACGGAATGAACCCGTCCAGCAACGTGAAGACCGAGGGCACGTGCAGCCGCTGCTGCTGGGCAACCAGATCGCTCTGGCAGATGACGCCCACCAGGCGGCCCGCATCGTCAACAACCGGCAGGCCGTTGAACTTCTTCTCCAAAAGGACCTTGACGGCTTCGGCGATGGACGCTTTGGGGCTGATCGTCACCGGGTTGGGAGTCATGATGTCGCGGGCTTGTCGCATACCGCCTCCTTGGGTTGTGTCCTGCCGGGGCACCCCGGCATCGCGCGGCCTGGCGCGGAAAACAATACGCCATGCTTGAGTAATAGCCTGTTCTCCACCAAACCGTCAAATGCGGCGCGTTAGTTTTTGATGATCTTCTTGACCTTCCCCGTACCCACCCCTACTATACATGCAGGCAGGGACGACCCTGCCCCTTCAGTCGAAGGCCAATCCATGGGGACGACCCCGAAATACCGGAGGTTCTTATGAGTTGGCTCATTTTATTTCTTGCGGGGCTTCTTGAAACGGTCTGGGCAACGGGCCTCAAGTACAGCCACGGTTTTTCCAAACCCTTGCCGACCGCCGGCACGCTTGTCGCCATGGCGGCCAGTTTCTAGCTGCTTTCCCTGGCCATGAAGGAACTGCCGCTCGGCACGGCCTATGCGATCTGGACCGGCATCGGCGCCGTGGGGTCGGTGATCCTCGGGATCATCCTGTTCCAGGACCCGCTCACCCTGCCCCGCCTTTTCTGCGTGGGGCTGATCGTGGCGGGCCTTGTCGGGTTGAAGGTCGTTTCCTAGACAAAGACCGCACGCGACGTAAACCCTGCCTCAAAAATGAAGCGCCTGCGGATGGAATCAGCAGGCGCTTCGTGCTTTTTCGCCCCACCCTATCACGGATAAGGAGGGATGGGGGTCTGGGGGAAGGGAACCTCAAGGGGCGTGCCCTTTGTGTTCCCCTTCCCCCGCTTCCTAGCATTCCGGCAAACTCACGGCCAGGCCGCCGAGGCTGGTTTCCTTATACTTGGCGTTCATGTCGCGGCCGGTTTCGGCCATGGCCCGCAAGGTCACGTCCAGGGTTACCCGGTGGCGCTCCACGTCTTCCATGGATGCCACGAGAAAGGCGTTGTAGGCTTTGAGCGCGCCCATGGCATTGCGCTCGATGCAGGGAATCTGCACATACCCGCCCACCGGGTCGCAGGTCAGGCCGAGATGGTGCTCCAGCGCGATCTCCGCCGCGTTCAGGATGATGCGCGGGGAGAACCCCTTGGCCTGGGCCAGCATGGCGGCGGCCATGGCGGACGCGACCCCGACTTCTCCCTGGCAGCCCACTTCCGCCCCGGCAATGCCCGCGTTGTGCTTGGCAAGGAACCCCACGGCCGCGGCTGCCAGCATGCCGCTATGCACGGCCTCCGGCCCGAGGCCGAAATACCCTTCGAGCATGGTCAGGACAGCCGGTAAAACCCCGGCGGCGCCGCAGGTCGGGGCGGTCACGATGATGCCGCCGGCGGCGTTTTCCTCAGCCACGGCAAAGGCGTAGGCGTTGAGCAGCCCCAGAAAGCGGTTCAAGGGATCGTCCTGCATGTCCGCCCTGCCCGCGAGATGCGCGGCTTTGCGGTACACGCCCAGGCTCCCGGGCAGCATGCCGGTGACGGAACTCCCGCGCGAGACGGACCGGCGCATGATATCCACAATGCCGTCCAACCGCCCGTAAATATCCGCCGGTTTCGCTCCGGTGAGAGCCATTTCGTTCCGGAGCACCAGATGGGGAATGCTGATGCCGTTCTCGTTCGCGAGGCGCTGCAACTCGACGCCGGAGGCGTAGGGATACGGCACGGCGCCCCGCTCCGGGGGCGTCCAGCCTTCCCACTGAAGGAAGCCGCCGCCCACGGAATAGTAGGTTTTGGCGTGCAGCACCGCGCCGTCCGCGCCGCGCAATTCGCACACCAGGGTGTTGCTGTAGGGGTAAAGGTGCTCGATACTGTCGTTGATGACGGATTCCGGCCCCGGCGTGAACCGGAAGGGACCCGCGCTGATGGTCCGTTCTTCTTCCGGAAGGTCGAAGACGCCGGATGGGAGCGTTCCGGGGCAGGCGGCCGGTTCAAAACCCAGAAGGCCGGTGATTACGGCCTTGTGGGTCCCGTGGCCGAAGCCCGTCGCGCTGAGCGAACCGAACAGCCGCACGGCCAGACTCTTCGCCTCGCGCAAAACGCCGTCCGGCAGGGACGAGAGCTCTTTGCGGAAATCCAACCCCGCTGCCATGGGCGCGATGGTATGCGAGCTTGATGGGCCGGGACCGGCCTTGAACAATTCAAAAATCGAAGTGGTTATGGAAGAAACCGCCGTCATGCCGGGTGCACCGCCTGGGGATTATTTGCCGTGGGAACGGCAGGTTGTCAGTGCATAGCATAGTACCGGCAACGGTCAAGGGGGAAAAGGCGACGGCCCATTGTAGCGTGATACCGCGTGAGGCGCTCCGGACGCGAGACAATAATGCCTTGCCTCTGGTATTACCCCGGCCTTTTTGATACGGTACGCGATACATTTCCATCATCCCGCAGACAACGGCGCGGACGCGCTGTTTTCAAGGAGCGAACCACATGGCGAAAAAAACAAAACCCGGGGCCGCATCCGCTGCCGTTTCCCCCGCCGCGTCCTCGGACGGATTCGTGGTGGATACCGCCATCCCCACCCTCGGTCCCGCGAAAATACCCTCGCCCCTTTCCTATACCACCTTCACGGAAGGGCTGACGCCCTTCTTCCTCGACGGGGAATACATCGACGAGCTCAGCGGCAAGGACCCGGTGGCGACCTGGTTCGAGCCCGCCGGGCCCAGAAAGAATCTGTACTTTGACTCCTCAAAGACGAAATGCGCCATCGTGACCTGCGGCGGCCTCTGCCCGGGCATCAACGACGTCATCCGGGCCATCGTCATGGAGGCGTTCCACAACTACAAGGTCCCGGCAGTGCTCGGCATCCGGTACGGGCTGGAAGGGTTCATTCCCAAATACGGGCATGAGGTCGTGCCGCTCACCCCGAGCACTGTCGCGGATATCCACCAGTTCGGCGGCACCATGCTCGGGTCCTCGCGCGGGCCGCAGTCCCCGGAAGAAATCGTGGACGCCCTGGAGAGGATGAACGTCAACATCCTGTTCGTGATCGGCGGCGACGGCAGCATGAAGGCCATGAACTCCATCACCCGCGAGATCAGCGCGCGGAACCTGCGCATCGCGGTGATCGGCATCCCGAAGACCATTGACAACGACATCAATTTCATCAGCCAGTCCTTCGGGTTTGAAACCGCCGTGTTCAAGGCGACGGAAGCCATCCAGTGCGCCCACGTCGAGGCCCTCGGTGCACGCAACGGCATCGGCCTGGTGCGGCTCATGGGCCGGGAATCCGGCTTTATCGCGGCCCAGGCGACCATGGCGCTCAAGGAAGTCAACTTCGTGCTCATTCCCGAGGTTCCCTTCACCCTGCTCGGCAAGGAAGGGCTCCTCCCGGCGCTGGAACTCAGGCTCAAGCAGCGCCGCCACGCGGTCATCGTCGTGGCGGAAGGGGCCGGGCAGGATCTGCTCCACGTTTCCGGCCAGCAGGACGCTTCGGGCAACCCGGTTCTCGGGGACATCGGCGAATTTTTACGCAAGGAAATCAAGGCCTACCTGACCCAGCGGGGCATGGAGCATTCCATCAAATTCATCGACCCGAGCTACATCATCCGCTCGGTCCCGGCCAACGCCAACGACAGGGTGTATTGCGGCTTCCTGGGCCAGAACGCCGTGCATGCGGCCATGGCCGGAAAGACCGGCATGGTGGTGGCGAAACTCATGGACCGCTACGTCCACCTGCCGATCGACCTGGTCATCAGAAAACGCCAGAAGGTCAACCCGAATTCGGCGTTCTGGCGGTCCGTGCTTGAATCCACGGGCCAGATGGACTTTGTCGGCATGGGCCAGAACGAAAGTTACGGGAGCTAAAAAAACTCTTCCACATACCGAGCCTTCTTTATTGATGAAAGCGGGAACGCGTCTACTACAAAGACGCATTCCCGCTTTTATATATTTTTAACAATAATTTTATAATACCAGTTCATGATAAAGTAGACGATATTTCGGCGAGATTCCATACAGCCGCTCTTGCACGGCAGAACGGCAAAGAATTACTTTTTTCATATTTCTCCGGAGTTTGCGTTTCCATATGGACGTACCGCGCCAACCGTCGCCCTCCCGAGTGTTTCAGACCTCTACCCTTCCTTGCGCCGAGAGCTGCATGATAAAAAAAACCGCGCACGAGAACACATACCGGGACGAGGCAGCCATTTCTCCGCTGCCCTATTGCGGCGACCCCTTTTCTCTGGCCATGCATCTCTTGCGCAAGGGACTATTTCACGGCCAATACGAAACCACCCTCCACAGGGCGCCGGAGTTCTCGCAAGTGGAGGAACTCCTGCGGTATCTGGAACAGGTGCAACACCATCTTGCGGGCCTTGCGCGCGGCAATATCAGTTCCCCCGTTCCGCTGGACGGCTATACCGGCGCCTTGCTCAGGGAAATGCAGGAAAATTTGCACCATGTCACCTGGCAGGCCCGGCAGCTGACCGTCGGCGATTTTTCCTGCGATGCGGGCTGCATGGGCGAATTGTCCGAAGCGTTTACTGTCATGGGGAAAACGCTTCAAGCCGCCATGGCGCGCCTGGAACAGCAGAAGCAGGATTTGACGGCGCTGTCCGAAAACCTGCGGCGGGAGGTGGAAGCCAGGGCCGCCATGGAGAAGGACCTGCGGCGCGAGCAGGCCCGGCTGCAAAAACTCGCCTCTACCGACCCGCTGACCGGCATTGCCAACCGCCGCTATTTTTTCCAGGCGGCCGTCCGGGAACTGGAACGCATCCGCCGGACAAAAGCGCCCGCCTGCCTCGCCATGCTCGACATCGACCATTTCAAGGCGCTCAACGATTCCCTCGGGCACAACGCGGGCGACAAGGCGCTCCGGCAGATCACGAAAATCATAACCAGCGTCGTCAGGCCGTATGACGTCGTCGGCCGGTACGGCGGCGATGAGTTCATTTTCCTGTTTCCGGAAATTTCGCGGGACCAGGCCCACGCCCTTCTGGAACGGCTCCGCGGCGCGGTTGAAAAGGCGGTGATTTCCGCCGGGAAAGGCAACCCCGATATTACCGTCAGCATCGGGCTGATTGAACTGGAAGCGGAAAAAAAGATTTCCGGCAACACGCTCGACGCCATCATAAAACGCGCGGACGAGGCGTTGTACACCGCCAAAAAGCAGTGCCGCAACCATATCTGCATCCTGTAGCGGGTGCCCGCGTAAGGTTCCGGCGAAAGCCCCCACGTTCCGGGCAGCTACGCGCGTTGCCTTTTGCGCCTCTCTGCGCTACCGTGCCCCGGCCATGAGAATACTATCCTTTTTTTGCCGCATCCTGACGGTTCTGGCCCTCACCGCCCTGCCCGCGAACGCGGCGGCGAAACAGCCGGCCGGAGCGCTCCCCCAATCCCTTCCGCTGGAAGCCATGGTCGGCCAGATGATTATGGTGGGATTCCGCGGCGACGGCGCCTCTCCCAACGTTCCGGAAATGCGGACCGTGCTTGAGGATATCCGCGCCGGCCGCGTCGGCGGCGTCATTTTCTTCGACCGCGACTGGCAGACGAAAAAACGCGGCAGGAACGTCACCTCGGTCGCGCAGGTAACGAAGCTCTGCGCTCTGTTGCAAGCCGAGGCGCCCATACCGCTCTTCATCGCCGTGGACCAGGAAGGCGGCCGCGTGCAGCGGCTGCGCCCGGACCACGGGTTTGCCGCGACCCCTACGGCCTGGGAGCTCGGGAAACAGACGCCCGCTGAAACGGAGAAAGCAGCCGTCACCATGGGCAGCGCCCTGCGCCGTATCGGCATCAACGTCAATTTCGCCCCGGTGGCGGATATCGCCATCCACCCGGAAAGCCCCGCCATAGGCGCGCTGGGCCGCGCCTTTTCCTCGGAGCCCGCCGTTGCCGCCGAGCATGCCGCCGCCTTTATGGCAGGCCTGACAAAAACTAAAATAATAGGGAGCTACAAGCATTTCCCCGGACACGGCAGCGCCGTTGCCGACTCCCACCACAAACTGACGGACATCACCGCGACCTGGCGCGAAGACGAACTGACCCTGTACAAAACGCTGCCGCCCAACGGGCCGTTCATGGTCATGACCGGGCATCTGATGCATACGGGGTTTGATGCCCGGTACCCGGCCTCCCTTTCGGAAAAAATCACAACGGGCCTTTTGCGGAACAAACTCGGCTGGCGGGGCGTCGTCGTGACCGACGATCTGGAGATGGAGGCCATCAACCTCTTCTATCCCATGGAAGAACGCATCCGTCTGGCCATTAACGCCGGTGTGGACATCATCCTGTTCGGCAACAATTTGCAGTACCACCCGGAACAGGGCCGCCGCGTGCATGCCGCCATCATGCGCCTTGTGGCGAGCGGCGCGGTAAGCCCCGCCCGCATTGCCGAATCATGGGGCAGGATCCGGGCGCTCAAGGCAAACCTTCAATAATTCCCGCCTACGCGAACGCGTTTCTCCACGCCGGATTCCAGCTTTGGAATCCGGCATTTTTTTCTCTTGGTACGATTCCTGCTGATAGGGAACCGAGAGGAACTATTTTCCCTCCCCGCAGGATGCGGGGCGTGCGACAGGATGTTGCGCAAAGGCTTTCACCCCAGGCCGCAGGATGCGGCTTGGGGTGTGAATCCGCAGCAGAGGTCACCCTTATGATGACGGCATTATATACCGGCACGACCGGCATGAAGAGCTTCGGGGTCGGCATGAGTTCGCTTTCGAACAACATTGCCAACCTCAATACCCTGGCCTTTAAAAAAGCCATGACGATATACAGCGACAATATCAGCCAGACGGTGAATTCCTCGCACTCCAACGGTGTTACGGAACACTCGCAGCTCGGTATGGGCGTCAGCGTCAGCGTGAACCGGACCATGCACCAGCAGGGCTCCTTCATGCAGGGTTCTTCCCCGACGGACCTTGCCATTGACGGCAAGGGCTTTTTCGGCGTGCAGAAAAACGGCGTTACCCAATACACCAGGGCCGGGAACTTCCGCTTCACCAGCGAAGGCTCGCTGATCGACCCCAACGGCTATTCCCTGCTCGGCTACAAAATGGAAAACGGCGTCGCCTCCACGACGTTGAGCCCCATTTCCATGGACTTCGGCACATCCGGCCAGGGATATATGGCGCCCAAGGCCACCACGGCGGTGTCGCTCATCCAGAACCTGGGGCAGCGCGACAGCGCGAACAGCGACCCGGCGAATCCCTTTTTCGGCATGGCGGTCAAATGGAACGGCACGCAAAACCCGCCCCTGGCCGCGAGCCAATACGGCGGCGTAACCCCGACCGTGGTTTACGACAGCAACGGCGTCGCGCAGACCATCAACGTCTATACCGACTATGTGGGCCAGTTCAACGGCAAACACGTCTATCAGTACGTCATGGGCACGGACCCGGCAAAGGACGGCTCCGCCCAGGCGGGCACCGCCGCCGCCGGAATTCTGGCCGCCGGGACGTTCACTTTCTCCTCCAACGGCCAGATCCAGGACATGACCATGTTCACGCCGCCCGGCAGCGGCACCACCAGCGACATGTCGGCCTGGCTCCCGGCCTCTTTCGACGCGTCGGGCAACCCGGCGGTGCCGGTCACCTTCAAGGGGGCGGGCGCGCAGAGCATCGGCTTCAATTTCGGCATGGAGATGAGCGGCGCCTGGACCGCGGGATACGCCAGCGCGGCCGACGTCAACGCCGACCCCTCCGGACTTTACAGCGGGCAGGGGCGGCCGCTGTACCCGACCAGCAGCACAAGCTACCAGGGCAGCACCGGCACCCTTTCCACCTCGCAGGACGGGTACGCGGCAGGGTATCTCAAGGACATGACCATCGGAACGGACGGGATCATGACCGGCAGATACAGCAACGGTGAAACCATGGATCTGTTCCAGATACCGATCTACCGGTTCATGAACGAGGAAGGCCTGCGGCACGAGGGCGGCAACCGGTACACCGCCACCAAGGAATCCGGCGCCGCCGAGGAAGGCCTGCCCGGCACGGAAAACTACGGCAACCTCCATGAGGCGAGCCTGGAACAATCCAACGTGGACCTTGCTTCCGAGTTCACCACCATGATCCTGACCCAGCGCGGCTTCCAGATAAACAGCAAGGTGGTGACCACCTCGGACCAGATGCTGCAAAAAGCGCTTGAACTGAAGCGGTAACGCGCGGCAACGCGATCAGGAACGGCGCGGCAATTTTTGCCGCGCCGTTTTTTTATGTCCCCACCGCCGTAGTAACGCCGCATGCGCGCAGTTTTTTATAAAGAAAACGATCCCGTATTTCCTCCCGCCCGAAAATGCGATATACATTGTGCGATAAAAACCGAAACCGGGCGGAATGCCGGTATCCCTCACCACAGGAGCATGTATGAAACGAAGAACACGGATAGCGCTTATCATAGCGGCGGCTGTTGTGGTGATTTTCGTCGTCGGTATCGGCCTTGCCGTCACCTTCATAAACCCCAACGCCTTCAAACCGGAAATTGAAGCCGCCGCCCTGCAGGCCACCGGCAAGGAGCTGTCGTTGCAGGGCGACCTGTCCTTGTCTTTTTTCCCCGGCCTGCGCCTGGAAGCCGGCCCGGCGGAACTCAAGGACAGTCCGTCTTTCGGCTCGGAATCCTTTGCCCGCGTGGAAAAAATAAGCGCGTCCGTCGATCTGCTGCCGCTTTTCAGCGGCAGGGCGGAGGTCCGGGCCATCACCATCTCCGGGCTGCGCCTCAAACTCGCGGTCAACGATAAGGGCGCCGTGAACTGGGCCATGCCGCAGAAGCCGAAGGCCGCAACCGATCCCGCTCCCAAACCGGCCCCCGAACCGTCGCCGAAACCGGGCGGAGGAAAATCCGCCCAAGCCGCTCTCTCGGCCATCGCCCTGGATTCCCTCGTCATCGAGGATACGCTCGTCGTGTATACCGACATGCGTTCCAAGGACAGCATGCGGGTGGCCGTCCCGTCCTTTACACTCAACTCCCTCAAAGTAGGGCAGAAAACCACCATGAAGGCCGAGGTTGCGTATACCGGCCCCCTGGCGCGGCCGGTCACGCTCGCCCTGGACGCGGATTTCGTTTTGCCGGCCTCCTTTGTCGAGGGCCTCACCTTCAACGCCAAGGGCAAACTTGACGACACCCCCTTCTCCTGCTCCGGTACGGCCGCGCTCCCGGAAACCGCGGATGGGCAGTTGTTCTCGCTGAAAAGCGACATAACCGTCGGCGCCCTTGATCTCGACAAGTACACGGCCGCCATGGGCAGCGCCAAACAGGCCCCTCCCGCCGCGCAAAAGGATGCGACGCGGGAAAAAACCGGCGGCAAAGCGCCCTCGGGAGACGAAGGCCTCCGGACGCTCTTGCGCACGATATTCCTTGACCTGCGCATCGCCATGGAATCCCTGACCGTCGCCAAGGTGCCGGTAAAGAACATCAAGGCATCCATCAAGTCGGACCAGGGCCTGCTTGTCGCAAAACCCGTAACCATGACCGTCGCGGAAGGGCCGGTGACCCTTGAGGCCTCCGTGGACGCCAGGGGCAAGGATATCCGCAGCCGCGTCACCGGGGACTGGAAAGCCGCCAAAGTCGGCAGTCTGTTGCAGGCCGCCACGGGTAAAACTTCCCTGACGGGCGATCTCGACGCCTCCTGGGGGCTCAATCTCACCGGCACGGCCTGGCCCGAAGCCGCCAAAACCCTGGAGGGCAAAGCGTCCGCCAACTTCACCAACGGGGCCATGCAGGGCTTCAAGCTCATTCCCTCCGGTATTCCCGGCCTGCCGGCCCACACCATGAACCTGACCAACCTGCGGGGCTCCGGAACCTGGAACATCGCGAAAGGCGTCGCGCACAACAACGACCTCATTGCCAAGGCCGTGGGGCTTGACGCCGTGGGTACCGGCAAAATAGACATTCCGGACCAGTCTCTGTTCTACAACGTTACCGTGGAACTCCCCACCCTGCCGGAACTGCCCAACCTGACCGTGCTGCCCGTGGTGATCTCCGGCAAGTTCGATTCCGTCTCCTACGGCATAGACCAGCCCGCGCTGCTGCGCGACACGGCGAAAAGCATTCTTGACCCGACCACCAAAGCCGGGCAGGGAATACAGCGCGGGATCGGGAAGATCTTCGGCCGCTGACCAGGCCGGGAAAGGCACTGGATTCCCGCCTTCGCGGGAATGACAAGTACTAATCCGGAGATTGCGGCACAAGCCCTTGCGCTCCCGGACGTCATCCCCGCGCAGGCGGGGATCCAGTGCCTTTGGGCTTTATCAAGGGACTAACAAAAACCGCCCTTTCGGGCAGTTTTTGTTGGGTGGTCTCACAATCGGCCGGAGGCTACTTCGCCAGATAGGCGTCAACCACCCGCACGAGGATTTCCGCCATGGGCAACAGGTCGTCCTCTTCAAAATCGAAGCGGTCGTTATGGTGCCCGGCGGTCTTGTTGGTACCCACCTGGATGTAGGTCCCAAGCCCGCCGCGCTGTTGCACCACGGTCATCATGTGGGAATAATCCTCGCTCGCGCCGAAGTCCTTCTCATCCATAATATTGGTAAAAGCGGGCATGGTTTGAGCCAGGGCCATGACTTTGGCGATCATTTCCGGGCTGCTCGCGCCGCTTTTCGTCCCGCCCATCACTTCTATCTCGTGCGTGCAGTGCCACATTTCCACGGCGGCCTTGATGATCCGGGCGGCTTCCGTGGTCATGTAATCGTCAAGGTCGCTGGTCATGCCGCGCGTTTCCAGCGCCATGAACGCGTTGGGCGGGATGACGTTGCGCCCCTGGCCGCCTTCAAGGCGCCCCACGGTGATGCGGGTCGTGCCGTCCCCGTGCCGGGCAATAGCGTGCAAATTGGTCGTGGCGGCGCAGGCCGCGAGCAGCGCGTTTCGCCCTTCCTGGGGGGCCGCGCCCGCGTGGGCGGATTTACCGGTAATGCGCACGTCCCACTTGGTCGTGGCCAAAAAGCCCCGCGCGCCGCAGACAATGTCGCCCTTTTTGGCCGCCTGGAACCCGATGTGCGCGCCCACGATCAAATCCACATCCTTGCAGCACCCGGCCTCCACCATGGGACCGGCGCCGCGCACGCCTTCCTCGGCGGGCTGAAAAATGAGCCGGATGGACCCTTTCAAACGGTCCTTCATCCCAACGAGAATTTCCGCCACAGCCAGCCCCACGGCGACGTGGCCGTCGTGGCCGCAGGCGTGCATGGCCCCCTTGTTGACGGAAGCAAATCCCTCTCTGGCGGGCTTGTGTTCCGGCAGCTCGCATTCCACCGCGTCGTTGGAATCCAGGTCGAACCGGAGCGCGAATTTGGGGCCGGGGCCGCCGCCGCATTGCAAATCCGCCCACATGCCGGTCAGCCCGCCGTCCATGCGCGCGACGAACTTCGGGTCCGCTCCCTGCTCGATGGCCCGTTCCTGATGTTTTTTCAGAACATCGGGCGAGGGCACGCCCATCATGGCCTCCTTGCTGATCGCGTCCTTGCCCATGGTCAGGGTGTAGCCAAGCTCGGTCAGCCGCTTGGCCACGATGGAGGCCGTGCGAAATTCCGTCCAGGCGGCTTCGGGATGTTTGTGCAGGTCGCGCCGCATAAGCGAAATAAACGGGGCGAGTTCCTCTACTTTTTTATGAATAGCGTCGTTCATGCATCCTCCGGGTTGGACTGGGCATGTTCCGGCGCGGCATCCGCCGCGCCGGAACGGAAGGGGTATGCCGGTTATCCCAGCATCAGCATGCAGACGGTTACCGCGATGAGCATGCCCGGCGCGTTGCGCTTGGCGATTTCCAGGGGGTTCACCCCGGCGAGGCCGGCGCACACGATGGCCGCGCCCGCCAGAGGCGACATGGTCCTGCCGAGGCAGCCGCCGAGGGTTGCGAGGGAGCCCATCTGGGCGATGGTCATGCCGAACTGCTCGGCGTGGGGCGTTACGGCGCCGTTAAACGCCAGCGTCGCGGCGTCCCCGGAACCGGTGATGATGGCCAGGAAAAACGGCCCGTAAGCGGCCGCGTACTTGGCCATGGACGTGGACTCCTTGAGGGCCGCGATGAGCGAATCCACCAGGCCCACGGCCTGCATCCCCGCGACGAAGACCCCGGCCGCGATGATGATGCCCATAACCGAAGCGTAGGAATCGCCCATGCCCTTGAAAAACTCCTTGGTGCCGGAGGTCGGGTTGGTCCGGGTGACCAGAAGGCCGAGGAACGCGCCGATCAGCATGGCCGTCGGGACGGAAAGGTTCTTGAACCACGGCATGGCCGTGATGAAGCTTTTGGCCCACGCCGCGTCGGATTTGCTCACAAACGCGGATATGGCCAGCAGCACCACCGGGATGACCGGGATAAGACCATACAGCACGTTGGGCTTTTCAATCTGGGCCACTTCGTGGGCGGCATCGGGCTTGTAGCCCGACGTTTCCTTGCACAGAATCGCGACCACCATCAGGCTGACGGCGCCGATGACCATGGCTATCACGGAAACGTGCCAGTGCACCGCGATGACGTTCATGACCGGCACGCCCTTGAGCAGATCGTTGGCGATGAAGGCGTTATGGGAAAGGCCGGGGGAAAGCATGCTGCCGAACGTTCCGGCCATGACCGCCGAAGCCGCCATGGCCGGGCTTACGCCCAGGCTCATCATGAGCGGGATCATGATCGCGCCGACGGCCGCGGAAACGCCCGCCGCGCTGGAAAGGGAAATGTTGATGAAGGCCGTCACCAATGCCACGGCAGGGACGATAATGACCCGGACGTTGGAAAGAGCGCCGACCATCATGTTCACCAGGTGGGCGTCGCATTTGGTGAGTTTCATAACGTAGGCGAAGCCCATCACGGACAGGATGGTCTTAATCAGCCCCGCGTTGGTCATGGCCTTTTCAAAGGCCGCGAAGGCCTCCATGGGCTTGACGGAAAGAAAACACAGCAAAAAGCCCGCGGCGATCAGGACAAGGCGGGTTTCCTTCTGTTTAATCAAGGCAAAAACGACGCCGAGGATGACAAGCACCCCCACCCAGATCATGACCGTGGCGGTAATCGCGGGATTAACCCCCAGAACACCCAGTAACCAGTGCAGCATAAGACTCTCCTTGCCGTGATGAGAATGGGGCGCGCATCACCTGTTGATTGTGTGGATTGCAAAACTTCGTCAAATATACAATATATTTGAACGTATATACATTATTTTTAGTATTCCGGTCAATTGCGCATGGCGAATGGCGTCGCCGGTTGCATTTGGCGGAACCGGCTCCCGGACGCTCTACCCATTGCCCTCGCCAGGTGAAACATGTATTGTAATAAAGGTGGATGGATCATCGGAAACGCCACACAGCTGGCGCACATAGTAAAATAATGATAACGGAGCGTTATCACAGATGCTACAGACCGTAACCGGCGCGAGCCGTGTTTTCCGTTTATTGGGAATTGACCGCCTTCATCCTGCTTCGGTGAAGGCGCTACGCCATATGTGCGGTTTTCTCGCCGTTATGGCCTTCCTTCTCGCCATGCCGCTCCAGGCCGCGGCGCAACGGGGCGTCGCCATCAGCTATCTGGCGGACGAAACCGCCTCCCTCGGCATAGAAGCCGTTGTCGCGGCGGAAAAAGCCGGGGCGTTCAGGGGGTATGTGCCCTCGTTCATGGCGTTTTCCCGGCTGCCGGATACTTTTAACGGCGCCGTGTGGCTGAAAATTACGTTCGATGCAACGTTCGAAAGGCCCGTGACCGCGCTGCACGCCGATTTCGGAACGGCCCTGCCGGGCGTTACGCGCCTTTTCATCCCGCAGCCGAACGGTTCCTTCGCCGTTATGGAATGCCCGCCGCCTCACGGCCAGTTCACCCTGCCGGAAAACACCCCCTTCTCGAACACGCTATACGCCCGCATCGACGGAACGCCCGGCCTGTGGTTCAGGCCGTTTCTGAGCTCCGCGGAAGACGGCCCGCACGCGCTGCCGCTGCACTTCATCCTGGGGGGTCTGTTCGGCGCGGCCATGCTCCTGTTGCTCATCCAGTATGTGCGCAAAGCGGAGGAATGGCGCCTTTGGGCCGCCATTACCGCGGGCTGCGGCATCGTGGCGGCCATATTGCCGCCGACGCCCGTTGCCGGGGCGGCATACACGCCGCTCATGGCGGCGGCCATGCTCATGCCCGGCCTTATCCTGACCTTTTTCGCGCACACGACCCGCCACCTGTTCGACTCGCCCCGCACCATGCCGGGCTATGACAAGCTTCTTGTCTTCCTGTATCTGGCAGGCGCCGCAATAGCGCTGCTGCCGCTGGTGCCGGGATTTTTATGGGTCAGCCGGTATCTGCCGTTCGCCAATACCGCGCTGCTGCCGCTGCTGTCAGTGTGCATGGTCGCCATGGCCCGGTCCCTCAGGGGCTGCTCCGTCTATTTCTGCGCCTGCCTGCTGCCCGTGCTCGGCGTTGCGGCCTCGGCCTGGGAATTGACCGCGACGGACACGCCCGCGATCGCGGGAACCGGCGGCCTGTGGGGCCTCGCTCTCGCCATGCTGGCCATGGCCTTTATCGCCCCGGCGAGAAAAGACGAGGCCAAGGCCGAAGACGACGTTTTTGACTCCCTGAATCGCTCCCCCCGCCTCTCCCTGCGCGAAGAGACACTGCCCGAAGACCTTCCCCCTGCCGCCGGACCGAGCATGGTGGAAGAAACGGCGCCCGCCGCCTGGGAGCCTGCCGCCAGGGAAGAAGACGCCGCCGCCGGACCGGACCGAGCGGAAACGACACCTGCCGCCTCCTGGGCGGACGAAGCGCCCGCCGCGCCCCGCCCCGTATTGCCAGAGTGGGAACCCGTTACGGAAGCGGCGCCTGAAGACCAATACCCCTCCCTCTCTCTTTTCGGGAACCCCCTGGAATCCGTGGAACCGCCCGCGCCTTCCCCGGCCGCGCAAACGGACGCGGGCCTTCCCATCCCGGATTCCGCGCTTGAGCCGCGTTCACGGGCGTTTGCCGCCGAAGCGCCCGCCGCTGTGGAAAAGGCCCCGGCCGCTCCGGAAAAGACGCCGTTCCCCGCCCCCGCTATTGAGCCGCGGGAGCCGGAAGCCGCCGCGCAGCCCGCCGTGGACATTTTCCCCGCCGCGACCGCTGTGAAAGAAGAAGCCGCGATCGCGGAAACACCCGCCGTGGAAGCGCCCGCCGTCCATGTCGTCACCATCGCCGAGGAAGAGCCGGAGGACCAGGTCCCGCTGCCTTCCCCCGCCCCGCTCTGGGACGAACGGGAACAGGCGGCGGAAGCCGATGATGATACGGCCGCGCAGCAGCAGTCGCCCGCCATGGAACGCCGCCGGAACCGCCGGATGCTGTTCAACCTGCCGTTGCTTATCAAAAACGCCTATGACGCCGTCACGCCCCTGGCCGAGAGCAAAAATTGCAGCATGACCTGGTTCATCGCGCCGCAGACAGGGCGCCTCTTCGAAGGGGAAGCGGAGCTGCTTGAATCCGCCCTGCAGCTCATCCTGAGCGACATGGCCGAAGCCGTGGAGCAGGGTAACGTCAGGCTGAACGTCCGGCGCCTGCCGGACAGCGCCGAACCCGGCCATCTCGTATTCACCATCGTGGGCTGGGACGCCAGGCAGAAAACAGCGCACGAGCGCAACATCGCCGGCCATGCCGAAGCCTGGGCCCTGGCGGAACGGACCGGCGGCATTTTCAGCATGGAACATTCCCCCAGCGGCACCACGGTTATTTTCTCCGCCGTGTTCACCGCCATGGACGAACCGGCGGAAGACAGCGCGGCGCCCCGCGCCCCCGCCGCGCCTTCGGTTCCGGAAACCGGCGCGGACGCCCCCGCCCATGCGGAACCGCAGGGCGTTTCCGTCTTCACCGACCATCCTGATATTGCCATGCCCGCCGAGGCCGTGGAAAAAGCCGCGGCAATGCCGCACACGCCGGTTTCCGACGTTCCCCCGGGAGTGGACGCGGACAGCCTGGCCGACAACCGCGAAACAAAACGCTCGCCGTACAGGGTCATCGTCGCGGACAGCGCCGCCTCCAGCCGGGCGAGGACGGCCAAGGTCTTCACCGGAACGGCATACTCCGTCCTCGAATGCACGTCCCCGCAGGACGCCTGCGCCCTGTACACCCGGCACCCGGCCGCCGTGGTCATCATGAACGCGGATATGCCCGAAGTGGACATTACCGCCGCCATAAAAGATATCCATGCCGATGACGCGGACCGCGGGCGTACCCCGGCCTTTACCGTGGCCCTTGTGGGCTATTCCGCACAAGCGGCCCGCATGATGCAGGCCGGATGCTCGCGGACCGTGCTGAAAAGCCTGATCGACGCCGAGCTGCTGCGCACGGTGGAAGAGCTTGCCCCGCCGCCCGGCGCGATTCCCGCGCCCGCCCTACCGGAACAAACGGCTCCCGCCCGGCCGGAACCGGCGACGCCGGAAATCCGCCTTGATGCGGCCCTGTCCGACATCCCGCCCGTTCGCGAGCCCGCCGGGCCCTCCACTGTGGGCACCGCCCCGGCAACGGCGGAAACCCCGGCCGCGCCGGAACGCGGCATTTTCGCCTCCGTGCTGCCGCCTTCCCCGCCCGCGGCGGCCCAACCGGCGGCCCCGGCGGTAACGCCGCGCCCCACGGAAAAGGTTGCGGCAACGCCCGCCGCCGCAAAATCCGAAGGGCCGGAACTGGCGCTGCTTGACATGATTATTACTGATGACGATGAAGAGCCCGCCGCCGCGCCCCAACCGGCCAAGCCCGCGAAGAGCGTCAAGGTGACCGTTAAGGCGGCGGCAAAACCCGTCGTGAAGCAAAGCACGGAGGAAACCGCCGCGCCCGCCGCACCGGCCCCGTCTCCCGCCCCGGTTGCCGCGTCAACCACGGCCGCGATAGCGGCGGTAACGGCGGCGGTGGCGGAACAGCCGCGAAAAGCCGCCGCGCCCGAGGCCGTCCCGGCCGAGCCGGGCGTGGGGACGTTCTCTCCCGCCCCGGCCCCCATCAGCATTCCCCTGCCCGGAGAAGAAGACAGTGTTTTCAAAGATATGCTGCCGCTGGTTCCCGGCCTGGTGATTGAACTGAACGATGCCATGGCGGATGCCGAAAGAGGCAAAGCCCAGAAAAGCCCCATGCTGGTGCAGGCAGCCGCCGCGCGCGTGGCCGGCGAGGCCGAGAGCTTCGGCCTGACCCGTCTGGAGCGCATGGCCCGCTGCGTTGAGCGCGCCGCCGCCGCGGACGACATAGAACCCATGGAATGCGTCCTCGCGGACCTGGAAGCCTGGATAGAACGGTATACGGAAGCCTTGCGAAAACTGCACCGCGAAGCCCAATGGTAATGCGGGCGGCGGCAGGCTTCGGATCCTGCCGCCGCCAAGCGGCTCTATGACGGTTAATCGCTCCAGAGGTTCAAGACTATGCCCTTTTCCCTGACGCCGGCCCGTGTCGGCGTGCTTATGGCGCTGGGCGCCATTTCCGGATGGTCCTTCAACTTCTTTTTTTCCCGCGCGCTGGCCGGGGTCTTGCCTCCCTTTACCTTCACCCTCCTGCGGACGGTCGTGGCGCTTATCGCGTTCGCGCCGTTCGCGCTCGGGGCGTTCATCCGCTGCTGGCCGTATCTCTGCAAGCGGCCTGTTTTTTACATCTTCCTGTCCCTGACCGGCATCGGGTACTACAACGCCCTGATTTACACGGCGGGGCAAACCACGCCGGTCATCAACATGGCTCTTCTGGCCCTGTCCTCGCCGGTGTTTACCCTGGCTCTCGCCCGGATCCTCTATAACGAACCGCTGCCGTACCGCCGTTTGTTCGGCCTTGCAACCGCGCTGTGCGGGGTGACGCTGCTGGTCGCGCGCGGGGACCTCGGCCTGCTCAAAACGCTCAGTTTCCACACAGGCGACTTTCTCATGCTGACGGGCGCGTTCATCTTCGCCAGTTACTCCGTCAGCCTGCGCCGCATCGACCCGGAAGTCTCCAGTTACGGGTTCATCTACACCATGTTCGTGGTCAGTTTCGTCTTTCTGCTGCCTTTCGCGGGCTGGGAACTGGCCCGGGGCATGACGGTCGACTTCACGCCCATGGCCGTCGCGGGCATCCTGTACCTGGGCATCGTCGCGTCCATCTTCTGCTATATCTGCTGGAACGGCGCCATCGCGCGCATCGGGTCGGGGAACGTCGCCCTGATTTACTACACCATGCCGTTTTTCAGCGGCATGGAAGCCGTGTTGCTCCTCGGCGAGCCGCTCAGATGGTTCCATTTCGCCAGCGGCGCGCTCATCATCGCGGGCGTGCTGGTGGCAACGAGGCGGTAGGTACGCAACAACCAGGGGCTGTCTCCAAATGACGAATTTTGCGCCGAGAGCAAGGAAAGCGGCCCTTTTTGCGAAGGGAGCGTATTGAGACATACGTGACCGGAGCAAAAAGGGCCGCTTGACGCAGCTATCGGACAAAAGGCGTTATTTGGAGACAGCCCCTAATCAAAATCCGCGAAAATCGCGCCTATGTGCAACGGACCGAGCTCCTTGTCGCGATGCGCGGCCCGCAGGCGCCAGAGCGCCTGATGAATCTGGTCGGAGGCGACCCCGTGCCGGATGGCGACGTACGCTTCCAGAAACGCCGCGAGATAATCGCAGACCTTAATCAGCTCCCCGTCCTTGGGATCGTATGTATCGTCATTATACAGCCGGTGCATTTCGTTGAAGGGGATCTCCACGGACAACCCGTTGCGCATGATGGTGTTGCCGAACTCGGAAGCCCCGCTCATCCCCAGATAATAGTGCAGCCGGTTGACGATGGAATCCAGCCCGTCCTTGCGCAGGGGGTCCAGGATGCGCCGGTTGATGGCTTCACCCTCGTAGTCGCGGATGATGGCATCCAGCCCCTCGATGGATTTTTTCACCGGGGAGATGATGTCGCGGGTCAACACTTCCGGCAGGTCGTGCAGCATGCCGGTGAAAAAGTTGTTCACCAGCCGCGCCCGGCAGGCGCCCAGGCTGAGGCTGAACAGATACGCATAGCAGGCCACAATGAACATGTGCCCCATGACCGAGGTTTCCGGCAGGCGCGGCGTCTGGGACCAGCGCTTCTGGAACCGGAGTTGCCCGCAGAGGTTGGCGAGCTTGTGGATGGCGGCGTCCGGCTTTTCACCCAGAAGCTCCGGAACCCCGGCCAGATCCCTGTTGCGCCGCAAATGCTCGATGAAACTTTTGTCGATATCCGGCATCTCATCGTCAAAACTGTTGAACGGCCGGATGGCCCTGAACTCCCAGTAACTCGCGTAATGGTGCGCGGCGTCCAGGATGCGCGTCGCCAGCTCGTCGGGCCGCTCCCCCTGCACGTAGGCGCTAAGCTCCCGCCAGAACCCGTCGCCCAGGGGCTTGACCTGGGGCGCGAGTTCCTTCAGCGCCCACTCCGCCAATTTGGCGAAATGCGAAGGGTTGGCTTTGATGCGGTAGAAAACCGGCGGCTTGATGTCCGTGATGACCAGGCGGAAAAAATAATCGAAGATCCCGCCCTTGATAACGTTGTGCTCCAGGCGGAGTTGTTCTTCCCTGCTGCCGAGTTTATCGGCGTTCATCTTGCAAAGAAGCCAGGCCACGATCATCTTGTGGCCCTGTTTGTCCACTTCGTGCAGGTCCGACGGGCGGAGTTTGTCGTTCCACCGCTTCATGTATGATCCGGAAAAAATAAACTGCAACAAACTCTTATGAATAACTGCCATGAAATCTCCCGGAAAAAGCGAACGTACCGGCGCGGCAAAAGGCAGTGTAATTTTCCTTTGCAATCCCGGCCAGGCGTGCTATACGCGCAGCCGGATATATACCGCGTTCGGTTTTTTTCCGGAAGTCAGAAATTTCCGGATTTTCCATTGACATTCACGCGCGGACCTAATACAAGAACTCCTCTTTCGAGCAGTGCTGTAAGGAGATTTTACGAATGAAGACGTTCAGCCCCAAGTCTGAAGATATCAACCGCCAGTGGGTCATTGTGGACGCTGACGGCCAGGTTCTTGGCCGCCTCGCAACGCAGCTGGCGCACCGCCTGCGCGGCAAACACAAGCCCGAGTTCGCGCCGCATGTGGATAACGGCGATTTCATCGTGGTCATCAACTGCGATAAAATCAAAGTTACCGGCAACAAGCTGGCGAAGAAAAAATATTACCAGTACTCCGGCTACGTTGGCGGCCTCAAGGAAACCACCCTTGAGAACATGCTTGCCAACAAGCCCGCGCAAGTTCTGATGAAGGCCGTCAAAGGCATGCTTCCCCGCAACCGCCTTGGCCGGGCCATGCTGACGAAGCTGAAAGTCTACGCCGGCACCGAGCATCCGCACGCCGCGCAAAACCCGACGGCGCTTTCCCTCTAAGGAGCTATGACAATGGCAGCTGATTTCAATTACGGCACCGGCCGTCGCAAAAACGCGACCGCCCGCACCCGTTTGTACACCGGCACCGGCACCATCGAAGTGAACGGCCGTCCCTTTGAAAACTATTTTCCCCGCAAGTCCTTGCAGATGGTCATCCGTCAGCCGCTCGTTCTCAGCAAGCTGATCGACAAGATCGACGTCAAGGTGACGGTTGCCGGCGGCGGCGTTACCGGGCAGGCCGAAGCGGTCCGCCACGGCATTTCCCGCGCGCTGCTCACCGTTGATCCCGCGCTTCGCGGCGTGCTGAAAAAAGCCGGTCTCCTTACCCGCGACGCCCGTAAGAAAGAACGGAAAAAGTACGGTCTGCGTTCCGCGCGCGCCCGGTTCCAGTACTCCAAGCGTTAATTCTCGGCTTTGCCGATCAAGGGCCCGGTTTTTCCGGGCCCTTTTTTTATGCCTTGCGGAATTGACAACAGCCGTGCCGCCCAGTAGATTCCCCGCTTACGGAGTATTCATGAACGACTCTTCCGACGCCCTCCCCCCCATGGTTCCGCACCAGGACAAGGTGCCGCCTCGCGGCTGCATCGTGCTTATCGGCATGGCCGCCTCCGGCAAGACGACCGTCGGCCGCGAGCTGGCCTCTCTCATCGGCTGGGCGCACATGGATACCGACCACCTCATCGAGGCGTTTTACGGCTGCCGGCTGCAACAGATAACCGACAGCATGACCAAGGAAGAGTTTCTCGACCTGGAAGCCACCATCATCCAGAGCCTCACGGTGGGGAGCGTGGTCATTTCCACGGGCGGCAGCGTGGTGTACCGCCAGGAAACCATGGATTTTCTCGCCGGATTGGGGCCGCTTATCCATATCGACGTCCCGCTGCCCATCATCCTGGCCCGCATCGCGCGCAAACCCGACCGGGGCCTTGCCATCAATCCCGGCCAGACGGTTGAGGATTTGTACAACGAGCGCCAGGAACTCTACCGTAAAGCCGCCGCCGCCCGCTTCGAGGGGAGTGAAGCCCCCGCCGCCGGGCTGGCCCGCGCCATTGCCGAATGGGTCGCCACCCCCGGCGCCGTGTAAACCGGTTTCACGCAATATACCATCCACGGGTGCTGGTATGAAACGCTCCCTCGTTCTCCTGCTGCTGGCCTTTCTCTTGACGGCCGCCGTGCCGCCCGTTTGCGTGGGGGCTGTCCGCGCGGGGGCCGCGCATACCGTGCACGTCGTTGTGGCGCTGTGCGACAATGTGCATCAGGGTATCGTGCCCGTGCCCCCCAGGCTGGGCAACGGCGACGACCCCGCCCAAAACCTCTATTGGGGCGCGGCCTACGGCGTCAAAACCTTCATGGGGCGGCAGCCCGGCTGGAAGCTGGTTCGCGTGGACAAAAACCCCGCGCCCCACGTGCTGGAGCGCGCTGTTTTCCAGAACAAGGGCCTCGGCGTGACCATGGTCGCGGATGCCTACCAGGGCAAAGCCATCAAGGAAGCTACCGTCGATTTTCTGGCTTACGCTTCGGGCAAGAACGGGTTGGATGTGGCGCTCGGCGAGAACACCGTCAGGGCGGGCGGGGCTTCGAATCTGATCGTCTACGTCGGCCACAACGGCCTTATGGACTTTCCCTTGGAACACCTGCCCCCGGTGCGGAGCGCTGAAAGGCGCTCCCCGGCGGACGCGGCCATTTTCGCCTGCCAGAGCAAGGCTTTTTTCGCGGATGTTTTGAAGAACAGCGGGAGTTATCCCCTGATCTGGACCCGGGGTAACATGGCCCCGGAGGCTTACAGCCTGCACGCGCTGGTAACCGCCTGGGCGCATGGGGAAAAGCCCGCCGCCGTCCGGGAGGCTGTAGCCCAAGCGTACGACAAGTACCAGAAATGCGGCATCAGGGGTGCTCGGAACCTTTTTGCCACGGGCTGGTAAAACCGGAACCGCGTTCGACCCCGCGATCCCGTGCCGCCGTCATTGCTCCGGCGCGTATTCTATTTCCCTGTCCACGACGGCCAGCCCGTCCGGCGCGAACCGCTGCACCCGGCGGACCCAGTTGCCGCGCCCGTCATACCGGTAGCGCCATTCCCGCACCGGCGCATCGCCGGAAAATTCCTGGACCCGGACGCAGTTGCCCCGCGCGTCATAGAAGAACACTTCCCGCGTCAGGGAGTTTTTCTCTTCGCTTTTCCCTTGCGGGGAGGGACGCGGCACGGCCTTTTCGGCACCGCCGTGCTCCCGGTAAAACGCGGCGTCGGCATCGGCGTCGTGGTGGTATCCGTACCGGGTCACCCGTTCCGCCAGCCTGCCCGCCGCGTCATAGCGGTAGGTGGTAACGACGTCGAAATCGCCCCGCCTGTGGGCGCCCGGCGTGACCAGCGTCATCCCGTGATGCGGATCGCCCTGGTACACACCCCGCTCGAGCGTGAGATCAAGATCGGCCTGGGCCGTCAGGCGGCCCGCGTCATAGCTGAACTTTTGCAGCATCACGAGTTCGCCGTCGTTGCGGACCAGCCGCTCCAGGACGTTGCCCGCCGCGTCGAACCGGTACCCCTCATAGCGGGTAACGGATTTCACCGTCTTTTCGGTAGCGTGGCCAGCAGCGTTGCCGTTGCCGTGCACATGGGTTGTCTCGCGGGCCAGCAGTTCGTCATGCTGGCCGTAAGTGTAGACCGTCCGGCTCGAAGACGGCGGAAAGGCCGGAGTCTTCCCGGCCACGGCGGTCTCCACGCGGGCGACGAGCCCGTCCACCGTGTACACATAGCGCGATTCATGCACGAGGGCGTCGCTGCCCGTGGACACGTTCCGGATGTAATCCGGCAGATTTCCCGGCCCGTATTCGTTGTTGGCGGTCCAGTCAAGGCGCAAGCCTTGCGTGACGTCCGGCGCCGGCGGCGGCAGGGCCTGCCCCGCGCCGTCAACCGGCAGGTACCGCGCGATGGCCGCCGGGGACGTATCCGCGTTGACCCAGCTGGTTTCCGTGATGCGGACCACGGTTCCTTTCAGTTCCAGCCCCGGCACCGCGTAGATGGCCGTCCCGCTGCTCTTGACGGGAAAAAGGCTTTGCACGGCGACGGTCTTGCCGCCGCAGCCGCACAGCCCCAAACAAATAAGCAGAACCAGCCTGGCGAGGGGCAGCCTGCAAATAACGAACTTTGCGCCGGGAGCACGGTATGCGCTCATAGTATCATCTCCCTGTTACCCGCCGCAGGCTACCACATCGAGCCAGTGAAAAACGTCCGTGCCTTGCGGGGCGAAGGCCGCGAGCTGCATGGCGCAGCCCGAGCAACCCGTCAGGATAGGGCCCGCGTCCACCGGCATGGTATCGAGACAGGTCCGGGCCATGGCGGCGGAAAGGTCCGGGTCGGTCATCTTGAGGATGCCGCCCATGCCGCAGCAGATGCCCGCGCCCTTGGCAAGGCCGGGCAGAATGGCGGCCAGGAAGGGCATGTCCGCGTCCTTGTCCCAGTGGCAGGGCTGGTGATACCCGTAGCGCTCCGGTTTTGCCGCGAGAGTCTCGGCCCGCAGTCCGCCCAGGAGCGCGGCAAGCGGCGTCAGGCTCTTTTTCCATGCCGCGGCCTCGTCACCCTCAAGGAATCCGTCCGCATACTCGGCCAGGCCGTGATAACAGGACGCGCAAAACGCCGCGATGCGCGGTCTGCCCATGGCGTTCCAGGCGTCCACGTTGGCGCGCCGCATGGTTTCCATGGCCGAAAACTGCCCGGCGTGGTGCATGGTGCCACCGCAGCAGGTGAAGGCCGCGGCATCCAGAACGGTATACCCGCACGTTTCGAGGAGGAGTTCGGCCTTTTCCGTCCATTGCGGCCGCACGTTCCGGGCGGTGCAGCCGGAGAACAGCACGACCGGACGCTCTTCCGCCGGGCCGTCGCCTCCCCGGAGCCGGACCCAGGGCCGGATGTCCTTTTTGGCGACCAGCGCTTTGGCCGTGGCCAAGGAGGTTTCCAGCATCTTCGGGGTCAGGCCCTGCGGGGCGAGGGTCGCCAGAAACCCGACGGTGGGCCAGAGCGGTCCCATGCGTTTGATCCACAACTCCCACAAATGCTGGGTCCAGTGCGGATGCTTGGCCCTGACCTCCGCCAGGAGGTCCGCCGTGGAAAGTTTGCGGGCGCAGGCCTGCTTGCACCGCCCGCACCCGGCGCACAACCGGGCCAGGGTGAAGACGTCGTCCCAGGAAAAGCCCCCGGTCTCTATCCCGGCGTTGACCGGTTCCAGCAGCAGGCGCTTGCCCTTGGGGGAAAATTCCTCGCGCCGGTGCTGCCGGAAAACCGGGCACACGTTCAGGCATTCGCCGCATTGCGTACACCCGCGCACGTCAGTAGCCCTTGTTCGGGTTCAGGATGCCGTTGGGATCAAAAACCTTGCGCACGGCGCGCATGAGCGCCTGCTCGTCCGCGCCGAGTTGCAGCCCCACGTTCTTGAGGCACCCGCCGCCGTGCTCGCCGGAAATGCTGCCGCCGAATTCCAGAACGGCCTCGTCCATGGCGTAGTGGGTTTTCATGGTCCGTTCCGTATCGTCCGGGTCGGACGCGTCATAATGCAGATTGGCGTGGATATTCCCGTCGCCCGCGTGGCCGAAGGCGATAAGGCGCTTGCCGTTCTCGCGGGCGATGGCCTCGAACCGCCGCACGGCAGGCAGCAGTTGCCCGCGTGGCACGGCCATGTCCCCGCCGATGCGGTCCGGCCCCATGACGTACGAGGCGGCGGAAACGCGGCGCCGGTGCGCCCAGAGAGCGTCTTCCTCCTCCGGGGTGACGCCCGCCGCCTGCCAGAGCGTGTCGTCAAGCTGCCGTCCCAGTCTGGCGATTTCCAGCGGAACGGTGTCTTTACTGCCGTCCAGCTGGAACAGCAGCAGGGAATTGACCGTATCGGGCCAGGGCGTCTCGCCGGTCTGGCGCAAAATATCCAGCACGGCCTCGCCCATGAATTCCAGGGCCGAGGGCAGAATGCCCGCCGCGAAAACCTTGCCCATGGAAAGCAACGCCGCGTCCAGGGAAGGGTACCCGGCCAGGACCGAAGCCGACGCCTCGGGCTTGGGCAGGAGTTTCAGATAGAGTTTGGTGATGATGCCGAGCGTGCCCTCGGAGCCGACCATGATCCGGGCAAGGTCCAGCCCCACCACGTTTTTGTGGGTCCGGCCGCCGAAGGTAAGCAGCTTGCCGCCGGGCAGCACCACGTCGCAGCCGATGACGTAATCGCGGGTCACGCCGTACTTGACCGCCCGAAGCCCGCCCGCGCAGGTGGAAACGTTGCCGCCGACGGAAGTGGCTTTGCCGCTGGCCGGGTCCGGGGGGTACATGAGGCCCTGTTGTTCGCACGCGGCCTGCAGCGTGGCGGTACAGACGCCCGGCTCCACCTCGGCCACGAAATCGGTGGCGGAAATATCCAGGATGCGGTCCAGCCCCATGGTGGAAAGGACGATGCCCGGCACCGTGGGGGCGCATCCCCCGGCAAGGCTGGTCCCGCGCCCGCGCGGGTGCACGACGATCCGCTCCGCATCCGCCCAGCGCATGAACGATTGAACCTGCTCCACGGTATCCGGGCGGACCATGGCGAAAACCTCGCCCGGGACGAGCCCTGCGTCCGACGAGTACACCCGCAGAATTGTTTTATCAAAGCTCACGCCGTCCCCGAACAGGTCCCGCAAAAACGCGCGGTGCGCGTCCGTCAGCGCTGTGGCGTATTCCATAAGAACTCCCTGCCGGACGGCATGAGCGCCCGGTAACTGTCACCCGTATGCATACTCTTGTCCGCCGGAGGGCGCAAGCCGCCTGTTTCCCGTCAAGGAAGCCGCGTCCCGTACGGGGCGAAGACCGACCCGAAGGGCTTGTGCCCGTTCGCGACGAAGGAGCGTTACGGGCATCGAGAGCAACGCTGTATCAGGATATACATGAGCATCGCGCGGGGCGCGGCTGACGCAGCATCACGGCAAACCGGGCCGTTACCTTTCAATTGACGAAACCATCGCCCGCGCTATAGGCTGTCTCTTTTGCGGCACGCGCGGCGGGGACCCCACCCGTCCGCGAATTCCGCCGACCGGGACGCGCATGAGCATACGCACGAAATGCATCATCATACTTCTTTTCAGCCTCGCGGCCATGGCGGCGGGCATCTCTTTCGCCGCCCACTACCGGGCCGTCCGGGAAGCGGACGCTGCGTTCGCCCGTGAAGCCGCCGCCCAGCTCGACCGGGTTGACGACATCCTCCACATCTACTTCAAGGGCGCGGAAAAAGCCGCCAAAAATCTGGCCTCCCTGCCCGAGGCCAGAAACGCCGCCCTTGCCCGCACCGCCGGGGCGGAAAACGGGCATGCCCCGGCGGAGGCGCAGGCCCCCCTCCTTCGCCGCCTGACGGCCCTGCCCGCACTCGTGCCCGGCGTGGAAGCCGCCTTTTGCGGGTATAAAAACGGGTCGTTTCATTCCAGTTCCGCCGCCGCCGGGCCGGAGGGGTATGACGCCCGCACCCAGTCCTGGTACTCGGACACGGCCTGGGGCCCGGCGGAAGCCGTTGTCGCCTCCGTCGCCATCTCATCGGAAAGCAAAAGCCTTGTGGCGACGGTTGCCGCAAAAATAAAGGATGACGGCGGCCAGACCCTCGGGGTCGCGGCCCTTGTCATGGCGCTCGGCGACCTGACGGATACCCTGCGCGACGTGCGCCTGGGGCGCAGCGGGTACGTGGTGCTTTTCGACGCGGAGGGCCGCGTGCTGTTTGACCCCAAGGCCCAGGAAAACTTGCTGCGGCCAGCCGGGGAAGCGGACCCCGCCCTCCTCTCCCTGGCGCAGTTGCCCGCCGGAAGCCACGAACTTTCCCGCAACAACACGGCGCTCCTGGCCCTTTCCCGCGTATTTCCGGACACCCGCTGGAAAGCCGCCATCCTGATCGACAAAGCCGAACAGGGCGTGCCGTCCGCGCAAGCCTTCCATGGCATCCTTATCGCCGCCCTTCTCTCCTGCCTCGCCCTCGCGGGCATCGGCGCCCTGTTCTTCCACGGCGCCACCAGGCCGCTGTATGCGCTGATCCGCCAGTCCAAAGCCCTGGCCGAAGGCAATGACGAAGCCCTCGGGGCCATCGCGGGGCGCGGGCCGGATATCGCCGCGCTCCAGAGCAATATCGGGCAGCTCACCGGCCGGGTCATGCTGCTGGCCCAGGCGGAAAAGGAACACGCCAGCGCCATGGATACCTACGCCCGCGAAGTTGTCGCCGCCGGGCGGAGCGAGGCGGACAAGACCGCGCGGGCCGCCTACAGGACGGCAAGCCGCAACGCGGCCCAAGCCTTGGCCCCGGTTGCCGCCGAGGCCGGCAGGGAAGCGGCGGCCTTCACCGAGTGGACCGGGAAGCTCCACGGCCTTGCCCGCGCGCAGGCTCTTGCCGCCGAAAACGTCCGCACCGCCACCGTAACCATGCTTGATGACGCCGCCACCATGGCGCGGCAGGCCGCCGAGACGGAAAAAAACGCGGAAGCCGCCTTTGCGCTCGCCCGCAAAACCGATAAACTGATGCGGGACACGGCTCGCACTCTCGAAAGCATGGAAGAGGCCGCAAAGGCCCTCACTCCCGGCCTGGAAGCCTTCAAGACGGAAACGGGCGAAATGGCCGCCATGACGGCCTTGGTCCGCGACGTTGCCGAAGAAATAAACGTGCTGGGCCTCAAACTGTCCATAGAAGTTTCCAGCGCCGGGGAAACCGGGAAAAAGTTCGCCCCCATGGCGGAGGAAATGCGCTCCCTGGCCGAGAAAGCCATGGCCGCCGCCGGTTCCATGGATACCGCCATCGCCGTTTTTGACCAGACCCATACCGCCCATTCCCTGGCGGTAAACAAAAACGCCACGGCGGCCAAGCGCGCCGCGGCGAGCGCCGCCAAAACCGGGGATGAACTCGCCGGAGCCACGGCGGCCGTGGGCACGACGGTCGAGCAGATCCGCGTGCTGGCAACCGCCATGGAAGGCATGGCCCAGGCGGATGCCCTGGATACGGAAAGCGCGGACGCCATCCTGCGCGCAACCCGCGAGACGGACGACGCGCTGCACGCCCTTGACCAAGCCGCCGCCTCCCTGGCCGCTTTCGGCACACGCCTTGCCGCCCTGGCGGACGGCCTTGAAGCCGCTCCGGAAGATGGCGCAAACCAGGGTAACGGCTTACTGTAGGTTCAGGCAGGCGCATGGCGGCACGACCCCGCCAGAAAGCGCTTGACTAATCCGGCGACCTGGACCATCATTCCGGCCTGCTTTGCGGCGAGTACCGCCCAAAGGCCAAGGAGAGCCTATTTGCACGGTTCCATGTACCGGCGGCAGCCGGGCATATATATCCGGGTTTCAGAAGTTCGCGGTAACCGCCTTCCAGAAATTTTCAAGGATGCTTCCATTGCCGGACAATGGGAGCATCCTTCTTTTTATGGGGCTTATTCATGAAAATATCTGAAATAATTAATAATATTGAAAAAATAGCGCCTCTTGCCAATGCCGCGCCCTGGGATACATCCGGCATGCAGGTTGCCGCCGTGCGCGATGCGGCCTCCCATCTGGTCCTGCTGCTCGACCCCACCCCGGCCGGTATTGCAACGGCCCTTAAAATGGGGGCGGACATGATCGTGTCCCACCACCCGCTTGCCATGACGCCGCGCCTGCCGAACGTTCTGGACGATTACCACACCGTGCTGCGGCTGCTGTTCGAGCGCGACGTGCCCCTGTACAGCGCGCACACCTCTCTTGACGCCAGTTTGCACGGCCCGGCCTCGTGGCTGGCCGACGCCTTCGGCGTAACGAACAGGCATGCGCTGGAATATATCGCGGAGCATCCGGAGGGCGACCCGCACTACGGGTTCGGCATCGTCGGGGATCTTCCCGAGCCGCTTCCCTACGGCGCGTTCACGGACAAGCTCGCGGCGGCCTTAGGCAAGTCCGGCTGGCGGGCCAGCGGGCCCAAGCCGGAAACCGTCTCCCGCATGGCCTATTGCCCCGGTTCCGGGGCGTCCATGATCGATGCCGCCGCCGCGTTTCACGCGGATATCTATATCACCGGCGACATGAAGTACCATGCCGCGCTTGAAACACCCATCCGGGCGCTGGACGTGGGGCATTTCATATTGGAAGAAATCATGATGCGCACGTTTGCGGATCAATTGCGCGCGGTGTGCGCGCCGGTCACTGTTTCCCATCTTGAGGCCGCCGATCCTTTCGTTTTCGAAGGCACGGCCTGAAAACACATATTCGCTCTAGAACAGGAGGAGTCCCTTGAGCTTGTATCTTAATCAAATTGCACAACTGGTTGCCCTGCAAAGGGTTGATGATGAAATCTTCACCATTGACCAGGAAATGGAAAAGGCCCCGCGCGAAGTGGAAGCGCTCCGCGAGGAATTCGCGGTGCTCCAGGCCGAAAAAGCCCATCTTGACGACAAGATGACCCATCTGCGCGAACAGGCCAAACGGATCGATTTCGATATCGACACGGACCTGGACAAGATGAGCAAAGGCAAGGACAAGCTGATGCAGGTCGGCAACGCCAAGGAATACCACGCCATGATGCGCGAAATGGATTCCCTGGAAAAAACCACCCGCACCCGCGAAGAGGAAAAAATCACCCTGGCCGAAGAGCTTGAGCGCCAGAAAGCCGCCATGGCCGACATGGACGAGCGCTTTGCCGCCATGGATGCCGACCTCAAGGCCAAGGAAGAATCCCTCGACGCCCGCCTGACCGAAGCGACCAAAAAACGCAAGGCCCTGGACAAGGAACGCGCCGACGCCGGGAAAGATATCCCCGCCCCGGTTCTCGCCCGGTATGAGTTCATCCGCATGCGCCTCTCCCACCCCGTCATCGTGCCGGTGGATTCAGGCATCTGCAGCGGCTGCAACATCTCCATCCCGCCCCAGGGATATATCGAACTGCAACGGGGTTCGCAGATCCTCTCCTGCCCCAACTGCCAGCGCCTCATCTACTGGAACCAGCATTTTTCGGAATAGCGGAAGCGCCGGGGGAGGAAGGAAACTTTTTTGTAAAAAAGGGGCGCGGCCCCTGCGAGTTTCCTTCCTCCCCCGGACCCCCTCCATCCTTCAAAAAACTTTGCCGGGGTGGAGAAATGGGGTAAAATAGATTTGAAATGAAAAGAATGCGGATGCGTTGCAACACCTGTTGCAGCCCATCCCGGGAGTCGGACGGGTCATCGCCGCGATAGCGATATCGGGGAGGAAAGTCCGGGCTCCATAGGGCGGAACGCTGGGTAACGCCCAGAGGGGGCGACCCCTGGACAGTGCCACAGAAAGCAAACCGCCGGCTTTTGCCGGTAAGGGTGAAACGGTGGGGTAAGAGCCCACCAGGTTGCGCGGCAACGCGCAATGCTCGGTAAACCCCGTTCGGAGCAAGACCAAATAGGGGGGCGTTATGAGCCGGCCCGGCCAAGCCCCCGGGTAGGTTGCTTGAGGCGGCGGGTGACCGCCGTCCTAGAGGAATGATGACCGCTCCGCAAGGAGAACAGAACCCGGCTTACAGTCCGGCTCCCGATTTCTTTTCATATCCCCCGCAAAGGACAGCGCATGCATTGTTGGGCTATCATCGCGGCGGCCGGCAGCGGCTCCCGGCTGCGGGAAGCGGGCATAGACCGCCCCAAGCAGTTTCTTGAGCTGGACGGCGTCCCGCTCTATTGGCACAGCGCCCGCACCTTTGCCCGCGTGGCCGGGATATCCGGCATCGTGTTCGTCTTCCCGCCGCAGGCAAAAGACCTGGCAGGGGAAGAAACGGCCCTCCTGGCCGAAGCTGAAGACTTTCCCCTCCCCTGCCGCTTCGCGGCCGGGGGCGACACGCGCCAGGATTCCGTCCGCAACGCTCTGGCCGCGCTTCCCCCGGAATGCACCCACGTGCTCGTGCACGACGCGGCGCGCCCGTTCATGACGGCCCGCCTCGCCGCCGCCGTTCTGGACGGCCTGCGCGCGCACCATGCGGCCGTTATCCCTGGCGTTCCGCTGGTGGACACCATCAAGCGGGTGGACGGTTCCGGGCTGGTTCACGGCACCATCGACCGAAACAGCCTGCGGGCCGTGCAGACGCCGCAGGGGTTCTCCCGCGCGCATCTCACCGAGGCCCACGCAAAAGCCCTGGCGGACAACCTGGCCGTCACGGACGACGCGGCGCTCCTCGAGCTTCTCGGCATCCCGGTTTTCGTGACCATGGGCGACGCCGCCAACAAAAAAATCACCACGCCTGCCGATCTCGCCCTTCTGGAAAAACACGGTGGAGACGATACCATGACCATGCCCCGCACGGGTTTCGGCTACGACGTGCACGCTTACGGCGGCAACCGCCCGCTCATCCTCGGCGGCGTGCCCATCCCTTCGGATTACACTGTCGCCGCCCATTCCGACGGCGACGTGCTCCTGCACGCCCTTATCGACGCCATCCTGGGCTGTCTCGGGCGCGGGGATATCGGCACCTTGTTCCCGGATTCGGACCGGCAATACGCCGGGATAGAAAGCGGCATTCTGCTCTCGGAAGTCCTGCGGCTGGCCTTTCAGGACAATTTCGCCATCGCGCACGCCGACATGACTATCGTGGCCCAGGCTCCCAAAATCGCCCCCTACCGGGAACAGATCGCCGCCAACGTGGCGCGGCTTCTCGCGCTTCCCGTCTCCTGCGTGAACGTGAAAGCCACGACAGAGGAAAAGCTCGGGTTCACCGGTGAGAAAAAAGGCCTCAAAGCCTACGCCGTGGTGACCGGGGTTGTGCGGCAGCGATAGTTACGCCTCATCCCCTGCCGGGTACCAGAACGGGCGCAGCAACTTGAGATGGCAATTCCCGCCGACATCCGGACCTTGAGATCGCCTGCCTTTTTGCACGCGCATGGCCTGGCTGCCCACCTGAATCTGGTAATCCACGATTTCGCCGAGGAACGACTTGCGGACGACCGTGCCGGGTATGCCGCCATGGTCCGCGAAGTCGATTTCGGAAGGACGGCTGGCAAGGGAAAGAGTAACGTCGCGCGGGCCGGAGAGATCCGGGGGCGGCGTCAGGCCGGTTGGGAGCGCGGCCCCGCCGGAGACGGCAAAGGTATCGCCCTGGCCCTGCACGTCGAGGAAGTTGGACAACCCGATGAAACTGAACACAAACTTGTTGGCCGGGTTGTTGTAGACGTTGAGCGGGGAGTCTATCTGCTGCACCACGCCGAACTTCATGACCAGGATGCGGTCGGAAAGCGCCATGGCCTCGGCCTGGTCGTGGGTGACGTAGATGATGGAAAACCCGTATTGGCGCTGCAAATCTTTGATTTCGAACCGCATTTCCTCGCGCAGGTGCGGGTCGAGGCTGGAGAGCGGCTCGTCCAGGAGCATCACGTCCGGGTTGATGGCAAGGGCTCTGGCGAGCGCCACCCGCTGCTTGCCGCCGCCGGAAAGATCCTCCGGGCTTTTGTTTGCCACGTCCAGGAGGTTGGTGGAAGCGAGAGCGTCTTTTGTGCGGCGGTCAAGCTCCGCCGCCGGGATCTTTTTGATGCGCAGGGGGAAAGCCACGTTCTCGTAAACCGTCAGGTGCGGCCATACGGCGAACGCCTGGAACACCATGCCGAAATCGCGCTTTTCCGGGGGCAGGTAATACCCCTTCGCTTTGGAGGAAAGGAGCCGCTCGCCGACGTGGATTTCCCCTTCGTCCAGGTCTTCGAAACCCGCCACCATCCGCAAGGTGGTGGTTTTGCCGCACCCCGAAGGGCCGAGCATGGAGAAACACTCCCCTTTTTCGATGGTCAGGTTCAGCCGGTCCACCGCCGTGACCTGGCCGAACCGCTTTGTGACGTCGATAAGTCTCACGTACGACATGCCTTACCCCTTGGTGTGCTTGGCGGTGAAGCGGTTGATGAGCGTCTGGCCCGTGATGATGAGGATAAGGGCAATGCCCGCGAGCGCCGCCGAGACCACGGTTTCGCCGTCCTCGTTCAGGGTGTAGATGGCGACGCCGATGGTCCTGGTCGTGGGCGCGTAGAGCATGATGGAAACGGTCAGCTCGCGTAAGGACGGCAGGAAAATGAGGAAAAACGCCGCCAGCATGCCGGGCCGGACGAGCGGCAGCACGATATCCTTCAAGGCCTGCCACATGGTGGCCCCGCAGGCCCTGGCCGCTTCCACCAGTGAATCGTGCACCTGTTCGAGCGCGGCGGAATTGGCCTTTAGAGAGAAGGCCATGTACCGCGCGATATAGGCCACCAAAATGATCCAGACCGTGTTGTAGAGATTGATGCCGAACTTGCCGCTCCAGGCCAGGATCACGCCCAGCGCGATAACCGAGCCCGGCACCGAGAACGGCAGCATGCCGAGGAACTCCAGAACGCCCTTGCCCCGCACCTTCATCTTCACGATCACGTAAGAGATCATGACGCCCGCGAACATGGTGATGAGCGCGGCGGAAAGACCCAACGTGACACTATTGAAGATGGCGTCCCGGGTCAGCTTGTGCTCGAACAGAATGAAGCGGTAGTTCTCAAGCGACAGGTTCTCCCAGGTGAAGGGCAGCCCGTAGGTCGGCAGCGCGCCCACGAGGAAAATGACCGCCGTGGGCAGCACGATGGTAAACCCGATATAGGCCACGCAGAAAACCATGAGCGGCACGCGCAGGCCGCGCAACTTCAACTCCATGGGCCGGAAGCTCTTGCCCGCGATGATCTGGTAACGGCCCTTGCCCAGGATTCTATTCTGCATCCAGATGATGAAGGCCGCCGTCACGACCAGGATGGAGGCGAGGACAGTGCCCGTGCGGATGGATTCAAAACTGCCCGCGCTCTGGTGGATGCGCTCGTAAATCAGCGTCGGGATGTTGAATATTCCATTTTCGATGCCGAGCACGGCCACGGTGCCGAAATGGGCCATGGAATACAGCATGATGAGCAGCGCGCCGGACAGGATGCTGGGCATGACCAGGGGGATGGTTATCTTGCGCGTGATGGTGCCGAGCCCGGCCCCGGAAATGCGGGCGGATTCCTCGAGCGTCGGGTCCATGCGCTCCAGCGCGCCGCAGACCTGGATGAACACGAAGGGGAAGAGATACATGATCTCCACCAGAATAATGCCCGCGTAGGAGTAAATATTGAAGATCGGCCCGTCGAAGCCGAAGGTGTCCATGAAAAACCGGTTGATGTACCCGGCCCTGGGGGAGAGCAGCATCTTCCAGGCCAGAGCGCCGATGAAGGACGGCAGCATGAAGGGCACCAGGAACATGCCTTTCATGAACCGCTTGTACGGCAGGTCCGTGCGGGTCACCAGCCATGCGAAAAAGGTGCCCACGGCCGTGCTGCCGAACGTCGTGCCGATGGCGATGATGATGGAGTTGAGCAGCGCCTGGTAGGTATCCGGCTCTTTCAGCACCTTGACCACGTCAACGATGTTGAAGTTGCCCTCGTTGTCCCAGAAAGCGTTAAGGAAAATCAGAATGACCGGGAACGCGACAAACACCACCAGCACGCCGATGGACAGGGCCAGGATGATCTGGGCGGTCCCGAAACCGCCGCCTTGCTTGCCGCCGGGCCGCCCGCCGGATTTGGCGTCGGGCCTAATGGGTAAGGTGCTCATGCCGTCACCTCCGACATATGGCGCGCGTCTTTTCGCAATATCGCGGCAGGAGGCAGAGCCTCCTTTGCTCCGCTGCGCGGGCGGCTAGCGCCGCCTTGTCCAGCCATAATACTCATGCCGTCACCTCCGCCATGTGCCGCGCGTCGAACCAGTGCAGGTTGTGGAAGGAAATGGCGCATTCCTCGCCGTCCTTGAACACGAGGTTCTCGGCGATGGCCGTGTGGGTGGGCAGTTCCGTGCGCAAATGCGCGCCGTCGATTTCCACGAGATAATCCATCATGGCTCCCAGGAAGCTGGCCCGTTTGATGACGCCGCGCAGGGTGTTGCCCCCGCCCGCGCCGGGCCGGGCGATGATGACGTCCGAGGGCCTGCACCCGGCCACCCATTCCGCGACGGTTTCGTCATCCGGGGGCGCTTGCCAGGGCACGGGTTGCGCGCCCTTCCCGGCGCACAAAACATCCCCGCGCCTGTTCACCTGGATGCAATTGGCGACGCCCATGAAGTTGAACACGAACAGGTCCGCCGGCTTTTCGTAAATTTCCGCCGGCGTGCCGATCTGCCGGATGTTCCCTCTCAGGTCCATAATGGCCATGCGGTCGGATATGGCGAGCGCGATCTCCTGATCGTGGGTCACGTAAAAAACCGTTATGTCGAGCTTGTGCTGCAATTCCTTGATTTCGAAGCGCATCTCCTCGCGCAGGTTGGCGTCGAGGTTGGAGAGCGGCTCGTCCAGGAGCATGATGGAAGGCCGGGCGACCAGCGCTCTCGCCAGCGCCACGCGCTGCTGCTGCCCGCCGGAAAGTTCCGAGGGCAGGCGCTTCTCAAGACCGGCCATGTTCACCAGGGATATGGCGTGCAGGGTCTTTTCCGTCAGTTCCGCCTGGGATGCTTTAGCCAGCTTCAGGGGGTAGGACACGTTCTGAAACACCGTCATGTGGGGCCAGACGGCATACTCCTGGAACACCACGCCAAGGTCCCGCCGGTCAGGGGGCACGCTCTCGCCGGAAGCGTCCGCCACAAGGGCGCCCCCGATGCGGATGGCCCCGGCGTTCGGGGTTTCAAACCCGGCGATAAGGCGCAACAGCACGGTTTTGCCGCAGCCCGACGGCCCCAGCAGGGTAAAACATTCGCCGTGATCCACGGTCAGGGACAGGCCGGAAAACACCGTGTTGTCGCCGTAGGCCTTGCTGACGCCGTCCAGATGAATAGTGGCCATACACGCTCTCTTTGGCGATACAATATCCATGCGGGACGGGCCTTCGCCCGTCCCGCAAAAAGAAGACCGAACGGAAAACTACTTCTTGCCCTGCATGATGTCCGTGAATTTCTTCACGGTGGCCTGCTTTTCGGCCATCATGGCGAGGTAGTCTATCTTGATGGACCGCTTGACCGCTTCCGCGGGGGATGCGATGGGCAGGCCGGGGTTGAGGGCGACGTCGTTCCGCACGGGCAGCGTGCCTTCGGCCGCGATGATTTCCTGGGCTTCCTTGGAGAGCAGGAAATCCACGAATTTCTTGGCGGCCGAGAGGTTCGGGGTGCCCTTGATGATGGCCACGGGGCTCGGCACCACCAGAATTTCCGGCGGGAAGGCGTAGCCGAGAGTCGCGCCCTTCTTGATCTTGTCCAGGGTTATGTAGTCGACGGCAATGCAGCCCACCAGCTCGCCGGAGGCGGTATCGTCAACGACCTGGCCCGCGCCCTTGCCGATTTTGGACTTGTTAGCCGCCATCTTTTCGATGAATTCCCAGCCGAACTGCTTGACCAGGAGCGATATGGACATGTAGGCCGTGCCGGACAGGGCCGGGTTGGCTATCCCGAACGCGCCGTTGAAGTCCTTGCCGAAGATGTCGTCCCACTTGGCCGGAGCCTGTTTGATGAACTTGGTGTTGTACACGATTCCCAGCGTGCCGAGCCGCGCGGCGGTGAAGCTGCCGTCGTGGTCGTCAAAGGGGTTGATCAGTTCCTTGAAGTTAGTAGGCACGTACGTTTCGAGCATGCCCTCGCTCTTCAGGTTGTAAAAGTCGGGCACTTCGCTCGTCCAGAGCACGTCGGCCAGCACTTTCCCGGCCTGGCGCTCGGCGGCGATTTTCGCCATCAGCTTGCCCGCGCCGGCGGACTGGTAGTCAATGGTCGTGTCCGGATGTTTTTTCTTGAAGGCATCGTAGATCGCGCCGATGAGCGATTCCTTCATGGACGTGTACAGGATCATCTTTTCCGCGGCGTTTGCCTGCGCGGCAAAGCCGAGAGCAAGACAAAGCGCCACGGCCATGGCAATCATTTTTTGACGCATGAGAAATCCTCCGGGTATTGAGTTTCTGTCCGGGGAGTCCGGACCAGGAAAACCATGTCCGCAAAAGGGTGCCGGTCAAGGGCCGCGCACGCCGTAACGCATCCGAATGACGCATTTGACGATATCAAGCACGCTTTTTTTGTGCAACGGGTTTTGCCGCGGCGGCGCGCCGCGCCACGCTCGCGGCACGGGTTTCCCCACTCCCGCAAAAAGTAAATTTATCTAACGCGGGCGGAAACCGCCGCTCCCGCCGGGAGAAAGCGTACAATGCCCGTTGCCCGCGCCGGAGTGCCGCCCGGCATGGGCGGCGTTGCCGGAAACAGGTCAACCTGGAAAAAAGAACGCTGTTACGCTGTAACGAAATGTAACCCGCCCGCGTTTTCAGTTTGATACGCATTGTGCTTGGAGTATGGTGCCGGTGAGTGACGCTCATGAAACGGCGGGCAGGCCGCACGGACAGCATATGCAAAAAATCCTGATAATTGATGACGACAACGAGCTTTTCGGCCTTCTGGTCGACTATCTGCAAGACGAAGGCTTTTCATGCGCCCATGCGCCGGACGCCGAGACCGGGTTAAAAAAGTCCGCTGAAAGCCGCTTCGATATCATCGTGCTGGATGTCATGCTTCCCGGCGTGAACGGCTTTGAGGTCTTGCGCCGTCTGCGGTCGAGCAGCCATGCAAACGCCGTCCCGGTGCTCATGCTTACGGCCAGGGGGGAGGAAATCGACCGCATCGTCGGGCTGGAAATGGGCGCTGACGATTATCTCGGCAAACCGTTCAACCCCAGAGAACTGGTCGCGCGGCTGCGGGCCGTCTTGCGCCGCGCCGGCGCGGGCAAGCCGGAAACGCAGGCCGTGCAGCAGGTGGAAGATATCAGCATCAACCACGCGGCGCACAGCGTTACGGCTAACGGCAAACAGCATGATCTGACCGGAGCCGAAATACGCCTGTTGCGGCACCTTGTTGAGAACATCGGGAACATCGTCAGCCGGGATTTTCTCTACAAGTCCATTTTCGGGCATCCGGCATACCCGACGGATCGCAGCCTTGATATGCTGGTAAGCCGCCTGCGGAAAAAGTTGGGGGGCCGCCCCGACGGGGGGGAAAGAATCAAAGCCGTGCGTGGCGAAGGCTATGTGTACTTGCTCTCCGGGGAACAGTCATGAGCCGGGAACGTTCCGCAATAAAAAACCGGTTGAACGGGTTGCCGCTTTTCTGGAAAGTATACGGCTTCATCGTCGGTCTGCTTATTTTTGTCGTGGCCCTGGCGGAGTTCATCCTTGAGCCCATCGCCGAAAAGATGCTGGCGGGTCTGTACGGCGGGTTTCAGCCCTGGCATGAAGTCGTCATCTGGGCCGTCAGCATCCTTATCCCCTCACTCGCCTGCGGGTATGTTCTCTCCAAAATTTTATCCCTGAAGCTCGGGAAAATGGCGAAAGCCGCCAAAGCCCTGGCGCGGGGCAATCTTGAGATCCGTTTGCCCGTCACGAATAATGAAGCGGATGCGTTTGACGTGCTGGCTCAAACGTTTAATGAAATGGCCCTCGCCATCAAAACGCAGCGGCAATACGGGCGCAGGCTTTTGGCGGACATTTCGCATGAACTGCGCTCGCCGCTCACCCGCATGTCCGTGGCGGCGGGGCTGTTGTCCCGCAGGCACGAACCGGAGGAACGGGAAGCGCTTCTGCGCCGCCTGGAAAAAGAATTGGAGCGCATGAATGAGTTGGTGAGCACGCTGCTGTTGCAAGGAAGCGACAAGGGCGAGGCGTCCCGCGCCATGGAACCGATCGGCATCAACGACTTGCTGCTTGAGCTGGCCGACGATTTCGCCTTTCAGGGAAAAACCCTTCAGAAAGACGTTTTGCTTGATGCCGCAGGCGGCCTGACCATCTACGGCAATGCCGCGTTGCTGCAACGTATGTTGAGCAATCTGCTGGCGAACGCCGTGTTCTACACGCCCGAGCACAGCACGGTGGACGTCACCGCCCGGATTGATAAGGAAAACGTGGTTATCGCCATACGCGATTACGGCCCCGGCGTGCCGGAAGAACAATTGGAAGAAATTTTCAGGGCTTTTTACCGCGTGGACTCTTCACGGGCGCGCGCCAGCGGCGGCGTGGGATTGGGGCTGGCCCTGGCGCGGGAAGCCGCCATTCACCACGGCGGCAACATTGTGGCCCGGAACGCCGGGCCGGGGCTTCTGGTCACGGTAACCCTGCCGCTCCACGCCGATGCCAAAGACGAATAGCGGCCTCACCCGTTGCAATGGTTTCTCTTCGCACCCCGCCCCCCTTTCCCGTATACGCGCTGTTTTCACTTGCCGCGCTGTTGTGCGTGATAGGGGAAAGCGTTCCCGCCCTTGACCGTTGCGTGCAGGACTATTTTTTCCGCAACGGCGAATGGCTTCTGACGGAACGATTCCATGCCGCCCATAAAACGCTTCTCTACACCGCGCCCAAAGTGCTTGTCGGTCTCATCGGCGGCGCATTCCTGCTCCTTTTTTTCATTGCCCTGACCCGTTCCGCAACGGTGAAACACCTGGACGCCTGGAAAAAGCCCGCGCTGCTTGTGGGTTTGAGCATCGCCCTGGTGCCGTTGACGGTTGCGGGCATCAAGGCCGCCACCGGCGTTTACGGCCCGGTCGATCTTCTTCCCTACGGCGGCAAGCATCCGCATATCGGTCTGCTGCAACAACTTTGGCACTACGGCCATACAGCCGGCGGGCGCAGTTTTCCGGCCGGACACGCCAGCGGGGGGTTCGCGCTGATTTCTTTATATTATTTACCGGTATCCCGCCTCGTCAAAAGGGCCCTGCTCACCCTGGGATTGTGCGCGGGCTGGCTTATGGGCTTGTATCAGACAGCGAGGGGGGAACACTTCATATCGCATACCCTGGCCACCATGTGCATCACGCTGGCGGTAGTCACCTTCCTCGCCCGGAAGTTACGGTTATAAATAAAGAATAAACGACAACAGCCGAATATCGATTGTCTTATAACTGCAGACATACTTTGTTACGTTCGTAAAACCTCTTGTTACTCTTATAAGCATATCCATCCGGAGAGAGCGCGGCATCATGCGTCCGGCGCGCGAACATCCACGGAGCAGGATATGAAAAAATTCTTCCTTGAAAGCCTCGGCCCGTTCAGGGTCCATTACCTGACGGCGTTAGGCGTTTTGTTCCTCGGCATCAATATCGTCGTCCGCCTCGTTCTGCAGGCGGCCTTTCCCGCCGTGCTGCCGTTTTCGGCCGTTACCTTCGCCGGGTTGGTGATGGGCCTGCTTAACGACGCCGCGACCCTGGCTTTCGTTCTGCTTCTTCCGGCAACGTGTATTCTGATTCCCACGAACGCATTCCTGCAACGCCCCGCCGGAAGGATTTACGCGCAGACCATCCTTTTTTTGTATTCCTTCATCTGCGTCTTTACGGCCTTTGCCGAATATTTCTTCTGGGATGAGTTCAACTCGCGCTTCAACTTCATTGCCGTGGATTATCTTATCTACACGACGGAGGTTATGGGCAATATAGTGGAATCGTACCCGATACTTCCGCTTATCACAGGCTCTTTCCTCCTTTCTCTCGGCATTACCGCCGCCGCCTGGAAGTGGATACAACGGAGCAACCGGCCCGGCGCGGAATATCCGCGTGATCTGGTCTGCGGAAGCGGCTATGGGGGACGGCGCATACTCGCAATGATCGGAATATACGCTTCCGCCGCCCTGGTATTCATGCTTTTCACGCCGTTCGGCGGCAATAAGGACCGGTACTGGAATGAATACGCCAAAAACGGCGTTTATGAGTTGTTTTCCGCATACCGGAATAACCAGCTTGATTACCGGGCTTTTTATAAAACAATGAACAAGCGGGATGCGTTCGCGTTGCTGCAAAGCGGCATTACCGACGCCAAGCCCTCGTTCGCTCCTCCGAGGGGTGACAGTCTCGTCCGTATCGCCGAGGCGAGAACGGCTGCGATACGCCCCAACGTCATTGTCGTGATGATGGAGAGCATGGGCAGCAAATGGCTCGGGGAGTATACCCCGAACCTGAACGCACTGGCCGCGAACGGCCTTTCCTTTTCCAACATGATGGCGACGGGAACGCGCACGGTGCGGGGCATTGAAGCCGTCATGCTCAGCATTCCCCCCACCCCCGGCAATTCCATAGTCCGCAGGCCGGACAACGACCGGCTTTTCAACCTGGGGACGGAATTTCACCGTAACGGATACGACCTCACATTCATTTATGGCGGCATAGGGTTTTTCGACAATATGAATTCTTTTTTCGCGGGCAACGGGTACACTGTTGTGGACAAACTCGGTTTTTCCCGGGAAAACAAAACGTTTGCAACCGCCTGGGGGCAATGCGACGAAGACCTGTACGCGGAAAGCCTTACACGGGCTGACGCCAGCCACGCCGCCGGAAAACCCTTCCAGCAGTTTTTGCTGACGACTTCCAACCACCGCCCGTACACCTACCCCGATGGCAAGGTCTCCATTGCGCCCGGCACAAGCCGCAAAGGCGCCGTCAGCTATTCGGATTACGCAATCGGCGCCTTCATGCGGGAAGCCGGAACAAAACCTTGGTTTGACAACACGATTTTTATCTTTGTCGGGGACCACCCTGCCTCCATTGCGGGAAAAACGGCGCTGCCCGGCGACGCGTACGGCATCGTCTGCATCATGTACGGCCCTCGCTTTTTCCAACCGGAACAGGTTACTGCATTGTGCAGCCAGATAGACGTGGCGCCCACCCTGCTCGCGGCGCTCGGCTGGGAATACCACTCTCAGTTTTTCGGCACGAACGCCCGCGAGATACCGGAAAACGAGGGGCGGGCCTGGATATCCACCTATCAGCTTCTTGGCCTGCGGACGGATGACCATCTCGTGGTGCTTTCACCAGACGGGCAGGCAAAGGTCGAGGCATTGAACGGAAATGCGGCCACGGAGAAACAGAAGGCGCAACTCGTGGCCAGGGCGGTGGCTTCCTATCAGTGCGCATACGACCTGTACGCCGAAAAAAAACTGAGCGAAAATATTGTGACGGCATATATGCCCACGTTCCGCCGTCCGGCAGGGACGGAACAAAAAGCCGGCACACCCAAACAGCATGAAGGAGGCCGGCGGAACGGGATTGATGCGGCGGATGCGAAGGCCGAAAAAGCGGCGGCCTTCACGCTGTTGTCCGCCATCGCGCATGGAAAAGGGCAGTGAGCCATGGCGTGCAAACATTCTCCCGCAAGCGCCTGCACGATCAGCGATACATCCGGCAAAACACATGGTGCGGCACGACTGGCCGCGTTGTTCACCGTCCACGCCGCATACCCTTGGAGCACGCACTTCCTGCTGCTGATGCCCCTGACGGTGGTTGTGCTGCTTTCCGGCGCGGCTCACGGGTTTTGGGGGGAAGGGCCGAGGCTTTGGTATGAGGGTCTGCGCCAGACGCACCATCTGGAAACGCTGTTCTTCAAGGCGATATCCGATTATGCCGCAATCGCGCTTTACGGGTTGTATGCGGCCATTTTTGCCCGCTCCCTGCGGGACAATGATACGGACGGCACAACGTTTGTTGTGCGTTTTGCGTGCGCCGCAATTCTTTTTTCACTGCTGCTGACCCAATGTTTGAAAATGGGGCTTGGCATGCCGAGGCCGGGGGAACCGCTCCCTCCGATGCCGTTCAGCTTCAAACACGCGTACTCTTCTTTTCCTTCAGGACATACGGTTGCAATTATTGCCGCGGCATTGCCGTTGGCCATCCGGGTCAAAAAAGTACGCTGGCAGATAGTGCTCGTTGTGCTTATTACGGCGTTGGGGTATTCCCGGTTATGGCTCGGCGCTCACCATCCCGTTGATATTCTCGGCGGCGTTGTTGTCGGCAGCATTGCCGCCCGGTATGTGTATCTTCCTCCACGTCCTGTTTCGCCGGAAAACCTTGAGCGCGCCGTTACATGACAAAAAATCAACACCGCCCCTCCAAGGACGGTGTTGATTTTTGTCGCTTATTATTGGTGGGTTCGAACAGCGTGCCGCTCATTCTTTACCAGGTCCACCGGCCGGCCGGAGGGCATCGGCCAGGGCCTTATCACGCTCGGCGTGCAGTGCCTTTACTGTCCGGTCACTACATCCGCCAACCAGGGAAGCTCCGGTCATTTGGTATTTTTGACCGCGTTAAGGGAATCCAGCAATTCGCGGTTCTTCTCAACGACATTCGCTGTGACAGGTATTGTATAACAAGAATACAGGTCGAAACGATGGTCTTTATCCTCAATCGCAATATAGTCCCCAGGCCCCCAGGCGCTGGAAATATGATCAATATTGGCCATGTCGGTAAGCGGCAGTTTTCTTAAGACGTCAAAGGCGTTGGCATTCCGATTCCAAAAAAGGAAATACAAGGTGTTATCCGTGACCACTATCGTTCCGAAGACCCCCCAGGTTTGCGCGGGTCCCGGTTTAGCGGTATTCGCCAGCATGTATGCCTTGTCCATGAATGTGATTGTTTCCTTGCTGTCCAATACCGCCTGAACAGACTGAACGTACTGCGCATCAGCAATATTATCGGACGGACCGTAAGCGATATGAACACAGGCGGATATGGCGAATGCAGAAAAGGCAAGGACAAAAGCAAGGACAACTTTTTTCATAAAAGGACCCTCCAGAAAAATATCAGGAAATGCCTGTCGATCCTGTGAGCCTGATCGGATCCGGCAGGTGTCGGTTGTCCGGCGCCTGCCTGCTGAGCGCAACACGCTTTGCCATGTCTGTATAACGGTCCCTTAGAAATTTGCCAAGCTGCAGCGAAAGCGTAGGGCTATACGCTGGAGATCTAATGAAAATCGCATGCAATGCCGATAGGAATCGTTGCATGGCGTGGGATCGGTTTTCAGTAAACAGGATGGAAATGCGGTTGGAAATTTTTGAGCGCAAAAAAGGGAGTTACGATTTTTCATCATAACTCCCCAGAAATATTGGCGCGCTGGCAGGGATTCGAACCCCGGACCTACAGGTTCGTAGCCTGTTGCTCTATCCAGCTGAGCTACCAGCGCGCGTCGAGGAATTGGGTTATAGATAGACGGCTTCTTTCCGTCAAGTGTTTTCCGTAAATTAGTGCTTTTTTTTTGGCACAGACATTGCTAAATATAACGCGTTAGGGATACCATGTCATTTTGCTGACGTCCGCTTACCGGCGCCCGTTAGTCCATTTTCTAAGTTTTATAAGGAAAAGGTCCGGAACCTCCATGGGTAAACCCGCATGCAACGCTCCAGCACGCCCGGCAAAATACGCCGCCTCGCCGCGTTTTCGCCGCCTCGCCGCTGTTGTGGCGCTTTGCTGCGTTGTCATGCCCGCCACGGGGTTCTGGGTGAGCGCCAACGACGAAGGGCGCGGCATCTGCGCCATCCGTATGCGCATCGATTATTCCGCCACCCTCCGGGACGCGCCCTCTCCCGCCCTTGGCGGCGGCTCCGCGCGGGCCGGGCAGGACAGGCTCCCCCTTTCCCTGGACCGGGCGCGCTACCGCGCGACCTTACGCGACCTGCCCAAAAATACGCAGGACGCCGTCCCCGCCGCCGGAAACACGGCCAAAAGCATGATAGCCCTGTACGGGGACCAGGTCGCGCTTGCCCTTGGCGACGCAACCTACCTGCCGCTCCGCCGCATCAGCGCAATACGGCCGAGCCAGCGCTACCAGTACTGGATGGAACGCGGCACCTTTTTACCGGCGGACGGGCTGCACAGAACCGCCGACCCCACGAACACCCGCTGGCTGACCGATTCCACTTACAAACTGGGCGGCGAATGCGTGGCCACGGCGGAAACCAGCCTGGCGGCGGATATGCAGCGGCTGCTCTTCCGGATCACGACGCCGGTCGCGCTGTATTCGCCGCACCCCAAATCCGCGCAGTACATGGAGCATATCGAGCACGCGGCCAAGCGCTTCGGCCTTTCCGCGCGGCTCATCTACGCCATCATGCGCACGGAAAGCGCGTTCAACCCCTTTGCCGTCAGCAACGCGGGCGCGCTCGGCCTCATGCAGGTGGTGCCGGATTCCGCCGGCGGCGAGGTCCAGGCCTACCTGACGGGCAAGGTCGGCAAACCGACCATCAGCATGCTTTTTGATCCCAAAAACAACATCGAGTACGGCAGCGCGTATCTGCATCTTCTGGCGACGCGGTATTTCGCGGGCGTCACCAACGCCACCTCCCGCGAGCTCTGCATGATAGCCGGGTACAACGCCGGTCCCAGGGCCGTGTTCCGCGCCTTCGGCACCAACGATGCGGACGCCGCCGTCAACGCGATCAACGCGCTTTCCCCGGATGAATTGTTCACAAAACTTTCCCGCCAGATGCCCGCCGAGGAAACCCGCCAGTACGTGGGCAAGGTTATCGCGGCGCTCAATTCCTACCCCGGTTGAGTCATTAACAAATCGCGCCACGTCCAAATCGCCGCGCGAGGCAAAGCCTCGCTTGCTCCGCTGCGCGGGGCGCTATCGCGCCTTGAACAAATCGCCGCGGCAGGCAATGCAGTGCCCAACCGGCAGGGCTCCTCTCCGCAGGCGGCTCAGTTTGTGTATTATCACTCCTTGTTTCTTCGAGGCAAAACGTTTATATATTCTGTTCACGTCTCGTGAGCCACTTCCTTGCGGGATAAAATCTTTTTACGGAGCACCACATGAAACGCTTTTCCCTTCGTCTCGCACTCCTCGTGGCCCTGGCCTTGCTCGCATTCGGCTGCAACGGCAAACGCGTGGCCATTGTAAATACCGACATGGTGTATAAAGAAAGTACCGCCAGCGAAAAAGGCACCGAATACCTGAGAGGCCTCAGCACCGAAATGCAGAAAGCCTACGAGGAAGCCGCCGCCAAGGTGGAAAACGCCAAGGGCAAAAAAGAAAAGCAGGCCGCCCAGGAAGAAATGCAGGTCGCCCTGGTGGAAATGCAGCAGCGCCTCAACGCCGAACAGCAGCAGGTGGTCACGGCCCTGACCGACGCGTACAAGAAAGCCATGGAAAACTGCCGCACCAAGGGCAAGTTCGATCTGATCATCCCGTCCGAAGCGGCCCTCGCGTACGACCCGCAGATCGACGTCACCCAAAAGGTGCTGGACGAAATGAACGCCATGCCCATTGAATTCAAGCCGATCAAGCCCGAAAGCCCGGCCCAACCGGCCCAATAACGAACGGTAAAACAGGGGGGCGCTGCCCCCCTGTTTCGCCAAGAACATCGAGTAGTTTTATGTCCCGCATGTCCTGGCCCTCCTATTTCATGCAGATCACCCGCCTGGTGGCGCAACGGTCAACCTGCCTCCGCCGGAAGGTCGGCGCCATTGCCGTCAAGGACAAGCGCATCCTCGCGACCGGCTACAACGGCGCCCCGGCCAAGGTCACGGACTGCCTTGTCAAGGGCTGCCTGCGCCAGGAGCTGGGCATCCCCTCGGGCCAGCGCCATGAAATATGCAGCGGCCTGCATGCCGAGCAGAACACGATCATCCAGGCGGCCATCCACGGCATATCCCTCAAGGGCGCGGAAATTTACTGCACGCACCAGCCCTGCTTCATCTGCACCAAGATGATTATCAACTGCGGCATAGCCGCCGTGCATTTCGCGGAGCCGTACCCCGACCCCATGGGCGAAGCCATGCTGCAAGAAGCGGGCATACCCTACGGCTTCATTCCCTTTGATGACGAAAGCCCCTTGCCCGCCGACGTGGAGTTACCCTGATGCCGGACGCCGTTTTTTTTGAACCGGCCATGCGCGAAGCCATCGCGCTGGCGCTCACCGGGCGTTTTTACACCGCGCCCAACCCTTGCGTCGGGGCCGTTCTGGTCCGGGACGACGGCACGATCGCGGCCAGGGGGTATCACGAGCGCCATGGCGGCCCCCACGCGGAAGTGAACGCGCTGCGCGATGCCGAGGCGAACGGCGTCAACGCGGCGGAGTGCACGCTCGTTATCACCCTGGAGCCCTGCAACCACCACGGCAAGACGCCGCCCTGCGCGGACGCCGTCATCGCGTCCGGGGTGCGCCGCGTGGTCATCGGGAGCATGGACCCTACCCCGGAAGCCTCCGGAGGCGCGCAAAAGTTGCGGGACAACGGCATTGAGGTCATCACCGGCGTCCTGCAGTGCGAATGCGACGATCTGATCTCCGAATTCATCACCTGGCAGACCACGGACCTTCCCTACACCATCCTGAAGCTCGCTTCCACCCTGGACGGCCGCATCGCGACGCGCACGGGGCACTCCCAGTGGATCAGCTGCCCGGAGTCGCTCCGCCTCGTCCATGACCTCCGGCGCCACGCCGGGGCCGTTCTGGTGGGCGGCAACACGTTTTATCACGATGACCCGCTCCTCACCTGCCGCCCGGCTCCGGATGAGCCCCCGGCGGAACGGCAGCCCCTGGCCGTGGTCGTCACGTCCCGCCTGCCCGACCCGACGGCGCACAGCCGCCTGTTGCAGGAGAGGCCCGCGGAAACGATTTTTTGGACCACCATTGCCGCCGCCGCCAGCCCCAGGGCCGAAGCCCTGCGGAAAAAGGGCGTGGAAGTGGTGGGCCTCCCCCCCCTTTCCCGCACGGACAACACCTCCCCGGGCTACATGCGCGCCGAGCTCGATCTGCGTGAAGGGCTCGCGTCCTTACGCAAAACCCACGGCTGCCTGTATGTCCTGTGCGAAGGCGGGGGGCGCCTGGGTTTGTCGCTCCTGGAAAAAAACCTCACCGGAGAACTGCGGTTGCATCTTTCCCCGCGCATTCTGGCGGACAACGAGGCCACCCCGCTCTTCAACGGGCTCTCCCCCTTGCAGATCGACGAGGGAGTCTCGTTGCGCATCCTGGATTCCCGCATTTGCGGCAAGGACCTTATCGTGACGCTCCGGCCCGACGATTTCCCCGGTTGCCGGCCGGCGGCGCTCTGACGGAAAAGACATGTTTACCGGTATCATCCAATGCCTCGGCGACGTTGTCGCGCGCAAGGGCTCCAGCCGGGAGACGCGGTTCACCATCATGCCGCGCGCGCCGTTTCCCGACCCGGAAATCGGGGAAAGCATCGCCGTGAACGGCACCTGCCTCACGGCTGAACGATTCGACGGGGCGAGCTTCACGGCCTACGCCTCCGGGGAAACCCTTTCCGCGACCACCCTCACCTCCCTGCAACCGGGCGGCGTGGTCAATCTGGAGCGGGCCGTCTCCCTTTCCACGCGGCTCGGCGGGCATCTCGTCAGCGGGCACGTGGATTGCGTAGCCACTGTCGCGGCCATCGAGAAGCGGGGAGATTCCACTGTTTTCCGGCTTGCTTTTCCGCGCGCGATGGGGCATCTCGTTGTGCCGAAAGGGTCCGTCACGCTCGACGGGGTGAGCCTGACCATCAACGAATGCGGTCCGGACTTTTTCACCGTGAACATCATTCCGGAGACCATCACCGCGACAATGTTGCATTCCTGGAAGGCCGGAACCCTTGTAAATATGGAAACCGACCTTATAGGAAAGTACGTGGCGCGGATGGTTGCCACCGGCTACGTGAACAATGCCGGGACCTCCCTGGAGGAGTCTTCCGGCCTGACCATGGATTTTTTACGCAAACACGGGTTCTGACCCGTATTACCGGCACCCGCGCGGCGGGAACGCCGTTTACCGGAATAGCGCCATGCCCCTTTGTACGACGGAAGAAGCCATTGCCGCGATACGCAACGGCGAAATGATCATTCTCGTGGACGACGAGGACCGCGAAAACGAAGGCGATATCACCATCGCCGCCGAATTTGTGACCCCCGAGGTCGTCAACTTCATGGCCACCCACGCCAGGGGGCTCATCTGCCTGCCCATGGCCCCGGAAATGGTGGACAAGCTCCAACTCCCCCTGATGGCCCAGAAAAACGAATCCGGCTTCGGGACCAACTTCACGGTCTCCATTGAAGCCCGCCACGGCGTGACCACCGGCATTTCCGCCGCGGACCGCGCCACCACCATCCTCACGGCGTCCAAGGAAGACGCCTGCCCCGAGGATATCGTGACGCCGGGCCATATTTTCCCGCTCCGCGCCAAAAAAGGCGGCGTTCTCGTCCGCGCCGGGCAGACCGAGGGCAGCGTGGACCTTGCCGAACTCGCGGGCCTGCGCCCCGCCGCCGTTATCTGCGAAATCCTGAAAGACGACGGCACCATGGCCCGCATGCCGGACCTCATCCCCTTTGCCGAAAGGCACGGCCTGAAGATCGCCACGATCAAGGACCTCATCAAGTACCGGTTGCAGCGCGGCCTGATCGCCGTCAAGGAATCCGCCAGGGCCAAAATGCCCACCCGCTTCGGCGAGTTTGAAATCGTCTCCTTTGACAGCGAACACACCGAAGCGCCGCACATCGCGCTGGTCAAGGGCGACATAACCACCGACGAGCCGGTGCTGGTGCGCGTGCACAGCGAGTGCTTCACCGGCGACATTCTCGGTTCGCTCCGCTGCGACTGCGGCCCCCAGCTGCATGCCGCCATGAGCAGGGTGGAAAAGGAAGGGCGCGGCGTCGTTCTCTACATGCGCCAGGAAGGGCGCGGCATCGGCCTGACCTGCAAGCTCCAGGCCTACGCCTTGCAGGACAAGGGCTTCGATACCGTTGAGGCCAACCAGAAGCTCGGCTTCCAGGCGGACCTGCGCGATTACGGCACCGGCGCGCAGATTCTTGTGTACCTGGGGGTGCGGAAAATGCGCCTGATGACCAACAACCCCAAAAAGATCGTCGGGTTGAACGGCTACGGGCTCGAAATCGTGGAACGGGTTCCCCTGGAACTGGGCCTCAGCAAGTACAACGAAAAATATATGCATACCAAAAAGGACAAAATGGGGCATATCCTGCATTTTGACGGCGAAGATTAGAATTATCTAGGGGCAGTTGCCGTTAGAAATTTTTCTGCAATCCGTTCGCTTGTATTAGATATTTGTTAGATTTTTTCGCGATATCCGGGCACGGCCCGAACAGGAGAAGTATATGAGCACCTTACGCACAATTGAAGGCCAGATGAACGCTCAGGGCCTGAAGTTCGCCATCGTGGCCACCCGGTTCAACGATTTCATCGTGGACCGCCTGATCGGCGGGGCCGTGGATTACCTTACCCGCCACGGCGGCGCCACCGATGACATCACCCTCATCCGCGTGCCCGGCGCGTTTGAAATGCCCGTCGTCTGCCAGAAGATCGCCAAAAGCGGCAAGTACGACGCCATTATCGCCCTCGGCGCGGTTATTCGCGGGGCCACCCCGCATTTTGAGTACGTGTCCAGCGAAGCGACCAAGGGCATTGCCCATGTCAGCCTGGAAACCGGCGTGCCCATCGGGTTCGGGCTTCTGACCACGGACAATCTGGAGCAGGCCGTGGAACGCGCGGGCAGCAAGGCCGGCAACAAGGGTGTGGAAGCCGCTTCCGCCGTTCTTGAAACCGTCCGCGTGCTGCAGGGCCTCTAGGATACGCGCCGCATGGCTGTTAAAAAAGCCCCCCGCCGCGCCGAGCGGTCTCTTGCCTTTCAGGTGCTCTATTCACTGACCTTCACGCCCGCCACCAACGTGCAGGACGTGGCCAAAGCGTTCCGCAAAGCCCCGGAACAAGGCGAACCCGTTGAAAAGACGGGCGCGCTTGAAGGGTTCGCCTGGGAGCTTGTCGAAGGCGTCTGGACGAACATGGACACAATCGACGCGCACCTTGCCGCCTTTTCCCAGAACTGGCGCATCGAGCGCATGGGCAAGGTGGAAATCACCCTGCTGCGCCTGGCCCTTTACGAAATACTCTACCGCCACGACGTGCCGCCGAAGGTCGCCATCAACGAGGCCATTGAGCTGTCCAAGCAGTTCGGCGACGACGGCTCGCGCGGGTTCGTCAACGGCATCCTCGACGCCGCCGCCAAAGCCGTCGAATCCGGAAAATTACAGCGGCAGTGAGTGCTGGGGGAAGGGAACCAACAGGGGTGATACAACCCCCGATATCTCTAGTTAAGGGTGTTTGATAAACCGGGATATACGGGGAACATCCGGGAAATATCGGGACACCTTCGTACAACACCTTTGCACATAATGAAACGGGGAGGACTTTGCAAGCCCTCCCTGTTTTTGCACCAGCCGCCCGGCCGTCATTCATAGGTTGCCCTGGCCGGTACGCAGTCTTCGACGCCGGGCAACGATAACTGTTTGACCCGCCGCCGCTCGCGCTCGGCCGCTATCACCTGATAAAGGTACGGTTCGCTCAGGCGGTACTTGACGCGCAGATCGTTGATGTTGTCGCCGGTGACCGGCGACCCCGGCCGCGCGGTACCGGCCGGAATGGCATACACCCGCAAGGACGGGCTTGAATACACGGCAGATTTAGGCGCGACCATAGGGGATGACGGCACCGCGCAACTGAGCCTGACATGCACGGAACCCGGCAAAAACGGCAACGCGGACGGACCGTGCAAGCTTCAACTGTCCGAACCCCTGACGGGCGTTCAATCGGAAGCGATAGTGATTGACGGCTTCAGCGGCGGCACGGACGGCGAAAGCGAAGGCACGTACCGCAGCCGGGTACTTTCCCGCAAACGCAAGCCGGGCCGGGGCGGCAACGACGACGATTACGAATTCTGGACCCTTGAATGCGCCGGGTTCACGCGGGCATGGCCGCGCCGTGACCTTATGGGCGCGGGAACCGTCGTTGTCTACGCCATGATGGACGGCACTTACGAAGACGGCATTCCCAGGGAAGGCGACATAGCCCGCCTTCAGGCCCACCTGAACAAGCGGCGGCCCGTACCGGCCGAGGTGTACGCCTTCGCCCCCACCCCGAAACGGTTGGATACCCGGCTAGCCGTAACCCCGGATACCCCGGCCGTACGGGCCGCCGTGACGGCAAGCATAGCCGCCGCTGTTCGGCGGGACGCGGAACCCGGCACGGCCATTATGCTTTCCCGCCTTAACGAGGCGATCTCAATAGCCGCCGGGGAAGAGGATCACGTTCTTTTCAGCCCCACGGCGAACGTTCTTCACGCAACCGGCGAGATAGCCGTACCCGGCACGGTGACATTCGGGGAGGCGAACAATGGATAAGCCGGAAATGGACAAGCTAGAGCAAGAATACTTTGAAGAGCTTGTAGAGCTTCAGCCCCCCGGCGCGGCCTTGCCCCGCGACCTTGACGCGGTATGGCCCCGGCTTCTCATGGGCGTAGCGGACGGCCACGCGGCGGTAGAGCGCCGGGGAAACGATTTGCTACGCGAGGCCGACCCCCGTTCAACCTTTGAGCTTCTTCCCGATTTTGAACGCGAATACGGCTTACCCGACGCATGCAGCCCGGCGGCCGTAACCCTTCAGGAACGCCGGGACGCCGTTGTAGCCAAAATGCGGGACGAAGGCCGCCACGACCTTGCCTATTGGTACGAACTAGCCGCCGCCCTAGGCTACGAGATCGAAATAGACGAGCCCCGGCCCTTCATAGCGGGCGTATCCTGTTGCGGCGATTGCCTGAACGGCGGGCATGAAGTCCGCTTTGAATGGGACGTAACCGTGAAAGGCCCCCGCGTTACCCTGTTTCGATGCGGCGAATCAACCCCGCCCGACAGCCTAGGCGACATAGCCTACGCCGAAGACCTTGAATGCCGCATACGGGCGGCCGCGCATTCCCATACGAGAATATTCTTCGACTACGAAGACGACAACGAAGGAGTCAGTTTATGAAATACGTACCGCCTTTAGGCAGCACCGACCAGGACGCCGGTTACGTCAACCGCGTAGGCGCTATGAAAGGCAGCCCGGTACCGGCGGCCGCCATCGAACACCCCATGAGGGAAATTCACAACACAATCAGGGCGGCGGGCCTGACGCCAAGCGGGGACGTTCTGAACCAGCTTGCCCTTGCCATACAGGCGCTAATCCTGAAAGCCGCGCAAACGCCTTACGAAATCGGCCAGTACTACCCGTTTGAAGACGAGATGCCTCGGGAAAGCTTTGTCCCCCTGCTAGGCGGCGTTGTCTCAAACATCAGCCGCTACCCCAAGATGATTGAATACCTTGAATCCTCTTACGGGCAAGCGCGGCTTGTGACCCAGGCGCAATACGACGCGTTGCACATAGCCTCATCCCTGTTCAACGTTGACACCGGCAACACCTTCACCCTTGAAGCCGATCTTCCCATAGAGGCCGAGGGATGGAACATCGGCCTGATAGCCGGGCCGAGCGGCAGCGGCAAGAGTTCCCTAGGCGCGGCCCTTCTGAAGCACGGCTACGCCCTAGCGGACGGCGGCCAGTGGCCCCGGAACGCGCCGATCATAGACGCCATCAACCCGGCCGGAAATTGGCAGAAGATCACCGCCGCGCTAGCCGCCGTAGGGCTAGGAACCGTCCCGGCATGGCTGAGGCCCTACAACATCCTGTCAACCGGCGAAAAGTTCCGGGCGGAATTGGCCAGGCTGATTTCCGAAGCCCCGGAAAAGGTAGTGATTGACGAATTCACAAGCGTAGTAGACCGGCAAATAGCCCGCGTAGGCGCGGCCAGCTTTGCCAGGGCATGGAGAAAAACCGGCGGCAAGGCCGTATGCCTCTCATGCCATTTCGACATAATGGAATGGCTAGAGCCGGATTGGATTTTCAACACCCAAACCGGCACCCTTGAATGGACGCGGGGGCGGCTTCGACGGCCCGGAATCCCCCTTGAAATACGGGAGACAAACGCCGCGTATTGGCCCCATTTTGCGCCGCACCACTATCTGAAGGCCCCGCTACCGGTAGCCGCCACCTACTACGTAGGCTTCGTAGGCGCGGAACCGGTAGCGCACATAGCCATAAGCCCGCGCCCCGGCCTGAAGGAAGCGCGGGCATGCCGGATAGTGGTAATGCCGGAATGGCAGGGCATAGGCGTAGGCATGGCCTTCCTTCATGAGGTATGCGACCTGTGGAGGCGCGGAGAAAACCGTTTCAGGATACCCATGCGAACGCTAGTGAACACTTCCCACCCCGGCCTTGCCTCAGCCCTACGCCGCCACCCGCAATGGACGCAGATAACGGCGGACCTACACGGCGCGGACAAGACGCGGAGCAAGGCGGCGCTTACCCGCACGGCCACCCGGCAAGGATGGTACAACAAGACCCCAACCGGCTACGGCGGCCATTTCAGGGCCGTACAGTGCTTCAGGTACCTAGGCGAGGAAGCGCCCGCCCTGAAAGAGGCGAGAAAGGCCGAAAACGCCCCAGGATCGACGCAAAGCCCCCCGGCCGGGCCAAAGGCCGTAACAGACGAAAAAACCCCTTGAACGGGGCATGACAAGGGGGGCCTTCACGGCCCCCCAAAGTTTTGTTATCTGTAATTCCCTTTCACGATAAGAAACGCGGGAGAGGGGGAACTTATCAAGCGCCGGGGCCGCAATTTTTCGCGCGCGGCATCACAGGGGCTGAGCCCCTGATGGTTCCCTTCCCCCAGACCCCCTTCCCTCCTTTACCCGCGATAGGGTTGCATTAAACGTTGCGCGCCCGCTGGTTTGTACCAGCGGACGCGCAACGTTTTAAAAAAGTACGTGCTGAATGCGTTAGAGTAATTTCTCTTTGAAATTGCTCGGCAGACGCGGAGCGGATGCCCGCGAAGCGTGTCGTTTATGCTTGTAATCTCTCATGGTTCTGTGCGGATACTGGCATAGTTGCCGGAACTGTTCCTATACAATTTGAAAGGTAATCTGCTCTAGTTGTCCGGGTTTCCCTTCACGTACAGCGGCAGGCCGCTGACCATGAAGACCATGGTATCCGCGACCAGGGCGGCTCTCTGGTTCACCAGGCCGGCCATGTCACGGAATTGACGTCCCAGGGCGTTCTCCGGCACCAGGCCCATGCCCACTTCGTTGGTCACCAGAACGACGGGTTTGCCGCACTCGCGGAGCGATGTGAGCAGCCGGGTTGTCAGCGCAAGGGTTCCGGCCTCGTCATAGCCTTTCTCCAGGCACAGCGAGGTCCAGAGCGTCAGGCAGTCGAACAGCAGCACATCCCCCATGGCCGAAGCCGACGCGGCCAACCGCTCGGGCGTTTCCCACGGGCCGGAAGCGACCTCGTACGTGGCCCAGCCCTCCCCGCGAGAGGCCTGGTGCCGCGCGATCCGGCGGTGCATTTCCTCATCGCCGCCGTCGTAGGCTGTGGCCATGTATACCCGTAAGGCGGCGCGGGATTCCGCCCATTGCCGCGCGAACTCGCTCTTGCCGCTCCGGCAGCCGCCGGTACATACCAACATGGAATACCTCGTAAGAATGCCGTCGCTAACGGGCCTGAAATAAAAAAGGGCTCGGCGGCTTGCGGCCGCCAAGCCCTGCAATCATTGTGGTCCTGACGCGTTGCTACATCTGGCGCGACGCGGCGGCGAGCTTGGCGCTCATATCGCCAAGGGCCTTGGCGCAGGCGCGCAAAGCCTGGGCGCTGTCATTGCCGCGGCGGGAAGCCCAGAAGGCGGCATAGACCAGCGTGTCCGAGCCGCCCTGGCCGCTCCCCCCCTTGCTCATGGCGCCGACAAGGGCGTTTTTCGCGGTCTCGCGCTCGCGGATGCGCTTCTGGTAGGTGGCGGCTTCCTTGTCCATGCGGAGCTGCGCGGCCGTTATCCGGCCCTTGTCTTTGCTCTCGACGGCCTCTTCATGGGCGAGCATGCTCTCCAGGTAAACCCGGTTGGCGTCCTGCACCGCCTGCTCCGCCTGGGCGTAGACTTTCACTTTGGCGGGCATGGACGGGTCCGCCGCGTAATTTTCCAGCGCGCCGGCGATACGCGCGGCGAATCCGGAATAAATCATGAACATTTCCTTCTTCTCGTCAGAAGACAGGGAACGCTTGCCGCTCCCTTCCCCGACGACGCGTTTGTCGGCCTCCTGCCTGAGGGCGGCCACAAAACCGTCGCTGTACAAGCCGTAAATGCGCCCGACAACCGCCGGGTTGAGAACATACCCCAAAATGGCGCGGCGCGCCCCGCCGGGATCGCCCTGCCGTCCATCCAGCCCTTTCAGTTCCGCGCCGTAGCGCAAATTGGCCCATTGCAGGCTGGCCGTGGTGATGCCGCCGCGCCGGGCCGAAGGATGGGTATTTTGCGGCCAGTAGTTCTGCGCGAGAAAGGCCGCGATATCGTCAACAAAGGCCGGGCGGACGACGGCGTCTTCACGCGCCGCCGGAGGGGGCGTTTCAATAGCGCCCGGCACGAGCAGCAGATTGGGCGCGGGGTCGGCGGGCAGCCCGCCGCGCGCGTCGGGATCGCCGGTGGTTGCGGGAGAAGGGGAAACAAGAGGCGCATCGGCCATCTGTCCGGGAATTCCGGCAATCTGGCCGCGAACCGTATCCGTTCCTTCGGGTGCTTGGGGCGGGGGTTGGCTGGGAGGAACGACAAATTGACCCTGGGGAACCGCGCTCGGGGAAGCCGTGGAACCGGAACCGCCGGGCTGCAGCACCACGGGCGGGCCGAGGTCTTCCCCGGTCCGGGACGGCCCTGTCCGGGATGCCCCGGCCTGGGATGATCCGGCCTGTCCCGTCGCGGCGACGGGCGCATCCTCCGCGGTGAGGATTTTATGGATAAAAAAGGCCGAGGCTCCGGCTACACCCAGGAGCAACAGGAGCACCAGCAAAATCGTGCCCCCCCCTCTACTTTTCGATCCCGATGCAGGCATTCCGACCTCCTGAATATTCGCGTAATAGTATACCGTGTCGTATGCCGCCGCAAGTGGTACGTCGTCGGTGCCGCAAAAGCACGGCGCGCCCGCTTCCCGGGCCGGAGCCGGGAAGCGGGCAGCGGGGAAAATCAGAACCCCGTATCTTCGTTTATCAGCAGCACATGGATACGCTCGGCGGGGTTGCATCGTTCGATCACCGACCACGCATTGCAAATACGGCTGGGCGATTTGCAATCCATACAGCGGCCGGCCTTCACGCAGGGGTTGGGGTGGCCGAGGCGTATGTTGTTCATCGGCGCGGCGATGTTATGCACCCGGTCGAGGGCCACGTCCATGGTTTCGCACAACTTGTTGCGGCCCACGAACAAGGCCACCTTTTCCGGGCCGTAGATCATGGAAGCCACGCGGTTGCCCAGGCCGTCCACGTTGACGAGCTGGCCGGCCATGGTGACCGCGTTGCTGGAGCAGAGATACAGCTCGCAGATGAAATGCTCCCGGCGCAGGCGGAGCATTTCGGCCCGGTCCATTTTCGGGTCCCAGTTGGGCAGGACATTGGCCCCGGGGAGCTTTTGCAGCATGGGGATGACGCCGGATTGCAGCACGGAGGCGGAACCGCCGAAGTTGACCGTGCCCTTCCAGCCTTTGGGCAAAACTTTTTTGACAAGATGTTCCGCCGCGTCCTTGCCGGTCGCATGGACGGAAACGCCGAAACGGTTCGCTTCCAGCGCTTTCGCGGCTTTTTCAAGGCGTAGGGTCCAATACTGTTCCTCGGGGGTCATCGTCTTTTTGGTCGCCATCGTTTCCTCCACGTAGGTGTTGTTCCGGCAGCGTCCTCGCTGCCGTTATACGCATCGGGCGCGCGGCGGGCTGACGCCGTTATGTTCCGTCTCCCGCCATGAGCCGTTTTTCCACAGCCTCTTTCGCGCTTGCAAAGACCGTATCCATATCCCGGCCCGCGTCGATAACCGCGAACCGCGCCGGGTTTTTCGCCGCCCAGTCCAGGAAGCCCGCCCGGACGCGCTCGTGGAAGGCAAGGCCTTCCGCTTCAAACCGCCCTTCGCTGACGACCTTGCCTTCCGCCTCGTTCCGGGCGGTGGCCCTGGCAAGCCCGGTCGCGGAATCCAGATCGAAAAGCAGGGTCAAGTCGGGCCAGACGCCGTCCACGGCTATGGCGTTCAAATGTTCAAGCGCCGGAACGTCCAGCCCTCTGCCATACCCCTGGTACACGATGGTGGAATCCGCGAAACGGTCGGAGAGCACCACCGCGCCGCGCTCCAGGGCGGGGCGGACCACGCTCGCCGCATGCTGCGCCCGGTCCGCGAGATAGAGAAAAAGTTCCGCCGTGGGCACGATATCGCTGTTGCGCGCGTCGAGCAGAATGCCCCTGAGCAGCCCGCCGAGGGCGCTGCCGCCGGGTTCCCTGGTATAGACGACGTCCCGGCCGGATGATTCCAGCCATTTCCCGATGCGGGCCATGGCCGTGCTCTTGCCGGACCCCTCCATACCTTCAAACGTTATGAACATGTGCGCGCCGTTGGGTAAAATGGTATGGGAAAGCACCCGTGAAGGATGCGCTCATTCGCCGCCGAGAAGAGAAAGCTGCCCCGGTATGTGCGTCGCCTCGTCGTTGCCGGGTGCGTTCGCCGGGGAAGCGCCGGTTTTGGCCTTTTTCCCCTTTTCCCCGGCGCCGGGCGTGGGCAGGGGCTTGAACAGCGTCCGGTCCAGGCCGGGAACAAAAGCGGACCAGCCGCTTTCCCCGTCCGGAATATTCCCGAGCGCCGCCTTTGTCTGGTTTATCTTGGCGTCCAGGTTGTCCGCGTAGTGCAGTGCGAAAGCCTCGCCCGTCGCGGGAAGGCGCGGGGAGCCGAACTCATACTGCCCGTGGTGGCTCAAAACCAGGTGTTTCAGGTGCAGGGCCAGGTGGTCTTCCAGACCGGCCTTGCGGATCAGGGGATCGAGAAAATCCATACCCTGCTGGATATGGCCCATCAGCCGCCCTTCCCCGGTGTAATCCGTCGCCAGCCCCTGGCTGAGCTCCCAGAGCTTGCCGAGGTCGTGACACAGGGCCCCGGCCAGCAGGGTCTGCCGGTCGAGGTGGGGATAGAGGTCCGCGAACGTCATGCAGAGTTTGGCGACCCCCAGGGTGTGCTCCAGCAGGCCCCCGGCGTACGCGTGGTGCATGACCTTGGCCGCCGGGGCCGTGGGCAGATGCTCCGCCACCCAGGGGTCGGCGAGAACGAGCTTGAGCAATTTTTTCCAGGGGCCGTGCGTGAATGCGGCTTTGCAGAGCCGTTCGAGTTCCGCCAGCAGTTCCGTTGCCGGGCGCTCGCTCGCGGCCATGAAGAGCGAGAGGTCAAGGGCCGCCTTTTCGTCTTCCTCCAGCACCCGCATGCGGTCCACGGCCACTTCGAGGCGTTCGCGGTACATGCTGACCCGGCCGGCGATTTCCACGATATCCCCGGCGGCGAGATTGGCGTACATCTGGCTCTGGGGGCTCCATATTTTCGCTTCAAGGCTCCCGGAGGCGTCGCGCAGTTCCAGCTTCCAGAACGGGCCGTTCCGGGCCTGGCCTTGCGTTGCGGCCCCGAGCAGAAACAGCGTGGCGACGTCATCCCCCACGGAAAAATCGGTGATAAACTGTGTTTTGGGCATATGATTCAATTATCCGGGCATAGTACTCTTCGGAGAGAGATAACAAGGTCTTGACTCCATCGCCATGAGATCGCACAATAATGAAATACGTGCAACAGGCGGTTCCGGGTGATGGTGTCCTGTTTGGAATGCATTGTCAATTTATCCGTAAACGCGCGCGTTTCCACATGCCTGGGAGGCGTAAATGATAGTTGCTCTGACCAATGACGACGGCATCCGGGCCCACGGGCTGCGGAGCATGTACAAAGCTCTTCTCGACGCGGGCCACACGGTGCGCGTTGTGGCCCCCACATCCGAGCAGTCCGCCGTGGGGCACGCCATAACCGTGCGGGACCCTTTGCGCGTCAAGCAATGCACCGAAAACGGCTTTACGGGCATCAGCGTTTCCGGCACCCCGGCGGACTGCGTCAAGCTCGGCATCAGCGCGCTCCTGGACGAAGAGCCGGATATCGTGGTCTCCGGCATTAACGCCGGGGCCAACGTGGGGCCGGACATCATGTACTCCGGCACCGTGGCGGCGGCCCGCGAGGCGGCGGCCATGGGCTACCCCGCCATGGCCCTCTCCTTTGACTCCTTCAAGGAAGCGGACCTCACCGAATACGCGCGGTACGCCGTCTCCCTCATGGAAAAAATCGTCTGGCACGAAATTCCCGAACGCCGGGTCGTGAACGTGAACTTCCCCAACCTGCCTTTCAGCAAGGCCAAGGGCCTGAAAGTCTGCCCGCAGACCAGCGCGGTCTGGCACGACTGGTACCACGAGTACATGGACCCGCGCGGCACGCCCTGTTGGTGGCTCGACGGCGATATTCCGTCCGACCAGGTCGCCCCCGGCACCGACCGGGCCCTTCTGACCGAGGGCTGGATTACGCTGACGCCCCTGCGGTTCGACTTCACGGACCAGGAAACGCTTGCCGCCCTGCGGGACAAGCTCGGAGCGGACTAACCGCATGCCGCGCGACGGAAGCTTCCTTCCCCGCATGAGCGCAGCGGAATGCGCGCTGTTCACCCGGTATATCCCGCGCAAGTCGCGCGCGCTGGAGTTCGGCTGCGGCGGCAGCACCGCGCACATGCTGCGGAACGGCGTGTGGGACCTTACGAGTGTGGAATCGGATTTCGCCTGGCTTGAAAAAGTGTTACAGGAGCCGGAACCGCGCTATTTCCTTATGAAGAAACGCTGGCACCCCATGCATGCGGATATAGGCCCGACCGGCGCATGGGGGGGCCCTCTGGCGAAGGAACCCGACCCCCGCTGGCTCAACTACCACCAGCACTGCTGGGATCTGATGCCCAGCACCGCGTATGATGTGATTTTGATCGACGGGCGGTTCAGGGTGGCCTGCCTTTGCCGGTCCCTGCTGCATTGCGCCAATCCCGGCGTGACCATTGTCATGCATGATTTCTGGAGCAGGCCGGGGTATCATGCCGTCCTTGATTTCGTTACCGTGCAGGACCGGGTTGACGACATTGCCGTCATGCGGCCTCTGCCCGGCCTGTCCCGGGAAAAAGTGACCGCCACGCTGCAACGGTTTCTTTTTGAACCCTCGTGACGCCGTAACGGATTGTTCCAGCCACCAGCCCATCTCAGAGTATCGCATATGCCACCCGTACCGCACGCGCCTTCCCCCTTTTCCCTCTGGCTGTGGGCCGCCCGCCCGCGCACCCTGCCGCTGGCCGCCTCCGCCATTATCCTGGGTTTCGGTCTGGCCGTGATGCAAGGAAGCGCGCGATGGGCCGTCTTTATCATGGCTCTCGTCACGGCCCTCCTGCTGCAAATCCTCTCCAACCTCGCCAACGACTACGGCGACGCCGTGGCCGGGGCGGATACGGCGGACAGGCTCGGCCCGCTGCGCATGGTCGGGAGCGGCCTCACAACGCCCCAGCGCATGTTCCGGGCCATCATCCTGGCTTCCGCCCTGGCCGTGTGTTCCGGGCTTGTCCTGGTGCTGCTCGCCAGTTGGGGCGACTGGCCGCGCCTCGTCTTTTTCCTGTGTCTCGGCGCGGCCTGCATTGCCGCGGCCATCCTCTACACCATGGGGAAACGCCCCTACGGGTATTGGGGGCTGGGGGATTTCATGGCCGGTCTCTTCTTCGGCCCGGTGGCCGTCTGGGGCAGCGCCGCGCTCTGCGGCGCGCCGTCGTTTCTCCCGCTCTTCCTGCCCGGCATGGCCGCCGGGTTTTGCAGCACCATGGTCCTGAACGTCAACAACATGCGGGATATTGAAACGGACAGCCGCACGGGCAAGAAGACCGTGGCCGTCCGGCTGGGCCTGGACACGGCCCGCCGCTACCACATCCTCCTCGCCTCCCTGACGCTCTTGTGCTGGGCCGCGTTCTGGGCCGCGCACCGCCCCGCGTTTCTGCCGGGCCTTGCCTTCGCCCTGCCGCTGCTCCGCAGCGTGTTCCTGGCCGCGCGCCGCCCCCGCGACGCCGCCAACCTTAACGCCCAGCTCCGGAACACCGTGATCGGTTCCGCCATATGCAGCACCGGCATGGCCGTGCTGTGCATGGCGGCGTAAAAACGCGAAAAAGCCCGGCGCCAACCGCGCCGGGCTTTTTCGCGTTTGCGCCGGAACTCAGCCGTGCTTGCGCAGCTCGCGCAACTCCTGCATCACGTCCAAAATATTGAGGGTCTGGTTGACCCGCCAGTAAAATTCCTCGGCCTCAAAGGGCTTGGTCAGAAAATCGTTGGCCCCGTTTTTCAAAAACTGCGCCGTCAGCGGCCCGGACCCGACGGAAGAGAGGCCGATAACCGCAAGCTGGCTGATCCGGTATTGTTTGCGCACTTCCTGGACAAGGGCTATCCCGTCCATGCGCGGCATGTTGAAATCCGTAATAATCAGGCGGATGTCCGGCTCTTTCGCCAGGACTTCCAGGGCAGCCACGCCGTCCGCCGCTTCCAGGCAGCCGATACACTGCACGGCCAGCATCCGTTTGACGACGCCCCGCTGCGTGGTTGAATCATCCACCACCAGGGCCTTGACGTCGCGGTTCCGGCGCAGCCGCTCCACGGCGGCGATGAGCGGCTCCAGATCGTCGATGCTGCCCTTGAGGAAGTAGTCGGCCACTTTCCGCTCGAGGAAGCGCTTGCGCAGCGTTTCGTCAAAGGACGCGGCAAGCACGATGCTGGGAATGCCCATGGAAAGGCAGAGGTCCACGGCTTCCCCGTTCGGCGCGTCAGGCAAATTGAGGTCCACCACGGCGGCGAAAAGGGCATCCCGGTTCGCCTCGGCCAATTGCTTTGCTTCCGCCAGGCTGTATGCCGGAAGGAGCGTGAGCCGCGTCATTGATTCGAACCGCTGGCAGATGATCCTGGACTGGATGGGGCTGTCTTCGACGATCAAAAGGGTATTTCTGTCCACAGGCGTCTCCCCGGGTTGTATTTCAGGCGCGTCCATACTGCCGTCTTGCATCGGAAGGATGTAAAATACCGGAAGTCCCATGGAGGCACAAGGACGATATTCTTTGCCGGAAAACAGCAGTGCCGCCGGTGCGAAAACCGCCGGGCGACCGGCGGTTTTCGCATACGGAAAAGCCTTCAAAGGGCATCGCGCAATGATCGCCCCTACGCTGAAGGCCGCGTCATTTCAAGAGGCACCACCCATTTGTCAAAGTCTTCGCTGCTCACAAGGCCGAGCGCGAGAGCGGCTTCCTTGAGGTTCAACCCTTCGGCGTGCGCTTTTTTGGCGATCTTGGCCGCGTTGTCGTACCCGATGTGGCGGTTGAGCGCGGTCACGAGCATCAGGTTTTTCGCCAGGTTTTTCGCGATCACGTCCCGGTCGGGCTCAAGCCCGGCGGCGCAATGCTCGGTAAAGGCGAGCATGGCGTCGCTGAGAAGCCGGATGCTTTCAAGCACGTTATGCACCATCACCGGTTTGAACACGTTGAGCTGGAAGTTGCCCTGGCTGCCGCCGAACGCCACGGAAGCGTCGTTGCCGAAGACCTGGACGCAGACCATGGTCATGGCTTCGCACTGCGTGGGGTTGACCTTGCCGGGCATGATGGAGGAGCCGGGCTCGTTCTCCGGGATGCGGAGCTCGCCGATGCCGCACCGGGGGCCGCTGGCGAGCCACCGGACGTCGTTGGCCATTTTCATCAGGCCCCCGGCCATTGTCCGGAGCGCGGCCGAGGTTTGGACAAGCGCGTCATGGGCGGCAAGCGAGAAAAAAGCGTTTTCCGGCGCGTGGAAAGGATGCCCGCTGATGGCGGCGATATGCGCCGCGCACTTCTCGCCGAACTGGGGGTGGGTGTTGAGGCCCGTGCCCACGGCCGTGCCGCCGATGGCAAGATCGTACAGCCCGGCAAGGGACGCCGTGACGCACGACGTTGCGAAATCCAGTTGCGCCACCCAGGCGCTGATTTCCTGGCCCAGCGTGATGGGCGTCGCGTCCTGGAGGTGCGTGCGGCCTGTTTTCACAATGTCCGCGAAGGCCTTTGACTTGGCGTCAAGCGTGCCGCGCAGCGCGGCCACGGCGGGGAACAGCCTGCCGTGGAGTTCCTCCGCGACGGCAATGTGCATCGCGGTGGGAAAGGTGTCGTTGGAAGACTGGCCCCGGTTCACGTCGTCATTGGGGTGAATCGGTTTTTTGCTGCCGATGACGCCGCCCGCGATCTCGATGGCCCGGTTGGCGATGACCTCGTTGGCGTTCATGTTCGATTGCGTGCCGGAACCGGTCTGGAAAACGACGAGCGGGAAGTTGTCGTCAAGTTTGCCGTGTATGACCTCGTCGGCCGCTTTCACGATGAGCTCGCTTTTTTCCCGCGGCAGCTGGCCGAGTTCGGCGTTGGCGAGAGCCGCGGCTTTTTTCAGCACGCCAAGGGCCCGGATGATGGAACGCCCCCACTGGAACCGGTCCACGCCGATGGGGAAATTCTGGATGGAGCGCTGCGTCTGCGCGCCCCAGTATTTTTCGGCGGGCACTTCAATGGTGCCCATGGAATCGCTTTCAACGCGCATGTTCGTCATGGTGCTTCTCCTGTTGCTCTTTCCACAAAGACAAAAAAACCGCCGTTCCAGACTACCATAGCATTATTGACCGGCTGCCGTAACCCTTTTATAGGGATGGCCGGAAACGCCCGTGAAAAATGCGGTCCTTCCGGATCTGAACGCTCTTGCCCCCGGGACGGCTCCGGGCATGAGCACCGTGGCGGCCCGGGAACCCGGCCCGCTGCGACAAATGTCGCAAAACGCGCCTTTCGCAAGCATAACCGTGCGACTTCCGCAACAGCTTTTTCATAATAGAGTAATTTATTTATATAAAAAACATGGCTCGCATTTTGCTATTTTACCGATGCATACCACAACCGGACAAAACCGGGCTTGGCGGCTACGTACGGCGATTGCGATGCCGTTCACGCCGCCAGGCCGCAACGCCAGGAGATTTCTCGCATGGAATATGTGAATCTGACCGGAACCGGCCTTTCCGTTTCCCGATTTTGCCTCGGCACCATGACCTTCGGCGCGCAGATGGAAGAAAAGGACGCCATCCGCGCCGTGGACTACGCCCTGGATCAGGGCATCAATATGGTGGATACCGCGAATAAATACGCCAACGGGAAGGGTGAGGAAATACTGGGCAAAGCCCTCTCCGGCGGCAAGCGCGAAAAGGTGATTCTCGCGACCAAGGCCGGAACGGTCGCTTATGAGGGGCCGAACGGAAGGGGCCTGTCGCGCAGGCATATCATGGAACAGATCAATATATCCCTCAAGCGGATGAAGACCGATTACCTCGACATCTTTTATCTGCACCAGCCCGATTACGCGACACCCGTCGAAGAAACGCTGGATACCATGGATTACCTCGTCCGTTCCGGCAAGGTGCTGTATCTCGGCGTTTCCAACTTCGCCGCGTGGCAGGTGGCCCGGCTGTACCATCTTGGGAAATCCGGGAACAAACCCGCGCCGGTCGTGGCGCAAATGGTCTACAACCTGATAACGCGCGGCATTGAGCAGGAATTTATCCCCTTCACCAAGGAATACCGGATCGGGACGATCGCTTACAACCCGCTCGCGGCAGGATTCCTGACGGATAAATACGCGGACAAGCAGAAACTGGAAAAC